>NZ_JAENIL010000029.1 GCF_016595505.1 Pelagicoccus mobilis | reverse complement strand
GGGAGGGGGGTAGGGGGGAGGGGCATCCGAAGGAATCGCGAAGCCGTCAATCTGACGGGATAGAACCGAAGGGGCGAAACCTAGGGTTGGCGACTTAAGCGATAGAAGGCTACTGCTTGCGAAGCAAGAAGGAGGCTGAGTGCCTCTACACGATTCGTTTAGGAAGGTTCGTGTCGCCTAGATCAGCTCTTTGTTTTCGAGAAGGAAGCTGCTCAGTTCTGGGAGCCTTTGGTCAGCAAGGCTAAGAACGTACTCCTCTACGGTCTTGGGAGGGTTCTTAAGGCGGGCTCGGCATCGTTTGGCGGTGACTAGGATCGCGTCGGGTTTCAAATGAATCAGGTGCGAAATGAATTCGTCTGGATGCTGAGCTTCGAGATCGAAGTGAGAAAGAGTTTCGGACGGGAAGTCCTTTAAGTTGTAGGTAACGATCACGTCGCACCGACCTCGTATTGCTGCGGCCAATACGTGCCGATCGTCGGCGTCCGGAAGCTCGAGAGTCGGGATTAGCGCTTCGAAGCCTGTCACGAGAGCGTCGGGCACTGCGCGATTCATGAGGTCTTGCGTTCTTCTGAGCTGCCCTTCTTTCAGGTCGGGCCTGTTTTTGAGAACGTTCCTGATCCATTCGTCGTGGATCTCGGAGCTCCATCTCACTCGAAAAAGATTCGTGGTAGAGAGCTGGATCAGGAAGTCTCTAAGAGGAGCGGGGTAGAGGACGCAGGCGTCGTAAAGGGCTGTGTAGCGTGCCATGGTCGCTTAGGTCGCTGTTCAATTAGTATCCCATATCCAGCTCCTGAGCCTGCTCGGCGAGAGCGTCCAAGGCGTTGTTTCGGTCTTCGTCAACGCGAGCCTTGTACTCCTTCAAATCCGAAAATCGTATCCGGCGATGGGTGCCGACCTTGTGAGCCGGAAGTTTGCCTTCCTTGATCAGTTGGACGACGAATGGCCTTGATACGTTGAGGAAGTTGGCTGCCTCCTGCGTGGTGAGTTCGGCATGCACCGGGATGATCGTGACCGAGTTCCCCTTGGCCATTTCGGATAGGATGTTCACTAGGAACCCAACGGCTGATGGTGGGATGTCGACGGTTTGGCCTTTGCCTTCAGCGTCGTCGATTGGAACGCTCAGCCCGCGATGCCCTTTCAGCAAAGGCGCGAGCAGCCGGCTGGCTTCAAGTGCGGTGTTTCGCTCTTGTTCGTCGGGTAGGGCTGAATTGAAGGGGAAGGATTCTGAAAGCTTCATCTTATGTTCTCCTATCGTCTTTTAGGTTCACTAAGTAAACGAAATAAACGAAACAAACGAAATAAGTGCAAATGATTTCCGAGAGTTGTTTGTTTCCGTTTCTAGTATCGAATATCTCGGATTAGATGGAAGGGGCGGGGGTGAATGTGTGCAGAAGTGCCCGGGAACGAGAGGCGTGTCGTGTGAGTGGGCCTTAAAACCGGTCTTCAGGTTGAAATCCTGAAGGGCAAACGGATATTTTCTAAATGTAAAAATTTGCCATTTATTTGCCTAATTTCCGTTTTTGACCGCATCTCGCGTTTTTTGACCTCATCGGGAATCTCGTGGTTTCCGAACGCCTTCGGGGTGGTGTGTCCTCTGTAAGTCACTGATTAGCAGTATAAAAGGCGAAGGCCCAACGCTTTAAGCATTGGGCCTTCATGGGTGCAGGGGCTGGATTTGAACCAGCGACCTTCAGGTTATGAGCCTGACGAGCTACCAGACTGCTCCACCCTGCAACTGCAGTATCTAAACTGTAAATCTCCGCTCTGGTGTTCGGAGGAGCTGCAGAAAGGTGGATTCGTTTTCACCTGTCAATGCCTTTTCGCAACTTTCCTCGTAAATGTTGCAAATTACTCCTTGCCAAGGAGGGGGCTAGGGCTACGGTTCTCGCTTCCTTCAATCCTGAGGGAACTAACAATAACCAATAACCATGATCGTAAGGCAGCTCTCGAGCGGCCTGCGCCCCGCGATTAAAGGGGTGTTTTGAAAAGCATATGAATATCGAACTCACTGATCTACTCGACGCTGGAGTACACTTCGGCCACCAAGTTAAGCGTTGGAACCCGAAGTCTAAGGGCTTCGTTTTCGACCACCGCCAAGGTATCTCTGTCATCGACCTCGCTAAGACTTACGAAGGTCTCAAGGCAGCATACGATTTCGTTGAGGAAACAGTCGCTAAGGGCGGCGAAGTTCTTCTCGTAGGCACCAAGCGTCAGGCTCAGGAAATCATCCGTGAAACAGCTGCCAACACTGGCATGCCATTCTGCGTTAACCGCTGGATGGGTGGCACGCTCACTAACTGGCAGACCATCACTTCCTCCATCACTAAGTACAAGAAGTACATGAAGATGGAAGCAGACGGCTCTCTCGCAAAGCTTCCTAAGAAGGAAGGTTCCGCTATCCGCCGCGAGATGGCGCGTATGCACCGCAATTTCGAAGGCATCGTGAAGATGGAAAAGCTTCCAGCCGCCATGTTCGTTGTAGACGTGAACTACGAGGACATCGCCGTTGCTGAAGCGCGTCGCGTTAAGATCCCGGTTGCTGCGATCGTCGACACTAACTCCGATCCTTCTACAGTAGACTACGCGATCCCAGGCAACGACGACGCTGTTAAGTCTATCCGCATCATCCTCGAAACGATCGCCGAAGCGGTTGAAGCAGGTCGCGCTAAGCGCTCCGCTGCTGCTAACCAAGGCAAGAAGGGTGGCGACGCTACTGCAGCTGCTGCCGAAGCGGTTGCTGCTGCTGAAGAAGCTCCAGTCGCTGCTCCTGTTGAAGAAGCTCCGGTTAAGGCTCCAGTCGCTGCTGAGGCTCCCGTTAAGGCTCCGACTCCAGAAGCTCCTGCAGCTGAGGAAGAAAAGTCAGAAGGCTAAGAACGACTCTCTAGGAGGCGTTGTTTCGACAACGCCTCTTTTCGTTTCTACCAAATCAATCTCCACTCACTACATTTTATAAAAAGCAAATGAGCGCACAAATATCCGCGAAACAAGTAGGCGAACTCCGTGCTCAGACCGGTGCTGGTCTGATGGACTGCAAGAAGGCTTTGACCGAAGCCAATGGCGACCTCGAAGCCGCAGCGACTATCCTCCGCAAGAAGGGTGTTGCTTCCGCTGACAAGAAATCTGGCCGCGCGACTTCCGAAGGTCTCGTTGACTCTTACATCCACCTCGGTGGCAAGGTAGGCGTTTTGATCGAAGTGAACTGCGAAACTGACTTCGTTGCCAAGAACGACGACTTCAAGGCTTTCGTTAAGGACATCTCCCTCCATATCGCTGCTCTCAATCCGGTTGCGATCAGCCGTGAGGAAGTTCCAGCTGAGCTCGTTGAGAAGGAGCGCGAAGTCGCTGCTTCCCAAGCGGAAGGCAAGCCAGCCCAAGCGGTTCAGAAGATCATCGAAGGCAAGCTCAACAAGTACTTCGCTGGCGTTTGCTTGCTCGACCAACCTTTCGTAAAGGATGGCGACAAGACCGTTCAGGACGTTCTCACCGAGACAATCGCAAAGCTCGGCGAAAACATGAAGATCAAGCGTTTCGTACGTTTCGCGATCGGCGAAGAGTAATTCTTCACTGAATCGACGATCTTATATTATTTTAAAGCGGCTTTCCGGAAACGGGAGGCCGCTTTTTTTTGGTTCATCACCAAATATAGTGGAAAGGCAGTAGCGTGAAGCGGTCGAGCCGTGCAGAGTTTATTTGCTACAATGAACTCCAAATTGACCACAACCGCCTCACTGGATGGAAGCTGAGCTTTGTTCCCTGTTTTGGAAAGGCTATAGCATAGTCGTCTTGGATTTGCTTGAGCAGAACCACCTGCTCGTTCGTCTTCGTCCCAGCGGCGTGGCCTTCTGCGGGGATGCTGATTGGTTCCGATCATTTTGGAGTACCATCCGGCGAGAAAAGCTGGCAAGTAAGGAACATTTGCCGGCGCGATTTCATTCCAGCTCGTGCAAACTACTGGCCATCTTTCTAAGGCAAGATCCATGGGAAGGTGGTATGGTTCATTTGGTTCGGTGCTTGAATTTTGTTTACCTTCGAAGCGGGCGGAGCAGTTAATGTTGCATTCTTTGCATTGGTCCCAGAACAAAGAGAGGCTTTCGTACTAATTGTCTGTTCGGAAAGGAGCGGCTGGGAGACCTTCCTTGTTTGCGAGATTGGCGAAGTCTGGGTTGTCCGCCCAGGCATAGCGAACGTATCTAGGTTTGGATACTTCTTTGCTTGAGACTACGACTTTATCCCCTGCAATCTCAGCACTCGCCCAGACGAACCTCTTGTCCTCTCCTGCAATTGCGAAGTGGGCGAGTTCTTCTCCATTGTTTGAAACGAGGCCACTGCCTACGTGGTGGAAGCTGAGTACGATCTTTCCGTCTTTGATTTCTTGGGACGTGAAGATCGGGCCTGAGGGGACTATGGTCTTGTCGCTATAGGAGATTGACCGGGCTAGCAGGGCTAGCCGTTCTCCGACGATGCCTTTTTTGGCTGGGTGGATATCATTCCATTCGCCGAGGTCGATATTAATGCCTGTGCCTGTATTAGGAGTTGTGAGACCGGTTTTGAGTTGGACTTCTCGTAATTCGGCCCAGTTGCTTTCGGCTGGTAGATAATCTACGTCCATAAAGCGTGGAAGCTGGGCAATAAAGAAGCTGAGTTCATCAATACTCCACTTATTTCTCCAGTCGGTGATAAGGTTTGGTAGGAGCTGCCTATATTCCTGAGGGTTCGAAGCATTCGCTTCACCTTGATACCAGAGGGCTCCGCGAATCTGGTAGTTCGTCAGCGGGGCGATCATCCCATTGTAGAGAGAACTCGGCTGTGATTGGGCGGAGATGCCTTGTTTGTGTTCACGGGTAGCTGGCGCGAAGACTTCGCCGACTCTGTAATGCCATGTTCCTTTGAGGTCGATTGCTTGCCCATCGGCTTCGAGCTGGTAGGGACGGTCGGGGATAAATCCCCCGTTCCCGCTGTCGTTTCTTACTCTGACTACCAGAAGGTTCTTGCCTGATTTGAGAACGCCAGTCGGGATTTTGTATCGGCGCTGAGGATACTCGTAGCCAGTGCCTCCGACACGTTGGCCGTTCACGTAGAAGTCGTCAGCGTTGCGAATTCGGCCAAGCTTAGCGGTGACTTCAATCCCAGTCATGGACTCCGGGACCTCGACCTCGCGGCGGTACCAGACGACGCCGTCTAAGTTGCGAACCCCTTGATGTTCCCAGTAGCCAGGAATGTTTATTGGTTTCCAGTTGACCGCCTTGTAGGCAGGGTCGTACCAGTTGATTTCACCAGCGGTTCCTTGATCAATCGTTTTCTTTGGACCGACCTCTTCGCGGTCCGCTTTGGCTTCGGCGTTAACTCGTGCTACGTAATCAGAGTCTTTGTTTCGCTCGATTATTTCGAGTTGCTTGGGAAAGGCCTTAAGCCCTTCCTCGCTGGTCCAGGCCTCAATGCGTGTGCCGCCAACGCAAGACATTATTATCCCTTGAGGAACGTCGTAGGAATCGTGTAATGTTTTCGCGAAGAAGTAGCCAACCACAGTGAAATCCAATAGATTGTCTGGATTGGCTTTTTTCCAACTTTGATTGGGAACGTCGTTAGCAGGACCGGAGAGTATTGGAGTTGTGGGGACGGAGAACTGGCGGATCTTGTCGTTTTTTGAGTTGGCGATTTCCGAGGCGTAATCTTCCTGCCAGCGATTGAAGGCGTGGGTCATATTCGATTGACCGGAGGCCAGCCATACATCCCCGATGAGAATGTCATCCAGTTTTATCTCATTATTACCCGTGATTCGCATTGAATGCGGACCTCCGGCTTCGGCGGGAGGGAGAGATAGTTGCCAATCTCCGTTAGAATCAGCCTTGGTGGAGTGTGACTTGCCCAGGAAGTTTACTGTGACCTTTTCTCCGGCGTCAGCCCAGCCCCATACCTTTAATGAGACGTCTCGCTGCAGGATCATGCCATCGCTTACTATGCTTGGGAGCCTGACCTCAGCTGAAAGTTCTGAGCAAATGAAAGAGGCACTGGCGATTGCCAGTGCTTTGAGGTTTTTGGAAATCATTTTCTGGTGGATGTTACCACTGTTCAGCGGGGTGTCCGGGAACATGGTAGAGTTTAAAGTTTTTGTAGTGTTCGAGATCGTTCTCGGGAGGAGTAATTGATTTCGGGTAGGGGCGTTTGCTGAAGGTTTGGAAATAGCTGAGGCATGCGTCCTTCCAGAAGATCGCATCAGCGTGTTGGCGTATAAGCATTGCTGCTACACGAGCATGTCGTTGAGCGTCAATTTTTCCTGATAGTCCGTCCCATTCCTGTATCCACTTTGCGACGTCGTTTACTCCACGCTGATAGGTGAGGCAAAGTTCATTCCAGAGCGTTTCTCCCGAATCCATTTCGAAATCCCAGGAGACATGGTGGAACCAGAGAAGGTAGCGTTCGTCGATTTGCTCGGGGTCTGACCATTTGGCCACCCGTTCAGGGAAGTACTGCCCGAGCGCGTTCGTTCCGCTTTCGGTCCGGTCGAAGCCGATCCCAGCTTCATCCGCTCGGTGGTAGTAGACAGAAGTCCAGTCAGGTCGACCTTGGTCGAACCAGGGGCCCGGACCGTAGTGATGTCCCTCGGCCATAATGTGGTGCAAGCCCAGAGGCATGGAGTAGTCGACCACGGTTTGGTGAGAGGCGAGCATTATGTTCGCAATTGTATCCACAACCTCACTCTGGTTGTTGAAGGTCATGCGGATCCATTCATCAGCTATCTGCTCGGAACTGAGCGTGTGATCCCAGGCTAGACGTCCGAAGGCATACCAATTGGAGGCTGCGATTGGGTGGCCGGTCCAGTTACGTTCATTACCGGCGTTGGAGACGCCTGCGAAGGTCGTGTTTTTGTGACTGAATACGCTGCCATCAATCACTTTAGCGACAGTTGATCCCTTTCCTTGGGCAAAGGTGTCCGCATTCAGTACTTCGCGCCACATGGGGGCGAGGTAGGCAAGATGAACATCGCCCCCTAGATATTCCTGGGTGATTTGCAGCTCGAGGGCTTGGGTTGTCTCCGGAGTCGCTCCGAAAAGCGGGTGGTACGGTTCGCGCGGCATGAAGTCGATGGCCCCGTTTTTGGTTTGTACGATAGCGTTTTCCCGGAAACGCCCGTCGAGGTTGGTGAACTCTGTGTAGGCTTGCTTGTGGCGATCCTCCTTGATTTCGAAGTCGTATACGAAGGCACGCCACATAACGATGCCTCCGTGAGGAGCGAGGGCGTCTGCGAGCATGTTCGCTCCGTCCGCGTGGTCTCGCCCGTACTTTTGTGGGCCGGGCTGGCCTTCGGAATTTGCTTTGACGAGAAAACCGCCAAAGTCGGGAACGTATTCGTAGATCTCGGCTACTTTATCGTTCCACCATTTGATGACCACTGGATCGAGTGGATCCGCTGAGTCCAGGCCTCCTAGTTCGATTGGAGCACTGAAGCGCGCTGTAAGGTAGACGCGAATACCATAAGGGCGAAAAGTGTCAGCAAGTGCGGCAACCTTTTCGATGAACTGTGGATGAAGGACGGTCGAGTTGGCATTGACGTTGGTGAGGACGGTGCCGTTGATCCCGACGGAAGCGCAGGCTCTGGCGTAATCAATATAGTAAGGCTCGATGTAGTAGGGGAGATCGAACCAGTTCCAGAGGGAAGCCCCGCTCATCGATCGCTCGATGGTGCGGGTGAGGTTATCCCAATGGTTGAGGATGCGGTTTTCTACGCGAGGGGCGCTTCTTAAGGAGAGCCCTTCAATTGGTTGGTGGGTTTGGAGGTGTCGAAGAAAAGCGAATACGCCGTAGAGTACGGCTTGATCGGAGGAACCGGTAATTACGATTGTTGTTTGCTTACTCTTAGAGTCGGCGAATACGAGATACTCATCCTTCTGGTCGAAGTTGGTGTTTTGCTTTTCGAGGATCTTAGCGATTTTCGGATTTTGAGACGCCGTACCTATTAGCAATCTGGATTTGTTTGACCTCTCTCCGGAACCAAGCAGTCCAGACAGGCCCTTTTGAAGCTCGTCCGCAGCGACCCGAAGGGTTGGATTTAGGTCCTTTTGCGCGATATCTACCGTTCCTATGTTGGACAGGTAGGAATCAAGTATCTCCTGTTTTTGAATCGACTCGTACCTTAGCCAGAGACGGTAACCGTCTTCGGCGGAAACGAGGGAGTTTATTGCGAGAGAAATGAACAGAGCGCTGAGCGCTTTTAGTGAAAGGGGCTTCATGGATAGGGTTTGTAATTAAAAACCGATACTAGCTCCGCCGTCGACTGGGAAAACGGTTCCCGTGACAAAGCTCGCGGCAGCAGAAGCGAGGTACACTGCTGCCCAACCAACGTCGTCGGGTGAACCTAGCTTTTGCATGGGGGTACGGGAGAGAATCTTTTCCCGACGGGCTGGGTCGTTAGCGAAGGCTTTGCTGGACATCTCTGTTTCGATCCAGCCGGGGGCGATGGAGTTGACGCGTACTCCATGTGGAGAGAGTTCGGTGGAGAGCGTTCTGACCATTCCGAGGTGAGCGCTTTTCGCCGCGCTGTAGGCGAGCACTTGCGGGATTCCGAAGAGCGATGCCATCGATGAAACGAACAAGATGCTTCCTGACTTTCGCTTGATCATGCTTGGAGCGATTGCGGAAATAAGCGCGTGGGCACCGAGGACATTTGTTTCAAGAATGCTGTTAAATTCATCTACGCTCGTATCCAAGGCAGGTTTTTTGAGATGAATTCCGGCGTTGTTCACGAGGCAATCCACTTTACCCCAATCGGCGATGAGACGTTCTGCTAATTGCTCAGATTTTTGCGTTTCGGTTATGTCGTGAACCAGGTAGCTCGAGCGGTCGCCAAGCTCTTCGGTGGCTTTAGCAAGGGCGTCTTCTCTACGTCCGATGAGAACTACTTGAGCTCCAGCTTTGTGCATACAGCCTGCGATTGCCTGGCCGATTCCAGAGCCACCTCCGGTGATCACTGCAATTTGTCCAGAAAGGCTGAATACGTTAGTAGAGGTTTCGGGTTTAGATTGTTCGTCGATGTACATGATCAAAGGGGAGAGGGAGTCACATTTGATTTTGACTCAATTGATTGAAGTGCAGCCTTGATATAGCCCAGTGCGTAAGCCATTCCGGCGTGCCACGGTGCGTCGCAACTCATGGAAGGACAGTGGTCCGGGATTAAAACTCCTTGATATCCGTTTGTGTGGAGAATTTCCAGAGCTCGCAGCATATCGATGTCGCCATCGTCGATAAAGGTTTCCTTATAGTAAGGAACCTTACCGCGAACGTTTCGAAAGTGGATGTAGCCGATTCGGTTTTGGGAAGAGTATTGGTCGATCGCCTGGTACACGTCACCCTCCGTCATTTCGGCGATAGACCCGATGCAAAATTCTAGTTTGTTACGTGGACTTGGGTTGGCGTCGATGAGGTCTTGGTAGAGGTGAGGTTGGTGCACGAGTCGTGGTTGGGAGCGGATCGTCGGCATGGGTGGGTCATCTGGGTGGGCGGCGAGCGTGACTCCTGATTGTTCAGCGACCGGCAACACTTCGGCTAAGAAATTTCGCAGCCTTCGCCAGAGCTCCTCGTGGGTGACGCTCGGGATTGTGCCTTCGGCTGCGTTGAGGTCGTAGACCATATTCCAAGCCATACCGTTAGGGATGGGCTCATCGTAGGGGCCTTCCATTCCGACAGAATCAGCCTGTCCTCGGGCGTAGGGACCGGTGGTACGGCCAGCGACACCTGCAATGGAAAAATTGTACCCCATAGTCGGGATACCTGCTTCTCCGAGGCGACGAATGATGGTCTTAACATTTGAGATATGTTGATCACGCTTCGGGCCGTCGAGCAGGATGTCATGCCAATGGGCGGGGTCGAAGTTCTCGATCGCTTCCAGAATGAGTCCATTGGCTTCAACGTCTTCGCGAAGCTTCTTTAAATCTTCAAGTGACCACAGCGTGTCTGGATCACCGGCAAGTCCCCAGCCTCTGTCGCCTCCCGTTGGCTGATCATCGCCTCCGGAATGTTCGTCGCCTTTGAAGTAATCAACGAGATGGGCCACAATATGGGTTGCTCCAGCCTGCTTCGCGAAGCGGAAGTTTTCCGGAGTGAGCATGTGCTTGTATAGTCCGAGTCCTATTTTCAAGTGTCCTTGTTGGGTCGAAATTTATCGTCAGTTTGAAGGTAAGTTGCCTATATGACTAGTCACCATAGCTCCGATTTTGGAGATTACGCGTCGTCAACGAATAGACGTTGACCAATTAGTGGGACGAGAATGAGCCTCAGGCCCAAAACAAGGGTCAATATTAACGAGTTGCATTGCCATGTCGCTCCAACTGAATTGAAAAAGTGTGGAGTGTATTCCGATGATTTAGGGTCTAAAGTTAGACGTTGACTAGACTGGCAAATACAAGGTTCCCCTGTTTATTGTTGTTCTAATTTTTAGCCCAAAAAACTGTGAGCGTAAGAATCATAGCCAAAAAACTCGGAATCTCCCCTTCGACAGTCTCACTCGCGTTAAGGAGCAGCCCAAAAATCTCCGAATCAACACGTGAGAACGTTTTGCGAGAGGCGGATCTGATTGGTTATCGACCAAATGCTAAGATCAACGAGTTGATGAGTCACTTGAGACTCAATGGAACTCGTTCTAGTGAAGCTTGTTTTGGTGTCATCTCGTTTTATGAGACATTGCGCCCTTGGGAGCAATCTAAGCATCTAACCTTGATTCATGAAGCGATGCAAAAGCGTGGCGAGCAGCTTGGTTATCGCTTGGAGTCGTTGGGATTGAAGGCCCCGGGTATGAGTCACGGAAGATTTCGGGACGTATTGGATGCTCGTGGGATTCAAGGACTCCTTTGTTTTGGTAGTCCTGATTTTGAGGAACGCTTCCCTAAGGAGCTTGATCAATTTGCGGTTGTGACTGTGGGGTTGAGCATCTCTTCCCCAATGCATCGTGTTACGAGTCACTTCTTTAACGATTTGTATAGTGCTCTCGATCGAGTTTACGAATTGGGGTATCGAAGGCCGGGGCTTATCTTGGGGGAGTATGAGGAGAATCGGTCGGCCCATGTCTATCCGAGTGCATATTTTGGATGGTGCGATCATGTATTGGGAAATCCGCTACTGATGCCCGTTCTTAGAACGTCGAATGTTGAGTCGGACTCGGTGATGGACTGGTATCGATGCAACCGGCCTGATGTGATTGTTTGTGTGCACCTCTATGAGGAAGTCAGAAAACTTCCCGATATTCTTGAGGAAAATGGCGTTAGTGTTCCAGGGGATGTGGGAGTCGCGGCAGTTAGCCAATTGTTGGATGGAACCAATCTATCTGGAATGGAGCAAAATCAGGAGTTGATGGGAGCATGGGCAGTTGAACTGCTTGCGTCGCGAATCATGAATCAGGACTTTGGGCTACCATCCTTTCCCAAGATTCAGATGGTTGAGAGTAAGTGGATCGAGGGCGGTACGCTAAGGAACTCGAAATAGGCCGCAGTTAGAGTCTAGAACTCAACGTGTAACACGGATGGGGTTGAAGGGAGAAGCCGTTTGATAGGGCATAGCCTTCCTCTATGTGTCAGAAGTTCCTCGTTTCTGTTTGCAGTGCTCTAGGTATTTGCGTCCGTATCCAGACTGTTATTCAGATTTGGCAAAATGGGATTCTATTGCATCCTACGAACTATTGCTGCGAAAAGCTGAGGGCTTCGACGTAGAGTTAGAGGAGGAGGAAGTCGTATTAGAGTTTCTGGAAGAGTCGAACTTGGAAGAGGAGCGTTTTGTCGATTACGATACTCAGCTGATCAATAATCGCTTTTCAGCAGGTTGCACAGTTCTAGCTCTTGCGAGCGAAGGAGGGAAATTATAAGGTCTGCTATGGCTTCAGCTCCCTTGTTGTTGAAGTGTGTGACGTCTGCTTCAGTGGGGTTGAAGGAGTGGCTTGCCTGGGGGCCGATTGCGTTGTGGTAAGCGATGCTTAGGGAATGCAGATCAAGGAAGGTTGCATTGGCTTGTTTGGCAGCGGATCGGGCTGCCTCTGCCCATGGCCCTAAAGTGGACTGGATTTGCCCAGAATCGTTAAAATTACGTCTTGTAACGGAGCTTACGATTATTGGGTGGGAACCGATCTGCCTGAACTCGTCAATGTAGTGAATTATGTTCTCTCGGTAAGTTGAGTTGGGGTCTGTTTCTCGATCTGGTCCCTTGCCTGGTTGGTCGTTGTGTCCGAATTGTATGAATACGAAGTCAGGTCGGATCTCTAATGCCTCGGGCAACCTTCCTTCGTCGAACCAGCTCTTTGAACTTCTGCCGCCGACAGCAAAGTTTGTTACAGTTACAGACTTATCGAAGTGATTTGCGAATGCGGAACCCCAGCCTGATTCGTCGGTGACGGTAGAATCTCCGATTAGAGCAATTACAGTCGCTTTCCTTTCGCTTGAGAAACTAGAGTGTAGTGAGAAGATAAATACAAGAATAGCTAAGTAGAGGGATTTTCGGATATGGTTAGGCATGGTTTGATTCTATTTTGGCTATTTCTGGCCTGGCCAACCTAAGCTGCGAGAGAGTTCGTTAGCCTGATGCCGTACCGTTTTAGAAAACTCTGGAATTTTACCTTTTGTGAATCTCGATGTTGCTGCGGTTAGGCCAATTGCGGCGGTACAGTCTCCATTTTCATCGAATACGGGAGCGGCGATACATCTCACGTCATCGAAGAACTCCTGCTCGTCCATTGCGAAACGTAGCTCCCTTACGTTTTCGATCTCCTTTGATAGGTCTTCGATCGTTGTGAATGTTCTTCTTGTATGCCTCCGAAGATCGCTAGACAGTAAAGTTGTTTTTAGTGGAGTAGCGCTTGAAAATGCGAGGAAGCATTTTCCAGTAGCTGAGCAGTGTAGTTCCACGAGTGCTCCTGGTCCCCGCGATGCGGATAATGGGTGTGGACTTGTGTTTACCTCTATTATGAGGGAGCGATTACCCGAAGGGATAGCGAGGTGGCAGGTTTCTCCTGTTTTTTCCGTAATGTCCGCCAAATACGGTTTTGCTACAGATCGAATGTCTAGCTGGGATTTTGCAGCGTTTCCTATCCCTATAGGTGCAGTGCCAAGGCCGTATTTGTCTCCGCTCTTTTGAACGAAGTGCTCGCGCTCAAGGGTTATCAGAATGCGACGTACGGTTGTCCTTGGTACTCCGAGGTCTTCGCAAAATTCGCGTATGGTATGCGGCGTTCGAGTGCTCGATAGGTGAAGGAGGATCCTGCAGGCATTCCTAAGGTTAGGAATGAGGTATTTTTCCGACTCAGGTTGGGTTTTCATATTTTTGGGGTAAAAGATACAAAACGTGTTAGGTGAAATACTGGTCAACGTCTAATTAAGTTTTTCAGCACAGCGTTGACCTATTAATACTCTTAGGCCATAACAGGATTCATAGTTCAAATCTGGACTATGAGGGCTGTAAAGCCTTCTTTTTTTGTAACCCAACCTAACACGTATTAGGTGTTAGGCAACCAAACAAACCCAAACCCTACTCCAAACATGTCATCCTACAGATACAGTTCTGTACCCGCAGCTGCGTGCTGCTTTGCGAAGGCGGTGATTCGTGTATTGCCCCTTTTTATACTAGCGATAACCTTCGTCTCGGAAGGCTACTCTCAAGATGAGGGGGCTATCAGGGGCGTCGTTAAGAACCTGGCGACTGGCAAGGCTCTCTCGAACGCCCTGGTGACGATTCAAGAGACTGGTCAAAGCACTACCACCGATGAATACGGTGTTTACCGCTTTAGCGGTGTTTCCATCGGCGAATATACCGTATACGCCTCTTACGTTGGGCTTCGCGGGAAGCCTGTATCTGTATTTGTGGATACTGGTGTCAGCTCGAATGGCGATATTACTCTAGTGCCGAGTCGAACTGTTCAAGATGTGGACGATGACGAGGTGTTCGAATTGGACGCCTTCGAAGTGGATGGCAGCGAGAACTACAATAGTAATGCGATCGCTCTCAATGAACAACGACGCTCGGACAACCTTATTTCGGTTCAGCATGCTGAAGCGTTTGGTGAAATTGCGGAAGGCAATATTGGTGAGTACTTGAAGAACTTGCCGGGTGTATCTGTTAATTACGTAGCTGCAGACGTTCGTTCAATTAAGATGCGCGGTATGAGCCCTGCGTTTACTCAAGTAACGGTAGACGGTTCCCAGATGGCGAGTGCTGGATCAGGCAGTAAGATTCGAGCCTTCGAGCTAGAGCAAGTATCTCTCGCGAATGTGGAGCATCTCGAGGTATCCAAGCTTCCACGACCGGATATGTCTGCCAATGCCATTGGCGGTTCTGTCAACCTTGTTAGTAAAAACGCTTTCGCTCTTGGTAAGCAGTTCAATTACAAGGTTTCCATGAACTTCAACAGCGAGGAGACCTCGTTAGGTAAGACTCCTGGTTGGAACGCTGATCAAGAGCGTAGCAAGATCCTCCCTGGCGTTGAGTTCAACTACTCGGATGTATTTGCAGAAGACCGCTTGGGTCTCGCGCTTACCTACAAGCAATCAAACATGTTCAATGTTCAGCAGCGTTTTCGTTGGAGAGAGTGGGAGACAAGTCCTGAAGGTGATGTTGATCAGATCTACTTCAAGCGCCTTGAAATTCAGGATGGTCCAAAGAAAACTTCTCGCGAGTCGTTTTCTGCGAATCTGGACTACAAGGTAAGCGAGAACAGCATGTTTACGCTTAAGGGGCAGGTTAACTTCTACGACTCTACCTTCATAAATAGAAACGTCGGTTGGAGAGCGTCGAATCTGGACGCTGACGACATGCCAGCAGGTTACAACGGTTCTACAGAAGATCTGAGCGACAACTCCTATACGTTTGGTAGATCAAATGGTTTGTATTACGGCGGCTCGTTCCGTGGAAAATTCGGAAACACATACCACATCGATGCGGGAATGAAGCATCACCTAGGTAAGTGGGATATCGACTATGGTGTCACGATGTCGGAAGCGACAAATCATTATCGTAGTTTCAACAGGGGACATGTGGCCTCGTACTCCGCTCAGGAGCGCCAGGACAATCGTTTTGTCGAGTTTGACCAAGGCAATGGCGACATGAGAGCGTACTCTGACATCACTGTTTACGATTCCGATATGAACCCGCTTCCTAATGCTGGTATAAATCTCGACGGCTTTGAGCTTCGTCGATTGCGTGACCAACCGAAGGATGCTGTGGATACAATTGCCGGCTTCCGATTCAATGCTCGTCGCAACTTCAAAATGGGCGAAACTCAAGGGTACTTCCAGTTTGGTGTACGCAGTTCGCGCCAAGAACGTGAAGCGGTTGAACATCGTTTGCGCTACGAATACAATGGCTACAATACCGACGGTGAGCGTATCTGGCTCAGCGATATTAAGGACGAGGTATTCTCTGGGAACTCCCCAGGGTTTGGATACGGAGGCATCGACTGGTTTAGCCCGAACAAAGCTCTTGTTTTGCTCAACGACACGATGTCAGATTGGGAGTACAGGGAGGACTACGCGATTCAACACGCAGATGGCCAATGGTTCGAAATGCAAGAGGACATCGATGCGGCCTACGCCATGGCGAAGTTTGAGTTCTTAGACAACCGTCTTTCTGTTCTTGCTGGCGCCCGTTACGAGGATACCTCTGTCCAGGGATTGATTCCGGTTATCGGAAGTGCGAACAATTACGTTAATAGCCGTACCGACTACGGTTTTGAGACGACTGCGGTCGCGGATGGATACGATGGTTTTCACCCAAGTATACACATCAAGTACGACGTAAACGATAGGCTTCTGCTTCGTTTTAGTTACGCGAATACGATTGGACGCCCTGATTTCGGAGCGATGTTTACGCCTACCGAGTACGACGCTCCTTGGTTGGGATCTTCTGACAATCCAAACGATCCTGATTGGACGCCAAATGATCCAGAGACTACCTACGGATCAGTGGAGGTAGCAAACCCAGGACTGCTCCCACGTGAGTCGGACAATATCGATATCACAGCAGAGTACTACTACGGGGATACCGGGCTCTTTTCAGTATCCGTATTTCAGAACAAGATGGAGAACTTCATTAAGCGTGTTGACCGTGAGTTGACTGCAGCGGACGCGGAGCAATGGGGGCTGCCAGGTTTTGTTACGGGTGATCCTGTTAGTCAGTCGGACATCGATACCTACGGGCTAGATCAGGAGTCATTGGATGGTGAGTTCAACTACCGCATAGAAATCTCTGAGAATGTTGCTGACGCGACGGTTGAGGGGCTAGAGATCAACTGGAAGCAGGATCTTGATCTATTCTCCCAATTCTTAAGAGGATCAAGCATCTACGCTAACGGAACCTTCCTCTCGACAAACGCTGAAGGCGATGCCTCTCCATTTGCGAACGACTTCCAGGACTTTGCTAAGGAAACTGTTAACTATGGTTACCTCTTTGAGCGAGGTCCGGTTGATATTAAGTTCCGTTGGAATATCCGAGGTGACGAGATCGGCGGATCCTCAAGGACCTTTACCTTCCCAGGTGACAGGGTCGTCTCATCAGGCCTGTTCCGTGCAGAACGTAAATCGGTAGACTTCGATTTTGGATACAAGTTTAATGACCGGGCTGCCTTGTTCGTGAATGCTCGTAACCTTACCAACTCGCCACACCGTCAAGGTTACTACTTGGAGACTGAAGGTGGAGAACGCCGATTCATTCTAGAGCGCGAGGAGCGTTTCGGTGTTCAGTGGACTGTCGGTGTAAAAGGAAAATTCTAAGGGGTATAGTCAACCAAATCTAGTCAAGGTTAAGACTAGTAGTTCTTGCTGCGTCCTCGATTGATCGGGGACGCGGCTTCAAATTTAGTTTTTTTAAGTTGGGTAGAGGAAATTCGGTTTACACATGATTCAGGGATTTCGAAATGTAATACGTTCACAGGGAGGAGACTGTACACGTAGGATGGATACGGAAACGTTGCTCAGTAACTATGCGTGCAGAGGGTTGTTTGACGATGATAAGGTGACGCTCTCCTTCTGGGAAGTGGATCGAACGGTCGTTGGTGGTGTTGTTCCTATATCAACGGCTGTGAAATTGCCAGCGCCTGGCTATTTGGCCTGTCGATATTTTTGCCAACGCCGAGAATTAGGCGTGATGAATCTCGGAGGTGCGGGACGTGTTGTCTTAGATGGTGAGGAGTTTGCTTTGACGCTTCGAGATACGCTTTACGTTGGGCGCGGGACGAGGGAAGTAAGCTTCCAGAGTGATGACCCAAGTGATCCTGCGCGTTTCTATCTCTTGAGCTATCCTGCTCATGCGGAATACCCGTCGATGTTAGTTGAAGCGTCGACCATCGAACCTCTCGAACTAGGAAGTCCCGATGACTGTAATGAACGCCTGCTTTACAAGATGATTTGTCCAGGCGTGGTGGATAGTTGCCAGCTTGTTATGGGATTCACCCAGCTGAAGACTGGAAGCGTGTGGAATACGATGCCTCCACATACCCACGAGCGACGATCGGAAGTTTACCTCTACTTTGGTATGGAGGAGGGGAAGGCTGTGTTTCACATGATGGGCGATCCCAAGGAAACGCGTCATATGATTCTAAGAAACTACGAGGCTGCTCTTTCTCCTATATGGTCGATCCATAGTGGCGTCGGAGTTGGGAGCTACTCCTTTGTATGGGGAATGGGGGGTGAGAATCAGGAGTTCACCGACATGGATGGGGTCGCGGTCGACGAACTGCGGTAGGAAAGTCATCAACGCCAATTATAGTTAAAGAAATGATAGTGAAATCTAGAGCCATTCTGCTTTGGGGCAGTCTTTCAGTTTTTAGTTTCGGCCTCTTAAACGCCGAGGAAGTGGCAACAGTCACCGTAGTGAATCCGGATCGCACTGAGCGTGACGATGAAACTGTACATTTGCGGTTGATCGATCTTGGGCTCGCATTGGGTGATCCATCTGCTGAATCGATCGTGGCCTATGGAGGGAATCAACCTGTGCCCGTCCAGACTTGGGATCGAAATGGTGATGGTTTAGCGGATACGGTCAGCCTATCGATAAATCTTGAGGAAGTGGAGAAAAAGACACTGTCCTTGAGCATCAATGAAAGTGTCTCTGATGCGAATGCGTTCCCGCAGCGAACCTATGCAGAGATTTCGCGTAAGTTTGGCGGCGAGTGGCAGGGGAATCAATATGTGGGTGGTGAATTCGCAAACGTACAGAGGCTTGTCACTCCCCCAGGGCATAAGGATCATTCCTATTTTATTCGTTACGAAGGTCCTGGGTGGGAGTCTGAAGATGTTGGATACAGGTTCTACTTGGATTGGCGAAATGGTTTCGATATCTTCGGAAAACGAAGCAAAGCATTAGTTTTAAAGGATGTTGGCCAAGATGGTTTCGATTCTTATCACGAAGAAGCTCCATGGGGCATGGATATCCTTAAAGTTGGGAGTTCCCTTGGAGCAGGTGGATATGGATTGTGGGTTGATGGAAAGGCGGAACGGATTTCCAAAACCGATGGACTGGAGTGTGAAATATTAGAGAACGGACCCGTTTTGAGCCAGTTTGAAACGGTTTATCGCGGTTGGCAGGGATCGGGTGAGAAGAAAATGGATCTGAAGGCGAACTTTTCGATCGAGGCTGGTAGTCGTTTGAGCTGGGTAAGCTTGCGTCCGGAAGAACCTGCCGGTCCCTTCTGTGCTGGATTGGTGAAGGCTGACGATGTGGAGGTTTTTGTTGGTGATACCGATATTACAGGTGAGGCGTACACCTATATTGCGACTTGGGGTAAACAGGCTCTCGATGGAACTGATATGGGTATGGCGATCATCTTGAAAAAGCTATTCTTAGACGAGTTTACTGAAGATGAGTTGAACCATGTTGTCTTATTCAATAACAAGTATCGAGGGGTGGACTACGCGTTTGCAGCTGCATGGTCGCAGGAGGATGGCGGATTTCAGAGCAAGGACTCGTTCAAGGCTTATTTGGATGAAACTGTTCATCGGCTGACCATCGCGCCGCGCGTGTCGATTACCTCAAACCTTGAGGTGACACAGAAGAGTGGAGAGTTGTCTTCTGAAACAGCTCTCTACTGGACCAAGCGAATGGCAGACTCAATCCTGGAGCGTCGTGGTGACACGCTTGCCTACGGTAGTTTTGATCCTGAATCGGGTAGACTTGCGAGATGGACCTACACGACTGGACTGATAAGTAAAGCCGTTTACGATCTTGCGGAACCCACTGGTACTCCCGAATACGCAGATTGGGCGAAGGGCGTAATCTCTTCTTTTATTGAGGAGGATGGAACTATCAAAACGTATAAGATTTCTGATTACAATATCGATAAGATCAACTCTGGAAAGATGTTGCTCCAGATGCACGCGGAGACGGGGGAGGATCGTTACCAAAGGGCTGCTGCTATTTTGCGTAATCAGTTAGAAGAGCATCCAAGAACAAGGAATGGAGCGTTTTGGCACAAGAAACGTTACCCGTGGCAGGTTTGGCTCGACGGGGTCTATATGGGGATACCGTTTCTTGTCGGTTACGAGGAGGCATACGGGGATAAGGAACACCTTGACGAAGCGATCAACGAGTTTCTCGTCTGCGAACAGGAGTTGAGGGATTCCAAGACAGGCTTGTACTGGCATGCTTGGGACGAGGCGAAGGAGCAAATTTGGGCGGACCCCGAAACTGGCCGTTCCGAATATTTCTGGGGGCGTGGTCTAGGTTGGTACTCAATGGCTATTGTTGATACATTGGACTACGCGAAAGATCATCCCAAGGCCTCTAGGGAATTGAAGCGGCTTTTGGTCGATCTGGCGGAAGCTCTGAAAAAGTCGCAGGATCCGGAGACTGGTGTATGGTATCAGATTATGGATATGCCCAATGAGCCAGGAAACTACAAAGAGTCCTCTGCTAGTTGCATGTTCACCTACATGATTGCCAAGGGTGTCAATGAAGGGTGGTTGGATGAAAGCTATCGTGAGGTTGCTCAGAAGGCCTTCTCGGGAATTCTGAAGCTTTTTGTTCGCCCCCACGCAGACGGGACCAGCAGTCTGGATCACATCTGCCGTGTTGCGGGCTTAGGGTACGGTCGCGATGGCAGCTACAAGTACTACATGAGCGAACCAGTGGCCGCTAACGATCCGAAGGGGATCGGGCCGTTTCTCATGGCTGGGTTTCAAATCTCAAAAATGCTTAATAACGAGAGCGTAAAATGATGTTTATCGACAAAAGAATTTGGATGGCCTGTGCCGGTTTTGTGGCATGTGGATTGGTTGACGGAAGTGAAAGTCGAGTCATATCCGATGAGGAAGCTCACGAGTGGCTTGTTGCGGAAGAAATCGTTAAACGGATAAAGGCTCCCGTTTTTGCGGAACGAGTGTATTCCGTCGAGGACTACGGAGCGGTCGCTGATGATTCTAAGGATGATTCAGCTGCAGTTCGCGAGGCTATCGCAGCTTGTTCGGAGTCAGGTGGAGGACGCGTTCTCGTTACCAATGGTACTTATGATGTCGGACCAATCGTTTTGAAAAGCAATGTCGATTTGCACATCGCTGAAGGGGCAACACTTCGATTTAGTACAGACCCGAATGACTATTTGCCAGCTGTTTTCTCAAGGTGGGAAGGCATGGAGTGTTATAATTACTCTCCGCTTATTTACGCATTTGGGGAAACTAACGTAGCTGTAACCGGAAAAGGAACGCTCGACGGACAAGCCGATGATGACCATTGGTGGTCTTGGAAGGGGAAATCTGAGCATGGCTGGAAGGAAGGTATGCCCCATCAGAAACCGGCTCGAGATCGTTTGACGCAGCAAGTGGCCCGAGGCGTTCCGGTCGAGGAGCGCTATTATGGGGATGGAGATTATCTGCGGCCGAACTTTGTTCAGCCATACAACTGCGAGAATGTGCTGATAGAGGGGGTGACGATTGTTAATTCGCCCATGTGGGAGATCCACCCTGTGCTGAGCAGAAATGTGATTGTACGAGGCGTAACTGTGGTTAGTCATGGCCCCAACAATGATGGCTGTAATCCCGAAAGCTGTAAGGATGTACTGATCGAAGATTGTGTGTTCGACACCGGAGACGATTGCATCGCCATCAAGTCGGGTCGAAACAATGATGGGCGCCGGTTGAATGTACCTTCCGAAAACATCGTTGTCCGCAATTGCTTGATGAAGGAAGGTCACGGCGGAGTCGTGATCGGAAGTGAGATTTCCGGCGGATGCCGAAACGTTTTTGTAGAGAACTGCGAGATGAGTAGCCCGAATCTTGATCGCGCGATACGAATTAAGACGAATTCGATACGAGGTGGTCTAATTGAAAACGTATTTGTACGGAACCTACATGTCGGGCAGGTCAAAGATTCTGTTGTTAAAGTGAACTTCCACTATGAGGAAGGGGATGTCGGAGAATTTGCGCCGATTGTCCGCAATATTGTGATACGGAATCTGGTAAGTCTAAAGAGCAAGTACCCGCTCTATATCAAAGGTTACGACCACACGCCTATTTCCAATTTGAGAATCATCGACAGTCAGTTTGAGGGAGCTCAAAAGCCAAGTGTTTTGCTCAATGTGAAGGGGCTCGTTTTCGACGATGTTCGCATGAATTCCGGTGAGAAGACGGACCAGTGGGGGAACCCGCTTTGAGAAACACTCAAGCTGGAGCAAAGAAAATGGGATTTGAGGCTGGTTTTGCCGGAGGAGCAGTAGTGTTCCTGTGGATGGTGTTCTCTGTGTTTGCGTTTTGCTCGATCGCAAATGCTGCCCCTTATCCGACTCGCCTGGTCGTATCTAAAGATGGCACTGGTGATTATTCCAACATTCAGGACGCGATCAATAACTGTAAGTCGTTTCCGGACCAGCGAATCACAATCCTGGTCGAGCCAGGAGTATACGAGGAGAAGATAGTCGTGAACTCCTGGAATACAAGAATTTCGCTGATCGGAATCGATGCAGATCGGACTGTAATTCGTTGGAGTGATGCAGCGGAAGGGAGAAAGAACGGTACGTTTTGGAGCTATACGATGCTTGTTCAAGCGAATGATTTTCGAGCGGAGAATCTGACTATTGAAAACGCCGCTGGCAGTGGACCAGGGATCGGTCAAGCAGTCGCTTTGCACGTAGAGTCGGATCGGGTCGTCATTGATGCTTGTCGGTTAATTGCTGATCAAGACACGCTTTACGCGGCGGGTGAGAACTCTCGTCAACTTTATCGTAATTGCTACATCGAAGGAACGACTGATTTCATTTTTGGGGAAGGTACAGCGGTATTCGAAAACTGTCAGATACACTGCAAAACGGCCTCATTCATTACTGCTGCTTCCACCGCGGAAGGAGTCCGCTTTGGTTACGTTTTTCTCGATTGCAAACTGAGCTTTGCCCAGGGGGTGGATAACGTCTACCTCGGAAGGCCTTGGCGCCCGTTTGCGAAGACTGTGTTTGTGAGGTGTGATCTTGGAAATGGAATACACCCAGAAGGTTGGAGCCGTTGGGGCTATAAGTATGCGGAAACGCATTACGCTGAGTTTGAATGTACGGGGGCTGGTGCTGACCGCTCCGAACGAGTTGATTGGTCCTTTGAGTTAAGTGAGGATGAAGCGAAGCTCTATACGAAGGATCACGTCTTTAACAATGGATTGCAGGATCCGGTTCCATTGAGGGATTGGTACAAAGACTAGAACTGATTTTGATATGACTAAGAGTGCTTCTATTTTTTCTGTGGGTGTTCTTGTAGGCGTGCTCGTAGCGTCGGCTGTGTACGCCTTTGTGTCCGGTGGAGGCAGTGATGTCGCTGGTGGACGTGTGTTGAAGTTGGCCCACGGTTTGGATACGAGCCATCCGGTGCACTTAGGGATGGTAAAAATGAAGGAACGTGTGCTCGAGCTCTCTGGTGGACGTTTGAGTATGGATATCTATCCAAGTGGTGTATTGGGATCAGAAGTACAGTGCATCGAGCAATTGCAGAGTGGAGAGCTTGCCATGTCTAAGACTTCAACTGCCGCTATGGAGTCGTTCATTCCTGAGATGGGAGTGTTTGGCGTTCCGTACCTTTTCAATGATGAAGATCACTTCTGGGATGTGCTGGATAGCCCGCTTGGCAAGGAGCTGCTTTCGGTTGGAAAGGGGACGGGGTTGATCGGACTTTGCTACTATGACGCGGGTAGTCGCAATTTTTATAGCACCAAAAAGCCAATACGTTCGCCGGACGATCTGAAGGGAATGAAGATACGGGTACAGAATAGTCGGATGGCTATCTCGATGATCGAGGCTATGGGTGGTTCGCCAACGCCAATCGCTTGGGGCGAACTCTATTCGGCCTTGGCGCAGGGAGTTGTTGATGGGGCGGAAAACAACCCCCCCAGTTTTTATAGCAGTCGCCACTACGAGGAGTGCAAGTACTTCACTCCAGACGCTCATACGAGAGTTCCGGACTTGCTGATGATCAGTTCGAAAATCTGGATGAGCTTGAGTGGAGAAGAGAAGGATTGGCTGCAGCAAGCCGCCGATGAGTCTTCCATTTACCAGAGAGAGCTTTGGGCCCAAAAGACAAAGGAGTCCTTGGCTGCTGTCGTAGAAGCAGGTGTCGAGATTGTTGATTGCGATCCGAGTCAATTCCAAGCGGCTTGTTCTTCAATCAAGGATACACTCGTTGGAACTCCAATGGAGCCATGGTTGAATAGGATCGTGGAGGAGGCGGAAAAATGAGTATGGAGTCGCAATCCCAGTTGCTTGGGGCAGCTATCGCAGTTCGAAAAAGCGTGACCCGCATCTTACAAACCTTGGTTATCCTCCTAATGGCGGTGTTGGTCCTAGATGTGCTTTGGGGAGTTATCTCAAGGTATGCTTTTGGGCAGCAGGCGAAATGGAGCGAGGAGCTCGCTCGTTTGTTGTTGGTTTGGGTTTCCCTTTTTGGAGCAAGCGTCGCCTTTGCGATGAAGGCACATCTTGGGCTCGACTATTTTGCTGAAAAACTACACCCGACAGGAAAGAAGCTGAACAAAGTGATAGGCATTGTAGTGTGCCTGTTCTTCTCTGTATCCGTATTTCTTATCGGTGGTTTCGATTTGGTGCAGAAGACCTTTGCATCAGGGCAAACAATGGTGGCCCTTCCTATGGCGAAGTGGTGGGAGTATATTGCCCTTCCGATAAGTGGAGTGTTTATGACGTTTTTCTTGCTTGAGCAACTTGTGGAAGTTTTAGCGACTCCAAAAGACCGGAGTGAGGAGGCTGCAGGATGATCGAAGTAATCGTAATTCTCGTTATGGTGTTTGTCGCCTTGCTGGTGATGAACGTGCCAATCGCTGTAGCGATCGCGGTAGCGACTATGTTCGCAATGTTGCTGGAAGGTTATGACCCCAATCTAATGGTTGCTTCAAAAATGGCCAACGGGATCGATAGTTTCGCACTCTTGGCCATACCGTTCTTTATCCTGTCAGGGGTCTTGATGGGGCGTGGTGGAATGGCTCGTCGTCTTATGGATTTGGCGGCAGCGTTAATGAGTCGTTTTCCCGGAGGTCTTGCATATGTGAATACACTGACATGTATGCTATTCGGATCGATATCCGGGTCAGCGGCAGCAGCGGTGACATCCATCGGCGGGTTTATGCTGCCTGAGATGAAAAACAAAGGGTATAACAACGAGTTTAGTGTGGCAGTGACAACCACCGCGGCAACCACAGGACTGTTGATTCCGCCGAGCAACATCATGATCGTGTATGCAGTTGCGTCTGGTTCTGTATCCATCGCTGCCATGTTTATGGCTGGCATTCTACCCGGTATCTTGATCGGTCTACTTCTGATGCTTGTCTGCTTTATCATCGCGAAGAAGACTGGGCTCAGCTCTGGAGAAAGCTATCGTCTTAGCGAAATATGGTCAGCTTTTAGAAGAGCGTTTCTGAGTATGCTGCTGCTTGTTATCGTAATAGGCGGTATTTTGAAGGGGGTGTTTACTGCGACCGAGGCTTCAGCTGTTGCCGTGGCCTATTCCTTTTTCCTCTCGGTCGTGTTGTATCGGGAGGTCAAATTGAGTCAGTTGCCTGAAATCCTGTTGCAGACGGGGGTGACGACAGCAGTCATAATGCTACTAATCGGTGCGAGTTCAGGGATGTCCTGGATCATGACGATTTCGAACATTCCGCAAACTGTGTCCGCTCTGCTGTTGGGACTATCTGACAATCCTCTCGTGATCATGCTCATGATCAATTTGTTACTGTTGTTCGTCGGGACGTTCATGGATATGACTCCAGCTGTCCTCATCTTTACGCCGATCTTTTTGCCGATCGCGAAAACGTTGGGAGTCGATCCGGTTCACTTTGGTATCATCATGATCGCGAACCTTTGTATCGGGCTCTGTACACCTCCGGTTGGCACGTGCCTGTTTCTAGGGTGCGGAGTAGGGAAGACAACGATTGCAAAGGTGACGCCGATAATGATCCCATTCTTTGTGGCGATGTTTATTGGGCTGATGCTGATCACCTATGTGCCTGCGTTTTCAGTGGCGCTGCCTCGTATGTTTGGACTGTAGCTCCGTTTTCGCTAAATCTGTGGGAAGCGGCCTTGTGCCGCGGTTCTCGACGAACCAGCTCGCTCTTACAGATACGGTAACCCTATCGCGATTTGCGAGGTGTGTGGCCGTAGTTTTTTTTGAAGGCACGACCGAAAACGTTAGTTGAGGAGTAGCCGCTGGCTTTGGCGATATGGCAAATGTCTAAGTTCGTTGTTTCGAGCATTTTTCTGGCGTGGTCGAGACGTAGGGAGCGCAACAACGCTCCAGGTGACGTTTGATAGCGTTTAGAGAATCTGCGGATGAAATGCTCGCGGGTGACACCGCAGGTGCTAGCGATCTCGGTGAGCGTGATTGGGCTCGTGTATCGGTTTTTTATTAGATGGTAGCCGTACTCTATGGGGTCACGGTGTTGGGTGTCGTCGACTTGCTGGCGGTAGATGGAAGTCAGTAGGCGAGTGATGTATTCAGATTCTTGATAAAGGTCGATGAAGTCGCTCGATTGGAAACGGTAGAAGATCTCATCGAAGAGACTGCAGGATTCGCTGCCATCAGGCATCGAGAGAACGGAGCCAAAATCGCGGCGAATTCTATTGAAGAGCGGCGTGGCGGTGGTGCTCGGATCGATGGAGAGGTAGCGTAGTTTGTAAGGCTCGCTGGCTGTGGCGGGATATCCGTAGCGGGAGTTCTCTCGCTGGGTGAAGGCGATGAGGGTCCCGATAGGGAGGGCGTAGCGTCCGGTTTCGTTTTCAAAGAAACCTTCTCCTGAGAGAGTGCGTTGCAGGTTGATTCGGTTGGATTCCGAACGCTTGGAATTGTCCCAATAGTAGCTTGTGTCGCGACGCGTTTCGTCTGCCCCTCCGTCTACTCTGGCAAAAACGTCTTCCCGCATTTGGGGAAGACGTATCATGTTTTGCATTATTTGCGAGGATTTGGTTCTCGCTACTTTTTGCTGAGACGAAGGGTGAGGACGTCGTGACTGGCGATGCTTGCCTTGAGCGGCTTGTGAGTGTCGCCGAGGTCATTGTCGTTCCAGAGGTCGCGAATTTGGTATTCGTCAGGGAAGGTCTGTTCCATGCGATGCCACTCGATGGTGACGTCCTGGCTTTCTTCTGAAGAGTTCAGGACTGTGACCGCCCAGTCGCCATTGTGGAGTGGCTTGACCCAAATCTCGTATTTGTCGGGTGCAGTGAAGATCCGCCAACCCGCGACTCCGTCGGGATCTTGATTGATGGCGATGATTTCCTTGTTGGTAAGAATTTCGACGATTTCAGGGGTGACGATTCGCATGTCGTTACCGGCCATGAGGGGAGAGGAAATCATTGCCCAAAGGGTGAAGTGGGAACGCGATTCCGCGAGGGTGAGCCCGGGGTTGCCGACTTCGAGCATATCGGCGTCGTTCCATCCACCAGGGCCGGAGTACTTGCCGAGTCCATCGCGTCCTACCACGGAGGGTTCCGCATCGTGGTAACCGTCGAGGATGACTTTAAAGCCGCGTGACCATTTGAACTCGCAGTCCCAGCAATCGTAGATGTCGCCCGAGATACGCCAGAGGTGCCCTATATCCTGGGCCCATTCCCAAGGCTTGTTGTCACCCCATTCGCAGATCGAAAAGATGACGGGACGCCCAGCGGCGTACAAGGCGTCGCGCATGGTGGTGTAAGCTTCTTTGGCGTCGCGGGTGTCCGTGGCGCACCAGTCGTACTTGAGGTAGTCGACTCCCCAGGAAGCGAATAGACGGGCGTCTTGGTACTCGTGCCCTTGGCTGCCCGGGTAACCGGCGCAGGTGGTTTTGCCTGCGTCACCGTAGATGCCAAATTTGAAGCCCATCGCGTGGAGCTTGTCGGCTAGGGCTTTGATGCCATTGGGGAACTTGACGGGGTCGGGTACGAGATTGCCTTCGGGGTCGCGTTCACGCAGTGACCAAGTGTCGTCGATGACGATGTATCGGTAGCCAGCGTCGAGCATGCCATTGGCTTTCATGGCCTCCGCGGTATCAATCACGAGTTGTTCACTGATTTCGGATTCGAAGGTATTCCAGGAGTTCCAGCCCATTGGAGGCGTGAGAGCGAGTCCTTCGAATTTTTTAGCTTGGGTGACGGTGCATAGGAGTGCGGTTGCCGTAATCAAAACAGCAAGTTTTAGGAGGCGGGCTAATAGCCCTGAGGGGGTGTTTAGTTGTGCTTTCATGACGCTGATTTTGTTGATCAATACAGCGTTGGACGAATCTCTCAGCGGCAATGGAAGTTCGCCTTAAGATCACAAAATGCACATTTGGTGGTCACTCTTTGCCTTCCGGGATTTGTTGTGGCGGCTGTTAACTGAATAAGGCGCATATAGAGATATCGATGCTGTTGTACCTCTGTTTTACTGGAGAAGTTTTCATCGGTATACCTCCTAAACCTGAATCTCTATGAGTACCCTAACTGGATTTGATTGGACTATTGTCGCGGTGTATTTCGCGGGGCTGGTCGGTATCGTTTATTGGTCGTCGCAGCGGCAGAAAACCACGTCGGACTACTTCCTCGCGGGAAGGCATGCGGCGTGGTTTGTGGTGGGGGCGTCCTTGTTCGCATCGAACATCGGTTCCGAACACATCGTGGGCTTGGCTGGAAACGGAGCCACGAGCGGGATGGCGATGGCGCACTGGGAGCTGCACGCCTGGGTGATGATCGTGCTGGCTTGGGTGTTCGTGCCGTTTTACTATAAGTCGGGCGTTTTCACGATGCCGGAGTTTCTGGAGCGTCGCTTCGATGCTCGCACCCGTTGGGTGCTGTCGATCGTTAGTTTGATCGCCTACGTGTTCACCAAGGTTTCGGTCACTGTTTACGCGGGGGCCTTGGTATTCAAAACTTTGCTACCAGATACCTTTGGAAGTCCTGATAATGCATTCTGGGTGGGAGCGTTTACCACTGTCGTATTGACAGGTATCTACACGGTGATGGGCGGTTTGCGGGCGGTCCTCTATACGGAGGTGGCTCAAGCTTTCATTTTGCTGATCGGATCGGTTTTTATCACCTATATCGGGCTTTCTCAGCTAGGTGGTTGGGGCGAACTCCAGGCTCTTTGTAAGGAGAATGCGGAGTCGTTTGCTTTGTGGCGTCCGCTTTCGGATCCAGATTTTCCGTGGTTGGGTATTCTGATCGCGTCACCCGTGATCGGTGTCTGGTACTGGTGTACGGACCAGTATATCATCCAACGAACCTTGGCGTCCAAGAGCCTGAAGGATGCTCGGCGCGGGGCCTTGTTTGGTGGATTGCTGAAGGTCTGGCCGGTAATGATTTTCTTGGTGCCTGGCTTGATCGGATGGGCACTGCACCAGAAGGGATTGATGGTTATTCCTTCGAAGGGAGAAGGGCAGATCGATGGGGACCAGGTTTTCGCTACGATGGTGACGAACCTGTTGCCTGTTGGCATGCGAGGCTTGGTCGTGGCGGGCTTGCTGTCCGCGTTGATGAGCTCGTTGGCGTCTTTATTCAACTCCTGCGCGACGCTCTTCACGATAGACATTTACGAAAAGATCCGCCCCGGCATGAGCGAGAAGCATCTCGTGAGAGTGGGGCGTTTGGCAACCGTGGTAGTCGTGGTTTGCGGAATCGTTTGGATACCGATTATGCACAACATGGCCGGTGGCGGACTCTACAAGTATTTGCAGAGCGTACAAGGCTACTTGGCTCCTCCGATCACTGCGGTGTTCCTGCTGGGGCTGTTCTGGAAACGCTGTACAAAGGTGGGAGCCTTCTGGGGACTGATAATCGGCTTCGTGCTTGGAATGGGTAAGATGGTCATCGAAGCGGTGGTGGCGAGCGATGCGGCTGCGTCAGGGGTGCTGGTGCAGATCGCGGAGATCAACTTCCTTTATTATTCTGGAGTGCTTCTGGTTATCAGCCTCGTGCTAGTAGTGGCTTTGTCGTTGGTTTCTGAGAAGCCCGATCCGGCATCGATCCAGGGTCTGACGCGCTCGACTTTGTCGGAGGCCGACAAGCGCGAGATCCGCGAGAGTTGGGACAAGTGGGACATCGTGATGACGACCGTGCTCCTGGTTCTGGTGGTTGGCATGTACACCTATTTCAGTTTCTGGTTAAGCTAGTTGGTAGTTTGATCTGGGTAACGTGGTAGTTTACGCGAGGGCCGGTTCAGTTTTGGGCCGGCCCTTGTTTGTTTGTTGTGTGGTGGCAACGACGGAGCGTCGCCCTTCTTGATTCTTGAAAATGGATGGCGGGTTTTTGCTGCCAGGGGCGCATGTAAGAATATGAAGTTTTTGCCTCTTATGTCTTTGCTGGCGGCATCGGTCGCGCAGGCAGCGAACCCCATTATTACAGATGTGCACACGGCCGATCCGGCCGCTCTGGTCCATGAAGGAAAGGTGTATTTGTACACGGGCCATGACGAGCAAGCTCCGGAAACGGCGGGCTACGTTATGAAGGACTGGCTGTGTTTCTCTTCGGATGACATGGTGAATTGGAAGCCGGAGGGTGCTCTTCTCTCTCTGGACGATTTCGAGTGGGCGGAGGCTAACGCCTGGGCGGCTCACACGGTGGAGCGCGATGGTAAGTTTTATTGGTATGTCACTGTTTGGCGGGGCCACGGTAAGGGATTCGCCGTGGGCGTCGCGGTAGCGGATAGCCCGACGGGGCCGTTCAAAGATGCGATTGGCGGTCCGCTGATTTCCAGCGACATGACCCCGAATCCGACCAATCCGCAAGGGCGTGAGGTGACTTGGGATGATATAGATCCGGCGGTCTACGTGGACGATGCGGGCCAGGCCTACATCTTTTGGGGGAATACGAATTGTTATTGGGCGAAGCTGAAGGACAACATGGTAGAGCTCGATGGTGAGATTCATCAGATCGATCTGCCGAACTTCGTAGAGGCTCCGTATGTGCATAAGAAGGGGGATCTGTATTACCTCACCTATGCATGGGGATTCCCGGAACGAACTGCCTATGCGACTTCGAAGAGCCTTGAGGGGCCTTGGGAGTACGGAGGAATTATCAACGAGATCGCGGGTAATTCGAACACGAATCACCAGTCGATCATCGAGTTCAAAGGACGAGACTATTTCATCTATCACAATGGCGGAACCTTGACCGGTGGCAGCTGGAGACGCTCAGTATGTATCGATTATCTTTACTATGATGAGGATGGGGCGATCCTACCGATTGTTCCGACTCTGGAAGGTGTGGGACCTGCCTATGAGGGGCGGGGGAATCCTATTGTGACTGACATGTTTACAGCTGACCCTTCTCCGCTGGTTCACGACGAGACCTTGTATGTGTATACTGGGCACGATATTCAGAACGAGACGGATACGTTCTTTAAAATGGATGATTGGTATGCGTTCTCCACTACGGATATGCTAAACTATGAGAAGCATGGTCCCCTTTTATCGGTCGACGATTTTGCGTGGGCGAAGGGTGACGCGTTCGCGAGTCATTGCATTGAGCGTGACGGAAAGTTCTACTGGTATGTTTCGATCCGACATAAAGACATCCAGGTTCACGAGGGCTTCGCCATCGGAGTTGCGGTAAGCGATAGTCCGACTGGGCCGTTTCGTGATGCAATTGGCGAGGCGTTGATTACGGATAAGACAGAGAATTCGATTGTTCTAAATATCGATCCAGCGGTTTACGTGGACGATGACGGACAGGCCTACATGTATTGGGGGTCATGGGGCGAGTGCCGCATGGTGAAGCTCAAGGATAACATGCTCGAGCTCGATGGATCGGTCGAGACGGTGCAGGCTCACCGCTTTTTCGAGGCGCCCTTCATTCACAAACGAGACGATCTCTACTATCTGACCTATGCATCTGGATATCCTTCGACGACCGAGTATTCAACGAGCAAAAGCGTGACGGGGCCGTGGGAATATCAGGGGGTGCTGAATGAGTTGCTACCGAAGTCCGAGACGAACCACCAAGGAATCGTGGAGTTTAAGGACAACTGGTATTTCGTTTACCACGACGCTTCGCTTCCTGGTGGTGGCGTCTACAGACGCTCGCTTTGTATAGATAAACTTGAATACACGGACGATGGTCTCCTGAAGCCGATCGTACGAACCCGATCGAGCGTGCCACCGTTCGAATAGGGGCACCAGCACCCACTAGGGCGCGAAACGGCTTGTTTTGCGTCTTTTGTTGATTCGGACGAGAACGCGCTTAGTTTGCTGGAAGGTGGCAGCTCCAAACTGCAATTCCTTATTTCACTCACCCCATGTCCCCATTACCCCTTGTGGAAAACGAAGTTCACAACACTGGAAACTCGATAGGATCCTCTGGGCCTGATCAGAATGGTGGTGAGCACGCAGCTGACATCACGCTTTGTTTACAGGCGATTGAAGAGGGGGATGTGAAAGCTTCCGAGGATCTACTCCCGCTGGTCTACGATGAGTTGCGGCAGCATGCAGGGGTACGAATGGCTCGGGAGTCATCGGGACACACCCTGCAAGCGACGGCTTTGGTGCACGAGGCGTGGCTCCGTGTGGTAGGAAAAGGGGGGGTGCGCTGGGAGAGTCGAGCCCATTTTTTTGGGGCTGCAGCAGAAGCGATGCGGCGAATATTGATCGAGTCGGCCCGCCGCAAGGCACGTCTAAAGCGGGGCGGTGACATGGTACGGGTCGATTTGTCGACTATTGATGTGGCAGCTGCGAGCCCGGAGGAAAAAGTCTTGCTGATCGATGATGCCCTCGAACAACTCAAGCTAAAGGACCCGGAGCAAGCGCGCGTGGTCGTTTTGAAATTTTACATGAGTCACACCAATTCTGAGGTGGCGGAGATGCTGAGCATTAGTGAGCGCACCGTCGAGCGGCGTTGGGCTTTTGCGAAGTCTTGGCTTTTTGAAACGATAAAGAAACAGCAAGGGGGCTTAGTGTAGTTATGGACTCCTTACGCGAAGAAGAATTGTTTGATGCAGCCCGAGCGATTAGCGACCCAGTGGAGCGCTCGCGCTACCTGACCGAGAACTGCGAAGATAAAGATTTGAGGCATCGTTTGGAATCAATGCTTGAGTCGTCGGGTGATGTGGATGCGTTTTTCGACGAAGGGGCGGAGGCCTTAAATATTACTCAGGTCGCCCAGGAGTTGAAGAAAGCTCCAGAGGACGAGGAAACGGTAGGAGTACGAATCGGGCGGTATCGATTGATTCAGCGTTTGGGTGACGGTGGCTGCGGTGTCGTTTATCTTGCTGAACAGGAAGAGCCTGTGCGGCGTGCCGTGGCTCTGAAGATCATTCGTCTCGGGATGGAGAGTAAGCGAGTGATTTCACGCTTTGAAGCCGAACGCCAAGCGCTAGCTATGATGGATCATCCCAACATCGCTCGTGTGTTCGATGCAGGGCAGACTTCCAGCGGGTCTCCGTATTTCGTGATGGAGCATGTGCGAGGCGAAGCTCTGACTCACTATTGTCGTGACCACCACCTTGGAATAATCGATCGTTTGGAACTCTTTATCAAAGTGTGCCATGCGATTCAGCACGCTCACCAAAAGGGGATTATTCATGGGGATATCAAGCCGTCTAACATAATTGTAAGCGAGCATGACGGAAAGGCGGTGCCGCGTGTGATCGATTTTGGAATCGCTCGTGCCACGGAGGCTGGGTTCAGCGAAATGATGCTATTTTCGGGTCCTGAAAACCAAGTGCTCGGCACTCCTTCCTACATGAGCCCAGAGCAGGTGCAGCTCGGTGGTTTGGATGTGGATACACGAAGTGATGTGTATAGCTTGGGTGTATTGCTTTACGAACTACTGACGGGGCTTACTCCATTTGATAAGGATCGATTAGCCAGTGTGGGAATCGGTGAATTGCGACGAATTTTCAGTGACGAGGAGCCAGCGAAGCCATCTGAGCGATTGATTGGTTCCGAGCCGGGTAAAGTGTCTCAGTTTGCTGGTACGATGAATAAATCGTCGGAGAACCTAGTCGGGCGACTGAAAGGGGATTTGGATTGCATTGTGATGAAAGCGCTCTCCAAGGACCGGAGACGACGCTATGAGACGGCAGATGCTTTGGCCACCGATCTGCGTCGATATCTAGCGCATGAGCCGGTGATGGCCCATCCGAACTCCTATCTCTATACGGTTAAGAAGGTGGTTAAGCGAAATCGGGTTGTCGTGCTCGCTTCGATTGTGGTGGCTCTCATCCTCGTTTTTGCAACCGGTGTATCCACGATGATGTTACTGAGGGAACGCGAAGCTAGGCAACGAGCGGTTGCGGCGGAGCAGCTTCAAGCTAGATTGCGTGAAGAAGCGGAGATTCGGGAGCGTATGACTCAAGCAGCGATGCTGGTAAATGATGAGGCTTTCGAAGAGGCGGATTTACTTGTACGCGATGTCGAGCTCAACGAAGCGACCATGGAGGGAGCCGCGGTCTTTCGAGCATTGGGCGAATGGCATGTCTTTAATGAAAACTGGACACTGGCCGCGGAGCGATTCCGGGTTCTGTTGAAGATCAACGAACTGGAAGGTGCGGATACGGTGAGCCTAGATTATCTAGAACTCGGACCCGTCCTGATGGAGCTTGGAGATTTGGACGCGTATGATTCTTTCCGTCGTTTAGCGGTTCAGCGTTTCGAAGGATCTGAGATTCCGTTCACCGATCGTATCGTAAAGATCAGTCTGCTTGCCCCGGCGAACCAAGAGATGCTCGCTCAATTGGCACCCTTTGCGGAGGCTTCTCGCGAGGCGAAGCTGGAGGCGGAGGAAATCGGTGATACCTTCCAAGCTTCTTGGCGCGCTATGGCGATCGCCTTGTACGAGTATCGTCGTTCAAATTACGCGGCTGCGGTAGCGGAGGCGGAGCACTGTTTGTCTTTCCCGGATCCAAATGCACCTCGCGATGCGGCGGCTCGGTTTGTGTTGGCGATGGCGAAATTTAAGATGGGTAAGGCGAGCGAGGCAGAAGATGCGTACCAATTAGCGAGTGCAGTGGTACGAGAGAAATACTCGGTCGCTATCGGTAAAGGAAATCCAGTGCAGGGGTTCTGGTTTGATTGGGCGTTTGCTCGGATCCTGGGCTACGAAGCCGGGCGTATGTTTGGTCCTGCGGGGAAGTAGGTTTTTGCCCACGAAGTTTTTTGTGGGAAGCGACCTTGTGTCGCAATTCTCCCGTTCTTGATCGCGGCACAAGACCGCTTCCCACGGTCCCGTTGAATATGTCTGCATTCCTTTGGCGGGTTTGAGAGCGGAAGGGCGCATTGCTTTGTGGAGGCTCTTTGAAGCTGCGTGGATGCGTGGCGACTGGAGCCGGTAACCCCAATTTGTACAACCTGCCCCGTAAGTCAGCACCGCTGATGCTAGGGAGTTGGTTGTGAGCTATTTAGAATGCAAAGCAAACGACTTTCGGTCATTGAAAAGGTAGGATTTGGAGCAGGCGACATGTCGATCAACGTGATGGTCGCGGCCCTGTTCTTCTTGATCAATAAATACTACACTGACGTATTCGGTTTGGATCCTGTTGATATGGGTATCCTTTTTTTGGTCGCCCGTTTCGTGGACGCATTTACCGATCCGATGATGGGACTAATCACTGACCGCTTCAAATGGAAGTCTGGTCGATTTAGGCCCTATTTTGCCTATCTTGCCATACCCTACGGGGTGTCGATGGTGCTGCTTTTTAGTACGCCGGACATGGAGTACGGAGGTAAGCTCGTTTGGGCCTATGCGACCTACCTTGCGGCTACGCTGATGTTTACTGGAGTGGCGATTCCTTACATTTCCTATATCAGCGTTTTGACCACGGACCCGCAGGAGAAACTTTCCGCCAATGGGTATCGGATGTTTTTCGCGAAAATCGCCAATGTCGTAATTGTTGGTTCGGTGCCGGTGCTCGCGACGAAATGGGGGAGTGACGAGAAAATGGGCTACACCCTAGCGATGGGACTGATGTCTGCGGTCGGAGTGTTGCTCATGTGGTTTTGCTGCGGTGCGACGCGTGAGCGTATCGAGCACAAGGTGAATCCTCAGCCGTTCTTCTCACAGTTGGGGGTATTGTTTCGCAATGACCAGTGGTTGGTTCTCGCAGGTTGCTGCTTGTTAGGAACTCTTGGATACGTAATCCGAGGGGGTACGGCTTTGTACTACGGCGAGTACTACTTGGGAGGCAGCAAGGCCATGGCTTCCAGTTTCGTAAGTGCGGGCATTGCTGCAACGGTAGTCGCGATGGTGGCTTCGACGTGGATCACCAAGCGATACTGTAAGGTGAAGTTGTTTCGTTGGTCTCAGATCGCCGTGGGGATACTTAGCTTGGCTATGTTCTTTTTGGTCAAACCAGGAGACATCGCCCTGGCATTCGTGCTCTATATCATCCTTAATTTTGTGGTAGATCTACATGCTCCTGTGTTTTGGTCTTCGATTGCGGAGGCGGTTGATTATGGGCATGACAAAAGCAAGAAACGTGTATCCGGAATTTCCTTCGGTTTAATCTCGTTCTGCCAAAAAGCTGGTGGTGGATTGGCAGGATTGTTGAGTGGACTGTTGTTGGCGTATTTTGGATACGTGGCGAACCAGGTGCAAACGGAAACCGCGATGATGGGAATCGCTCTGATGCTCACGATCATACCAGGGCTCTTTCACGCGGCCTTAGGCTTCCTCATGTTTCGGTATAAGATCACGGATAAGTATTACCAGAAGATGGTGTCCGAGAGCGATGTACTCGGCGTAGACGATGTACCCAGCAAGAAGAGTCTTCACACTGTTTAAGTATCATGAGCAAAACGATTGAACGAAAGATACAGCCCCTTATCGAGCAACGGGCAGACCCGCACATCTTACGCGGTCCGGATGGCTATTACTATTTCTCAGCGTCTGTACCTGAATATGACCGATTGGAATTAAGACGTGCTAAAACGATTCGAGGGCTAGCGGATGCGGAGAAGGTGACGGTTTGGACGAAGCCGTCTAAAGGTCCTTATTCTGAGCTAATCTGGGCCCCCGAGATTCACTTCGTAAATGGTGTTTGGTACATATATTTTGCCGCGGCTCCTTCACGTGAGATCAAGGATGATCTGTTTCAGCACCGTATGTACGTTGCCCATACGAATGCAGTGAACCCATTGGAAGGGAAGTGGATCGGTCCCATTCGAGTCGATTCTGGAATCGATACCTTTTGCTTGGATGCAACTGTGTTCGAGCATCGCCAAGAACTCTACTATGTTTGGGCTCAGAAGGAGAGGGGGATCGAAGGGAATTCGAACCTGTACATCGCTAAGATGGAATCGCCTTATGTCTTAGCTTCCGAGCCTGTTCGATTGAGTATCCCTGAGTATGAATGGGAAGTGCGGGGCTTCTGGGTGAATGAAGGACCTTCTGTTTTAAAGCGGAACAGTAGGATCTTCCTATCCTACTCGGCTAGCGCGACTGATGAGAACTATGCTATGGGATTGCTGTATGCGGACGAATGCAGCGATTTGCTCGATTCAAAGAGTTGGACTAAGAGCAAGACGCCGGTGCTTTGTTCGGATCTCGAATCCAATCACTTCGGTCCTGGGCACAACAGTTTCACGGTTTCCGAGAATGGAGAAGACGATCTTCTCGTGTATCACGCACGCGAGTACACGGAAATCGTGGGAGATCCGTTGTGGGATCCGAATAGGCACACGTTTGTGAAGAAATTAGCGTGGGATGAGGATGGTATGCCTCTGTTCACTGGGGCAGTTGAATTTTAGGGTCTTATTATGAGGATTTATTCCGTAGGTTTACTGGCCCTGCTGTTCGGGCTTGTCGGGTTGATTGTTTGGGCAGATGAGCCAGCAGTTGTAAGAGCTCGAGTGAATGTGCCGCAACTGGATGTGGTGGCTCATGATCCAGTAATTGTTAAGGAAGGGGATAGCTATTATCTCTTCACCACGGGGCCAGGTATCTCGGTTTGGAAGTCGGATGACTTTTCATCCTGGTCGATGCAAGACCCCGTGTTTCCGGATATTCCCGACTGGACAACTGAAACGGTATCCGGATTCAACGGACATTTTTGGGCACCCGATATCAGCCTTAGGGATGGAAAGTACTATTTGTATTACTCTGTATCCCGTTTCGGTACCAATGACTCGTGTATTGGTTTGGCTACAAACGTGACGCTAGATTCGTCCCATCCAGATTACAATTGGGTGGATGAGGGGATCGTCTTGCGTTCGAAGCCAGATGAGAATGATTGGAACGCGATCGACCCAAACTTGATCGTTGATGATGAGGGTAGGCCGTATTTATCTTTTGGATCTTTTTGGAGTGGACTGAAGATTGTACGACTAAAAGACAGTCTAGATGCTCCAATCGGCGAGGAAGAAAACCTCGTATCGATTGCGAGTCGTGTTCAGGTTCCGGTCAAGTCTGAGGAAGGCCAATTGGTTGGGTTCGAATCTGGAAATACAGCCATTGAAGGGCCGTTCATCTATCGCAAGGGAGATTTCTATTATCTCTTTGCGTCGGTTGACTTCTGTTGCCGAGGAAAGGAAAGCACCTACAAAATAGTCGTTGGGCGATCAAAGTCTGTAACCGGACCTTACGTTGATGATGCAGGCGTTGATATGGACGATGGAGGCGGACGCTTGTTGAACGAGGGTGATGAGCGCTGGCAAGGGTTGGGGCACAACTCGGTGTGCGCTTTCGACGGGAAGGAGTATCTCGTTTTTCATGGATACGACGGACTAACAGAGAAGGGATTGCCGAAACTCCTAATTGAAGAGTTGTCGTGGTCGGTGGATGGATGGCCTGTGTTGTCGGGCGATTCAACTGCAGAGGAAACAGCGGAAAATGAGGATTGATGGAAGAAACTTTGAATTACTTGGCGGGGTTCGAAGAAGAATCGCGCACTGATAATTGGAGGAGCTTAGCTCCATTCGCTTGAAAACAAATTAGCTACATATAACATACAGACATATCATGACCCCTATGATTGATAATTCATACCCCAGGGCAAAAAGCCCAAGCCGAAGGGACCGTAAGACCTTAAGTCTAGCGATGGCTCTTCTTTTAGGATTTTCCGGTGCTGCTAGTCATCTGAATGCTCAAGATGAAGGAGAGGTGTTTGAGCTTGAAGCATTCGTTATCGAAAATAGCATTCGCGATAGCCTAGCTGCTGGTGTTGAGATAAAGAAGAACAATCGTCAGATGATCGACGCTCTCGTGGCGGAAGACATCGGCAAGTTTCCCGACAACAATGTTGTCGAAGCCTTGCAGCGTGTTGCTGGCGTACAGACGACGGATCGTGCCCGTGGTGAAGTGAACACTGTGACGATCCGCGGTCTCAATGATGTAACTACAACGGTCAACGGCCGTAACATCTTCACAGCGTCTGGTCGTTCCGTTGCATTGGCTGACATACCAGCTTCCTTGGTGAACCGAGTGAACGTACACAAGACGCGCTCCGCTTCCCAAATTGAGCATGGCATCGCGGGCGTTATCGATGTCCGTACTCAGCGTCCTTTTAATTTCGATGGAAAGAAAACTGTCTTGGCGGCCCGTGGAATCTATTCCGAACTCGCTGACGAGTTCGACCCGAACGTCAGTGCCCTCTTCTCAAACGTTTGGGAAACGGATCAGGGTAAGTTTGGCGCACTCTTTAACGTTTCCTTCGCCGAGTCTAACTGGACGGACAAGAGTATCACGGCAGGGGCGATGGTACCATTCGCTACTGAAACGCCTCCTGCGGATTTTTCTTTCGCTCCGTTAGAGCGCTTTTTCACTACACATCCGTCAGCAGTTGAGAATCCCTTGTGGCAGCCAGGTCTCGAGGCGGGCTTGCCGTTCGATGAGGGGGCGACTTTGCCTTTGACACCTGTGAGTGGTGGAGCAACTCAGGACGTGCCATACTATTTAACGCGTGATGCGGTATTCTCCGCAGACTTTTATGGTAAGCGGGAACGTCCAGCTGCGAACCTGTCGCTGCAGTTTGCCCCAGATGACAATTCGACCTACACCTTCGAAGCGTTCTACAACGGCTACCGTGAGAGCTTTAATAATAATCTCATGTTTTCGCTTGCGGACTGGTGGGGTAATCCTGGCGACTTTGAGCTGATTCCGGGAACAAACATCATCAAGGAGCGTACTGTCGGAAATCCATTCTCTTTCATGAGTGGTGACCGTACTGAGCAAAAGACAGATAGTTACCTCTATGCCCTTTCCGGTGAATGGCAAGTTGGGGATAAGCTCTCCTTGACTGCTGATCTTTCGCATCAGAAGAGTGAGTTCTCGGTAGACTTCCTCGCGATTCAAACGAATCGTATTCCTCCAAGCATTTCTGTAGACTTCAATGCAGGGGGGGGCGTTCCAGCCTTCAGTTTCGGAGACGATCCGAACACTCCTCTTGATGAGAGTGACCTAACCGTCGCCGAACTTTGGAATATCGGACCGTTTTTTGACAATGCGGACCGCGATGAAGGTGATGCGACTGAATTCAAGGTAGATGGCGTTTATGAGCTCAGAGAGGGGTTCTTGGAGAATATTGCATTTGGTCTACGCTATGATAATCGCAGTGCTTCCGAGGCTGAATATCGAAGTGGTGTCTCCCACTTAAATCAGCCATTGGCCAACTACCCGGAGTTGCAGCATGTTAACTCTGGATACTACGACGGTCGCACCGACATTCCTGCCTCAGCAATGGTAATCAACGCGGATTACCTCAGCACAGAAAGGGACAGAGTTCGTAGTTTGTATGGATACCCGACTTCCTCGGAACTCGTGATCGCCAAGAATTTTGAAATCGAAGAGGAGACTCTTGCTGCTTACATTCAATCTGACTTCATGGTCGATCTTGGCGACCAAGCGTTGAGTGGTCAGGTTGGTCTGCGTTATGTTGAAGTAGACCGAGACCTAGATTTTATTACTTCGACTGCTTCGACTAGTGGTGACTCGCTTCTTCCGAGTGCTGTTGTTCTCTACGATATTACACCTGACCTCCGTTTACGAGCTAGTTATGGCGAAACGGTCCGGTATCCAGGATTTGGTGCGTTGAATCCAAATATTACATACGTTGAGGATGTTACTAACATCGGCTATGGTACAGCATCTGGAGGCAATCCTAATCTCGCTCCTACGGAGTCGAAAAATTATGATCTTTCGATCGAACGTTACTTCGGAGAGAAGGGAGCGAATCTTGTGTATGCAACCGCATTTAAGCGAAAGATAGATGGTCTCGTGATCGATTTCGTAAATCGTGTTAACTACGAAAACTACGACTACATCCTATCGCAACCGGATAATGCTTCCAATGGAGAACTCGATGGTTTGGAGTTTGGACTGGTGTGGTTTCCTGAGAACCTGCCGGATTGGGCCGAAGGCTTTGGTATCCAAGCAAGCTACACGACTTTGGACTCGGTTCAGGATATCCCAATCACAAATGATGCAGGAGAAGTCGTGGGAACTGATACGACACCTTTCTTTGCTGTATCCGATTCCTCTTACAGCGTAGTACTTGCGTATGAGAAGGAACGTTTCAGTTCTCGTTTATCTTATGTATGGAGAGACGACTTTCTCCATCACTACGAGGCCCGGCTTTTTGCAAACCCACTCGGCGTATATAACACTGCCCAGCAGAGTTTGGACTTACAGTTTTCCTACAATGTATCTGAAGACTTCGTGTTGACCTTTGATGCGACGAACCTAACAGATGAGGAATTCCATAGCTACTATGAATATCCTGAGACTCACAATTTTGGCAACTGGCTTATCAGCCGTACCTTCGCTCTAGGCGCACGGTACTCCTTCTAAACTGGGGGCAGTTTAGTTTGAATAATGGGGGGAGCGACCACTTCGGTGGTCGCTCTGTTTTTGTGTAACTGTTTCATTTTTTGTTGAATTAAGACTCCGCTGCTTCGGTTTTTTGTGAGGTAAATTGCAGATAAAGAATAGGATAGGGTGATTTGGGTTATGTCTGTAAAAAGTAAAACAGTTTAGCAAAATATAAAACAGTTGACTTTAGGGTGTGTGGATGATGGTCTCCGAAACACTGAATCGTAAGATCGATACTCTTACCCCAACCGGTCGGATGGTGCTTTGAATCATCTCGAGGCCGTGACCATTGCCTAAGTCGTGCCATTCGAAAGCGGCATTGGTGTAACTAATAATAGGATACGGAACATGCTTTGTGCCGTGCGATAGCTATGCCTAATTTTTGCTAACAACTGAAACTAGAAAATCATGACAACCCCAAATCATACTGTACAGAAACGGTCACGTTCGGTGGCTTGCATCTTGGCCGGTGGACTTATTGCCAGCCAGTTAACTGTGGCGGTTAACGCTCAGGTAGAGGAAGATGAAGACGTATTTACTCTATCCCCATTTGAAGTGGTCGCTGCGGACGACCAAGGATATCGAGCTCAGAACACTCTAGCGGGAAGCCGCTTAAATACATCTCTTAAGGATACCGGAGCAGCGGTATCTGTTTTGACTAAAGAGTTTCTGGACGATTTGGGCGCGACAAGCATGAAGGATATCATGCTCTACTCGAACAACTCGGTCCCTGAGTATGGAGATTCAGCTCCTAACTTCAATGGTAACCCGATGATTGGGAATGAGGAGTGGCAGTTGCGTATCCGCGGATTACCGGCAAGTTATGCCCGTAATTACTTTGATTGGGAAACTTCGTCTGACTTCTACAATGTTGATCGCGTTGACCAGTCGCGTGGTCCGAATTCGATTCTGTTCGGTTTTGGATCTGCAGGAGGTATTGTTAACACAACTACAAAGAAGGCGATTCTCGGAGAAACCCAGGATGAGTTCTCCCTTTCTATTGGAAGTTGGGATCGCTTGCGTGGAACAGTTGATTTGAACCGTGTCCTCGTGGAGGACAAATTTGCCCTTCGCCTCAACGCCATGAAAGAGGATAGCGAAAGTTGGCGTGAATTCGAATCTTACGACGCGGAGCGTATTCACCTCGCTGCGACGTATCAGGTTAACGAAAAGAACAAGATTCGAGCCGAGTTCGAATCAGGCAACGTAGAGGATAACGTAGCACGACCATGGCTTGCTATCGACCAAGCTTGGGCCTGGCGCGAAGCCGGACGACCGACTTACGACGGAGCTCAGTGGGATTGGCCTGTAAGCGACTCGATTCGACAAACATGGAGTGAGCACCTCGTTTACATTGAAAATGATGGTACGCTTATGAACTGGCAAGGAATGCCCTTCACGTACCTTAACAATCAAAGTTGGGGCCACCTTGAGATGACCGAGGAAAACCTGCAGATTGTTCCAATCGAATCCAATCTAGGAGGCCCAGGCGCTCAGCGGGATACGGATTATGTAACCTACACCGCAAACTTCGAGTCGCAGATTTCTGACGATCTCACCCTAGAGCTATCGTTTAATCATCAGGATAGCGATTTTCGTGGATACGATCCAAATGCGGGGAACATGACTCGCTACGGCTATTTGGGAGATGCTACTAACATCTGGGGCGACGCTAGCAACTGGCTGCCAACTTGGGAAGCGAATCCGTATGCAGGACAGCTTTACGTGGAAAACAATTGGACCCGCCGTACCCAAATCACGGATATCGACAATCTTCGTGGTACTCTCGCATATAACTTTGAAACAGGTGAATTTGCTACACATCGCTTCGCTCTCATGGCTCAGCGTTCGTGGAGAGACTATCATAGCCAAGAGGATGCGGAGGTTTTTGTAGGAAACCCATTCGACAGTGCTGCTGAGTTTGACTCCAATCGCGTATTCCGTCGCTACTACTTCGAAGAAGGTGTGTCCTCCGATATCCGTGCGTCATCTTGGGAAACCGGACTCGTGGGCGTGACGGATCCTGTAACGGGTCAAACGCTGACCTCGGGTTGGGCTCCAAACCAGGAAATAAACAACTCGGATCAGGAGCAGGATACTCTGCTTGCCGCTTTACAGAGTCATTGGCTCGATCGCAAGCTCGTGACTACGATCGGACTACGACGCGACGAGTTATCCTACCGTAGTTTGGAGTCGATGCGTGACTCAAACGGAATGTGGGCTTTGGATCCTAACAACGTCACTACTGAGGATTTCGCGGCAAACACGCGTTCTCTCGGTGCTGTGTATCACATAAACGAAGCCGTTTCCCTCTATGCGAATCAGTCGAATAGTCGTCAATTGCCGAGCGTTAACCAACGCATTATCGGAATCGGTTTGCCTCCTATGCCGGAGGGAAGCGGAACCGATGTTGGTGTTAAGTTCGATCTTTTCGAAGGAAAGTTGTATGCGACTCTCAACTACTACGAAACCGATTACGACAATACTTCGGAGTGGGGGAACATCAACGCGGATATCACAAGCCGAAACAACCGCTTCTTGTGGGAGTTTTTCAACGACGGGTTGATCTCGGCTGCGGATCGTGACGCACGCATCCTCGATGCGAATGCGTACCTCGAAAACCGTTCCTCAGAAGGTCTCGAACTTGAGATGATTGCCAACCCGACGGATAATTGGCGTTTTGTCTTCAATGTTTCCAAGACGGATGTCGTGAAAAACGGAATCATGTCCGAAGTGGCTGCTTGGGCTGACGAAGCGACAGCGTATTGGGTCGATGTCGCTGGAGCGGACTACAACTTTGGTGGAGGTGACTGGGATACGCTTGGAAACCACATCGGTTGGATGATGGATTATGTGAACCAAGAAGTGTCGTTTAACGGGCTCTCGGCTCGAGGCGAACGTGGTTATGGTTCGAGTCTCTACACTAACTACACCTTCACCGATGGGGCTCTTAAGGGAATGTACCTCGGCGGGGGTGCGCGTTACCAGGATGAGAACGTGATTGGGACGGTTAATGGCGAGACCATCACAGGCAATAGCCTATTCCTTATGGATTTCTCAGCGGGGTACAAATTCGAGACTGAGTTTTTTGGAAAGACGACTGACGTGAGTATGCAGCTCAATGTGAGCAACCTGCTAGACGAGGACGAGCATCAGGTTTACACTGTAGCTTGGTGGGATTCCACCCGCCCAGAACGCATAGGCCTGCAAGAGCCTCGTAAGGTTGTCTTCACTACAAAGTTCTCCTTTTAATAACATCGATATGAAACCGGCCTAGAGGTTTGGCTGAAAGGTCAGCCTCTAGGTTTTTAAAGCATGAGCAATACGAGCACAGAATCCTCAAAAGCGTCGCAGTCAGCAAATGACGGAAGTCGCGTTGGCTTTTGGGAAAAGACTGCTTTAGGATCCGGGTTTCTTGCTGTCTTTTTCGGAACGGCAGGGGTGAAGGGCTTTGCAATCCCAGTTTACCAGATGACCATGGGGGTGAATCCCGCCTTATTGGGGCTCGTGCTCGCTTTGCCATCGTTTTGGGATGCGATTACGGATCCAATCGCTGGGTACGTTTCCGATAACCTGAAGACGCGTTGGGGACGGCGTAAGCCCATGATCGTGCTGGGGGCGGTGCTGCAAGCCATTGCCTTTGGCGCTATTTGGATGGTGCCTAGCGGTTTTAGCGAAACCCAGTCGGTCGTATATCTCGCGGTGACGCTGATCGCCTTCTACACCTGTTTCACGATCTTCTCGGTGCCGCTGATGAGTCTGACCTATGAGATGACTCCAGATTACAACGAGCGTACTCGAGTCGCTTCTTTCGGGGCGTTCTTCAGCAAGATCGGAGAGTTTCTCTACCAGGGGATGTTTCCGTTAGCGGGAATGCTAGTGGTGTGGGGTCTTGTATCGGAAGGAAACAGCGTTCTGGTCGTTGGTTGGCTCGTTGGTATCCTCATCTTGGGGACAGTCGGTGTGTTGCCCGGTTTGTTCGTAAAGGAACGCTATTTCAAAAAGGCGACGCAGCAAAAGAAAGTTAGGCTTTGGCCAAGCGTGAAGGCGACTTGGAAGAATAAAGCGTTTCTAGTGCTCGTAGGACTGACCTTGTGCCAAGTTCTGGCTGGAATGGTCGCGAGCAGCACGGACTACTACTTGTTGGTTTACTACATGTGCGATGGAGACATCGTGGTGGGGTCGAACTGGAAGTGGGTTTTATCGGTAGGGTATGCCGCCGTAGGACTCGCCTGGATCTATCCGATCAATTGGCTTTCTTCACGCTACGGGAAGAGTGTGACCATGGCGGTTATCTTCGCCTTGGTACTCGTGGGGGCGATCGTTAAATGGTACGTTTATACGCCCGGTAACATGTGGAAAATCCTGATTGATCCGATCTTTTGCGGTCCGGTTTGGATGGCCCTGAGCATTTTGACTCCCTCGATGTTTGCCGATATTTGTGATGACGATGAGCTACGCCATGGCTTCCGACGTGAAGGCATGTTCGGGGCAGTCTTCTCGTTTTTGCAGAAGTTCGGGTTCTCGTTGGCGTTTTTCGGAACTGGGTTAGCCTTGAATTGGGCTGGTTTCAACGAGGAGCTAGGGGGAAATCAGAGCGAGGAGACAATCCTATCGCTTCGGTTGTTTTTGAGCATTTCGACTGCAATCTGGGCTTTATTTGCGATCGTGCTTCTGTTTGCCTACCCAATCTCAAAGAAACGTGCGTACGAGATTCGAGCTGAACTGGAAGCTCGTCGCGGAACGATTTAGGAAATGGATACGAGTAGCGAAAAAGGAAAAGTTGAAGAGCGAGGATCGGGCAAGAAGGTCACTATCTACGATCTCGCCCGTCACACTGGCTTTTCTCCTGGTACAGTAAGCCGTGTCCTAAACAACAAGGATCGGGTTAAGGCGAAGACGCGCGAAATCATCTTGGCAGCTGCGAAAGAGCTAGACCTAAAGCCGCAAGTTTCTGCACGTTCGCGTCAGGTGGCGATTATTACGGAACCGAACTTTACAGACCGGATTGAAGGATACGCAGCGACGTTGAACGCGCATCTAGCCTTCGCCTTTTCGAAGCGTAATATTGGTGTTTCGATTCCCTCGGATCCTGTGAAGCAACTGCCCAGCATGTTTTTGGACGGCATCGTAGCGGTCACCTATGACGAGGAGACTCGGACTTATCTGCAGTCTTTGGAATCTAAGTTGCCGGTCGTCTACATGGATTTGTTTGAGGAGCGGAAGGGCGTGTATCGTGTTTGTTCCGATCACTACAAATCTGGTGTTTTAGCCGCTAAGCACTTCATCGAAAAAGGCAAGAAGCGCTTGGCTTTCCTCGGCGGTGAAGGGCACGCCTTCGAGGAACGTTTGAAAGGCTATCGGGATGCGATTGTTGAAGCGGGATTGGAGGCGGATGAGAATCTGTTTGTTCAAACTTCGGATGTTGCCCATACCTCCGTTGTTCCGCGTCTGGTTCGTCAGAAGGCGGATGCAGTTTTCGTCCCGGGCACCAGTTATCAAGCGCTGCAGTGCTTGCACCTTTTAACTTACATCATGAACAAGGACGTGCCGAGTGATATCGCAATCATTGGCGGTGAAAACGATGGTGTGTCCGAACTGCTTTATCCTCCGCTGACCACAGTCGCTGAGCCTTTGCGCGAAATGGCGGAATCAGCGGTCCAAATGTTGGATACGCTTACATCAGGAAAACGAGTGAAAGCGAAATCGGAGGTTCTTCCTGTTTCGCTGATTGAGAGAAATTCTGTAGTGTAGTTTAGAGAAAGCTGAGGGCTTTTTCGCGCACTTATTGTGTCAATACATGAGCAATTTGATAGAGAAAATGTGCTCATCGGGGCAGCAGACTGTCCCGATGAACGATGGTTGGACCTTTTCCCGTGACGATGAATCGGGGGAACAAACTGTAGATCTGCCACACTCGCCATTTGCGTGTGGTTTAAATGGCGAAGGACATTGGCAAGGGATTTGTCGGTACCGTCGTGCGATCGAAGTTGAACCGTTGGAACCAGGTGAGAAATTGTGTCTTCACTTTGGAGCGGCTATGCACACAGCGGTCGTACGAGTCGGTTCCCGAGTACTCGCTGAACACAAGGGTGGGTATCTTCCGTTCGAAGTAGATTTGAGTGAGGCGTTGGATAGGAATGGGAGTTGTGAGGTCGAGGTCGAGTTGGACAATCGTGATACGCCTGACGTCCCTCCTGGAAAGCCTCTAGCGGAGCTCGATTTTTGCTGGTACGGTGGTCTGTATAGGGAAGTCGAGTTACGTCGTTATCCGGCGGTGCGGATTACTGATGAAAACGCTTCAAACACGGTTGGCGGTGGCGGCGTATTTCTTCGTACGTTGGAAGCAAATACGGATCAGGCCCGTGTTTTGTGCCAGGTTGAAGCGGAGAATGCGAGTGCGGAACCCCGGGTCGTATCCTTGCGAGTGTTGTTTACCCACAATTCAGGCAGGAATCTTTTGGCGCAGGGGCACACTATTGATCTTCATCCAGGGAAATCCGAGAACTCTTCATTCGTTTTGAATATCGATAAGCCAAGGCTTTGGAGCGTTTCAAATCCGGAGCTCTATCAGGTTCTAATTGAATTACTGGACGAGGGGGGAAGGACGCTTGACCAACGAGAACTCCGTTTTGGTGTGAGGCAGCTGAAGATCTCTCGTAGTGGGGGGCTTGAACTCAATGGTGAGCGTATCCGTCCGAATGGTACAAACCGTCACCAAGATTTTCCAGGTGTTGGATATGCCTTGCCGCGAGCGGCCCAGTATCGTGATGCCCGGTTGATCAAAGAGGCTGGCTTCGATTACGTTCGTTTATCCCACTATCCACAGTCGGCACACTTCATGAATGCCTGCGATGAATTGGGACTGCTCGTGATGAATTGTATCCCCGGTTGGCAGTTCCTGGGAGGAGGTGAATTTCGCGATCACTGTTATCAAAATGCCCGAGAGTTGATTCGACGGGACCGAAATCACGCATGTGTGATCCTGTGGGAGCTTTCACTCAACGAAACCGAGATGGATTCCGAGTTCATGGAAACCTTGCATGCTATCGGTCACGAGGAATTCCCTGGAGACCAGATGTATACCTGCGGCTGGCAGGATTCGTGTTTCGATGTCTACATTCATGCCCGGCAACATGGGAAGTTACACAGTTGGTCGAATGGAGACAAAGCAATGGTGGTCTCTGAATATGGAGACTGGGAATTCTATGCGGCGAACGACGGTTTTGATCAAACGACAGGAGCGGGGCTGCTGGAGGATTGGGCGAATAGCAGAGCCTTTCGAGGTCATGGCGAAGCCAAGCTACGTCAGCAGGCGCTGAACCACGCGATCGCTCACAATGATACGATGGGATCGGATGCAATTTGTGATGGGCAGTGGGGATTCGCCGACTACCCGCGAGGATACCACAAGACCAGAGCGGCTTGCGGTGTAGTGGATTTCTTTCGTTTACCGAAGTACTCCCACGCTTTCTATCGAAGCCAGAGGCGAGTGGAAGAGGGTGCAGAGGATTTTGTGCAGATCGCAAGTGGATGGACGCAGGATGCGAATCGACGTGTCTTTGTGTTCGGAAATGGAGATGAGGTGAGATTGGTTCTTAACGGCAAGGAAGTGGCACGTCAGGAGCCGAGTAGCTTATGGTACACTCAACATCTAAAGAGTCCCCCGTTTGTATTTGAATTGCCGGAGTTCGAACCAGGCGAACTGTGTGCTATATCCTACCGAGATTGTTTAGAGGTGGCACGGGACATCGTAAGGACACCTAGCGCACCAGAGTGTTTGGCTTTGGATGTAGTGGTCGGCTGTGACCACCCCGCCAAGGGAGAAGCGGATGTTGTTGCGATTCACGCACGTGTCCTAGATGCAGGTGGAAACCTTTGCTTGGGCTTCGAGGGGCGTGTTCATTTCGAAGTGAAAGGGGCTGCGGAACTATGGACGCCCGCAGATGTTAAGGCTGAATCTGGGATCGCTTCTGTAAGCTTACGTTATCGGAAATCCGATGTGCCGGTTGCTGTGGAAGTATGTAGTGAAGGTCTGGCTACGGATAGAATTGAAATTGGAGGTTAATGAGGATGATTAGGTTTTGTAAGGGAATATCAGTTGGTTGCACATTGTTAGCCGGTATCGCTCAGGCATCGGCCGGAACACCGTTCTATTTTGGCAACGACTTGTCCTATGTGAACGAAATGGAGGACTGTGGTGCTGTTTTTCGGGAGAATGACGAGGTGCAGGATCCCTTTGCTTTGATGGCTGTTAAGGGAACCAACCTGTGTCGGGTGAGATTATGGCATGATCCCTACTTTCTGGAATCGGTTCCCAAAGTCAGTCCTGAGGTGAAAAGCCAATACAGCAATCTAGAGGATGTCACCAAGACCATCCGTCGTGCGAAAGAAGCGGGGATGGAAGTCATGCTTGGTATCCATTATTCGGACTTTTGGGCGGATCCGGGAAGGCAGGTTATTCCCCGAGCATGGCTGGAGCACGCTGCCAACGATGATAAGCTGGCGGAATTGATCTATGAATACACGAAAGAGGTTCTAGAGGGGCTCGAGGCCCAAGGGCTTTTGCCGGAGATTGTCAAATTGGGTAATGAGTCTAATGGAGGGATTCTTTTGCAGGACGAATTACACGTCACCGATAATGGGGATGGAACATTCGAATACGAAGGAGGTGGAACTTGGCGTGGTTCAGATGAACGACTTTCCAAGCTTTGGAATGCTGGCATCAAGGCGACTCGCGAAGTCGGAGCAAAATCAGTCATCGATCCGAAGATCGCTTTGCATGTGGCGGACCCGAAAGACTTTATTTCTTTCTATGATCGGATGGTGCGTATCGGGGTTACGGACTTCGATATTGCTGGCTTCTCCTACTACTATGCCTGGCATGGAGGTACTATCGAGAACACGGGTGATGTCATTCGAGCCTTCAAGGGAAAGTATCCACAATATGAGGCCATGATCGTTGAGACCGGCTATCTTTGGGATGACAAGAATATCGACGGTCTTGTGAATATCATTTCCGAGCCGGACCCGATGTATCTACCAGTTGGGCAGGAGACACAGTACCGCTACATGGTGGACTTGACCCAAGAGGTGATCGATGCCGGCGGCAGCGGAGTGATCTTTTGGGAGCCATTGTGGGTTTCGACTCCTTGCAGGACCCCTTGGGGAAGAGGGTCGTCTCACGAGCACGTCGCCTACTTCGATCATCGAAACAACAATAACCTCCATATCGGCGGAACTTGGATGAGTGCTGACTACACCGGTTTGACTGAAAGCGTACCGAGTGAAGTTAGCCTAGGAATCGATGAGGACTCCGGACGGTTATCGTTGTTGCTCGATCAATCGAATGGGACAGATTACACGGTGTTGAGTTCTGAAGATTTGAAGAAGTGGGAGTTGAAGCGTTCGTTCAGAGCTCGCGAAGATGGAGAGGTGTCAGTGCCTCTGGGATTTCTCTCTAATCGATCGTTGTTCGGGAAAGCGAGAGAAGTCACTCGGTAGTCTTCAACGTGTTGCCGCTGGAGAGGCCTAGGAGCTCGCACACTTTGAGGGCGTAGTCTGGAAGTGGGTTTTGTGCTTCCTCGCTTTTCTCCGGCCTCGTTTGAAATACATGATCGTTCCGGTGATACACAGTGCTGCTGGGCTAAATCCAGCAATGCACCAGAGGATCTTAGTGGTGAGCCCACCGAAGTTGCCGAAGTGGAGAGGTTCAAAGGTATCTGCTATTTTTGTCCATGTATGCGCTTTTCTTAGATCCTGCATATAGGTGACTTCACCTGAAATGGCGTCGACCCAGATGTGGCTACCGTAAGGACTGTTGAAGACTCCAGCCCCAGGGTGCTGCCCATAGAGGTAGAACATCGGCTCCTCTTCCCGAGGAAAGTAAATGTAGTTTAGCGAGTAGCCTGGGAGAGTTGTGTCGGCAAGATCAGGAAGCTCTGCTATCCGTTCGCGATAGGCAGGGTATTCGCTTTCTAGGTGATCGTGGTCCTCTTCGGAGTGTTCGATAATTTCGTGCACGAGGTGGGTGATGTTCCAATAAGCTCCGGTGAATCCGAATATGAAGTTCATTGGGATCGTAACTATTCCGATCGCTTTATGAAGGTCGGAAAAGAAAATGCGTGAGCTCGCTCTGATCCTGAGTCGAAAGAGAGCTTTGAAAAACGGTTTGTGCAAATAGAATCCGGATACGCTCAGGAACAGAAATCCCAAGGCGAAGATGCCTGCGATTGCCATCCCGATGTGGTCGGCGAAGAACGTGTAGTGAAGATCTACGAACCAACCGTAGATTGTTTGATCAGTCTTGATCGGAGCGTGTGAAGTAGCGGCCGTGTAGGGATCCACGTAGAGGAGATACCACTCTTCTTCCCCGTGCCTCATAACGTACGCCTTGTCACGCTGTGGAGAGTCGTAATTGAAGAGCCAGCCGCGTATCCAAAACTCAGGAAATTTTGATTCAACTGTCTCGCAAAGCCTGTCGATAGGGAGCCGTTGGGCGTTTGGTGCTGTGCTGGAGTTTAAGGTTTCTTCGGGGTAAACTGAGTTCGCTATTTCCTGATGAAACACGAGTACGCTTCCTGTTAGGCCGATGATGACGAGTGCAAGTCCGCAGAAAAGACCGATCCAGGAGTGGAGTTGCCAGAGCTTTTTTCTCATACTAACAAAAAAATAAGACCACCTGCAGAGAATGCAGGTGGCAGGTTTAGTAGTTCTAGGACTGAGAACTAACGTGAGGCTAGTATTTCCACTTGAGGGACAGCAGGATGTTTCGAGGCTCACCAAAATTGGCGTAATCCAAGTTCGCGAAGTAGATTTCGTCGAAAGCGTTCTTAGCGCTGAGTGTGGCTGAGAAGTTATCGCTGATTCGGTAGTTCGCGTGGAAGTTCGCCAAGAGAAACGATTCTTGTGTGACGGGGTTCCAGGAGCTTCCGGTGAGTTCACTTTGCCAAGTCAGTCCACCACCGATTGCGAATCGATCAAGCTCGCCTGGTAGTACATAGTGAGTCGAAAGCTGAACGAGTTGTTCGGGAAGGTTGGTCCAGATTGGATCGTCATCATGACGCGATGTATCGTTGTATGTGTATCCGAAGATTACTGATAAATCTTTCGTTGCTTTACCCGAGAGCTGGAGCTCAAAGCCCTCAGTCTTTGTTCCATCGACTGCTTTGTAAACGTCAGGAGTGTTCGGGATGCTCGGGTAGTCGAAATCGCGAACTGCGAAGTTGTCTTGCTCGGTTTGGAAAACGGCAGCCGTGAAAAGAGCCTTTCCATTTGCGAAACTGGATTTGATGCCGAGCTCCAAGTTGACACCATCGACCGCTCCGATGAAGTTTTGGTTAACGTCGAGTTCACTCTGAGGCTCGAAGATCGACGTGTAGCTACTGTAGAGCGTCGTGTTTTCGCTGAGATCGTAGGTGAATCCGATGTATGGAGTGAACTCCCTGTCGATGTCGTAGGTCGCGGCGGCTCCATAACGGTTTTGGTCTGTCTCCCAACTTGTGAGACGTCCACCGGCAATCGCCGAAAAACGGTCTGAAAGTTGGAAACGTGTGGAGGCGTAGAACCCTGTTTCATCAGTGATGATGAAATCATCTCCATCAATGTAGTTGAAATCGAATTCTGGGGCGTTTCCGTCCCAATCGTAGATGTTGGGAATCTCATAGGTCCAGGTCGACCCACCGTCGTTGCTCGGAGAGAGCATGTCGTACTCGGAGTGGCTCAGTCCAAAAATGAGATCATGCGAGCGACCGAAAGCACTGTACTTTCCATTGACGTAGATGTCGATGTTGTCTCGCGTGTCTTTAGAATCCCAATACGAGCCTAAGAGGCCAATGCCGCTGCCGTCAGTTTTGTCGAGACCAGGCGCTCCAGAACCTCCCCAGGTGTCGGCGTATACGCTCTTGCTGACTTCGTCACCGGTTGTGTGGTTGTAAGATGCTTTGAGTTGCCAGTTATCACCCAGCTTTTGCTCAAGGTTGACGAAGAGCGTGCTAGATTCCCGCTGCCACTTGGCCCAATTAGTAGCGAAGTTTGTAGTGTGTGGCAGATCAGCCGGTGTTCCGTCTGCGGCGAAGAGAGGGATCGTTCCCCAAACCGATGCAGTCGGATTGTTGTCCTGCATTTGCCAACCGACAGTCAGAGTTGTGTTTTCGGTTATGTCACCAGCGAAGGAGGCAAGGAAGGCGAGCTTGTCCTCTTGATAGCGCTCGCGGAAGCTCTCGCGATCTGTATACGCTGCCACGAAGCGACTGCGGTATTTACCTTCGGAAGTGAGGGGAACGCTGATGTCCGCTTGCGTGCGAAGGTAGTCCCAGGAGCCAAGGGATTGCGTGAATGAAGCGTCGAAGTATTTCTTTGGCTGCTTACGGTGAAAGTTGATGGTTCCGGAGGGTTTGCCGGATCCGCTTAGAAGCCCGTTAGCACCGCGAACGATTTCGACACGTTCATAAAGAGCGGTATCGTATTCCTGGTTCGTTTCATTGCTATAGGTTGGAATGCCATCCACTTGCACATCGGTGATTTGGAAGCCCCGAGAGAAGTAGAGTCGGCGTTGTGTGTCATATAAGGATACACTAACGCCTGTGACGTTTCTCATCACATCGTCCATCGTGAATAGGTTCTCAGCTTCTAGACGAGAACTATCGATCAGGCTGATTGTTTGCGGTGTTTGTCGCTCTGTTAGCGGCATTCGCGTTGCTGCTCCAACAGCTTCGTATTGCTGACCGAATACAGTGAAGCCTGAGAGTTCGAATGCATCGTCTTCAAGAGTAGGTGAGTCGACGCTGGTTTGAGCGGTAGCGGAGAAAGCGAATCCAAGTGCGACTCCAACTGTTAAGCCAAGGTTCTTGAGGGAATTTGAATGGTGTCGTTTCATTTGATTTGAAACCACACCATATAGCAAAGGACACCGGCTTTCCGCCCCGAGCGGGATTAGCAGCGCTCCAAGCGGGATTATGTTGCGGAGTATGAAAAAAGAAAAAGCGACCCGGGTTTGGGTCGCTTCGATTCTTTAGGTGCGTCGTATTCCTAGAGAGTTAGTTTAAAGAGTACGGAGCTAAGGGGCGGGGCTTGGAAGCCGTTTGCGAGGTCGACTCCTGTTTTTTCGTGGATGTCTACCTGGCGTTCTTCACCCGGTGCGTTGCGTGCGCGATGATGGTCTCCGGTGATCGTCCAACTCGTGGCTGTATCCGGAATCTCAATTCCTGTTGCCTTAAGGCTGAGAGTGGCCGCTTTGTCGGTTGGGTTGACGATACTAATTGTGATTGTTTTGCCGTCTTCGGAGCGGGCGGCTGCTATATCGATGTTTTTATCGAGTTCTGGCAGTTCAAGGGGTATGTCTTCCCATTCGGCTCGGTAGAGTTTGAGGGCGAGACCGGTGGTGGCGAATTCGGCCTCCGTCTTGGATGTTTTGATACAGCCGATGACATTTACGGTTTGGGCGTAGTTTGCGATCTTGATGAGGTCGCTTTGGCGATAGAATTCGTGGAGGGCGACGACGGTGCCGAGGGCGTCCTTGAGGTCGTAGACGCAGCCGAGTTCGCCGTATTCGTATTGGCGGTGCCAGTAGTTCCATTCGTCCATCGCGATGGGCATTGTTTTGCCATTAAGCTCCTTGATTCCGGGCTGGAGGCGACGGTGTTCGTCGGTGATGCGGCGAATCTCGGTTTTCATGAGGGGAACGTGTTCGAGTGGTTCACGCTCTTGGGCATCAGTCCAAGGTGTTTGGCCGGAGTAGAAGTGTTCGGAGATGAGTTCCATGTGGTCGCCGCTGCCTTCGAGCATGCCGACGGACCAGAGACGGTTTGCTTTCGCTTGGTCAGGGTCGTGGGCGGCATTGATCTGGTCAACAGCTCCTACGCCAATGAGCACGAGGTTCGGATCGGCAGCCCGCATGGCGTCAGCGACTTCGTTGTGCTTGAGGATGTATTGGGAGAGCTGCATGAAGCCGAGTTGCCAAGGACCCCACATTTCGTTTCCGACGCACCAGTATTTGACATTGAAAGGCTCGTAGTTGCCGTTGTCGACGCGCCATTGGCCGCCGATTGTATCGCCAGTGGAGTTACAGTAGTCGACCCATTGGGCTGCGGAATAGGCGTCGCCGAAGCCGGTGTTGGCGGCGATTGTAGGCTCAGCGTTGATGAGACGGCAGAATTCGATGAACTCATCCGTACCGAAGTCGTTGTGCTCGATGCCAGTCCAGGCTGGATTCTTACGAGGTGGGCGGCGGTCGCGGTCGCCGATGCCGTCGCGCCAGTTGTACCCGCTGACGAAGTTTCCACCAGGCCACCGATAGATTGGGGAATCGAGCTCCTTGAGAAGTTCCAGTGTGTCCGCTCGCATGCCTTGAACGTTGTCCTCAGGCATGAGGGAGAGGGTGCCGACGTAAACGGATCCGCTTTCGACCTTCACGGCGAGAGTGGCAGTTTCCGAATCGGAGGTTGCTTTAAAACTGTAAGGGAACTTTTGGTAGTCGCCAGCGGTGACGGTTAGGGTTTGGGTTTGAGAGCCCTTACCTTTGAGATTGTGAGCGAAGGTGACAGTAACTTCGCTTCGTCGCTCGGATGTGTTTTTGAGCCAAATGTATCCGTCGTAAGTTTTTCCGGATACGACTGCGAGGTCTCGTTGGCGAATGCCAGTGCCGGCGGCTAGACTTGGTGTGTATTGACCGACAAATGAATTGTCGGTCGTCATCGCGAGTCCGGCGGCGTTGTCGGTGATTTCCCATGGCGATGCCCCGACAACAGGAAAGGCCGTGTCTTGGAGTTTTTTGTAGGGGTCGTAGTCTTCGGTGACAGGGAAGTAGAATTTCCGGTCTTCGAGCATTTCCGCCCAAATGCCGCCGTAGATGCAGCGGCCAAGGTGTTCGATAAATTGACCGTAGATATAGGGGCTTATCGGTTCGCCGGTTTTTTCGAGATCCAGCGTGGCTGAGATCTTCTTCGCAGGTGAGAGACTGCTTGAGCTGAGAGCTAGCACGAGGGTCAGTATTGAGGTTGTCTTTAGCTTCATGAAACGTGGGATTTCGATTTCACAGTTGGGTGTAGTAAAGCTGTCCAGTTTCTGGGAGTGTGCAACTACTCGACGGAGTAGACGTTTAGTTCGAGGAAGCGGGAGTCGCCAGGTTGAGTACTTAATGGGGTTTCGATCTGGATCGGGCCGTTCTGGTTGTGATCATTAGCGCTTTCCCAGAGGAGTTCGGAATCTTCTGATCTTGGCGTGTCGCTGGTATGGACCTCGTACCTAAGTGCGGGATCGTCTATTTGAGTGAGTGTCCAAACGAGTTTGTTGGCTATCACTTCGATGTCAGAGTTGGGAGGGCTATCCGGGACGAGTGGGTTCGACCCGAGTGCGTACTCGACTAGGTTGCTATTTCCGTCCCTATCGGGGTCGTCACCATGTCCTGCGATACCTGGAGCAGGAGAGTCTCCGAAGTGACTTGTCTTCCACTGCTGGATACGGGTTGTGCGGAGTTGGTCGGTGGCGACGGTTATGTCGAGCGACTTAAGTGTCACGGTCTTACTATTGGCATTGAGCGGGTTGATGGCGAAGACCCCGACGCTTAGGTCACTTGCTGAGTCGAGGAAAGTCGCGTTTGCAACTTGTGGAGAGATGGAAACACCATCGACTGTGTAAGCCCACTGATTTTCGTTGCGGGAAATGCTGACAGTCAGACCGTCGCTCAAGTCGTAGCTGGACTGATCGAAGGTGGCGTTATTGTCATTGCCGTTTTGTGTGTGGACGGCGAGCCCTTCAGGATTTGCGGATTGGAAAATTCCCGCACGCGTCAGTGTCGTGGCTGAGGTTCCGACATAGACGCCGACTTGGTCGATGCTTTCAAGTCCTGTGATAGGTCCGAATTGTGCGGTGACATTAAAATCTTCCTCTCCAGTGTATCCTAGGTCGGATAGCTTCACGCCGATCGCAGATGTGGTGGTGACTCCTGCTTGTCCGTTAAAGTCGGCCTGGGTGGACTCTAAGAGTAGAGCAGCGTTACCTAGGTCAAGCGTTAGGTTTGGATCGCTTTGATTGTAGCCTATTCCTGTGCCGCTTAGGCGGGTGCTTAATCCCGTTGCGTTCCCGTGTTTGTCGGGCAAGCCTGATTGTGATGCTTGAGAGAATTCGATACTCGTTTCGGCCTGTTCGTATCCGCCGCCAATGTAGATTGTGAACTGAATTTCGTCGGATAGGTTAGGCTCGATGAGATCGTAGACCTGTATATGCACGTTGAATACTTTTCCCATTTGGGAAGGGGTGGGGATCCACGTGAGTCTCCCGTTGCCTGGATCGACTCCCATGCCGCCTGGTCCTTCGAGGACTTTGTATTCAAGGATGAGGTCAGGGTGGATGGAACCGCTCGCGACGATCAGATCAAGGTTTTCTCCCATTGGTAGTGCCATATCCTTGAGAGCGACGAGTTCTGGAGCGGGAAGGTCACCGCTACGGTTTACGATGGCGAGTTCGCTGCCCCAGAGGGATGTCCCATCGGGGGAAATAGCGGAAAAGCCTTTTACCCACATGCGGTTTTCGTTGTCCCAAAAATCGGATACGATTCCTTTGAAGAGAGTACCATCGACAGTGAGGCGGATGTTTTGCTCATCGATCATTTCCCAAGAGCCGCTAACGCCCACGAGACCTCCGTCTTCTTTTAGGCCGATAACGGTGGAAGTTTTTACGTCACCGACCGTGTCCTTGCCGTGGTTAATGATCTTGTAGGAGCCAGCGATTTCGGCGGTCGTGTAGCTGCCTTGGGTTTCGCCGGCGTAGCGATGCGGGGCCATGACGGGCCATCCATCCTCATTGAAAAAGAGCTGGTGAATACGGACTTCGTGTTGTTCGCCTCGTCCGACGAAGCGGGTGTGGAAAAAGTTGAACCACTTGCCTGTAGTGGGATCTTGGATAATGGAGTTGTGTCCGGGCGAGAGGTAGCCCGTAGAAGAGGTGGCAAGCTCTCCCTCGACTGGAAGGAACTGCCAGTTGCCTGCAAGCTTGAGACCGTGTGGGTTGATCGAGGAAAGGCTGGCGTTGAGAGGAGCGGTGGACATGTCGGTGCCCGCGGGATCACGGTAAGGACCGGCTGGATGTTCTGCTCGGAATACCCGCATGTTGTAGCCGTCTGCTGCGGCGAGTCCACCGTAGGAGAGGAAGAGGTAATAATAGCCCGTATCCGCATTGTAGTCGATGAATGGGCCTTCCATGACGGAGTGGTTTCCTCCATTTATACGGGTGCCGAAACCTTGGTTAGGAAGTTGGAAGCCGGTTTGGTCATCCATCTTCAGAACATAGATACCGCCTGAGTAGGAGCCGTATACCATCCAGAGCTCGTCTTCGGTGTCTCGGAAGAGCGTGGGGTCAATGGTGTTGGGATGGATGCGCGGATCAAAGCCGGATACGCCGGTACCGCCGCGGAGCATTTCGCCAAGATCCTCGTAGGGACCCTCGACAGTGTCGGAAACGGCGACTCCCATGTAGCTGCGGTAGTCCAGATGGTTGGTCCACACGTTATAGTAGTAATAGAATTTACCGTCGTCGAGTTGGTACACATCCGCAGCCCAGAGGGTGGTTGCATTGGACCAAGATATGAGTTCGGAGAGTTCGCTCTGAAAAGTGCGGAAATGGGGTGGGTTGCCTGTGTTGACGGTGAGGGCGACTTGGGTCCAGTTCATGAGGTCCTCGGTCCATGCTGAGGCTCCGTGAGAACCGTAGACGTAGAAGCGGTCGCCGACCTTGATAACAGAAGGGTCGTGTACCGAGGCGTTGCGCGTGAAGCTTGGGGTGGTTTGGGCTGCCAGCGGCAGAAGTGTGAACGCGGCTAGGGTAAAGCTTAGGAGAGTAGTTTTGAGGCAACTCATCGTTTGGAAGATGTTCGCATGTATGTTCGGGGTACCGTGAATGGGCCCAGCTTGGAGGCGGGGCTACTTGTACATGCGCGGTTTGGTGAGAGAATCCGCCAATAGATGAGCGAAAGGTGGGAAGAGTGGCTTTTCGCAGATTTGTGGCTATCGTGACGATGGCCGCGACCCGATGCGAATCGTCCTACTGCTCGACTCGGCGGAGGGCGATGTCGAAGAGGGCGGGAGTTGTTTGGTTTTCTTGGGCGACTATGCGGAGCGCGAGGCGAGGCCCGCTTGCGGATCTGATCTCGTCGGGGATGGGGAAGGCTTTTTCGACGAAGGTATCTGGGTGGTCGGCCTTGACGATTAGCTCTCCAATTACCCGGCCGTTAACTTCGATATTGCAGGCTTTGCTCCATTCGCCGCCGAAATAGGTGAGCACGAGTTCGACGGGGGTGTCTTGCTTGTTTTTGAGTGTGTATCCGAACCATTGTGACGATTCACGGAATTGGCGTCCGCCGAGGATGCCGGTGCGAGTGCCTTCGCCTCGGAAATCGTGTTCGACTTCGGGTTGTTGTTGGCCGGGGGCGACAGAGTCGATAGTTAACTTCTGAAGGGCGGTTTGGCGTTTTTGTTTGGCTACGAGTTCGGCAGCGAGCTGAGCGTATTCGGACTCGTCGGCGGTTCTCCAGTAGAGGGTGTAGCGGGAGTCGTGTATTTGGTAGAAGGGTTCGAGCTCGATCTGCGAGTCAGGAGCGGGACGGATGTCGCCGCCAAGGGTGAAGTGATTGTTTTTTTCGGGGATGGGGGTGAGACGTTCTAGGAGATCGTCGGGGGATCCGATGAGGAGTGGGTTTTTATCGACTGGGTAATAGCTGCCAGGGGCAATATGCTCCATGCGGCCGGGACCGGCGAAGAGGCCGGGAAGGTCGTATTCTGGCGACTGGTAGCGGGCAGCGAGCACTATGGGGCCCTTCAGGAAGGCGTAGTACGGGGAACCGTCGGGAAGTTGCTCGACGGAGAGTTGCATAGGGAAACTGACTTCGATGCGGTCGGAGTCTTTCCACTTACGTTCGATAATAGCGTATCCGTTTTCGTAGGACGTTTTGGTTTTCTTCCCATTGATGGTGATAGCGAAACGGTCGTCGGCCCAAGCGGGCTTGCGGATGCGGAGGGCGAACGTTTTGGGCTTGGGAGTGGAAACGGTCAGCGTACTGGTGGAGGTGCTAGGGAAGTCGGTGGTTTGGCTGAGGGTGATGCCCTTCCAGTTGACTTGGCTGGAGATGAAGAGGTTGACGGCTAGGCTGGAGTCGTCGTGGGCGTAGATGAGTTCGGTATAGCGGTTGGGATTTTCCATACCGGTGCCGACGCAGCACCAGAAGGAGGTTTCCGGCTGAGAGTAGACCCGGTAGTGGCGGGGACGAGCGGGAGTGAAATAGACGTAACCACCGGTTCTGGGGTGCTGAAGCGAGAGGATATGATTGAAGAGAGCACGCTCGTAATAGTCGATGTAAAGACTGTCGCCATCGTCCTGATACAGGAGGGTGGAGAGTCGAAGCATGTTGAAAGTGTTACAAGATTCCGGGCCTTCTCGGGATTCGAGCATTGGTGAGAAATCGTGCGTATCGTGGAAGTGTTCGCGTACACTGTTGCCCCCGATGGCGATAGAGCGTTTGTGAACGATGTTGTTCCAGAAGTATTCGGCGGCTTGACCCCAGCCTGATTCGGACTCGATCTGGGCGATGCGTTGGTAGCCGATGACCTTGGGGATTTGCGTATTGGCGTGGAAACCGGTGAGTTTGTCTTCGCGTTCCAAGAGCGGGTTGAGCAATTCGTGGTGGGAGAATTGCTTGGCGAGTTTGAGGTGAGCTGGGTCGCCCGTGTGTTGGAAGACTTCTGCGAAGACGTCGTTCATTCCGCCATGTTCGGCGTAGAGCATTTGCTGGATTTGCTCCTCGCTTAACTTGGAGACGAGTGAGCTGGTCCAGTCGCAGAGTTTGAGAAGCACGTCTTTGGCTTGTAGGTTCCCGGTTACGAGCCAAGCGTCTTTGAGGCCGGCGTAGCTTTTGTGAATGTTGTACCAAGGTACCCAGGCTCCATTGAGGTTGAAGCGCTCGGCTTTGACCTCGCCTTGAGCGAGTTTTTCCCACGCCGCTTTGCCTCCGGGGATTCCTCCAACGTAGCCGTCGCCGTTGGCTTCTTGGCAGAGGGCGAGCTCGTTGATCATGTAGTCGAGCCGTTCCTTGAAAATGGCGTCGCCGGATTCGGCATAGGCGAATGCGAGGGCGGAGAGATAGTGCCCAGCGGAGTGGCCGTCGAGTCCGGAGCTTTCCCAGTTGCCGTATTTTACTGCTTTGGATGGAAGACCGGCCTCGACAAGGAAAGGGGCGAGGAAGCGGTCGACGTTGTGGGCGAGCAGGTAGGATTTGTTGAGTTCGTGGGAGCGTTTGAAATCGCCCTCGAGGAGGTGTACGGAGTTGGGATGGAAGAGCTGCATCTTATCAGACGCACAGCTGGAAGGGGATTCAAGAAATGCGAAAGCTAGGGCTGCGAGTAGAATGCAAGGAGTATAGCTATTTTTAATACAAATTCGATCTAACATTTCTTAGTCAGGCTCGTGTTAATAGGAGTATTGTGGATCTAGTTTCATGAGGGTCGGTTGGTTGCGATCTACAAAAAGCTCTCCATCTGAGTATTGGAGTTCGACCACTTGGATTGAGCTTCGTCGAAGCTCGTATTCGTTTTCCTGCTCAGGTTTGGATCGTCCCGGATGGGTGAAATAGAACAGGTATGCTTTATCGCCTTGAACGAGTACGTCTGGGTGACCGCCAGTAACTCTATCATCCTCTCCATTGCCAGGCGTTTGCAGAAGGTTTTTTCCTAGCTGACGTTTCCAATTTAGAGCGTCATCGGAACGATAGACGCCTAGGCCCTCCCAGACGTCTGTGACCATCCAATAATAGCCTTTCCATTGGAAGACTTTAGGGCCTTCCCCAGATTTGTCCCCGACGGCTTTGCCTTTGATTTCCCAGTTGTAGAGGTCCTGACTGTCGGCGTAATAAACGGATTTTCCATCAAGCTCGTTATTGTACCACATGCGCCAAGTACTGGCGTTGAGTTGGTAGACGCAGGCGTCGATGATTTTCTCATTTTCGAGTTCGAGGGTGGATTGGTAGACCCAGTTTTTCAGGTCTTTGCTCGTTAGGTGGAGGATGTTCCTCGGGTGAGCCCAATCATTGAATATTCCAGGCACGAACGTGAGGTACATGTGGTATTCTCCTTTGGGGCCTTTGATTACTTCAGGGGCCCAGTGTGTTGGATCGGGGATGTCGAATTGAGCTGGGAGTCCGTTGATATTTGCTTTTCCGATACGTTTCCAAGTTATACCATTGTCCGAGGATTCCGCGATACCGATGTGAGTGCCGTGAACCCATTGAACTCCTGATGGTTCGTCGGCATTGGCTCGGCGGTTGGTGTAGAACATCCACCAGCGGCCGCGATGCTCGTTCCAAATAACGACTGGGTCGGCAGCTCCATCGAAGACAGGATCGCGGAAAAGTGGCTTGGGAGCAGTTTGAGGTTCTGAGTCGGGAAGAGGTACCCCGAAGTCAGGGAAGCCATCGTCCGTCCATATGAACTCTTGAACTCGGGCGTGGCGATTCCAATCTCGAAGTGAATAGACGGTGAGCTCTTTGTAGTTGCGAGCGTGGTACACGATTAGATCTTGTCCGTTTTCGCCCGTTGTGAATCCATTGTGTCCGGGACCGTAGATTCCATTTTCTTCGGATGTCATAAATACGCTGCCGGGAGATTTTTGCCAGGTACTGGTTGTGAGCAGATCACTGTCGTCGTCTGCCCAAAGGAGACCCATGCGGTAGTTTTGGTCCGTAGCGTTGACGGAGTAGGTGATGAAGATCTTGCCGTTTCTCTTCAGTACGGCGGGGCCTTCATTGACGCGGTACTTCATTTGTTCCCAAGCGAAGTCGGGTTTAGTGAGACGGATCTGTTTCCCTTTGAGTGTCCAGGGGTTCTCCATTTCAGAGAGGTAAATATTCGAGTTTCCTCCCATGTCGGGGTCTTTTTGCGCCCAGACGTAGAATAGTTTTTCGTGGTGCTCGAATACGGTAGCGTCGAGGGAGAATTCATCCCATGCCGCTTTGACTTCACCTTTCTCGATCCATTGGCCCTCGAGCGGATTGGGAGATTCGTTTTCGAGAACGTACATACGAATGCGCCAGATTTCCTCTTTGTCTCCCGCAGCGAAGTAGATGTACCACTTGCCTTGGATGAAGTGAAGTTCTGGAGCCCAAATATGAGCTCCCATGGGACCGGTGGAGTGAGCCTTCCAAATGTCTTTAGGCTCAGCAGCTGGGAGCTCGCTTATCGTGGCTGCTCTACGTAGTTCGATTCGCTCGTATTGAGGTGTGGTGGCGATGAAATAGTAGAAGCCGTCGCTGTGTTTGTGGATCCATGGATCTGCTCTTTGTTCGATTAACGGATTGGGGTAGACGCTGTTGGCATCCACCGCGGATACAGAGGCAATTACAAAGAATGTAATGAAGACGAGACGAAGCATTGAATATGGGGGCGCTAGATCGATTGGGTTTTAGAAGAAGTGGAACCTTTCTAAGAGTCTATGCGCCAAAATGCCTGATTTCCCGACAATCAATTGAGTGACCGTTCCCACTTGGTTGATTTATCCCTCCGTGTGCGCGGACGAATCGATTTTCAGCTAAGGAGACGTTTGGGTCTGGAAGGGTGAGGCTGGGAGCCCCTCCGAATTGTAAAGGTTGCCCTCAGGGACGTTGCTCCAGGCGTAACGGACGAGTTTCGGCTCCGGGACACGTTCACTTTCAAGTGTGATTTTCGATGGGTGTATCTGTGCTTTGGCGATGTGAAAGATGCCGTCGGGGCCAGCGAGTTCGAATCCGATTGCCTGGCCACCTGGCGCAACGAGTCCGTTGGCTGCATTATCGAAAGTAAGGATTGCTTGGGAGCCTCGGCGTGTCGCTTCAATCAAAGTAGGACCTGAGTAGATGATGTCATCTCCGTAGGCGAGTGACCGTGCGGCGAGGGCGAGGCGTTGGCCGACCGGTTCTTTGTTGGCAGGATGGATGTCCAGAGCGTCGCCGACATCGATGGTAACCGCCATAGCGGTGTTGGGCGTCGCTAGCTGGGCTAGGCGTTGAGCTTCTCGGATTTCGGGTGGCATGCCCTCGAAAGGCGCTATTTGTACGAAGAGGAAGGGAAAGTCGCCGAGTGCCCAACGCTTACGCCAGTCGGTGATAAGGGCGGGGAGGAGTGTTTGGTACTCTGTAGCGTTTCCTGCGTTTGCTTCTCCTTGGTAGAAGGCGACTCCTTTGATGGAGTAGGGAATTAGAGGAGCTATCATGCCGTTGTAGAGGACGGTAGCGGCTCCAGGGGTGTTGGTGGTATCTTGTGGGGGGCGAGGCCCGTCGGTGAAGATGTGGCTGAACTTGTAGTTCCACGAACCAGCTAGGTCGATGGCTTCGGTAGGATTGACCTTGGGAGATATCTGGAGTGGTGTTTGTGGATCCCAGATGCCTCCACCTCCACCTGTATCGAGAACGCGGACACGGATCGTATTGGAACCAGGTTTTAGAATTTGTGGTGCGATTTCATAGCGACGAAGCGTTTGCCAGCCGGTGGTACTGCCGAGCTTGTGTCCGTTGATCCAAGTTGTATCAACATCGTCGATGGCTCCGAGTTCGAGAACTAACGGTTGTTCAGCCCATAAGGTTGGAATCTCGAAGCGTTTTTCAAACCAAGCAATGCCGTCGATGCCGTCATGCCCTTGATCTTCCCACATGTTTGGCAATTGCATGCTCTGCCATTCAGGCGAGGTGGTGTCTTGCCACCATTGCTCACGTGTGCCGAGATCGTGTTGCTGGTACCAGGCGTTGACTGATTTTTCGTGTTCAGCTCGCGCTCTTTCCGGCTCTGTTGCGTGTTCTTGGAGTCGCTTGCTTTCAGCAAGGTAGTGAGGGAATTCGGACAGTCCTTCCTTTCCGGTCCAGGCCTGAGCGGGAGTGCCACCCCAGGAACTGTGAATAATCCCGATGGGGACATCTTGCGATAGGTGCAGATCGCGAGCGAAGTAGTAACCGACAGCGGTGAAGTCTTCAACTGTATCCGGAGAACAAACACGCCATTTGGCATCAACTCTCGTCTGAGGAGTATGACTGAGGGTTTGTTGCACGTATAGCTCGCGAATTTGTGGGTAGTTCGCGGAGGAGGCTTCAGCCTGCCAGTTATAGATGTCTGGTTGACCAGAACGAGGGCCAAGTTGGCGTTCCATGTTGGATTGCCCGCCGCAAAGCCAAACATCGCCGACGAGAACGTCGAGCAGGGTGATGTTGGTCTTGGATTGGTTCCCTGATACGGTGAAAGGTCGCCCCTCGGGAGATGCTGGGATTGGGGTGAGCTTTATTTTCCAATCTCCGCCGGCGTCGGCCCTTGTTGATACGTTTTGGTTGGCGAAGGTTACGGTTACCTTTTCGCCCGGTGCGGCGGTACCCCAGATGGGGAGTCGGATCTGGCGTTGAAGGACCATGTGGTCGCCGAAGGGACTAGCCAGTTCGAGGGCGTGTAGAAGCGGGCAGATAGTTGTGGCAAATAGTAGGAGGAAAGCTTTCATGGATGTTGGAAATTAAACTTTGCCGCGGATAGCTTCGAGTTCAGAGCGGAGGGTGGCCATGTTCTCGCGGGTTAGAGGGAACTTGTAGAGGGCAAATAGGGCTCCGAGAAGAAAGATAACCGGTACGCTAGACAGGAGGAATCGTATCCAAAAGATGGCTTCTGCTGGTTGGTTGCCGCCGAGTTCTGAGTCGAAACCAGTAGCGGCAAGGATCCAGCCGGAGGCTCCCGCTCCGAGGGCGAGGCCGACTTTCATGATCCAGGATTGGCAAGCGGAGAAAGCCCCTTCACGACGCTTGCCGCTTTCGAGTTCATCGTAGTCGATAACATCTGGAAGGAGGGAATTGTAGAGGGTCCAGAACCCTGCTCCGGTGAAAGCGACGAAACCGGTCGCAAATATTTGCAGCCAGGGGAGATTCGGGTTGTAGAGCCACCAGTCTCCAATGAAGGCCATGATGGCCATGATGAGCACGAGGGCCATGGCGTGACGTTTACCCCATTTTTTTGAAATTGTAGTGTAGAAGGGGATACCAAGGAATCCGAATACCATACCGGCGATTCCCATCTTAAAATTCCATGCTGCCCCAAGACCTAGATCGCCTTGGCAAACGTAATAGATCGTGTTGTAGTAGCCAAGCGCTCCAACCATGCTAGTGCCAATGGCATAGGCGAGGACCATAAAGAGGAGATTGCGAAAGGGCTTACAGCTAAGGGCTTGGTAGATGGTCTCGATGATTTTGACCTTCTTCTGTTTTCGTTCGACAACGTTTTTGTAGTAGCGTTCGCGGAGAAGGACGAACATGAGGATCGCGCAGAGCACCATTATGGCGCCGAGGATTGTAGTGTAAACCTGGGCACCGAGGAGAATGTTTTCACCTTTGCCCTTGGCCCAGGCATCGGAACTGGTGAAGAGGAGAAACAGCCGCTCTGAGAGGTTTGTCATGTTTGCACCGTCCCAGACAGCTAGTGTGGTGAATTGTCCAGCGAAGAACATGGCGAGTTCGGGAGCCTTTTGGATGGCGTTGCGAACCCCCATGAGCAGTGTGCGTTCATTGTAGTTCGGGGTCATCTCCATGCCTAGGCTGGCGTATGGCATCATGAAGGCGCTCGTGATGCAGATATATACCCCTGAGCTCAAAATCATATAGAGGAAGTACTGGTGCGAGGACCAGCCTTCGCCGACTGCATAGAGCAGCGGGAGGCCAACACCTGCGAGCAAGCCCGCGATCAGGATGAAGGGGCGTCGGCGACCGAAGCGGGATCGGGTATTATCGGAGAGCCAACCAAAGAGAGGATCGGTGACCGCGTCCCAGAGTCGGTTGATCATGAGGACAGTGCTGACGAGACCTGGGTTGATTCCGAGAAAGATATTGAAGACCTGAAACGCTAAAGAGTTATAGAGCCACTGGCCCCACATGTCCACAAAGGAGCCGAGGCCGAAGCCAAACTTTTGGGGAAGAGGAACGCGATCTGAGGGCGAATTGACTGTTTCTTCGGTTTGGCTAGATAATTGAGTGCTCATCTTTTTTTTGGCGGTAGTGGAATAACTAGTACAGATAGATTGTCTTTGGTACAGATAGGTCGCTTGAAGACTTTCCTATTTCGATTGAGTAGGTGCCGGCGTCGACGCGCCATGCGTTTGCTTCTACGTCCCAATATGCGAAGTCTCTTGGAGTGAGAGTGAATTCGATGTTGGTCGTCTCTCCCGGCTGCAGCTCGACTTTTCGGAATGCTTTGAGTTCACGAATTGGGCGTTGGACCGCTGCCTCAGTTGATCCGAGGTAAAGCTGGAGAACCTCGGAGCCAGCTCGGTTACCCGTGTTGGTGACTTTAGTTCTGATGGTTAGGTTGGAGCCGTGGGGTATTTCGGTTTTATCAAGCTGTGGCGGGGAAATTGAGAAGGTCGTGTAGCTCAGCCCGTGACCAAATGGGAATAGTGGCGGGATTTTCTTTTTGTCGTGCCAACGATAGCCGATGAAAACACCTTCCTGGTAGTTGACTCGTTCCGGCCCGTAGTTGCCTAGGGCATGAGCCGGGGTGTCTTCGAGTTGTCGTGGGATTGAGAAGGGCAGTTTACCGCTTGGATTGGCTTCGCCGAAGAGTAATCCGGCGAGTGCTGCTCCACCTTCCATTCCGGAGAACCAGTAGTGCACGAGAGTGGGGGCGGACTTTATCCACGGCATGGATACGGGAGATCCACTTTGAGTTATGACTACTGTGTCAGGGCGAGCTGCGAGAAGTGAGGTGATAGCTTCATCGTCCCCTTCTGGTAGAGCCATCGAGGGTCGATCGCTGCCTTCGCCCTCATGAGCATGGCCTGCTCCGAGTTGATTCCCTGTAAAGAATAGGACGGTATCTGCGCTTTGGCTACGTTTAACAAGCTCTTCTGGTAAGGTTGGATGGAGGCAGGAGGGAGTGCGCCAACCGAATTTTAGATTTCCTTTATTTTCGAGTGGCGAATGTTCGATTGTGAGCGTGTACGTTACCTTTGAGGAAAGTTGTGCGGTACAACTACTTGTCTGTGAACTCTCGGAACTCCAAGCGTCGATGTAGAGATCACCGTCGATGTAGAAACATACTGGACCATCATGCTCAATTTGAAAGCTGTAGACACCGTCTTCAGGTGCAGTGATCTCAATGGACCAGCGTGATGAAGTGTTCGGAGCTTGCGCATGATTACACTCATGGTGGTAGACCGTGCTGACTGGAATGCCGGTGAGCTCGGACGTTGGGAATGTGACGACCTGCCACCCCTTTTGAGCGGCTCCGTGATCGAGGTCGTTTGTATCGATAGTCTGGATGTACGACTCGGGAAGCTGAGAGTGGATTTCCTTGAAGGGGCCGGGAATGTATTCAATTTCCGCTGTGTTGCCCAGATAGTCGCGTAAACCTTGTAACGGTGTTATTTCGTAAGGTGGTTTGCCTTCTGCGCTCCAACCTCCTCCAGAGTGCTTGATGTTTGCGTTCGAGCCGAGGACGAGAATGCGTTTGGTATCTTTTCTCTTGAGGGGGAGGCGATTTGAATCGTTTTTTAGCAGTACGATCGACTCGGCCGCCACCTTGCGGGCGAATGCTTGATGCTCGGGAGTGTTGCGAGCTCCCTTCGCTCGACGGTAGCCTCCCAGTTTTCCGAGTTGTGCCATGACGTAGAGGACGCGGAGTGCCATGTTGTCTACGGTTTTCTCTGGAACCTCTCCAATGTTGACCGCATCGATGAGCGGTTCGCGGAAGTATTGGATGGCATCTCCAGCGTGCATTTCGACATCGAGGCCGCCAAGAGCTCCGGCGACTGTATCGTGGACGCCGCCCCAATCGCTGACTACGAAGCCAGGGAAGTTCCACTCCCGCTTGAGAACCTGATTGTTGAGATAGTCGTTGTGACTGCAGAACTCCCCTCTGAAGCGATTGTAGCCATTCATTACGGTGAGGGCTCCACCTTCGACGATTGCCATTTCGAAGGGCAAGAGATAGAGTTCACGGAGGGCACGTTCGTCTATCTCCGTATCGACCGAAGTGCGTTCGAGTTCTTGCTCATTACCCGCAAAGTGCTTCAGGCAGGCGGCGACATTTTGAGACTGGAGGCCGTGTACGTAGGCAGTGGCGAGTCGTCCAGCCAGGATGGGGTCTTCGCCCATGTACTCGTAGTTGCGACCGTTGAGAGGGGTGCGGAGTAAGTTTACCCCAGGTCCGAGTTGGACGTCTTTTCCTCTATGTCGGGCTTCGCGGCCTAGGGTTCTGCCGAATTCTTCCGCAAGCTCGGTATTCCAGCTAGCGGCTAGGGCTGAGAGCGTAGGAAGCACAGTCGAATGATCGTCATCTGTATTGGCGGGATTGAAGGTGGCACGATCAATCTCGGGGCGCACGGTATGTGGCCCGTCGCTAAACCAGAGTTCATCATCCTGACCGACTTGTGGATGAGCGGCTATGGTCATTGTGCCGTTGCCCGCCAGAAAACTAACCTTCTCTTCGAGAGAGAGTTTGGCGAGAACCTCTTTTGCTTGTACAAGGGCGGAGGCGTCGATCTTCGCCTTTGGGGCAGACAGAAATCGGGTTGTATCGTTAACTGTATCCATTAGCAAGAGACGGAGATCTCTATTTGTGTAGACCCTTCGGGGATCTTGGTGGCGTTTCCTCCTGCTATCTCGAAGGTTGCGTTGTCGAGCGTTCCATCAATTTGAACGAGGATCTTTCCTGTCTTATTGGTCGCGGTGATGCGGGTTGTTTTCTGGCCTATGGAATCGTGCAGGGTGCAGTCGGTAGTTTGCCCCTCTGGGAGCTCGAAGAGTTTTAGGGTGACGCTTTCGCTGTATTCATAATCTGGACAGTCTTCATTCGCTCCGAACGGGAGAAGGGTGCCTGGGCTGACGTAGAGCGGGAGTGAGAGGTAGTCATGGTTTTCTCGATACCACCTGCCGCCTTCTTTGACTTCACCGGTAAGGAGGTGAGTCCAACGCCCAAGGGGGAGATAGAAATCCGTAGTACCGTCTTCGCTAAAGACGGGAGCGATGAGCAGGGAGTCGCCGAGCATGTATTGGCGTTCGAGGGAATCGCAGGCGGGATCATGCGGGAACTCGAGCATCATGGCTCGCATGCTTGGGATGCCGTCTTGGTGAGCTTGAAGCGCGGTGGCCCAGAGGTAGGGCATGAGGCGACATTTGAGTTTTGTGAAGCTGCGGACTACGTCGCAGGCTTCTTCGTCGTAAGCCCAGGGGACGCGGTAGCTGCTGCTGCCGTGCAGGCGGCTATGGGAGGAGAGTAGCCCGAAGGCGGCCCAGCGTTTGTAGACGGATGCTGGGGCGGTACCTTCGAATCCTCCTATGTCGTGGCTCCAGAATCCGAATCCGCAGAGGCTGAGGGAGAGCCCGCCGCGCAGGCTTTCGGCCATGGACTCGAAGGTGGACCAGCAGTCGCCGCCCCAGTGGACTGGGTAGCGTTGGCCGGAGGCGTAAGAGGAGCGGGCGAAGAGGACGGCATCACCTTCGCTGCGGACTTCTTTGATGGTGTTAAAGACACACTCGTTGTAGAGGATGGTGTAGAGGTTGCGCATTTTGACGGGATCTGAACCGTCGTGGTAGACTACACCCTCGGTGGGGATGCGTTCGCCGAAGTCGGTTTTGAGGGCATCGACGCCCATCTCGAGAAGGCGTTTAAGGTGGCCGGCGTACCAGGCGGTGGCCTCGGGATTTGTGAAGTCGACAATGGCCATGCCCGGTTGCCAGAGGTCGGTCTGCCAGACGCCGCCGTCCGTGCGTTGGATGAAGTAGCCTTTTTCGGCTCCTTCGGCGAAGAGTTTTGAGCGTTGGCCGATGTAGGAGTTGATCCATACGCAGACTTTGAGGCCGCGTTGGTGGAGGCGATCGAGCATAGCTTCGGGATCGGGGAAGACGCGGGGATCCCACTCGAAGTTGCACCAATCGAATTCGCGCATCCAGAAGCAGTCGAAGTGGAAGACATGCAGCGGAAGATCGCGGTCACGCATGCCGTCGATGAACTTGGTGCAGGTGGCTTCGTCGTAGTTGGTGGTGAAGGAGGTGGAGAGCCAGAGGCCGAAGGACCAACTAGGCGGAAGGGCGGGACGGCCGGTGAGGGCGGTGAGGCGTGAGAGAACGTCTTTGGGCGTGGGGCCGGCGATGACGAAGTACTCGAGGCTTTCGCCTGGGATGCTGAACTGGACGCGGGAGACTTTTTCGGTGGCGACTTCGAATGAGACGGGGCCGGTTTCGTTGACGAGTACACCGTATCCTCGGTTTGTTAGGTAGAAAGGGATGGCCTTGTAGGCTTGTTCGGAGCCAGTGCCGCCGTCCTTGTTGACGGTTTCGACGGTTTGGCCGTTTTTGACGAGGGCGGTGAAGCGCTCGCCGAGGCCGTAGACGTTTTCGCCGACGCCGAGAGCGAGCTGATCGTGCATGTAGGTCTCGCCGGACTCGTGCTGGGCGTAGCCCATGGCTCTCCAGCCGCTGCTGGTGAGGACCTTGCCTTCTGACTCGAAGGAGATGCCCCAGTTGTCGCCGGTGCTGACTCGGGCCGAGAGGGAGCCGGATGCGAGAGTCGTGGAATCGTCGTCTGTATTTATGGATACAGGAATGTCGCCTTCGGTCTGCAGGGGGATGCAGGGGCTGTTTTTTGTGCCACCGGTGTAATGCTCGAGGCGTACGCGGATGATGCCCTCGAGCGGCGAGCTAAGTTTGACCGTGAGGAGAGGGCCTTGGAGGGTGTCGCCACGGTGGTTGATCTTTTGTGTGGGAGCGTGGATGACGAGGCGGTTTTCCTCAGCTGAGACATCGTATGCCTCGGCAGGGTAGTGCGCCTTGATTCCCGGCTGGTGGAGCCATTGGCCGTCTGTGAATTTCATAAAGTGGTAGTGGTTTGGAGTTTTCTTTCTCTTGTCCCAGCTTGGTTTGGAGCCCAAGTTTTTGGATACCTCTTCGAAGATGACTCGAAGATTTGTGCGGTACTCCTGTGATCCGTGTTTAGCGTTTCTTTATCTGGGTGGTAGCGCTTTGTCGGGAAACGTTTACCTCTGGGTGGTTTGAGAATTCTGAGATCCAGAGGATGTTTGGAGACGCATATGAGAGATCTAACCCCCTCTAGAGCTGTGGCCCTCGTTGCCCGTTGTGAAGGTATGGCGCTATCCGTGTTCGTCGGATGGCTTTTTTGCTTCCTTGCGGTTTCGCAAGTTGGAGCGCGGGAGCGTGTGTTGTTTAACGATGACTGGCGGTTTGCGCTCGGGCACGCATCGGATCGGGATGCGGACATGGGGCATGCGAAGGGATATTTTTCGTATCTCGCGAAGACAGGGTACGGGGACGGACCTGCGGATCCCGTTTTTGACGACCGTCATTGGCGGAAGGTGGATTTGCCGCACGATTGGGCGGTGGAGATGGATTTCGACCCGACTGCCAGTTTCAGCCACGGTTTCAAGAAGGTGGGGCCCGGCTTTCCGGAGAACTGCATCGGTTGGTATCGTAAGCGCTTTACCGTTTCCGAGGTGGATTTCGGGAAACGAATCTTTATCGAGTTTGATGGAATCTACCGTAACGCGGCGGTGTTTGTGAACGGTTTCTTCGTGGGGCAGGAGCCGAGCGGTTTCGTTTCGCAGAGGTACGATATCACCGAGTATTTGAAGTATGGTGACGAGAACGTATTGTCTGTGCGTGCGGATGCCTCTACGGAAGAAGGTTGGTATTATGAGGGAGCGGGGATCTACCGCCATGTGTACCTTCTTAAAACGGACAGCTTGCGCGTCGCTCGTTACGGGACGTTTGTGAAAACAAGCGTCGAGGGCGGTCGGGCTCACATAAAGGTGGAGACTACGGTCGAGAATGATGGTCGCGAGTTGGCGGAGTTTAAACTGCAACATGCCATCCTCGACGCGAACGGTCGGGAGGTCGCAAAGGTGGCGGTTGCTGAGAGTTTGAAACTAGAGGCGGGGGAGAACCTTGTTCGAGACGATGAGCTCTTTCTGTCACGGCCGAAGCTGTGGGATTTGGATACGCCTTATCTTTATACTTTGAAAACACGTCTGGTTGATTCGACTGGTGTGACGGTCGATGAGTACGACACGACATTTGGCGTTCGTGAAATCCGTTTTGATCCGAATAAGGGCTTTTTCCTGAATGGGCGTTCGGTGAAGCTCAAGGGAAGCAACAACCACCACGACCATGCTGGAGTGGGAGCGGCGTTGCCGGATTCGCTGAAGGAGTTTCGGATTCGGAAGCTAAAGGAGATGGGCAGCAACGCGTATCGCGTTTCCCATCACCATGCCTCGCCGGCGTTGCTGGAGATTTGCGATCGGATGGGGATGCTTGTAATCGATGAAACGCGTTTGATGGGTATCAACGAGTACCATTTCGATCAATTGGAGCACTTGATCAAACGCGGCCGTAACCACCCAAGTATCATTATGTGGTCGATCGGGAACGAGGAGTGGGCAATCGAAGGGAATATCTTCGGGGCTCGAATCACGACACGAATGCAGGATTTCGCGAAGAGGCTCGATCCGACGCGTCCAACGACCGCTGCGATCAGTGGTGGTTGGGGAGGCACGTCTACGACAGTTGAGGCAATGGGGGTGAACTACATCCGTCATGGAGATGTAGATAGGCAGCATGCTGAGTTTCCGGATCAGATCATTCTCGGTACTGAAGAGACAACTACGCAGCAGACGCGCGGAATCTACGTCGAAAACGCGAAGCTTGCTCATCAACCTCCGATTGAGGATGGCTCGTCGGGCGGCAATGCTGAGCTGGGATGGCGGTTCTATGCAGAGCGTGATTACACCGCAGGCGTATTCTTCTGGACCGGTTTTGACTATCGCGGGGAGCCGACGCCATATGAGTGGCCAGCGGTTCTGTCGCAGTTTGGAATTCTGGACAATTGTGGGTTTCCAAAGGATGGATACTTTTATCTGAAGTCGTGGTGGAGCGATGAGCCGGAGCTGCATATCTTTCCGCATTGGAACTGGCCAGATCGCATGGGGGAGACCATCGAGGTGCGTGCTCATAGCAACTGCGAAGAGGTGGAGCTCTTTTTGAATGGAGAATCTCTAGGGAGAAAGACCATGGTGAAAAACGACCGCCTAGCTTGGGATGTTGTTTACGATCCCGGCGAATTGAAGGCAGTCGGTTTTCGAAAAGGAAAGGCGACGCTGGAGAAAGTCATTCGTACTACGGGTACGGCGGTTGCGTACGAACTGGACGCGGAGCGGTCTGAGATCTTCGCGAATGGGGAGGATGTTTCCGTGGTTACGATGCGGATACTTGATGCCGCTGGCGATGTGGTGCCAACGGCGGACGACTTGGCACGTTTCGAGATCGAGGGACCTGGTCGAATTATTGGCGTTGGGAATGGGAATCCGTCATCGCTCGAGGCGGACCGTTTTGTGCCGAGCGTTGAGTCTTTTGATCTTGGGGAGTGGGATGCACCTGCTCCTTGGGACGAGCCGAAACCTTTGAGGTTTGAGGCGGTATTCGATGCTCCTAATTTGAAAGTTGGGCAGAGCGGGCGGCTTTATCTGAATGTGATCGGTCGCGATCAGGTGGTACATCTCAACGGAGAGGCGCTTCCTGAAGGCACGGAGTTCGCGCTGGCGAATCTCTCTTTGAAGCCAGAGGGCAATATGTTGACGATTGATGCTCAGCCGTTTGAGGAATGGGGAGCGAAGGAACGAGTCGCGAAGTTGAAGCCAGCGTTCGTGGGCGTATTCACTCCAGCGGAAGGTTATCGCCGTAAGGCGTTTAATGGGCTGGCTCAGGTGATCGTGCAGAGCAGCGGTGAAGCTGGAGAGATCGTGCTTAGGGCGGTTGGCGAGCTTGAAACAGCGACTGTACGCATCAAGGCGAAGGAGCACTAATCATGACTTTTAAGAAATTCACTCTTCCCCTTGCGGTTCTCTGCTTGGGGGCACGGTTGCTATTCGCGGATTCCTTGTATCCGAACTACAATACGGATCCTGAAGAGCCGGATTTTCGCGGAATGGGGAAATCGGCCGTTGAGATCGCTGCGGAGATCAATCTCGGTTGGAATATTGGCAATACGATGGAAGCGATGGGTGGCGAGACCGCGTGGGGAAATCCGCAGGTTTCCGAGGAGCTGATCCAGCTTGTGAAGGCGAGCGGTTTTGACGCGGTGCGCATTCCGTGTTCGTGGGACCAATACGCCAATCAGGAGACAGCTGAGATCGATGCGGAGTGGTTGGATCGGGTAAAGACGGTTGTGCAATACTGTTTGGACGCGGATCTGTACGTGGCTCTAAACATCCACTGGGACGGTGGCTGGCTCGAGCGGAACATAGAGACTGAGACGCAGGAGGCGGTGAACGCGAAGCAGAAGGCGTTTTGGGAGCAAATCGCTACGCATTTCCGTGAGTTTGATGGACGTCTTTTATTTGCGAGCGCGAATGAGCCGCATGTAGAGAATGAGGCCCAGATGGAAGTGCTGATGAGCTTCCATCAGACATTCATCGATACGGTTCGGGCGACGGGAGGGCGGAATGCGTTTCGCGTTTTGATTGTCCAGGGACCGATTACGGATATTGAGAAAACGGATACCTTGATGGACCAAATGCCGGTGGACACGATTCCAGGGCGTCTGATGGCAGAGCTGCACTATTACACCCCCTACAACTTCGCGTTGATGCAAGAGGACCAGAGCTGGGGAAAGCAGTTTTATTATTGGGGTAAGGACTTCCACTCGAATACGGATGTGGAACGCAATGCGACTTGGGGCGAGGAGGAGACGCTTCTTGAGTTGTTCGCTACGGCGAAGGCTCAGTTTGTGGACAAAGGGATTCCGGTTTTACTTGGCGAGTTTGGGGCACAGCTAAGGATGAGTCTGCCGGAGGGGGCGGATTTCGAGCTGCATCGTAGATCACGTAATCACTATTTGAATTATGTGACCAAACAGGCGAATGCCCACGGATTCCTTCCTTTTTATTGGGATACGGGGACTCTGGACGGCTTTGCTTCTGGACTCTTTGACCGTGATAGCAATGTGATCGGGGATCAGGAGGGACTCGATGCGTTGTTGGAGGGGGCGAAGGATCAGTATTGGGCGGAGCTTAGCAGTAGCGAAAAACAGGCTTTGAAGAACTCGGATGGAGACTGGGCGAATGATCGCTTTGAGTTTCTGGTGGGGAGCGATGCTTCGAGTGTCGAGTCAGTCCCGGAGCGGCCTTCTGTGTCGGTCGACGAGCTAGGGCGTCTTGTCTTGTCGGTTGCGAGGATCTCTCCTGTCCGGTCGGAACTGGAGTTGTGGCGATCTGGTAATTTGTTAGAATGGAGCAACCTGCCGGTTGAAACAGATTTGGAGTCGGATACAGTTTTGCGGCTTTTGACGGTGGATGCTCTGAGCCGGGAGGAGGCTTCGTTTTTCAAACTAAGGATCCCTGAGATGTAGGAGGGGAGAAGATGGTTGGATTCGATATTGGTCTTCAGGGGTGCTCGTTTTTCACCCTTTCGGGCGATGGTTATTTTCGGGCAAAGAGCTTATTCTTGCGGCTCGCTGATCTGTTTATCCCCCGAAAATCAATGAGTGTAAGAGTCATCGCAAACGAACTCGGCGTCTCGCCGTCCACAGTTTCCCTTGCCCTGAGAGATAACCCCAAGATTTCCGCCCGAACTCGGAAGAAGGTTTGGCTGGCGGCGAACCGGATAGACTACCGTCCGAACGCGAAGGTGAATGAGCTGATGACGCATGTGCGTTTGAGCTGTAACGAGAGCAATCATGCGTGTCTGGGGGTAGTGTCTTTGCAGGGGACGCGTCGTCCTTGGGAACGTTCGCGGCACATGCAGCTCGTGTACAAGTCGATGTGCCAAAGGGCTGCGGAGCTCGGGTATCGTCTGGAGTCGTTTTCGCTGGATGAGTGTGGGATGAGGCCCGCTCGGTTCCGTTCTATTTTGGACGCTCGCGGTATCCAGGGACTGTTGTGCCTGGGCGATAGTGGGTTGGAGCTGACCCTGCCGGAGGAATTGGATGAGTTCGCTGTCGTGACGGTTGGGAAAAGCTTGATTTCGCCGGTGCATCGCATTGTTGCTGACTCCTTTAACGATGTCTCTGGTGTACTGGAACGTATCCACGCGTTGGGCTATCGTCGTCCCGGCCTGGTATTGGGAAGCAAACTGTCGAAATCTTGCGCCCGCTTGTGTTCTGGTGCGTTTTTGTCTTGGGCTGAGCTGCTTGAGGATGAGATCGAACGAGTGCCTGTGTTGCGTTATGACAAATCGAATACAGGTTTGCTTTTGAGCTGGTATGAACGCTCGCGTCCCGACGTGTTGGTGTGTATTCAGTCCTCTGAGGAGATATTGGAACTAAAACGGTCCCTGACAGCGTACGGTTATAGCATCCCGGCGGATACGGGTATTGTTGCGGTGAGCGAGACTCTGGAAGGGACTGGAATCACAGGGGTCCAGCAGGACCAGATAACGTTGGGCGAATGGGCTATTGAGTTGCTCGTTTCGCGAATCGTAGATCGAGAGTTTTCTTTGCCGAGGTCTCCAAAGACTGAGTTGGTTGAGGGAAAGTGGATCGAGGGAATGACCCTCACGAAACGGGCCTAAATTTTTTGTGAATTATTGTTCTATGTGTGTTGTGAAGGCTTTGTATAGGAATTGCAGATACGGTGTTGTGTTTCTCTCTGTTTCGGGGGTGCTGGGATGTGGCTTAGAAGCGACGACTACTGTACTCAAGTACGATGAGCCGGGCTATTCCGAGCCGTTGACCGAGGCGTTGCCGCTGGGGAACGGGAGTCTGGGAGCGTTGGTGATGGGACGAACTGCCGAGGAACGAATCGTGTTTAATCACGATACGCTGTGGGCCGGTTCGCCTTATGATCCGAGTTATCCGGAAGCTCTGGAGGTTTTGCCTGAGATTCGACGACTGATTTTCGAGAATAAGCACGAGGAGGCGCAGTCGCTGGTACAGAGCTCTTTTATGGGGAGGCCAATGTACGGAATGACTTACCAATGCATGGCTGACTTGCTGCTCACGTTTCCTGGCCATGAGATGGTGTCGGGATATCAGCGACGATTGAATCTAGAAGATGCAGTCGCTACGGTAGAGTATGAGCTAGATGGAGTTCGCTACACTCGGGAGCATTTTGCGAGTAATCCGGATGGAGTCGTTGTGATCAGACTACAGGCAGACAAGCCAGGAATGATTGATGTGACGCTGTCTCTGGACTCCCTTCATGAAAATACGCGGCGCTCGATCTGGCCGGATGGGCTTCGTATATCCGGGAAGAATAGCGAGAATGTCGGCATTCCGTCAGGATTGGATTGGGAGATGAAGGTGTCTGTTGAACAACAGGGCGGCTGGATTCTTACTGGTGACAATTATTACAAGATCCGTGCTGCGGACAGCGTGATCCTTCGGGTAGCGGCAAGCACCAGCTACGTCGATTGGAAGGATGTTAGCGCGAGTCCGAGTGAGCTAAATGCGGAAGTGTTGGAGCGTGCGGAGAAGAAACCTTTTGCGGAGTTGAAGGCGAGGCATGTTGAAGATTACAAATCGTTGTTCGATCGAGTGACGCTCGATATCACGGCGAAGGATCCGCGACTTAGTGATCGAAATACGGATGCGCGCATAGCGACTTTTTCCGATGACCAAGATCCGCAGATGGCAGCGATGTATTTCAACTTCGCTCGGTACCTTCTGATTTCTTGCTCTCGCCCTGGAACGCAGCCTGCGAACTTGCAGGGGCTATGGAATGATAAGATCTACGCCCCGTGGGGAAGCAAATACACGATCAACATCAATACGGAGATGAACTATTGGCCGGCGCATGTGACTCAGCTCGATGAGTGCGTTGAGCCGCTTGCATCCTTGTTGCACGATATCTCGGAGTCGGGCAGACGTACGGCACAAAACATGTATGGGGCAGATGGCTGGGTGACTCATCACAATACGGACCTTTGGCGGGCGACGGCTCCTATCGACGGAGCCTTTTGGGGAATGTGGCCAACGGGTGGTGCGTGGTTAAGTATGATCCTCTGGGAGCGGTTCGAGTTTAGTGGCGATGTTGAGCAGTTGCGAGTCGACTACCCGGTCCTAAGAGGTGCGGTGGCGTTTTTTATGGATGCTCTCGTCGAGGATCCGCGTACTGGGTACTTAGTTACGAGCCCCTCGATTTCTCCTGAAAATGCTCACCACGAAGGCGTATCCATTTCGGCAGGACCGACGATGGATAACGCAATCTTGCGGGATCTCTTTTCCGCGGTTTTGAGTGGCGGCGAGATTCTGGACGATGATCCAGCCTTCCTAAGGGCGGTAGAATTGGCTCGTGACGGTTTGCCTCCATTGAAAATTGGTGAAGCCGGGCACCTGCAGGAGTGGCAGTTTGATTGGGATTTGGGAGCTCCTGAAATGGGGCATCGCCACATCTCCCATCTCTACACGCTCCATCCAAGCAACCAGATTTCTCCCATCAGCACTCCAGAATTGGCGAAGGCAGCCCGCAAGACGCTCGAGCTAAGAGGAGACGAGGGGACGGGGTGGAGTTTGGCTTGGAAAGTCAACTTCTGGGCCCGCCTACTCGAGGGGGAGCGTGCACATGATTTGCTCAGACAGCTGATTAGCCCTGGCTTTTGTTACACGAATATGTTCGATGCACATCCGCCTTTTCAGATCGATGGCAATTTTGGAGGGGCAAGTGGCGTGGTGGAAATGTTGTTACAAAGCCATCTCGAAGATGAAGAGGGCACCTTTCTGGTACACCTGCTACCTGCTTTGCCGACGGCATGGCAGAAGGGGGCGTTTAGAGGATTTCGGACGAAAGGCGGATTCGAAGTGGATGTCGAATGGACCGGCGCTAAACTTGTCTCGGCACGTGTAAAGTCTCTGAATGGAGGATCGCTTGCCTTAAGACACGGGGACGAAACGAAGTCGTTCGATACCGAGATCGGCGATATCTTAGAATTTGATGACTCTTTGGAACTCGTGGGAACGAAGTAAGTGATGCCGGTTGGGCTAATTCACCCTAACGGGTGATGGTTTTCGGCTCATAAAGTCGGTATACTCGTCGCTGAACTACAGAAGTAACGACTAATCACATTCGGAGCGGACAATGCCGTTCCTGTTTGCCCCACATCCACCAAAAAATCATGCGTCACGCGTTTGTTTCCTCTCTGTCTATATTTTGGTGAAGTGTATCCACAAATAAAAGACAAGTAGAGATTTTATCCCAATGCTAGGAGCTCATGCGAGCACCAAGACTTTTTTGCTGTAGCCTATTCCAGGACTGAACCCCTCACATTCGAATAATACCCTAACCCTATACGAACTACATATGAATAGATCTCGAATTAATCGATCGGGAAAGCTCACTGGGCTTTTTCTGCTGACCAGTTCGCTCTCAGTTGCGACTACTGTTGGCTATGCTCAAGATGACGAGGATGAGGAAATCTTTGAATTGTCTCCGTTTGAAGTTACAGCTGATGATTCTACTGGATATCGTGCAACAGCTTCTCTTGCTGGAACTCGCGTAAAAACGGACCTCAAGGACATTGCATCCTCGATCAGTGTCGTGACCAAAGATTTCTTGCGGGATACGAATGCGACCGACAACCAGTCATTGCTGACTTACACGACCAATACTGAAGTTGGTGGCGTTGGAGGTAACTATGCCGGCGTCGGAAACACCTATATCGATGGTGTGAGCGAAGCGGCGAATTTCGCATCGCCTAATAACAATACACGTGTACGCGGCCTCGATTCTGCAGACAATACGCGTGACTACTTCCAATCGGACATTCCTTGGGACTCGTATAATGTCGAGCGTGTAGAGCTTCAACGTGGTCCGAATTCTATCCTTTTTGGTATCGGATCCCCAGCGGGTATTATCAATACGGGAATTAACCGAGCGAACTTTGGAAACGACAGTCGCGTAGAGGTTGGTTTTGGTAGTTTCGGCTCGATGAGAGCGACATTCGACACGAACAAGACTTTAATTGAAGATGAGCTAGCTGTCCGCGTTTCCGTTTTACATGAGAACCAAAAGTACCGTCAAAAGCCGGCTCATGAAGATGATCAACGTCTTTTCATGGCTCTCCGATACAAACCTAGCTTTTTGAATACAGACTCTACTAATACGCTGATTCGGGCGAGCTACGAAGACGGTGATATTAAGGCGAATCGACCGCGCGTATTGCCTCCGCAGGACCGTATCACGCCTTTCTTTGATCCAAACGCAATCAATAGGCAGACTTGGGATCCATCTTACGCTTGGGAGGCTGGTGTTATCGGATACCAAGGCGACACTATTGACGGAGAGACTAAGAATTATTGGACTGTCCAGTACCCGGGCCCAAATATTCAAGCGACCTCTAATCCGGTGTTTGTCTTTGATTCTGCCGGTTCTTCCACGCCCGCCAGCTGGATGCAAGCGGGAGCGACTACGAACTGGGGTGTGAACGCGGAGGGCAATCACGATGCTGGTATCGACGGATTCCCCTACGGTTCCAATATCGGTATCGCTTCCTTCAATGAGTTTGCACTAAATGCGAACTACAATGGGGAACCGGGTTACCCAGCTGCTGAGTCCGGTTTCTATAAGACAAAGGCACTGACAGACGACAGCATCTTCGATTTCTACAATGTCCTCATCGACGGGCCTAACAAGAAGGAGTGGCAAAACTGGGACGCCTACAATCTCGCGTTCGAGCAAACCTTCTTCAATAACAAGTTTGGCTACGAGGTCGTAATGGACCGCCAAAACTATGAGGACGGGCAGACTCGCAATCTAAATGGCTCCTACGTCTCTGTTGATATTCGTGAGAATCTCATGTACTACCCATGGGCCTACGAGAGTGAAGGTGTTGTTGTCAAGAACCCGAACGCAGGTCGGGCATTTGTTGGGTCTTCGACTCGCGGCACGAATTCCGCCCGTTTTACCGAACGTGAGAACGATCGTTTTACTGCTTTCGCAGATCTCGATTTCCGAGAAATGATGAGTGACAATCTACTCGGTCGGATTCTGGGCCGACACACTGTTAATGGTGTCTATTCAGATACCTCTTATGAAAGTGAGTCCAGAAACTGGATACGTTACGCTGTGGATCCCTCTTGGTCCGATGCTTATGGTAACGAGAATGGTGGTTTGGTTAATGCTGATGTAGTTCTCGATTGGATGACCTATTTGAGCGATGACCTGCGTAGCCTCTCTTCGGCGAGTGGTCTTAATCTCCCAGGGGTAACGGGTATTCAGAACATCTCTGGAAGCTATGATATCCCGTATTTCGATTCGACTTGGAATGCTACTGTCGATCCTGGTGCACCGTGGACCGATCCGACAATCATCAATGGTGAGTCACAAGATAGTACTCAATCCGAGAACCCGCTGAACTATGTAGGTTGGGTAAGCCGTCCGTTTAATATTCTCAATGCGGATGAAGGTGACATTGACCAGCTCTACACGGGAGTATCCAAAACACTAACGACTACCCGGTCGAAGGGCATTACTTGGCAGGGACGTTTCTTTGACGGCGTTGTGGTGCCTACTTGGGGATACCGTGAGGACACTCAGACTTTGGCGGCCGGTAGCTCAACCGCTGCCTTTGAGCCCGATGGCATAGCCAAGGTAAATCCTGCTTATGACGACGACGATTTCCGCGTTTCTGGCGATAGCACAAGTTGGGGCGTCGTGGTTCACACTCCTTCGTTCATCGCTGAGAAACTTCCTGCGGGTACCGCTATTTCGCTCCATTACAACGAAGGAGAGAATATGCGTGTTCAAAACCGTTTCGGTTTTGGTGGTGAGGCCTTGCCAAACGCAGCAGGTACTACTGAAGACTATGGCTTCGCGATTTCTACGCTTAATGACAGACTGACGTTCAAGGCTACTTTCTACGAGACGAAGGTCAAAAATGCGAACATCTCTGCTGTATCCAGTGAAACTGCTACCTTGGGTAACAACACCTACTACCTTCGTAACCTCGAAGCTTGGGGTACTGCCTCGGCGCTTCTTGACCTCGCTGGCCGTGATGTTGCAGCAGATCCTGAAACCTACTCCGATTATACAGGAGTGCTTGGTTGGGGCTGGTACTGGAACTGGGCTCTCGTAGACGGTAACTCCGTTCCAGGTGCTGAAGAGTTCCCTGGTGGCTGGGATGGAGCTTACAACGATGTAACGTCGGAGGTGTTCACAGACCATCCTTCGACCATTTCTCAGACAGAGGCTATCAACTCTTGGTTGTCTCAAATGAACGACCAGTCTTGGTTCGACGCGTACGGCTTCCCTGTCGATGTCGCAGCGGTACAAGCTGGCGATTGGATCAACGGTATCTCCGGATGGACTCCGACAGCAGGTGTTGGCGGTGTGCAACCAGCGGGCGGTGGGCGTATCAACGGCGTTTGGCCGACCGGTACGGTTGACTATGTGTCCAAGGGTGCTGAATACGAGTTGGTTGGCAATATCACCGATAGCTGGTCTGTTTCCTTGAATGTCTCCAAGACCGACGCGTACCAAACGAAGCTTGGCGACGAGTTGATCGACTACATCGAGACCGCTTACGAAAAGTATCAGAGCCCTGCAGGGGATCTTCGTCTCTGGTGGGGTGGTGACAACAATGTTCGCGCCTACTTCACTAACAACATTTGGGCGGCCTATCAGTTCCAAGTGCAAACCAACGGTAAGCTCGCAGCCGAGCTCTCTCCTTGGTCCGCAAATCTGGTGACTAACTACAACTTTACAGATGGGGTGCTCAAGGGGCTCAACATCGGTGGTGGCTACCGCTGGAAGGACGGCAAGATTCTTGGATACGGTCTGAACGACGCTCAAGACAACCTTGATATCAACAAGCCGTTCTGGAGCGAGTCGGAGGATCACTTCGATTTCTGGGCGGGCAAGGACTTCCAGCTGAATGACAACATCGAGTGGCGTGTTCAGCTGAATCTACGAAATGTCGGAGAGAATCCAAAACTAAAGCCATTGTCGGTACAGCCTGACGGCAGCCCTGGGAATTACAGTATCCAGGAAGGTATGACATGGAATTTGACTAATACGTTTAGTTTTTAGCGGTAGCTAAAACAACTACTACAATAAATGGCCTTCCGAATGGAGGGCCATTTCAATTTTCGTCATTCCAACTCGACTCGGTGATTTTTGAACTGGAATCAATCTCGAGTTAGTCGAGGTGCAGGATGCCGCGGCGGATTGCAGTGACGACAGCTTCCGTGCGATCTCTTACTTCGAGTTTGTGAAACAGTGTCTTGAGGTGCGTTTTTACGGTATCGATAGAGATGTAGAGGGTACTTGCTATCTCCTTGTTGCTGTGACCCTTCAATAGAGCTTCCAGCACCTCGCGTTCTCGTTCGGTAAGTGTTTGACGGTGTGAATGCTCGTCGAGTCGAGTTGCGACGGTTTCGGGTATTGATTCTTCACCCTCGTTGATTTTCCGAATCGCGCTGCAAATTTCAGGGATGGACATGTCTTTGAGGAGATAGGATTTGGCTCCTGACTGCATCGCGAGGTGAATATCCTCGTCGGCGTCGTAAGTCGAGAATACGAGGATGTTGGCTTCTGGGTGCGATTTGCAAATGGTCATAATCGCTTCAACTCCGCTCACATTACCAGGCATGCGGAGATCCATTAAAGTAATGTCTGGGCGTTCTCGCTCGTATTGCTGGATCGCTTCTTCCCCGTTACTTGCGGTGGTGACGACCTGCATGTCGTGCTGATTGTCTATTACGGATTTCATGCCGGCGAGCATCGATGGATGGTCGTCTACGAGCATTACTTTTATGGATGAATCCGAAGGCATTCTGTTGTGTTTTCTTGGAAGTGGAGAGGAGTCCGAAGGTAAGTTTGAAACTTCCTGAGGCAAACCGGAAATCGACTTATCCTGTGTAGGCTAAGGTAATTTTTGTGCCTGACCCAGCGTTGCTTTCCACGCTGAGTTGAGCTCCGATTTTTTCCGCTCTCTCGCGCATTCCGACGATGCCGAAACTCTGTTTGGAGGCGGCCGGTTTAGACGCGTCGAATCCGGATCCATCGTCACTGATAACCATGATAATCTCCTTTGTGCGAAAAACGATCAGTAGTGATATGCAAGAAGCCTTAGCGTGTTTCGTTGCATTAGAGATTGCTTCCTGGCCGATGCGTAGCATGTTGTTTTCTACTGATGCGGGCAGACGTCTTCGTTCTCCGATGACCTTGGATTTGGAGGAGAGCCCCGGCTGATCGGTCAGTTGTTTGAGAATGGAGGCTAGCGCATCTGGCAAATCTGATTTTTCGAGGATTTGAGAACGCATGTTCCAGATGGATGTACGTGCTTCAGAAAGGGAATCCCTAACGATTTTGTGCGCCAAGTCTAGATGATGTATTAGTGCCTTGGGTACGTCAGAACAGTGGCTGCGAACGAGTTCGAGTTGCACAGAGGTCGCTCCTAAGCCTTGAGCTAAGGTGTCGTGAATACCTCGAGCAAGTCGATTCCGTTCGTTGAGGATTGCGGAGAACTCAGCTTCGGCCATCTCTCTACGGTGAGCTTGTTCATTAAGGCGGTGTCGCGCAGCGAGGAAAATTCCGAGTGAAGTAACAACGGCAACAGAAAGCAGAATTAGCAGGAGCCAGAGAATCGTTTTGCTGTTCCAAAACGGAGGAGGGTGGATGAGAGCGAGGTCGCTAGTAGAACGCAGATAAACTTCGAAGTGGCTTGGGATTAGTCCTCCGCTAACGCTAACTCCCTCTTCGGGAATGACTGAACAAATTCCCGTGACCTCGACTACTGAACCAATAGGGGGAAGCTTTATGTTAGGGATCCCGTACGTTGGCATTGATCCCGTTGTTAGAGTTCCGTCCGCATCGAGCCATTCGAATCGCAGTGCGATGCCATCTCGCTGGGGGCGCTTTTCGATAAGTTTTGCTTGGAAACGAATGAGGTCCGCGTCGTGTGAAAATGAAGCTTCTGGGTTAGAAAGGACTATGGGAGTCGTGTCGATCGCTGCAGCTCCAGTGACATCGAAAGACGCATCTTCTAGTCCGGGGGAGAACGCCTCTCCATAAAGAAATCCGGTGACACTAACTTGGCTGTTTTCAGGGATAGGCTGGTCTTGTTTTGTTCGAATTTTAATCGCTCGCGTGTGGTCGCGTATCCAAATCGCCTCTCCCGGTATTGAGTGTAGAATCGCTCCCTGCACATGGACCTGATGGTGGAAATCAATATTTGGAGAGAATCCAAGTAGTGAGTTTATGGGGACTGGAGTTGATTGGGAAGCTGGTTGGTGTGGACGTCGAACTACAGTGATTTCGGTACCGAGTGGTACTAGGAGAGCGGGGCGAATGAACTGCCGGCTAGGATTGTGCTGATTTACGCAAATCGCCCGGAAACGTATTTCAGCATCGATCAGAGTCTCTGGATCTATGGGGTACTCTATTTGTACGCCGACTCGTTCATTACCAAACGCTACGTCAAGCTGAGTGCCAAGGCCTCCCGGTACTAGTTCTTCGACGATGCGGCCGCTCCGAACTATGCCATATGTTTCGACCCATCTCGAATCTAGCCCGCCCGCATTTAGGTCCGACAGTGTTACCGATATTGGCGCTGGCAACTGTCCATCACCCAGCAGGTCGATCGATTCTATGGCTACAAACGGAGCGTATCCACCAGGATCGCTGTAACCTTTAACAAGAACCTTCTGTCCAGTTCTCGCAGAAACGTAAGGTTCTTGGAGATCTACTGCGTAAACGCTGTCACCCTGGTTGTCTACGAGAATGAAAGAGCGATCATAGGGTTCCGCGTGGCCGAGTACGGTGCCTTCAATTTCAACCTGCAGAGCCTGCGAAGCTTGCGATTCGCTTAAGGAGCGAACTTCTAAGGCGGTCGTCAATGGCTCACCTTTGAGTGCGAACGGCACGAAGGCTGTGCATAGGAGACCAATGAAGAATGGTACGAAGAACCTTGTTCTCAAATGAAGAATGGAAGTGAGAAACATTAGGTACAATTTGATTTCTCGCTCTGGTTATAGCGACTTCTAAGTTTCGAGTTTTATTCGGGGGAAGACCAGAGATTTGAACAAGCTCACCTGTTTCGAAACAAAAGGGATATGTTGTTATCTGAATTGAGTGGTCTTTTTTTGTTTCAGCACATTGTGGGCTGATCTGGAAATTGGAAAAAAGGGTTCGTTTGGGTGGAAGTCGCGGGCTGGTTCTGTTAAGTCAAAACGCCATCTGTCTTCTGGTTCCACATCCAAAGGGGGCTTTGCTGGAGTGGTGTGCCGAGAAGGGATAGAGATTGAGGGCGAAGGTGTCTAGTCTGGCGGAGATACGATGGTGAACGCTCGGGGATTGCTAGTTTAAAGAAAAAGAAGAAAGCTGGCGAAAGAAGAAAAAGAAAGCGCTCGGGGAAATGAAAAGACTGGGCAATTGAGTTTTGCCCAGCCTCGCTAGGATCAGTTGTTCGGGGGATCACGGTAGAAGATGCCATCAAGCCATTCGGTTCCAACAGTGCTCGCCAATTGCTCCGTGTGAGCGTCTTTGCCGGCGTCCTGTTTGTGGCATTGGCGAAGAAGGCTGTTTACTTGATCTCATTCCTCGCACAACGCCTGTATGCGCACCATGAATACGATTAAGTGTGGATCATCAGGCCATACGGAAAGTGCTTTGTCCACGCGCTCTAGCGTTTTTTCGTATTGGCGCGAAGAAGCGAACCCTGTGATCATTCCGATCCAGACGTTTGCGTGGGCTACTTTGCCCTTCTTGATGAGAGACAAGGTAAGCTCTATCAGGTTTGTCCAGCGGCGTAGGCGGAATCGAATCCGAAGTGTTCTTGGAGGTTTTCTCGGTTGAGGTACTATGATCTTCTCTCATCCTAACTGACTTAAAATTGGTGAACTTCCTCTTTTTTCTGGAAGTTCATCTGGTAGGATGTACTTTGTAAGAAATCGTGCAAAGTACACAATAACAAGTGAATAGAAAAGTCAGATGATGAATCGTAGTAGAAAAGACGGGGGTTCGAATCCCTCCTTCTCCGCCACGTTGCGATCAGTGGCTTGAATGAGATCTGGTTTGAATTGTGTGCTGATGCTCGGAGGGATGAGAAGCCCCGGAGGGGTGTTCGACGAGGCGAGTGGAACGAGCTGAGATGGGGCACGCGGAGCGTGAGTCCGAAGGACTTGAATGAAATTCAACCAATCCCTCCTTCTCCGCCATATTGCGATTAGTGGCTTGAATGAGATCTTGTTTGAATTGTGTGCTGATGCTCTGAGGGATGAGAAGCCCCGGAGGGGTGTTCGACGAGGCGAGTGGAACGAGGTGAGATGGGGCACGCGGAGCGTGAGTCCGAAGGACTTGAATGAAATTCAACCAATCCCTCCTTCTCCGCCATATTGGGATCGGTGGCTTGAATGAGATCTTCCAGTCGTTGTCGCTAGTTCTGGGAAGCTGTATTGAGTGCGGCGGTCTGTGTTTCGAGTTTACGGCGTAAACGATCGAGGGTGTCGGCATAGCTCGGATCGTCTGCGAGGTTGATCTGCTCTTTGGGGTCGCTCGCCAGGTGATAGAGTTCTTCGGTGGGCTCTTGATCGATATAGCGGAAGTATTTCCACTCTTCGGTACGGATACCTTCGCTCTTGGGGATGAAGGGGAGTTCGTAGAGGTGTTCGCAGATGAACTCGCTTCGCCAATGATCGGGAGCGTTCCCTGTGAAGGGACGTAGACTCTCGCCTTGGGTGAGGGCTGGTGCCTCGATGCCTGCGTAGTCTAGGATGGTGGGGGCGATGTCTATGTTTAGCCCGATCTGGGAAACCGTACCCTCTTGCGACGCGCTAGGATCGTAGACGATGAGGGGGACATGCAGTGAGTTTTCATACATGAGCCATTTTCCGGAGAGCCCACGTTCGCCCAGGAAGTAACCATTGTCCCCGATGAAGAGAATGATGGTGTTTTGGGCGAGCCCCTTGTCACCGAGGTAAGAGCGGAGTTGACCAAGGTTGTCGTCGATGGTCGAAATCATTCGGTAGTAACCTTTGACCATGCGCTGATATTTTTCGGGCGTATCGAAACGCCACTTGTGGCGGATACGGGCGAGTGTGTCCTCAGCTTGTACAAAAGCTGGGAGCTTCTCGAAGTATTCGGCAGCGTGTAGCTCGTCGTATGGGATCTCTATGTCCTGGTAAAGGTGATCATTGCGCTCGGGCCAAAAGAACTGGAGTGGGGTGGTATCGTCAGCATGCGGCGCGTTATAGGATAGGCTTACGCAAAAGGGTTGGTCGGTCGGAGTTGCTTCGATGAACTCGATCGCTTTTCGTGTTGTTCGATCCGTGAGGTGCTCGTGTTCAGCCCATCCCTCGCCGTGTAGTCTAAAGTAGCCCTTGGGGCTGGTGTCGTAGAGTTCGTCAAATATTTCCCGCTGAGCGTTGTTCTCGAATCTAACGCCCAGTTTTCCGAAGAGACCAGTGCGATACCCTGCATCTCGTAGGAGCTTTGGAAAACTGATGTCGATGAAACGTTCGGCGAGCGGTGGCGTACGGAAGGTAAAGTCGTGCGTACGTTCGTAAAGTCCGGTGAAGATGCTGGCCCTGCTAGCGGCGCAGATCGGAGTCGTGACAAAAGCGTTTTTGAAATAGATGCCTTCTTCTGCCAGCTGATCCATATTAGGGGTATGAATTATCTCATTCCCGGAAGCGCCAATTGCGGAGCCTCGTTGATCATCGGTTAGGATGAGGATTATGTTCGGCCGATTAGAAGCGTGTAGTGAAACCGTTACTACGATTGCCAGAAACAGAGAGGATATGTGCATGTTTTTCTAGGAAGAGTCAGACCCGCTAGCCTATTTCAATAGGTAGGCTAGCAGGTCTAGGACTTCGTCTTCGTTGAGGGAGTTTAGGAGGGCCGGTGGCATCGTGGAGACGGGGAAGGGGGAAAGGTCGGAAATCTCGGAGTTGGGAATACTGCGGGTTTCTTGAGGTTTCAGAGCGTTGGGCGCTACGGTGGTGAATTGGGAGTCGCGAGCGATGATGCGAGCGGATAGGGAATCGCCTGATTTGAGCGTGATTACAGTGAGTTGATACTGGTCAGAAATCGCTTTGCTCGGAAGGATTATTGCTTCGAGTATGTCCTTGGGGGTGAAACGCTGGGAAAGGCCGTTGAGGTTAGGTCCGGATAGTCCTCCTTCACCCTTGTAACTGTGGCAAGTGATGCAGCGAGCAGCGGCGTACATTGTCTTGCCGTTCTCGATATCTCGGCCCACCAGGCCGGTTGCCATTTTCTCAAGCAATGGATCGACTTCCCAAAGTCGCCCAGGACCTTTGGGGGAGGGCAGCTCTTGAGGCTTGTCGACCTCAGCCCAGATATGGGCAAGCTCTGATTGGAGAGATGTCGGGAGTGAACCTCTTGCTGTATCCAAGATTTTACGCCATGCTGGGAGATATCCGTCTCCACCTTTACTGGTGGTGATTGCTTCAACGATGAGCTTGAAGTAGCGAATACGTTGCGGTTGTGTCCACCCATCTTCGATACTCGTGAGCATCTGAGCATGATGGAGTCGCTCTGTCATGGGAGCCGCTTGCATCATGTCGAAGAGAGCGGAGGCGTATTTGAGATTTCGTGACGTGAGATCCGATGAGACCGTGAAGGGTGTCCCTGTATCACTCTCCATGAGGTCGAGCAGTGTTTCGATCGAAGCCTCGTCCCGCAAAAAACACAGTATACGCGATAGCTCGCGGTTCACTAAGTGGGAGTCATGCGGTAAGAGCGGACGTAGACTTTTGATGAGTCTTGTCTGCGTTTCCTGATCTAGATTGGGAGTGCGGGCAACTAGCAGCTCGCAAATCCGTAAGTGCCGGAGAAGAGCCTCGGTATCGAGAGTTTTGGTTTCTTCGGAGAGGATGATCTCTTTCAGTGATGCCAGATCGCTTGGGCTGCCCTTACGGACGAGGGCAAGCTGGGCGGTTTGTTTGGCGATTAGCTGCGTTTCTGCGAGGGCAGCTGTGCTCCATTGGGAAAGCGGTAATGCTTCGAGGGCGACGCGAGCGGTGTACCGTACGTGACGATCAGCACTATTCAGATTTGGCCAGATTTTGTCTAAGCTTGAGCTCTGTGATGGTGAATGGGGAGGAGAGGAGGAAGCTGCGAGCGACGGATATTTTTTTTCCGGATACGAGACGCGGAAAATTGCAGCCCCTAGCCGTCGGCCGCCTACTGAAAAGTAGAGAGAGCCATCTTTACCGATGATCGCGTCTGTGAGAGGTAGACCAAGCCCAGTCAGAAACGGCTCAGCGGACGCAGTGTAGCTCGCTCCTTGTGGCTTGAGGTGGATGGCGTAGAGAGTGGCAAAGGTCCAATCGAGAGCAAAGAGCGCTTTTTGATATTTGGGAGGGAAATGGGTGTTGTGTCCAAAGAGCATTCCGGTGGGGGAACCGGGGCCGATGTCGATGACTGAGCCAAGACTGTCTTCGTAGAGGGCCGGCCATTTGCGAGGACCATCTCGCCAGCCGAAGTGAGCTCCAGAAATGACGTGATTGATCCGAGTAGGGCGGTACCACGGAAGTCCGAGATCATACTCCATGTCTGAGTCGAAGGTGAAGATTTCTCCCTGAGGGTTGATGGCGAAATCGTAGGCGTTTCGAAGTCCGGTGGCGATGAGCTCTGGGTTTGAGCCATCAGCTTCGAAACGGGCGATCCAGCAACCATCAGTATAGCGGGAGGATTCCACGCTACGGGTCATGAGATGGTCGGCCCCTTCTGATGAAGGAGTGAGGTTTTTCTGGATACGATCTGGTACTGGGGTGAAATTGCCAGATACGATGTAGATGTAGTCATCTGTTGGGGAAGCGACGAGCGCATGGGGACCGTGTTCGCCGTTCCCATCTATGGGAAGAATGAGCTCGTGACTGTCGAACTCGCCGTCTCCATCTGCATCGGTGAGACGGTGGACTCCGGTGGCGTGGAAGTCATTCTTTTCCGCTACCGTTACGTATAGGCTGTCGTGTGCGTAGAGGAGACCGTGGGCCCAGCCAAAGGTCTCTGCTGCGCCTCCAAGGGCTTGGGGCGGGACCTGTGGATTTTCGGGATCGAACTTGTAGAGCCCTGCCTTGTGCTGGGTAGCGAAGAGAATTTGGCCATCCGGCGTGGTTGCCATGCAGGTAACCGACCCGATCGATTCCGGAACTTGTAGCAGCTTCTCAACCTGAAACCCAGGCAAGGTCTCGATAGCGGCCGCTTCCGCTGGATTGGTTGGGTGACCCGGTTTGTACCATTCTGGGGAGCCGTCGTAGGGATTGATCTCCTGTGCGGAGAGCTGCGGGAGACTCAGGCAGGAGAGGGCCAGAGTTGCGAGAATAGGAGGGAACGGGAGGGGCTTTTTCATGGGGTGCGTTTTGAGCTCTTAAAGTGAGTAGGGAGATCGGACGCTTTCCTAGCAAAGTATTGCCTCGTGCGGGAGTATTGGAAATGGCCCGGTCCTGAACACGTTCAATTTTAGTGAATCCGTTTGCGACGTCTTTTGCACTATGCGAATTTCTATTAGAGATGCAAAGCAGAGCGTGTGATCTGGCGTGAATACAGAAAGGAAATGGCTATGGCGAAAGCATGGGAAGTAACTGAACTGAAGTTTGAAGCTCAAAGAGAGTACGGGCACGCGTACTTAGAAGTCGAGATGTGGGCTGAATTCAAACACAGCAATGGCGACGTCCTTAAGCGGCCTGCCTTTTGGGATTATGACAATGTTTGGCGTATTCGCTTTGCGTCACCCTTGTCCGATGGAAGTTGGAGATGGGAGAGCTTTGCCAATGTCGAGGATGAAGGGCTCGCAGGAAAAACCGGTTCGATCGAAATCGAAGGAAACTCGAAGGATCCAGGTCTGTTGCGTATGAGCTCCGGTGGGCGGAACGCGGAATACTCGAATGGAACCGCTTGTATGTTGGTGGCGGATACGGCTTGGGCCTTGCCGTGGCGGGCAACCTTGGCAACCTGCCGCACCTACGCGGAAGACCGGCAGCGGAAGGGGTTTAATGCGGCTCTTTTGATGAGTGTGCAACCGGACATGCATGCGGTGGGACCGGAGGATCGTGAAGCTGAGGGAGGTTTCGCTGTTGGTTTTTCTGACTTACCGCTCGGTCATATCAATGAGCTGAAGCCAGAGTATTTCCAGTACTTTGATCAGCTGGTGGAGATATTGCTCGAACATGGGATTGTACCAGTTTTTCAACCAGTGTTTCAAGGCTATGGCTGGAAGGGATTGTCTGTTGCCGGTCAGGTGATTTCAGGTGACGAATACGCTCGTTATTGCCGGTATCTAGTCGCTCGATACGGAGCCTCACGTGCCATATACCTCGTGGGAGGCGATGGATATGGTACGGAGCCTGGAGTCCGACCAGGTGGTAAGGAAATTGAGACCTGGGACTGTTACTCCCAGCCCGCAGGAATTCACTACAATCCGATGTCTGCGAATCGCACCTACCAAGAGGACGATTGGCTTGATTTTCAGTGGTGCCAATCTGGCCATGATGGGGAACATCGTCCCGATAAGGTAGCCGACATGTGGCGCAACGAGCCGAAGAAGGGAGTCGCTAATGGCGAGCCAACCTACGAGGAGATTGGAAGCGAGGGCAATGGAGCCGGCTGGTGGCAAGGTCATGAAGCGTGGATAAATCTGTGTGCCGGCGGGACGATGGGAGTCTTCTATGGAGCGGGTAGCTTGTGGAATTGGATTCACGGACCTGATGAAGCGGGACATGAGCGCTGGTGTAAGGCTGCTAATGCCGGCTGGCGGGAGGCCCTCGCCTTTGAAGGGTCTAGCTACATGAAAGTGGTTAAACAGGTTTTCGAAGGTCAGGATTTCGCGGATATGGAACCACGTCCTACCTGGACCCTCGGTAAGCGTTGCTTGGGCAAGCCGGGGAAATTCGCGGTTGTCTATCTCGAGCGTGGTGGGAGTCTCGCTTTGCTTTCCGAAGAACTGCCTGAGCATTACGCTCTTCTCGACGCGAAGACCGGTGAGCAGATCGAAGAAGGGAAGCGTGGCGAACCTTGGAGCCGAATCGAAGCTCCCCGAGGACGCGCCTGTGTGGTTGTCTTCAACTGACCAGTTGAAACGCGGGGCCGAAGTTTCACGAAACCTGTTGAACGGGATTGAGAGGGGAGGCATCGCCCTGTCTATTGGCATTAGCTTTAAGAAATGAAAGTGAAGGTATGGAAGCATCGCATCATCTCGGCGGTTTTAGCCTCAATTGTTCTGCAAATGTCGACCGCTGCTGAGGAACGTCCCAATATTCTCTGGATCGTAGCCGAGGATATCTCTCCGATGTTTGGGTGTTACGGCGATAAAGACGCCTACACGCCGAATGTGGACCGGTTCGCTGAGCGATCGTTCTTGTTCCAGAATGCGTTCGCGACCGCTCCTATTTGCGCTCCTTCTCGATCGAGCTTGGCGGCGGGGATGTACTCAACCTCGTTGGGAAGCCAACACTTGCGGACGAATGTCGAAATCCCTGGGTCGGTTCAGCCTTTGATGAAGGTTTTCCGAGACAATGGTTACTGGGTATCGAATCGAGGAAAGACAGACTATAACTTTAATCCCGATGGTCTATTCGACTACTGGGACGAGAACACGACGCCGTGGAGAGAGCGACCTGAGGGGACGCCTTTTTTCTCGTTTCTCAATCTTGGGGCGACTCATGAGGGATCAGGCAACATTTCGGAGAGAGCCCGAATCCCGCTTGCCCATCTCGATGAGCGCGTGAAGAAGGATCCGAGCTCGATCGAATTGCCTCCCTATTATTTGGATACGCCCGAGATGCGTCGCATTTGGGCCCGTTACCATGATTTGATTTCGGTTTGGGATATGGAAGTCGGCAAGGTTCTGTCTGCTCTTGAAACAGATGGGCTGCTCGAGAATACCATCGTTTTTCTGATGGCTGATCACGGATTGGGCATGCCGCGTTACAAACGATGGCTTTATACCACGGGCTTACGGGTGCCATTGATTGTGCATATCCCAGAGGCGTATGCGAATTTTCATCCTGGTGGAAAGGACCGTTTCGTGGATGAGAGAATGGTTTCCTATATCGATCTGCCTGCGACTGCGTTGACGCTAGCTGGTATAGAGGTGCCGGATACGTATCATGGTGAGAGTTTGTTTAAAAAGGGCAGTGCAGATGTAAGTCAGCGAGAACACGTTTTTGGCACGCGTGATCGAGCGGATGATATGTACGATCTTTCCCGCTGTGTGTTTGATGGTCGTTATCTGTATATTCGCCACTACATGCCGCATCTTCCTTGGATTCAGGAAGGTGTCATTTTCAATCCAGAGCGGAAGGAGTCGGTAAGGGAATTGCATCGGATACGAGATGCAGGAGAGGATACGGACTTGTCTAAACTGCTTTGGGAGGAACGCCCGAGAGAAGAGCTATACGATTTGCAGGAAGATCCTCAGGAGTTGATCAATATCGCGGATCGGGATGAGGTTAGGGGTGTTAAAGAAAAGCTGTCCCATGTATTGAGAAATTGGATTTTGGAGACTCGAGACAGCGGTTTCTTAAATGAGGCAGAAATGCAGAGACGGGCTCGTGAAGCGGGGCTGACTCCGTACGAAATGATGCAGGACGATTCTCTCTATCCAATTGAGGAAATCCTCGCTGCAGCCGAAGACGCTTCAAATGGAATGCTGCCGAGCAGCTCTTTTGATCATCAGGATCCTGCGGTTCGCTTTTGGGTACTGATGTCGGCGATTATCGCGAAGGCTGACGACTCGGCAGCACGCGAACTCTTTGTCAGAGGATCGAAGGACCAGAACCTAATCGTGCGAGCTACCGCAGCGGAAGGGCTAGGGAGAATTGGGGAGACTGAATTGGCCAAGGCTGTGTTTCGCGAGCTATTGCAAGAGACAGAGCTCACACTCGCTCTCTACGTGGCCCGTTGTTTAGCTCTCTCGCTCGATGATGCCAGTGATCTAGAAAAGGAGATTCGCGAAGCGAGAGAACGTTTCATGGCGCCTCCAGGCTCGAGGCGACCTTGGAATGATTTCGAGCATTCAGCGTTCACGGCTTGGGCTCTCGAGTGGGCCTTGATCAAATCAGGATTGAATGAATACGGCGACTTCGAGGGATGGTAGAGTTGTTTGAAGGTCGGAGTTCTTGAATATATTTTTCTTATGAGAATGGGACGTTTCGTTTCTAGTATCCTCGCAGGGTTAATCGCTCTTTCAGGATCATACGGTGCCGATCTTGATACTTCGGACTGGTTCCCGTGGAATCCGGACAACGATCATGATGCGGATAGCGTTATCGCCATGAATGAATGGTTGGAAGCTCCTGCGGGCAAGCATGGTAGAATCGTCCGGGAGGGGGATGAGCTCTTCTACAATGGAAGTCCGATCAAACTCTGGGGCTTGAATCTTTGTTACACCGGCGGAACCGCTCCCAGCAAGGAGATCGCGACACGCCGGGCTGCTCTCTATGCGAAGTATGGAATCAATAGCGTAAGGCTGCATAAATACATCGATGGTCCGATGTGGGCAGGGATCCAGAGCATGAATAGTGTGGTTGAGATGGATCCAGAAAAGTTGGATCTGTTCGATTTCCAGGTGGCTGAATTCAAGAAGCGTGGGATCTTCGTAAAGTTGTCACCGAGTTTCGGAAGCCCTCGCTTAGGGCCAGCTGAGTTGGAGGATGTGTCCTATTGGGAGGAGTTTGGCGAGATTGATAAAAGAAACAACCGGCTCGCTCTCGGACATGGATCTGTCTATTCCGCAGATGAACTCCAGGAGGTTCAGATCGCTACGGTATCGAATTTGCTGAGACACGTGAATCCGTACACAGGAATGAGCTATGCTGAGGATCCCGCAGTGGCGGTGGTTGAGATTGTTAACGAAGAGAGTGCCTTGTTTCATGGTACAATGCGTGTGCTCAAAAAGTCGCCAACGCTTCGGAAGCGTATGTCAGAAGCGTTTTGTGAATGGCTTAAAAGCGAGTATGGCAGCCATGACGCCGTCTTGAAGGCGTGGGGCGGGGCCGGTGCGTTGAACGTCTTTCGGGATCAAGGGTTTGAAGGCGAAGAAAGTCTTACACAAGGAACGGTCGTGCCATTGGGGAATCCTTGGTTTTACGATACGGATCAGTTGGAGGGATCGCAATCGCACATCCGTCAGCGTCTTCTGGATACCATGGCCTTTTGGCACATGAGGCAGAATCTGTTCTATGACAAAGCGGTTGAAGCGTTTCGAGAGGCTGGCTACGAGGGTGAGATCATGGCCTCTAACTGGCAGGCCGGAAGGAATATTAGCCACTACTACAACCTGCACAGTGACTACCGGATTGGTCTGATCGACCGGCACAATTACACGGGTGGAATGAGCAAGGATGGCGTGATTCGTAATACGAGCAACTTGTCGGTACCCGGCTTAGGAGTTCTGAGTTCCGGGATGCAGCAGATCGTGGATCGCCCGTTTATGTTATCGGAGTGGATCCATGTGAACCCAACACAGTGGGCAGTGGAAGGGCCTGCGATCATTGGTGCGTACGGCATGGGGCTGCAAGGTTGGGATGTTTCCTATATGTTCCAGAACGAGGATGGCGGAGTGTTTGATCAACGCCTCGACCCGAAGAATGGTCGCTGGAAAGTGGCGCGACCGAGTGTGATGGGAGTGTTTCCTGCAGTGGCTCGACAGGTGCTAAGAGGAGATGTTAGCGAAGCTGAACCAATCTCCGTGCGGAATGTGCACTTGGCCTCTATGCGTGAAGGAAGGCTTGGTTTCAGTGATGACGTGGAGCACGCCTTGTATGATGAAAAGAGCTTTTCGAGCGAGCAGGTATCTCATAAAGCCTTAGCGGTTGGGCGAGTTGTGACTTCGTTCACAGATCGATTTGAGGAAACGAAACCTTTTGAGGTTAAGAAGTCCTCGATTGATGGCTATTTGCATTCCGCAACGGGTGAGTTGAGCTGGATGTCTGGTGAAAACTCTACCGACGGTCACATAGTGGTGGATACGCTGGGGACTCAGGCTGTGGTTGGATTCGCGGAGGGTGAACAAATTGAACTGAAAGACGTGACGATCACCAGTGATACGGAATTTGCAGCGATCTATGTCTCTGCTCTAGACCGGTCCGATACGATTGAAAACGCTGAAGAGCTTCTGGTCACAGCCATTGCTAGAACGAGAAATAGTGGCATGAAGATCTCCGAGGATATGCACCTTGAGGAAGCTGGCGACGCTCCTTTGCTCGTTGAGCCAGTTACGGCAACGATCGAGCTGAAGCGTCCTGGATATGTGGTTACAGCATTGGATCACGATGGACGTGTCACCGATGCGAGGTTACCCGTGACACAAGGGCAGTTCGAGATCGACGGTGCAGAATACCAAACGATCTACTATTTGGTGCGATTTGAGGATTAGGCGGGACGCTTTCTTTCGGTCTCGTTCCAAATCCAAGAGTGCACTTATGGCATCTAGGATGCTGTCTTGTAGAGTGAGAATTCAAAAGTGGGAGCGTGCTTGTCACGCGATTAGCTAGGGG
>NZ_JAENIL010000028.1 GCF_016595505.1 Pelagicoccus mobilis | reverse complement strand
ATGAGCTCTTTGCTGGTTCGAGCCCAAATCGAAGCAGCGCAAGGCTGCCAAAGCCTTGCGACACAAGTGTCGGATGGCTTTGGCGGACGCCGCGAACTTCGATTTGGGCGCGAATCGCTTCGCGACAGGTCCCATTTTTCGAGGAACTGCGTTTGCCAAATGGGACAGGGCCTCGGCCCAGCCGCCATTTGGCCGCCTTGTTCTTCGAAAAATGGGTTCCTGCCAGCTTTGAGCTCATTCAAAGAGACGCCCTTGCCGATCAGCTAGTCGTAGAGCCAGAATCGGCGGCTTTCGATCTGGTACTGCTTGGCTTGGCGCTGCCAAAGAGTGATGTAGCCGCTGACGTTGGCTTGTTCGCCTTTGGTCACGAGTTGGTTCCACCAGCTGCTCGAGCCAGTGTGCTTGTTGAAGAGGGTCGCTTTGGAGTCGGTGGCGGCGGCGAAGGGATTGCCTGCTTCGAACTTTGCGGTGAGCTGCATCATGTAGAAGCTGAGCTCGGTTGGGCGCCAGGTTTTCCAGTCGGTCACGCGGATGTAAAGCCCGGTGCCTTGCTTGGTTTTGCGTTTCGTGAAAGCGATGCCGGGGATGTTGCAGGCTTTGAGTTCCGCGTGGAGCTTGTCGATATCCATCGCTCCGTAGCGAAGGCAGCGGAAGGGATATTCGGAGCCGATGCCGTGCTTGAAACCTCCGAGCTGCGCCCCGAGGCCCGTCATGGGGTAGCCGACGACAGATTCAAAATCCGGGATGAAAGGGGAAGTGGGAACCCACTTAAGTCCGGTTTGCGGCCAGCTCATGTAGCGATTCCACCCTTCCATTGTAATGACCTTCAGGTCGCCGTTCAGGCGTTGCGACTCGGTGACTTGAAGTATTCCGGGAGTGGATACGGCCATGCGTGCTAACTCGCCAATCGTGAGACCGTGGACGTAAGGGACGCGGAATGCGCCAACGTAGCTTTGCCACTTCGCTTCCATGGGTGGGCCGTCCACCTTGAGACCGCCGAGCGGGTTGGGGCGGTCAAGAATGATGACTTCCTTGTTGTTTTCGAAGCAGGCTTCGATGGCGAGCTTCATGCAGCTGACGAAGGTGTAGCTGCGGGTGCCGATGTCCTGCAGGTCGACGACGAGCGTGTCGATGTTACGGAGCATCTCGGGCGTCGGTTTACGGTACTTTCCGTAAAGCGAGTAGACGGGGAGTCCGGTGCGGGTATCGACTTTATCGAGAACGGGGACGTCGGCTTTTTCGTTGCCGTAGATTCCGTGTTCAGGACCGAAGAGGGTAGTGAGATTGACGGCTCGGGCGGAATGCAGGACTTGGATGGTGCTGACCCCGTTGCGGTTCACGCCAGCTGGGTGGGTGAGTAGGCCGACTTTTTTGCCGCGAAGTTCCGCGAAGCGGTTGGCTTCGAGAACGTCGATCCCGAGCTGTACCTTTGATCCGGTATTGGAATATTGGGCACTGGCGACGAATGGCAGGAAGCAGCAAACGAACGCGAGAATTAGCGTGAGGGGGGAAGGCTTAGTTGGTTCACTCCGCATGAAGGTGGCGAAATTGGAGCGCCAGAGCGGATTGGGCAAACCTAACTTTTAAGCATCCGCTTAACGTTTACGCTCTTGTTGAGGCGTTGGAAGAAGAAGAAGCGGAACAGGAGGTCGATAATGAAGCCGAAGATGAGCCCGACGACGAAGCCGCCGACGACGAGGTTGTAGGTGCCGGCCACGATTCCGGGGTGTGGGTCTGGCAAGTGCCAATTGTCGACGAGCCAGCCTCCGAGCTTTGCGGTGAAGATGTAGATGGGGACGGCGGTGAAGATGTTGGTTACCAGCTGGACTCCCATGATGACGAGGAGGTTCGCTCGCAGGGCGAGGGCGAGGAAGAAGGCGATGACGAACTGGAAGCCGAGGATGGGCTGGAAAGCGATGATGCTGCCGAGATAGATGGCCATGCGGACCTCGCGTTCCCCGAATTTCCAGAGGTGAGGGGTCTTGCGTGCGGCGGAGGCGAAGTTCTTCAGGATGGGCCAGCGGTGCAGTGTGGCGCGTCGCGGAAGGGGGCGAAGGATCTGCTTTGCTCTACGGAACCGGGTGTGTACGCGCGTGCGATGCTCTTCATCGTGATGCGTGTCTGGTTCCATGGTCATCATTTTAAGCGGTGGTTTTTGGGAGAGGGGGCTGGCACGGGCAAGTAAATCTGGGTGCCCTTGGTGTATTTTTACTTAAAACTGTTAAGGTGTGTCGTCCTCTCGTTACCTCCGTAAAATACTCGACGGTTGGGGTGAATCCTTGATTGGGGAAGATCCCTTTCGTCGAAAATTGACGGAAACTGCGGTGATTACTGAGAGAAGTGGGACCGGATCGCGGCCTGGAGGTTCGCTTCTGTTTGCAGGAGAGCCTCGGCCAGCGGGAGTTCGGGCGGCGAGATGGCTCGGGCTTGTTTGGCCAGTTTGGGATCCGGCAAATCGCCGAGGCTGCCTGCGAGCACGAGGAGTTCCTTGTTTTGCTGGAGGGCGTGCTTGGCTAGGGAACCGGGGCCTTTGCCTTGCAGGGAGGAGGCGTCGAAGCGGCCTTCTCCGGTCATGACGAGGTCGGCGGCGGCTAGCTTTTGGTGCAGGTTGGACCAGGCGAAAACGAGTTCGGCGCCGGGTACCAGTTGCCCGCTCAGACCGAGCATCAGACCGAAGGCGGCTCCTCCTGCGGCTCCGGCTCCTGGCGTATCCATGCTTTGGATTTCGGAATGGGTGGCTTGGCAGAGCAGGGTGGCGAGTCGGTGCATTTCGGCTTCGAGGGAGTCGAAGTCGGTTGGTTCGAGCCCTTTTTGGGGGCCGAAAATGGCAGTGGCTCCGTTGGGGCCGAGCAGCGGGTTTTCGACGTCGCAGGCGACGCGGATGGGGAGCGTGATGGGAGAGTCTGGAGGAGCGATGCGGTCGATCTCGCTCCAGGTGGCTGGCGTTGGAAGGGGATCGAGGAGACTTCCGTCGGAGCGGAGGAGCTGGTAGCCGAGGGCTTGGAGGGCTCCGATCGCGAGGTCGTTGGTGGCGGATCCGCCTAGGCCGATGAGGATGGCTTCAGCTCCCTGTTTCTGGGCGTGGGCGATGGTCTGGCCGAGCCCGTAGCTCGTGGTGGTCCATGGGGAGCGTTCTTCTGGCGGGACGAGGGCGATTCCGCTTGATTGGGCGAACTCGACGATGGCAAGCGTTTGGGTTTCGGGGGGGAGATCGAGTTGGCGTTGGGCGGCTGGTGTGATGTTGGTCGTTTTGACGATTCCGTAGGTCGCTTCGGTTTTCTTGCCGAGAGGGCCTTGAACTTGGCAGCTGTGGAAACTGCCTTGGCAAAGTCGGGTAAGGGTATCGCAAAATCCGTCGCCTCCGTCGGCGAGAGGGGAGGTGGTGAGCGTCCAGGCGGGCTGGACATCTGCGAGGGCGTGGGCCGCGGCTTCGCAGACTTGGTGGGCGGAGAGGGCGTCCTTGAATTTGTCGAAAGCGATGAGGGCGGTTTTCATGTCGGCCCGCAGTGCAGCGAGTTATGCGCCTACTTGGCTTGACGCTCGAAAATGAGCTTCTGCCTACGGCTTGATTTCGAGTTCTTCCTCGACCCCGACGACGCCTTTGGTGAAGACGGCGATCTCGATGGCCAGTTGTTTGGTTTCTTCGTCGGGCACGCTGCCGGTGAGGGTGACGACCTGCTCTTCCACGGAAACGGAGAGGGCGTCGCTTGCGATGCGCTTCTCGAGCTTAAATTGGCCCATGATGGCGAGGGCGATGGTGGCGTCGATGCCGCTCTCGATTCCCTGCTCGATGTGAGGCTTGGCGTTTTCGGCTGCCTCGTTGATCTTTTCTTTCACCTCTTCGGCGATTTCCGCCGCCTTTTCGACGCCTTGCTCCACGAGATCCTGCGGTTCTTCTGCGGGCGTTTCTTGGGTTTCTTTCGCTTCCGCTTCGGGTTCTTGAGGTTGGAGTGGCTCGGGTTTGGGAAGCGGTTCCGGGGTTGGCTCTTCGGCTGCGGTCTTGGAGCCTGCGTTTAGTTCTTTGCTAGCGACTTCGAACATGGCGGGTTCTGGCTCGTCGCTTGCCAGCTCGGGTTCGGCGACTTGGAGGGGTTCGGCTTCCTCTTCGCTGAAGAGGCGTTCTTTCGCGTCCTTGATCTTGGTGTAGGCTTCTGGGTCGGAGAAATAGTTGTTGATGAACAAGCCGACGAAGATGCCGAGAATGAGGGCGACGAAGAAGGTTTTCATTGGGAGGAAAGCGCTTGGGAGGTGGAGAGTTGAGTGTGGAAGTTCGCCCAGGCAGGAGGCTTGTTCAACCACTTCCTGTTAAGTCCGTGAATTTTGCTTGGGGTTCCGGGAGGAAGAGCGGGGAGGGGATTGTGGAAAACGAAGGTGAGAAGAGTGTTGCTAGGGGTGAGCGGTCCGTGTGTTTTTGGCGGATTGAAAAACGAGCGATCAGATTCACCTTGGAGAGGAAATGAGCGGGGCGGTGGCCGAGGACCACGCGAGAGACGAGGGCCGCGGGGACGTCCACGCTCGGGGTCGCGCGACGGCCGGCCGCGTCGTGAAGGGCGGCCTAGGAAAGAGGAGGATGCCAAGCCAGAGATCATCCGGACGGCTCAAGGCGATCAATGGCTTGAGCCTGTCTGCGGCGTGCACGCGGTGGGCAGCTTGTTTCACTGTAAGCCGTTTATTGTGGAGCGGCTCTATTTCTCGGCAGAGCTCGCTCCGATGTTCGGGGAGATCTGCAAGTTTTTAGCCAAGGAGAAGAAGGCCTACAATCAGGTTGACGACGCGGAGTTGGCTCGAGTGGGCAAGACGCGCGACCATGGTGGAGTTGTGGCGATCGCCCGGCGTCGTAATCCGGAAATGGCGACCAGCAAGGCGGCCGAGTATTGGGCGAAGGAAGGTATGCCGCTTCTCATCGTGGACGGGGTGAGCGATCCGGCTAATCTTGGCGCTTTGGCCCGAACGTCCGCTTATTTTGGCGTGGAGAAATTCTTGATCGCCTCGTCCCGCAAGCAGGCTCGACCAAACCCGCTTTCCTACCGCGCGGCTCGTGGCGGGCTAGACATGGTGGATTTGCGACTTGTGGAGAATGTGCCCAGTTTTCTGAAAGGGATTCGCAAGACCTATTTTGTGGTGGGCGTCGACGTGGAAGCTCCGCCGTTGCCGGAGCATCTAGCGATCTGTCCGGAGGAGGACGTCGACAAGCCGGTTGCGATCGTGATCGGGAACGAGGAGGCGGGACTGCTGGATTCGACGAAGCAGGAGTGTTCCGCTCTGGTGGGAATTCCCGGAAGCGGGGCGATCGATCGACTGAACGTGGCCACGGAAGCGGCTTTGCTTCTGCAGAAGTACTTGGTCGAAGCGTAAGGTTTTGTGAATACGGTGGCTGTCGATCTGGAGGATGCTCTCGCGGAGGTGGATGCCTTTGCTCTGACGCTCGATGCGGAGGCGACGCGGTATTGGCAGCTGCATCGCAAGCGCTTTGCCTGGATGGCTCGTTTTGCGGGTGAGCGGTTGGCGTCAAAAAGCGAGCTGCGTATTTTGGATGTAGGGAATTCGTTTCAAACGGTTTTGCTCAAAAAGACGTTTCTGTATTCGGAAGTGGATACGATTGGCTTTTTGGATCATCGTTTCTCTGCGGGAGAGGCATCTGTCCATTACGAGATGGATTTGAACGATGCGTACTGGCCGGAGCGATGGCCGGAGTTGAGGGGCGAAGGGTATGATCTGATTCTCTTCGCTGAGGTGATCGAACATCTGTATACCTCGCCAGAACAGGTTTTGAACTGCCTGAAATCGATGCTGCGATCCGGTGGGCGAATCTTGGTGCAAACGCCAAATGCCGCGGCCTTGAAGAAGCGTTTGAAATTGTTGTCAGGAAAAAATCCCTACGAGCTGATTCGGCTTGATCGTGGCAATCCGGGGCATTTTCGCGAGTTGACGGTGAGCGATTTGCGTCGTTACGCGAAGCTGTGCGGCCTGCAGGTGGAAGGGGTCTGGATGGATAGCAATCTAGTGGACGGGAAGCGGTTTGATCGGGTGTGCGATCGGATTTCCCGTTATCTGCCGGGACCGCTTAAGGGCGGCATCAGCATGAGTTTGCAGATGTAGCTGAATTGGCTACTTGCGAGTGACCAGCTTTTCCTTCTTCAGGTTTTTGCCGAAGTATTTCGATGCGATTTTGTAGAGGTCTTCCAACTGGGTGACGGTGTCTTCTTCGCGCAAGTTGTTGTAGGTGGTGCGTACTGCCCACAGCTGTTCCGGCTTTTGGCCTTCTTTGACTTTGTCGAAGCTCCAGGCTGAGACTTGAAAGGTGATGGGGCGGATGGTGGCGATGAGGGTGCCATCTCGGCCTTCTTTGAATTCTGCTCCGTCGGTTCCTTGTTCGGCGAGGTCGATGATTTTTCCGTCGGGCCCGAGGATGCTGGGGAGGTCTGAGTTTTGACTGCTATTTTGGGCTTGAGCGACTTGGTTGTAGCGTCCGCCGCCGAGGATGGCGGCGTAGTTTTTGGTGCTTGCCGAGTTCGAGTAGTCGATTTGTCCGCGTTCCTTGATTTTGATCTCGGTTTCGAAGGCTTCGTGCGTCTCGAATTTTACGTTTACGAAAATGACGGCGGCGCTCTCGTCGGCGACGATTGGGTATCCCATCTTGCGGAGCGTAGCCTCGATGTTTTGAGGGATTTGGGAATCTTCAATTGTCTCGAGGTCAGCGCCTTCCGGGAAGACGATATAGCAGGGGGCGTCGGTTTGGATCTGTTTTTGGGAAACGGATTGGACCACGACCTTAGTCTTGGCGACTGGTTGGGCCTGCAATGCGATGTTGCCGAAAAATAGGATGATGGTGGCAAGTATGGGCGTGGCTTTCTTCATGGCGGACGCAAAGAAGATACGCGTTTTCCGTCTGAAGGCAATCGGTAATGCCTAGTGGCTGGCGAGGGGCAGCTGGTAGATTTCTACATCGAGCCAGCGTTCGAATTTGTAGCCAACTTCCTTTAGGGTGCCTGCATGTTGGAACCCGATCGATTGGTGTAGGTGGATGCTTGCTTCGTTTTGCGCGTCGATGAGCCCGAGCATCTGATGGTGGCCTTGCTCTTTGGCTCGTTGGATTAGTTCGACCAGCAAGGTTCTACCGAGTCCGTTTCCTCTGTAGTCGCTATGGACATACACGGAGTGCTCAACCGTGTGCAGGTACGCGGCTTGGGGGCGGAAGCGACCGTAGGTGGCGAAGCCCATGAGCTTCTTGTCGCTGGACTCTAAGCCGACGACTGGGAGGTTTCCTTCGTGCTTAGCGGCGAACCAGGAACGCATGTCGTCGAGGGTTCGCTCCTGATAGTCGTAGAGTGCGGTGGTGTGGGCGATGGCGTCATTGAAGATCTCCAGGATCGCTGCGCCCTGTTGCTCGAGACTGCACTCTACGAAACCGTTCACGATGCGGGCAGGGTTTGTGGCTGGGTGACGAACAGGGAGTAGAAAATGTAGGTGTTCATGGCCAGGTTGAAGCCGGCGTGCGCGGTGATGGGGATCCAGATGGAGCCGCCTTTCTGTTTGAGGTAGCTGAATGCGAGGCTGCTGACCAGCATGAGCCCGAACCAGATGGTCCCGGCGGTGGGCATGAATTCGATCCCGTTGTACCCGCGATAGACTCCATGGTGCACGAGGTGGACGAGGGCGAAGAGCGTGGCGGAGAGGAGGGCGCATTGTGGGGGCGACCAGCTATCTCGTTTCGATTGCTCGATCATTCCGCGGAAAAAGATCTCCTCTCCGATGGGGCTGGCGATGATGGCGGGGATGGTGAAGATGATGTAGGCGACGTGGCGATCGAGCAGGGCGATCCGCTCGTCGCTTTGGTAGGTGTAGGCTACGCTGACGAACCAGTTTTGCTCTCCTTTGCCGTAGAGGGCGAGGCCGAGGAAATGGCAAAGGCTCGCCAGGACGGCTCCGCTTAGGAGGGCGACCAGTATCCACTTTAGGGCGATCTTTCTACCGAATCCGATCTGTTCGCGACCGTAGTTGCTGAGGAAGAGGAAAGGCAATAGCCACATGAGGACGAAGCCGATCATGATCGGTGGTCCTTGAAAAAGGTCGCTGCCGAAGTACCCGTAGATTCGGAGACCGGCCAGCAAGACAAATAGGGTCAGTACCAGAACGAGCGGCGAAAGGCCGAGACGTTGCCAGGCGGCGGCGAGGTCGAGTGGAGCTCTTGGTTGAGGCATTTAGGCAGAAAAGACGCGGGCCGAGGCCCGCGTTTGTTGGAAGTCGTTCGCCGTGCTCGATCAGTGTTAAGCCACGGCGTTGTGTAGGCTTGTCCTACTGGCCAGCGGCGCGGCGTTGGGCGGCACGGCGGGTGTTGTTGACGTGGTTGCGCTCGGGGATGTCGACCGAAAGGAATGCGCTGATGCTTTCCTTGCGGCGATCGGTGATGAGCTCGGTTGGAGCGGAGCGGCCCGCCTGGGCGGCTTGAGCTTCCATTTTTGCGGTCGCTTCGGCGATGGCGGCTTCGCGAGCGGCTTGGATCTCGGCGGCCTTGGCTGCTTCGGCGGCTGCGAGCTGTGCTTCTGCTGCCTTGACCTTGGCTGCTGCATCCTTGGCTGCTGCGGTGCGAGCGGCTTCTGCGGCTGCGAGCTCCGCTTCGAGTTCGGCCTTGGACTGATTGATTTCCTCTGTTTGTGAGTTGAGATTCTTCACGAGGGCGGCGAGACGGGCCTTCTCGGCCTTGTCGCGCTCGACCTGGGCGGTGAGTTCGGCGCGGCGAGCGGCTTCTGCTTCGGCAGCCTTGTCGGCGGCGGCCTTTGCTAGCTCGTTTGCGGCGGCGAGTTCTGCGGCGCGCTTCGCTTCGGATTCTGCGCGAGCCTTGTTTTCTGCGACTTGAGCTTCGAGCTCAGCGAGGCGTGCGAGTTCTTCTTCGCTAGGACCTTTTGAGCAGCCGCCGAGTAGAGCGAGGGCCGCGATAGAGAGTGTGGCAAGAGTGATAGGGAGTTTCATAACCTTGTTATTGGGTGTTATTTAGCGGCAGCTTGGAGTGCTTCATGGTGAAAGTCGATAGCTGTTGTTGGCTTGAGGGGAATTCGTGGGATTTACGGAGGTTTCGCCAGAATTGTTCAGGGAATGCTTTGCTGCTTGGTGTTTAGGTTTTAGTGCTTCGGTGTTCCGATGGCCTTTTCCGTATCCCTTCCTTCAAACAATATAGAGTTCGCCCCATCCTTTATGGAATTGTCAGCCCGACGTTTTTTCCTCCTGTCTTTGACCCTGTTTTTCTTGGCTTGTTCAAGCCGGATTGTGGAAGCCGCCTTTACAGACGTTTCTAATGCGATCGGGATCAGCTATTTGCATTCGGAAAAGAACGACCCGGTCAACAACCATGGTGGCGCGGCGGTCGTCGATGTGAATGGGGATGGGCATTCGGACCTGATTTTTGCCCGCTACGAGCAAGCTCCTTTGCTTTTCGTGAACGATGGGAACGGGGCGTTCACGGATGAGACTGCGGCCAGAGGTTTGTCAGGCGCTACGGATGCGGCTGCTTTCGGGGCGGCGGATTTCGACAACGACGGGGACCAGGATCTGTTTATGACGGTCCATGAAGGGGACCGGTTCTATCTCTACATCAACGATGGAGCAGGTCACTTCGTCAACGAGGCGGCGAATCGTGGGGCTGACTTGGTGGTGACCGGGCAGGACCACAAGGGATATAGCGTGGGGATCGTCGACTACGATTTGGACGGCTATTTGGACATCTATATTAGCGAATGGGGTGTCGAGGTGGACAGCGAGCGGGCTTTGCATTCCGCGTTGCTGAAAAATCGCGGCTCGGAAGCTCCGGGCCATTTCACGGTTGCGACGGAGGAGGCGGGATTGCTGCAGCCGGCGAAGTCGACTACTCAGAATGGGTTCGCGTCAGGATGGGCGGATTTCGATGGGGATACTTGGCCGGATTTGGCTTTGGTTTCTGACTACGGTAAAAGTCAGATGTATTGGAACGATGGAGACGGAAGCTTTACGAATACGACTGAGGCGTCTGGTGTCGGGTTTGACGAGAATGGCATGGGGGTGGCAGTCGCGGACTACGACAACGACGGGTTGCTCGATTTCTATGTTTCTTCGATTTTTGACGAGTATTCCAACAACAAGAATGGAAGTCATTCCGGTAATAAGTTGTATCGGAATAATGGGGATAGGAACTTTCAGGAAGTTTCGGTTCCGTCGGGGACGAGTCGTACTGGTTGGGGTTGGGGCGCGTCTTTCTTTGAGTATGACAATGACGGGTTTTTTGACCTCGCAGTTACTAACGGGATGCCGATCGCGGAAGGGGCGGATCGGAACACGACCCCTTATGCGGATGCAGATGATGATCCGACTATTCTATTCAGGAATCTAGGGGACGGAACCTTTAATGATGTGACGAATGGGTCTGGCGTCGCCGATGTACGTTATGGAAAGGCGTTGCTTGTGCTCGATTGGGATTCGGATGGGGATGAGGATCTCGTGGTGGTGAACTCGCACTCTGATCCTGTTTTTTACGAGAGTGATGCGGCGGCGGGCGACAATGACTGGATTCGTTTTACGTTTAGCGGAACCCGTTCGAATCGAGATGGGGTTGGGACGTCGGTGAAGGTGACGGAAGCGGGCGTAACGCGTCACCTTTATTACAATCCCAGCAATGCGTATATTGGCCAGCGGGAAGCGGCTTTGCACTTCGGCTTAGGGAATTCGGACGGGACGATCGATACGGTGGAGGTGAAGTGGCCGACGGGGCTGGTTCAGACTTTGACTGATGTATCCGCGAATCAGGTACTGGAGTTGGTCGAGCCCGATGACGCGCCGACTCCACCGCTCTTCTCGCAACAGCCTGTCCCGGCATTAAGCTATGCGTTTGGCGATCCACTGATGCTTGAAGTGGAAGCGATTGGGACGCCAGCTCCTGTCTTTGTATGGGAAAAGGACGGAGAGACGATCGAGGGCGAGAGTTCGCCGCGCTTGCATTTGAAGCGTGTCGTTCCTTTCGACACGGGAACTTATCGCGTGAAAGCGGTGAATGCGGGAGGAGAGGTCTACAGCGATGAAGTCGAGATCACTTTGGATATGGACCTCGAGGCTCAGTCGGTGGCTCGCTGGTGGAACGAGTTTATGCTGGAAGCGATCCGCAAGGATTTTCCGGATCCGACGAAGCATGGCCGCAATCTCTATCATGTTTCGGCGGCTATGTGGGATGCTTTTTGGGCTTATGAAGAAGAGGCTTGGTCGCGTGCGAAACCGATGTTTCACCAAGAGGACGTTTCGGAGTCGGATTGGGGTGGTGATCGATTGGCGGCTCAGCGTGAAGCGATTAGCCATGCAGCCTTTACTGTATTGAAAAAGCGTTACACGGGGAGTCCGGGAGAGGAGCGGTCGCTTTCTGGTTTTCGTTGGTTGATGGAGCAGTTGGGTTTCGATCCGGATGATGTCGGAACTGAAGACCAGTCTCCTGCGGCTGTGGGCAATCGGATCGGTGTTGGAGTATTGGAGGCAAATTATGACGACGGTTCGAATGAGTTGAATGATTATGTGGATACGAGTGGCTACGAGGCGGTGAACGATTCGCTTGTGCTCGAACTGTCCGGGGCCTCGATGGACGATATCAATCGTTGGCAGCCGCTTGCTTTCGATTTTGCGATCTCGCAGAACGGAATTCCGTTGGGGGCGTTGGTGCAGGATTTTCTGGGGGTCAACTGGCGTGAGGTGAAGGCGTTCGCCATGGATAAGCCGACCTCCAACACGATCGCTTTCGATCCAGGGCCGCCTCCGCTTTGGGATACCGAGTCGCACGAGGAATTTATCGATGCGGTGGTGGAAGTGATTTTGTTTTCATCGTATTTGGATCCCAATGACGAGACGATGATCGACATCTCTCCGGGGGCTCGTCTGAACAATCGTTTGGCGACGAATGATGGCATCGGGCGTCCGCTAAATCCTGTGACGGGAGTGGAGTACGCGGAGAACAAGGTGAAGCTCGCCGACTATGGTCGCATCCTCGCAGAGTATTGGGCGGATGGTCCCGCCTCGGAAACGCCGCCTGGGCACTGGAATTCGTTGCACAATGAGATTTCGGATTATCCAAATTTCGAGCGTCGTTACATGGGCAAGGGGGACGAGCTTTCGAAGCTGGAGTGGGACGTGCGCGCTTACCTCGCTTTGAATGGAGGGCTTCACGATGCTGCGGTGGCGGCTTGGACGCTTAAGGCTCAATACGATTATTCGCGGCCGATCTCCATGATTCGTGTATTGGCAGGGCTGGGACAATCGTCCGATGAGTCTAAGCCGTCCTATCACGAGAAGGGGATTAAGCTGGTGCCGGGCTTGGTCGAGGTGGTTACTGACGAGAACTCTGCGGCTGGGCAGCCGCTTGAGCATTTGGCGTCGCACGTGGGCAAGATCGCCATTTACGCCTGGGCGGGCGAGCCGGACGACGCTCATGCGGAGGTCGGCGGTGTGGACTGGATTCTGGCGGAGGACTGGTTTCCTTATCAGAGGAGCACTTTTGTGACGCCGGCGTTCGCTGCCTATGTTTCAGGGCATAGTACGTTTAGCCGGACGGGTGCGGAGATCATGACCCTTTTGACGGGTAGTCCGTTTTTTCCGGGCGGGATGGGCGAGTTTCATTTTCCGAAGGGCGGGTTCTTGGAATTTGAATACGGCCCGAGCGAGGACGTGACGTTGCAGTGGGCGACTTATTACGATGCGGCGGACCAAGCCGGAGTGTCGCGTTTGTACGGAGGGATTCACGTTCGGGCGGATGATTTTATCGGTCGGACATTGGGGGCTCGCGTAGGGGTCGAAGCGTTTTTGCGAGCTCATCAACAGAGGCATGCCAATGCGGCGAGTACCGGGCTGATCAAGGAGATTCGCCACCTGTCGACGGCTCCGAAAGGATCGATGGTACGTTTCGAGTCGGCTGGGGACGCTTTGCCGATGCGTGTTTTGCACTCGCTCTCGGACGAGAGTTTCAGCGACGCGGACGGGCTCTATTTGCGCTTCTCGCGCGATCCGCAAGCGGACGGAGTGGCGGCGGGTACGCACGGATACGCAGGGGTTGGTTCAATGAAGGGAGTGGACTTGCAGGTGGAGGTTTCGGAAGGGGAAACGCTTTCGGTTGAGATCGAAGTCGAAGTGGATGAACCGGTGCTGGTTCTTTCTACGGTGGAGGGCGCGACTCTCGGTTCCGGCGTGGCCGACACATTAGTAAGAGTGTTTGCTGTTGCGGAGAACGGAAGTGAGACTGAAGTGGCGAGCAACGATGATTGGTTGGCCAACGACACGTCCTCCCAGGCCGAGGTTCTGTTTTTAAGGGAGTCTACGGAAAACGTTCTTCATGAGAAGGATGCGGCGGTCTCTGTGGCTCTTTCTTCGGGCGTTTACCGATTTGAGGTGGAAGCGCTCTCGGGGTCTGGGACCATCGTTTTAGGGGTTTGGGGACAAGGTTGGCGGGAGTAATCGCGACGCGGCGGAATCTCGCTGGTTTTACCTGAAAAAAAATGTGAAGGGGGCTCTTGGGGGCTGGGGTCATGCTGCTCCGAACCAGCCTAAATCGACCAACCTCGTCTCTTCGGAGGCAACTACCCCCCGTATCTCCCCTTGTTCCCTACGTTAACGGAAACCCCTTTAATTTCATCGTCTGAATCGGGTCCCCTCTCGGATCTCGTTCAGCGATTTTCAAGTACATAAATGCTACCGTGTTTCCGCGTATCGCCGTGTCACCCAACGACTGGCTTGAGCGGAACGAACTCCCTTTTGCCGGCCTGCGTGTAGGGTCGGCATAACACAACCCAAATCGTGAATTGGTATTCACACTACCCAATGAATAAATCGATCAAACTAAACAATAGATATGCATGGCCTAGATCTGCATCCGGAGCGATCGCTCTGGGCGCTGCCCTTCTAGTTGCTCCTCTCGGCATCGCTCAGAACGATGACGAAGAGGATGTGTACGAGCTCTCTCCCTTCACGATTGAAGGTGAAGCGAACTCTGGCTACCGCGCGACCTCTACTCTTGCCGGAAGTCGTATCCGTACCGACCTGAAGGACGTTGGTTCTTCGATCTCTGTCGTCACGGAGGAGTTCTTGCGTGACACGTCCGCGACGGACAACGAATCGCTTCTTATCTACACAGGTGGAACGGAAGTAGCGGGTACCGGCGGTAACTTCGCTGGCGGCGGTGACTTCGGTCGTGTCGATACTGACAGCCAACGTTTGCGTCCGAACGCGGCGACTCGTGTACGTGGTCTCGCTGCTGCGGACAACACTCGTGACTTCTTCAAGACGGACATCCCTTGGGATTCCTACAATGTCGATCGTATCGATCTGCAGAGAGGTCCGAACTCGATCCTCTTCGGTTTGGGCAGCCCGGCCGGTGTTATCAACGCGACGACCAACACTGCCTATTTCGAAGATGGCGGTGACTTCGAGGCTCGTTACGGAAGCTATGGCTCTTGGCGAGCGTCCCTCGACTACAACAAGGTTTTGATCGAGGATGAGCTCGCGGTTCGCGTGTCTCTTCTCAACGACGAGCAAGACTTCATGCAAGACGGAGCGTTTGAGGACGATCAGCGTATCTACGTGGCGATGAAGTGGGAGCCGAAGGCTCTTTCCAGCGACTCAGCTTCGACCTCTATCCGCGTCAATTACGAGAACGGTGAGATCGATGCGAATCGTCCTCGCGTGATCCCTCCGATCGACCGCATCACGCAGTGGTTCCGCCCTGTGACTGACACGGCGGCGACCGGTATGGGCAAGGCGACTTACACGGTCGGTGGCGTAAACGCGATCGAGAACGGTTTTGGTTCCGGCAGCTACGATCCTTGGATCAACGCAGCGGTTGGCCGTATCTTCGATGGCCCTACAGCTGTCTACGAGTCTACCAACCAGTCTTCACAGGACTACTACTTCCTCGCGGGTGGCGGCCAACAGACTGGCGTGTTCCGTGGTATCGGCGCCTTCGACTCCTTCTCCAAGAAGGTGGCGATCGGTTCTGACAACATCAGAGGTTTGCCAGGTTCCTCCATCACCGCATGGAAGCCGACCACTATTAGTGACCCAACGATCTTCGACTTCTATGACAAGTTGATCGACGGACCGAACAAGAGCGAGTGGCAGGAGTGGGATTCTTATAACATCACCTTCTCTCGCAGCATGATGGACAACAAGCTCGGTATCGAGCTCGTGTATGACGCTCAGGACTACGTCGACGGTCAAACAAACCTGCTCGACAACTGGGGTCAGTCGCTCTCGATCGACATGATGGCTACCATTCCAAATGGTACGGCTGAAGGTATGCCCAACCCGAATCTGGGTCGTCCCTATGTCGGCGGTGACGCGCAGAACAATCAGATCAACTACCGTGATCGTGAGAACTTCCGTTTCACTGGATTCTACGAAGTCGACTTCAACGACAACTTGAACGAGGAGCTTGCTAGCATTTTCGGTAAGCACCGCTTCACTGGCGTCTATGGCAAGTCCACTTTCGATCAGCGTAGCGCTTCTTGGATGCGTGCGACTTCGTCCAGCTTCAATACTGGCAACTCCATCACCCAGGCGAGCCGCTACATCGCGAACCTCGTCTACCTCGGCCCAAGCTTGCTCAGCTCGAGCTCCGCTTCTGGCGCGAACTTGGACCGTATCCACTCCGAGCTGATTCCAACCGATGGTTCCTTCCAGGCTAACGCTGGTACAGTGAGCAACACGGTTTGGAGCGAAGCAGCGGGCGATATCTCGAACCTCTACCGCCGCGCTAATCTCGCGAGCAACGAGATCGATTCCAAGGCCTTCGTTTGGCAAGGTTTCATGTTCGACGGAAACGTTGTTCCAGTATTCGGATACAGAGACGATACTGACAACGCGGCCAATGCTGGTAACGTTCCGGGTCACCCAGACGGCATCGCCGGCGCGGTTGATCCATTCGGTTCCAGCTGGATGGTTCCAGGCAGCACTGCTGACGTAGACATCCCGAACAACAAGACCTACGTTAGCGCGAGCGGTATCAGCAAGACCTTCAGCATGGTGGTTCACACTCCGCAAGAGTGGCGCGACCAGATGAATGGTTGGGGCGTATCCTTGACCTACAGCGACTCTGAGAACTTCCGTCCTGACGCAAGCCGCCGCGACCTCGTTGGTTCTCCGATCTCTCCGTCCCGTGGCGAAACTACGGAATACGGTATCGTGATCAGCGGTCTGAACGATCGTTTCAGCTTCCGTGCTAACTACTACGAAACCGAGGTGACCAACGACACCTTGAGCGCGTCTTCCATCTCTAATTCCTACATGATCGGTGCAGGTGAAGGTTGGGGTATGCTCTTCGCCAAGATGGCCGAAGGCGGTAAGGATGACTTCTGGCGCAACTACGCTCTCGAAGATCCTGAAGCTGGTTTCGATGCGGACACCAATCCGTACATCAACCCAGAGGTTGAAGTTCTCCGCTACCAGCCAGCCTTCACCGAAGGTATGTCTGCCGCTGAGCGTTCCGCTGAAGTGGCTCGCACCTTGGCGATCGAGCAAGGCGTCGTGGCTGCGTTCAACGATCCATCGAACTACCCGTCTCAGCAGTTCCGCGACTTCTGGGGACAGAATTGGGACGCGATCACTCCTGACGCAGGTTGGGGCGCTGGTGGCGCTGCTTGGAATGGTGAGCCGTCCGCGTTTGCGATCACTGGTGACACGGCTTCCGAAGGTTGGGAGTACGAGCTCTTCTACCAGCCGACTGACAACTGGAACATCGCTCTCAACGCGACTAAGACCAGCGCGACCCGTTCAAACCTCGCCCGTACTTACAGCGAGTGGGTTGAAAGCCGTTGGGATGTGATCAACAACACTGCTTACGGAGACGCTCGTCTCTGGGGTCCAGGCTTCGGTGGTGAAACCGTTCGCAGCAAGTACGGAAGCGAGTTCTACTCCAGCTACCAGCTGTTCAAGCAGCTCGAAGGTTCCGACGTGGCAGAGCTCCGTCCATGGAGACTCAACGTGGTCACTAACTACAACTTCTCCGACGGCATGCTCGCTGGAGCAAGTGTAGGTGGCGCCTTCCGCTGGCAGGACGAAGTCGTGACTGGATACCCAGTTATCATCCTCGACGACGCGGGTACTCCGCTTGATCGTACTGACGACGTAGCTCAGTTCGATGTCGATAACCCATTCACAGGTGGCTCCGAGTCGAATATCGACCTTTGGGCTGCTTATGAAACGTCGCTCAGCGACAATATCGATTGGAGAATCCAACTCAACATCCGCAATGCGTTCGAGGACGAGAGTCTGATTCCGGTAACTGTTCAGCCAGATGGCTCTCCAGCCACCTCTCGTATCTCCGAGGGGATGACTTGGACGCTTACCAACACATTCAAGTTCTAGGCATTAAAAAGCCTATCTGAAGTTTTTGACGCCTCCGACGAAAGTCGGGGGCGTCTTTTTTTGGATTGGGGGCGTTGCTTGGCTTGCTGTTTGTTACAGTAACGTTCGCTGTCCTCGACGGGTGCAATGCCGCTCCAAACCTTGTGTGCCCGCTGGGGACAGCGGGCGCTACCTTTGGGAAGTAGGACCAAAGTCCTATATCGGGATTTCGGAACCTTTGGTAGTCTGTATCCAGATTCACGAGTCACTAAAGGCCAAGGGAGCCGACTCTGGATCTACATAGTTAAGGGTAAAAAATCTAAGATTATTAGGGGTAGTAACTCTTAGATTATCAGGGCAATGAAGCGGTGATTCCACAGGGGTCGCCGCTTCTACTTTTTTGTGTTCAAGGACCGCCCATGCCCGTTGGAGACAACGGGCTCTATCTTGTGGATGTAGGACTAAAGTCCCATATCTGAATCTCAGATCATCTGTTATGCTGTATCCAGATTCAAAAATCGCTAAAGGCCAAGAGGGCCGGTTTCTGGATCTCACAGTTTTAGGTATGCATTTCCAAGGTTTATTAGGGGTAGTTGACCTTGGATCAAATAGGGGTTATAAAACGGCGACCTTTCGGAGATCGCCGTTTTTCTTATGGGTTGCGGTATCCAGCTTTTGGTACAGAGTTGAGGAGTTGCATCCCCATGGCCGAGTCTCTGCGAAATAAATTTGCCCCTTACGCTTTCTATGTCGTCCTGATCGCGAGTCTGTTGCTGCTTGCTCTTGAGTCGTTTCAGCTGATGGAGCGTATGCGTTCGCTGACGGAAATGGAGGGCGGATTTGCGTATCTCGAGCGGGACGAAGGTTCTTCGACAGGATTTTCGGGAGGTACGCGTCAGCGCATCGCATCTGATCGAAACGATGACTTGCACTGGGTTGTCAATTTGCAGCGTGCGAAAGAGGAAGGCGTCGCTCGACTACGGGAAGTGGATTACGACAATGCGCCTGAGGGGCGCTCTGTTCATTGGTCTTCCGTATATGGCTGGTGGATACGAGTCTTAGCCTTTGACGAACCGCGGAGTATTGAATGGGCGGCGTTGGCGGCCAATGTCGTGCTGGCGGCCGGACTGATTCTCGTTTTGTCTCTCTATGTGCGGCGTGTTTCGGGGGATGGGACTGGGATGGCGTTTTGTGTGGGCGTCTTGGCGATGGTTCCGTTGCGAGATGTCTACAAGTTTGGCATGGGCGATCATCATGCGATGGCGATTTTTGCCAGCATGGCGGGGGTTCTGTTCTTTGCGATGGCCGTGCGTAGGAGCGTGTCTGGGAGAAGCGGACTTTTGGAGGGAGCCTTGTCTGCGATGGCTTTGGCTTTGGCGATGTGGGTCAACGTAGTCAGCGTTTTGCCTGTGCTGTTTGGAGTTGGGCTGGCGTTGATCGTAGTCCGTTTGGTTGTGGGCAGGGGTGATGAAATTGCTTCCTTGGTGCGGAGTTGGGCTTGGATGGGGGCTCTTTTTTCCTGTTTGGCTCATTTGATCGAGTACGCGCCTGCTTCCATGGCTTTGCGGCTCGAAGTGAACCATCCTTTGTACAGCTTGGCGTGGCTGGGAGCCGGGGCGTTCTTGGCTGTACTATTCGAGAGTGAGGTGAGAAAGCTATTTGGGAGAATAGCCCTCAGTGTCGCGATGGTGATTCCGCTTCCTGTCGTTTTCTTTAGTATGGGAGCGGAGGTCTTTCAGGTTTCGGATCCGTTTCTGATGGCGGTACACGATCGTTTCATCATGGAATTCCAGACCTTGAGCGCGAATCTCGAGGTGATGACTTCTCCTTTGCGCATGTTCGCTATGGTTTTGCCGTTGCTGATATTGGTGGTTGGTGGAGCTGGCTGCTATGCGTCGAGGAAGCGGAGCGAGGTGTTTGTGTTGCTTGCCTGTTCGATGGTTCCCGCGTGTATCCTGTTTTTCGCTACATTGTATCAGGCTCGTTGGTGGTCGCAGTTGGCTGGATTGCTAGTGGTGGTTTTGGTTTGTCTTTTTGCTGGGGCTGCTTCGCGGTCGCTGCGATGGCTCGCTCTCGGGAGTTTGGTTCCAGGGGCTTTGGTGTTTGTTTATGGAGCGTTCGAACGGGGTGCTCCTGTTCCGCGTGAGTTGACGCGCGTGGCGGAGCGGAGCGTGGCTCACTACTTGAACGCTCGCGCGGGGGGAGAGAATGTCGTGGTCTTGGCTTCGCCTGACGCTACGACCAATCAAATCTACTATGGCGGGGCGAAGGGGATTGGCACCTTCTACTGGGAAAATAACGAAGGCTTGAAACGGGCGGCGTCGATGTTCGCGTCGCCGAGCATGGAGGTGGCAAAGGAGCGGATTCTGGATGCGGGCGTGACACACGTGTTGATCTATTCATGGGGCGGCTTCGAAAAGGAGTACCTGGAGCTGCACCGAGACTTTGCTGGGACGGAGGAGGAAGGGAAGAGCTTCTTGATGCGATTGATGGAGGATCAGGAGATTCCGCTTTGGTTGCGGCCGATTCCGTTTCAGTTGGCGGATCGGGAGCTTGGCTTGGCATTGATCTATGAAGTGGTTCCTGAAATGACTCCCGGCGAATTGGCGTCGCGGCGCTTTGAATACATGCTTGAGATGGGCTTGAGCCGGGCTGCGTTTGGGCTCGAGCCGCTATTGTATGAGCACTCTAAGGATTCTGCCGCTGCGATTTCTCTTTGTCGTTTGTACGCTTTGCAGAAGAGGAAAGCTGATCTGGACGCGATGCTTAAGGCTCTGGTTCGTCGATTGGACGGCGATTATGGTTCGCTCTCGTTGGGGGACGCGATTCGGTTGAGTGGCGTATTCGGCATTTCGGGACAGAGAAATGCGGCCAAGAATTTGCTGTTGGAAGTCGTGGATCGTTTGGAAATGAGGGAAGTGCGAAAGCTTAACGCGGAGACGATTCGTCACTTCTGGGATTTGGCGGATGCTCTGGATGTCGATGTTGACCCAAAAATAAGGGACCAGTCGATGCGACTGATCCCTGAAAGGTTGAGAAGAGCGAATTAAGGTTACTTGGCGCAGCCTGGGTCCGGAGCTTCCGATCTGGCGTCTGCGGCGATCGCCTCTTCCATTTCGCGCTCCATTTTAGCGTCGATACGGTAGAAGAGCACGGACGCTGCTGCGAGAACTGCGACTCCGGCTGGGATGATGCTCATGATGAGTTTCAGGCCTTCGATGGTGTCGGGCGTTTGCTCAACGTTTGCCTCGAAACCATAGTAGCTGAGGAGGGCCAGCGATACAGCTGGACCGATGGACCAGCCGATTTTCATGGAGGAGGTGCCTGTTGAGAAGATCAGTCCGGTCGTGCGCTGCCCGAGTTTCCATTGTCCGTAGTCCGCGCTATCGGCGATCATGGACCAGAAGAGGGCCATTAGCGGAGCGGTCATGAAGGCGCTGACGGCTTGGTGCCCCATGATCAGGTAGTAACTTGTTGGCGGGATGTAGTAGAAGGCCAGAAGGAAGGCGGCATTGATGAGGGTGAGGGTGATGAAGGTACGTCGTTTGCCGCCGAATATCTGGGTGAACTGTTTGGTGAGCATGACCCCGCCGAGCTGGACTAGGCTTGCTATGAAGAGGAAGGTGCCGCCCCAGAGCTCGTTGCCGGAAACGTACTTGAAGAAGTGGATCGTAGCGCCGCCTCGGATGGCGATCCAGAGGATGGTCAGTACGCTGATGAGAATGAGAGCCCGCCATGGACCGTTTCGCATGGCGGCGGAAAGGTCTTTCTTGATGGAGATCTTTTGGGCTTTGGGAGGAGCGACACGTTCCTTGGTGGTTAGGAAAGTGATGAGGAATAGAATACCGGACGCGATGGCGTATACGCCCATGGTGAGGGTGTAGCCAAGCTGTTCGTTGCCGCCGCCCAAGGTTGCGACCAAGCGTTGCAGCGTGAGGCTCACTACGCCGACCCCGGCGAATGCGCCGAGGAAGCGGAAGGAGGAGAGGATCGTACGCTGATCGGAGCGCGGAGTCATGACCCCCATTAGCGCGGAGTAGGGGACGTTGATGGCGGTGTAGGCCATCATGAGCAAGGTGTAGGTGATGTAGGCGTAAGCCAGTTTTCCTCCGTCGCTCAGGTCGAAAGTGGTAAATGTGAGAACGCCGAGACCAATCCAGAAAGGCAGCACCCAGATCAGCCAAGGGCGGAATTTGCCCATGCGGCTTTTGGTCCGGTCGGAGATCATGCCCATGATGGGGTCGTTGATCCAGTCCCAGGTGCGGGTGACGAAGATCATGGTGGCGAGCGCTGCTGCCGAAAGCCCGAACACGTCTGTGTAGAAGATCGGGAGGAAGTTCATGAAAACGCCAAAGTAGAGGCAGGAAGCCATATCTCCAGCTGCGAAGCCGAGCTTCTCGGTCATCGCCAGCGGCGGCGCGGTTTCTTCGTTTGTTTTTGGGGGTGTATCTTGAGACTGCATACAGGTGATGATTAACTACTGTTTTCGCAAAGGAAGTTAGGGTGACAGCTTATGAGGGGGGCGAAAGCTATTTGCACCGCTTATGTAAGTATAGCGATAGACTGAGTTGGGGGCGGAGGCGAGTTCCGGAGGGATTATATTTTGAGAATGCGATCAGGGGCTTTGAATTCTCGAAGAATTGTTCGCAGGATAATTCCAGTTTCTGGGGTTTTCCCATCAAAACGAGCTCTAAATCGATCTGTTCCGCGTTGCGACCACGCAGTCGGATCGCAGCATCGTTCCCTTATTGTCAGAGCGAGATTGCTCTCGGTCATCACGATTCAACCCAAACCCCAAGATTTGCCGACGCAAGCGGGACTCGCCCGCTGAAATTGGCGCTCAGATTACTGAATGTCCCCAACGCTATGAGTTCTACCAGTGACCAAACAAGCGCGCCCGCCTCCGGTGCGGTGCCTGAGAAGATAATAGGATTTAAGGAGAAGCTGGGCTACGCCTCGGGCGACATGGCTTCGGTCTTCTTTTTTAAGGTGTTCGCATCTTTCCTGATGTTCTTTTACACGGACATCATCGGGATCGAGGCGGCGATCATCGCCACCATGCTTTGGGTGACTCGCATTTTCGACGCGTTTACGGACCCGGTCATGGGCATGATTTGTGATCGGACGAAGTCGCCGCACGGCAAGTTCCGGCCGTGGCTGCGTTGGATGGTGCTGCCCTATGCGGTTAGCGGGGTGCTGATCTTCACGGTTCCTGATCTGAACGAGACTTGGACCATCATTTACGTGTACGCGACCTACTCGCTCGCGATGCTCACCTACACGGCGATCAACATTCCCTATGGGGCGTTGATGGGGGTGATGACGCCTCACTCGGCGGAGCGTACGGTGTTGTCGTCCTACCGATTCTATGGGGCTTATGCGGCGAACCTGATTGTGCAGGCGACTATTTTGATTTTGGTCGTGCGGCTCGGGGGTAGCGAGGATGGCGAAACGGCGACGCAGTCGGGTTACGTGACTACGATGGTTCTTTACGCGATTTGCGCGGGAGCCCTTTTCCTGTTCACTTTCTCTTCCACAAAGGAGCGCGTGAAACCTCCGAAGGGACAAGAGACGAACGTGCGCAAGGACTTGGCGCAGCTCTTTAAGAACAAGCCTTGGGTCGCGATCATTGTTATCGGGATTACCACGATCATGTGGATTGCGATGCGTGATGCGGCGATCTTGTATTACTTCAAGTACTACGTCGTTGGACAGGTTGAAGAGGGGGGGAAGTTTGCTGCGCTTGCGACTTGGTTCAATGTAATCGGCACGATCGGTACATTGCTCGGTGTGGCTTGCACGAAGTGGTTTACTGATGTGTTCCGAGGAAAGAAGAACGCTTACCTTTGGCTGACTGTAATTGTGGCCTTTGTAGCGGCGTGCTACTACTTCTCTGGTCCTGGGGATGTCGCCTTGGTTTTCTGTATCCAAGGAATCACGTCGTTCCTGATGGGGCCGTTGATGCCACTGTTCTGGTCGATGATCGCGGATACCGCTGACTACTCGGAATGGAAGTTTGGGCGTCGTTTCACTGGCCTGACCTTCTCGGCCGGTACGTTCTCGCAGAAGCTAGGTTGGGCTTTGGGTCCGGCCATGGCGGGTTACTTGCTTAACTACTACGGCTATGTGGACAACGTCGCTCAGTCAGCTCGTACCATTGAAGGCCTTCGCATGATGATGTCGCTTATCCCGTCCGCCTTGGCTCTGGTGGCTGCTGGTTTGGTTTTGACCTATGGAATCAATCGCAAGTTGGAACTGCAGATCGAGAAGGATTTGGCGGAGCGAAAAATGGCTGATGGGTCGATGGGGGCGTGATGTAAGACGCGTTAGCTAATTCAGTTTCGGCCCTCTATCGAATTGATGGAGGGCTTTTTTCTGATTCCGACCCTGCTCGACCGGGTATGGTGGTCGCGGGCTGAAGCACCGCGCTACGTCGAGTTAGGACTACAGAAAAGGCGCCTGCGAAAGCAGACGCCTTTTTTAATAGCTAGAACTGAATACAGATAAATTATTTGACCCGTAGGGCCTCGATTCGCTTGAGGAGGTCGCTGTCGTTGTTTGCGAGGTAATCGAGGTTCTTGTCGATGAGCTCGTTGCGCTGGGCAACGCACTTGGCGCTGTAGAGCGGGTCGGCTGGCGTGTTTGTGACGTAGTCGACTAGCTTGTCTACCGTTGTAGTTGCCACGTGGAGACGAGTGTCGCTGGACGCGTAGTAGATGAACACTTCACCTTCATCGGTGGTGATGGTGCCGTTGGTGAACGCCACGTTCATTACGTCGCCGACGAGCTCTTCGCCTTCGGGGGCGATGAGGAATCCGCCGGGAGAGTGAGTCAGTTTTGTCGGATCTTCGAGCGAAGTCATGAAGGCGTAGATGACGTAGCGAAGACCGCTTGCGCAACCGCGTACGCCGTGAGCGATGTGGAGCCAACCCTTGTCGGTCTTGATCGGCGCATCGCCTTGGCCGTTTTTGACTTCCTTGATCGTGTGGTATTCGCGTGAGTCGATGATGGTTTCCTTGTCGACGACTGCGTTTGTCATGTCGTCGCAAAGCCCCCAGCCGATACCGCCACCGGAACCGGCGTCGATGAAGCCATCTTGAGGGCGGGTGTAGAGGGCGTACTTGCCGTCTACATACTCTGGGTGCAGCACAACATTGCGTTGTTGCGGCGAGGGGGTTTTGAGATCAGGGAGACGTTCCCAGGTTTTAAGATCCTTCGTGCGTGCGATGCCGCATTGGGCTTCGGCGGAGGAGAGGTCGAACTCGGCAGCGTTTGGGTCTTTGCGCTCGGTACAGAAGAGACCGTAGATCCAGCCGTCTTCGTGCTGAGTGAGACGCATGTCGTAGACGTTGGTGTCTGGATTGTCTGTTTCCGGCATGGTGACCGGATGATCCCAGAAGCGGAAGTTATCGATCCCGTTGGGGCTTTCCGCGATTGCGAAGAAGGACTTGCGGTCGTTCCCCTCGACTCGAGCGACGACGTAGAACTTACCATCGAGCTGGATGGCGCCGGCGTTGAACGCGCAGTGCACGCCGATACGTTCCATCAGGTGTGGATTAGTCTCTGGATTCAGGTCGTAGGACCAGAAGAGCGGCGCGTGCTTTTCGGTGAGCACTGGGAACTGGTGGCGGCTGAAGATTCCGTTGCCAGGTTCCACGGCGGGGTTAGGGCGGACAAGAAGCTCTTCTTGCTGCTCGATTAGCTGAGTGAGACGCGATTCGTAGGTGCTCATGTTTCTGTTTATTCGGGTACGTTTTTGAGAGTTTTTGTTGTTACCTGACGGACAATTTCTCGATTCGGGAAATGATCTCAAAGCAGGCCCTAGAGTTGTGGTAGGAAGATTTCCAAGGTCCGGCTTTTTCTTTGTTAATCCGATTACCATTTTTCTCCACGCCCCAGATCCATTCTCCATTATCCCGTTCAATGAAGACTTCCTGGATGTAGTCCCAGATAACGGTCGCTGCCTCTAGGAAACGCTTGTCGCCGGAGAGTTCATAGGCGTTGAAGAAGCCTACGACGCCCTCTGCTTGCGGCCACCAGCACTTCGTATCGCTTTGTGGGTTCTCGTTGTGGAATTCGTCGTAGACCCCGTTGTCTTTTGGGTCGATGCCTGTATCGAGCACGAGCTCAGCCATATCGAGGGCGATCTTTTTGAATTCCTCCACGAGGTCGGCGTCGCCCACTATCTCGGCGGATTCGTAGAGCAGCCAGCTGCCTTCGATGTCGTGGCCGGGGGAAACGACGGGATCGATCAGCTTCCAGTCGTAGTCGTAGAATAGTCCAAAACGAGGTGTATCCGGTAGGATGATACGATCGGCGATGATGCGAAGGGTTTGGCGGCAGCATTCCTTGACCTCTGGATTAGGGTCGATCAGCTGCAGGTTCGCGAAGGCCTCGATGATGTGCAGGTGATTGTTCATGGTCTTCGGAGCGTCGAGATCGTCGACTCCAAGACGCATCTTTTCGAGCGGGATCCAGTCTGCGGTAAAGGTCTCCAGATAGCCGCCGGTTTTTGGGTCCCAGGCCTTTTCGTTTATCAGGTGGAAAAGCTTGTAGGCTTGGTCGAGGCTGTCTTTCTCGCCGGAAGCTCGGTAGTGCTCGGAAAAAGCGTAGATGCAGAACGCCTGGGCGTAGCACTGCTTTTTCGTTTCGTAGGGAAGCCCGGAGTCTTCCACTGTCCAATAGAATCCGCCGTTGGCCTTATCCTCGAATTTGTTGAGGAGAACGTGCTTGGCATGGTTGGCGAGCTCGATGTATTCGGGATTGCCGTACAGATGGTAGGCTCGGCTGTAGGTCCAGAGCAAGCGCGAGACCATGATGACTCCCAGTTTTATGTCGGGTAGAGGCTGGTTGGCATCATCGAGCGCGGGCAGGAAGCTATGGGTAGTGCGCATCCGCGGCCAGTAGGGTAGGATGTTGTCGAAGAGCTCGGTTTTGAAGCTTTCGCGGAGTTGGTCGAGATCTGGAGTTTTCATGAAATTGGGAGTGTGTGAATGCCTCTTTTCACGATCCCTCGGATGCGAGGTTTAGGGAGGCAAAGAGCCATTTTGAGTTAAGAGTGTACCGTAATTATTCTAAAATTTAATGAGATTTAGAGTAAAAATCCTTTGCTCAATTTCCGATTTTGCGCGATTGTAGGGGCGAACTTTTTTGAAGGAACTGATTGAGATATGATCGATAGACCGCGTGTAGCCTTGGTATTGAGAGGGTGGCTTGAGGAGAATTTAAACATCCTGCATGGCTTAGCTAAATTTAAGCGCTTCAATGCACAATGGCACGTATTTGTGGACGATCAAGCGAGGGGGGCAGACAATCCGGAGTGGCTGCTCGACCAGGGTTGGGACGGGATCATTTGTAAGGAGAGTTCGGACGAATTGTTTGTGAAAGCGCGCGAACGGAGGATCGCTTGCATCGATATGTCGGACGACGGGACGAAGCGAAAGGGATGCCCGAAGGTACGCCCAAACAACATCGCTATCGGGCACAAGGGGGCTGAGCATTTTGCGGAAAAGGGCTTCCGGCATTTCGCCTATTGCGGCTTCGGAAATGAGCTTTGGTCTTGCGAAAGGCGGGATGGGTTTATCGAGGCGCTGACGCTGGCGGGGAAGAGCTGCCAGGTGTTTGAAACGAACTATCCGGGAGTGAGTCGTCCTGGCTGGGAGCACAATGAAGAGGAAGAGATGGCGAAGTGGCTGGATACGCTGCCCAAGCCGGTGGCAATTTTGACCTGTAACGATTTACGGGCGATGCACGTGATCAATGCCTGTCACCAGGCGGAGCTGCGTGTGCCGGAGGAAGTGGCGATTTTGGGAATCAACAACGACAGTGCTCGCTGTGAGCTCTGCGCGCCGTCTCTTTCGAGTATTCCCGTGGATGTGTCGGAGTACTCGCGAGTGGCGGGGGCGACCTTGGAGGGGATCTTGAAAGGGGCGCACCACAGCCAGTTTCGAGAGGAGACTTTGGTCGATCCCTTGGAAGTCGTTACCCGTCGTTCGACAAGTATCTTGGCGGTGGAAGATCCATCCGTGGCTCAGGCTCTCAATCTCATTCGCGAGAACGCGTGCAAGGGGATCACGGTCGAAGAAGTCGCGAAATCGGTCCATATCTCGCGGAGTCTTTTGGAGAAGCGATTCCGTAAGTATGTTGGGAAGTCGCCGCAGGTGGAGATCCGGCATGCGCAGGTGATGCGCATCAAGCAGATGTTAGCGGAGACCGAATACTCGCTGGCTCAGGTGGCGGAGATGACCGGTTTCGAGCACCCGGAGTACATGAGCGTGGTGTTCAAGCGACTGACGAAGGTTACCCCCAGCGCCTATCGGCGAAAGAGCAAGGCTCTGGCGGCGATGGGGATGTGATTGCTCGTTGAGCGAGCTGGCGACGGGTGCCAGATTTGGGGATAGAGTCCATTGTCCTCAACGTGCATTGGTTGTGGAACTTGGCCGTTGGGGACAACGGCCGCTACCGTTCGCGTAGGGTGCCCCGGGTGACGCCGAGCTGGTTGATTAGCTTGAGTTCGCGCCAGAGGGACTGGCCGCTGAGGGTGCCGGCAAGCAGACGTTCGTAGCGGTCGAGTGTCTCGCGGACTTCCTGTGGCGATTCGTTGAGGAACTCGATGCGGAAGTTCCGCACGCCGAAGTTTAGAAGGTCTTGGGCGAATTCAGCGCCGGTCTGTGCTTTGGCGTTGAATACGGTGTTGCGGCAGCCGGCGTCGGCTTTGAGTGGGTGGAGCATGCCGGTGCGGTCCTTGATGGAGACCTGGTGTTTGTCGCACGGGCGTCCGCAGTCGCGGAAGTCTTTTCCGTCTGAGAGGAAGGCGCAGAAGACGCAGTGCTCCATGTGAAACATGGGCATGTGCTGGTGGAGGGTTATCTCGAACTGCTCGGCGTTTGTATTCTCGAGCAGGGCGGCGAGCTGGGTTGCGTTGAGGTCGTAGGAGGCGGTGAGGCGTTCGAGCTGGAAGCGTTCGAAGAGGTATTCGGCGGTGAGGTGATTTGATACATTGAGGGAGAAATCTCCTCGTAGTGGAAAATTGGATAGAGAGCTCAGGTGCTCGTGGTTACGGGCGAGAAAGCCGTCCGCTCCGCACTCGGTAAGCTGTTTTATCACCCAGTCTTCGCCCGTCTTAAACATGCGTGGCGGAGCGACCCAGATCTGTTTCTCGGGCGAGGCTTCGCGGACGAGTTGGACCGCTTGTTTGTATTTGCGTGGATCCTCGAGCTCCATGTAGAGCTCCTGGTAGGGGAGCTCCAGTGCTGCTTCGAGTTGCTCAAATGAGCGGAGATAGGGGATGATTCGAGCGGAGCTCGAATCATTGGGTTCCGGATTCTGGGCTTGGGATTCTGGGTGGTCGGTTGCCCCATCTGTGAGTCGCCAGCGTAGAGGTTGGCGGCGGAGGGTGGTGAGTGTATCCACTGCGTCGCGACGGATTTGGTTGAGCTGGGAAACGGGGAAATGGCAGTCGCCTTGGAGTTGGTTGTCGAGCTGGTCGAGGTAGAAGGGGGTGTTGCCAAGACGGCCGAGTTGCTTGCGGAGCGTTTCCGAATCGAGTGGGCGCTTGCTGGCTTCTTGGATGGGCTCGGTGGATTCGGCTCGGGCAACGCGTCCTTCGTCGTCGCGGATTTCTAGGGTGAGCGGCTTGCCGGGTTCTCCGTAAACGGAGGCGGAGATGGGGCGAGTGTAGTTGGGCTGTTCGACTTGGTAGCTTTGGCGAAGCTCCTTGTCGAGAGCTGGGTCGGAGGTTTTGAAAAGGGTATCGCCTGGGTTGACGCGGTTCCAGTCGATGGAGTTGTTGAGGAAGCGGATGTAGCTCTCGTCGCTCTTGGTATCGACAGATGTGATACGGCCGCCTTCCTCTTTTTCGTCGGGACGTCCGCGGTCGAACACCACTCCGTCTCCCGCTTTGAGAGGCGCTTCGAGTTGGAGGGTGACTCCGTCCTTTTCGATCGACTTGACGGTGCCGAGTTTGAGTCCTCGCTTTTTTCCGAAGCGGGCGTGTACGAGGGCTTGGTTGTCGATGCCGTTGAGCCAGCCGTCGGAAAGGCCGCGAGAGAAGGTCATCTCGAGGGCGTAGCGGCCTTCTTCCTTATCGAACTCGACGAAGTTGTTTTCGGTTTCGCCGATGTAGTCGAGCCAGGCGGAGTCGAGGGCTTGTCGGTAAACTTTGGTGACAGCGGCAACGTACTCGGGCGCTTTGAGACGTCCCTCGATCTTGAGGGTGGCGACGCCTGCGTCGATAATTTGCGGAAGGGCGTCTAGGCCGGAGAGGTCCTGCGGGCTGAGAAGGTAGCGGCGGTTTCCGAGGTCGACCTGTTTGCCGTCGGAGTAGAGGTCGTAGGGGAGGCGGCAGGCTTGGGCGCACTCGCCGCGGTTGGCGGAACGGCCGCCGAGGGCTTCGCTGGTGAGGCATTGGCCGGAGTAGGCGACGCAGAGGGCGCCGTGCACGAAGAGCTCGATGGGGACTTCGGTCCCGGCTTGGATGGTCTTTTCGCGGATGGCTGCGACTTCGTTGAGCGAGGTTTCGCGGGCGAGGACGACGACGCTGGCGCCCAGTTCCTTGGCGAAAGCGATGCCGGCCTCGCTGGTGGCGCTCATTTGGGTGGACGCGTGGATGGGGAAGTCGGGCGAGAGCTTGCGGATGAGGCGGCAAATTCCCACGTCTTGCACGATGGCGGCGTCGACTCCGGCTGCGATAATGGATCGCAGGAAGTCCCGGGCGTCGTCGATTTCGTCCGAGAATACGAGGATGTTGAAGGTGACGTAGCCTTTAACTCCACGGCTGTGGAGGTAGGCCATGAGCTCGGGAAGGTCGGCGACGGTGAAGTTCTTGCCGCGCATGCGGGCGTTGAAGCGCTCCAGTCCGAAGTAGATGGCGTCGGCTCCGTTCTCGACGGCGGCTCGGGCGCAATCCCAATTGCCTGCAGGGGAAAGCAGCTCCGGCTTGGTGACGAGTCGGGTGTTTTCCTGTTTTGAGGCGAGGCGCTTGGGAATGAGTTTCGGCATGGATCAGAGAATTTAGCATGCGAATACCGGGCCGCAATCGAGTTGCAAATAAATACGGGTTTGGTCGGGAGGCTGGGGAGTTGTCGCATTTGGATCGGTTTTCGATAAATTGGGAGTTGCGGGTGCCGATGGGGAGGTTGACTCGTCAGGGCTGGGGTTCAGACTGTGCGAGGCTTCTGATTGAGGGTGAATAGGCTTAAGACAAGGTGGATGATAGCGGGCTGCATTTTGCTGGGAGCGATTTGCGTTGTCATCGGCTTGAGGCAGCAGGGCGGGGTTTCGGAGAATGTCGAGGTCGTCGCTTCTCGCGTGGAGGCTCCGAATCTGCGGTTTGTCGAAGAGGGAAGCGTTGAGGCTTTGGGCCGGGGCTTTTCGGAGCGTTCGGGCGAAAGGGAGAAGGCCGTCGAGAGTCGATTGGAGGCTAGGGGGCGTGTGCTGGATCAGCGCTTTGTGGCGGGGACGCGAATGGGCGAGGGACGTTGGGAATTGTTGCTGGAGGTGGAGGATTTGGCCTTCCCGGTGCGAGTGGTGCGGAGGGTTTTGATTGATCCGTCGACCGCTACTGAGCGGACGCTGGCGATCGAGGAAATGGCGGCGGATCGGATGATCGTGCGGCTTTCGGATGACGCTGACTTTCAAACGGTGCAGGAGGAGTTGGCGAAGCGTGGCGCTCGGCTGGGGAGAGCGTTGATGGGAGGACGATTGTATGAGCTGCAGCTGGCGAGTGCTGATTTGGAGGCGTTTGCGGTGGCTCTGGATGGCGGTTTGGGGATGGTGGCAGGCCGGGACTATTTGTATTTGGAGCCTGACTACGTTGTTCATGTTTCGGCGTCGCCGGATGATGCTTCGTATTTGGATGAGTCGCTTTGGGGATTGAACAATCTCGGACAACAAGGAGGAGTCGAGGATGTGGACATCGATGCTCCCGAAGCGTGGGATGTGAGGACGAGTACGGGGGAGGTCGTGGTGGCGGTGATCGACTCCGGGATCAACTACGAGCACCAAGACTTGCGGGGTAATCTTTGGGTGAATGAGACGGAGGTGCCCGGCAATGGTTTGGATGATGATGGGAATGGGTATGTCGATGACGTGTACGGTATCAATGCGGTTGATGGTTCTGGAGATCCTCTCGATGACAACGGTCACGGCAGCCACTGTGCGGGAACGATCGGGGCGGAGGGCGACAATGGGTTAGGGGTTGTGGGAGTTGCGTGGTCTACGCGCTTGATGGGGTTGAAGTTTATTTCGAGCGAGGGTTCTGGGGCTTTGTCTGATGCGATCGAGTGTATTGACTATGCGGTGACGATGGGAGCAACGGTTCTTAACAATAGCTGGGGTGGGGGTAGTTATTCGCAGGCTATGTTCGATGCGATCGCGGTGGCAGAAGAAAGTGGGGTCGTGTTTGTTGTTGCTTCAGGTAATTCGGGGGTGGATACGGATGAGGAAGTCGATTATCCGGGAGGGTATGAACTAGGGAATGTTATCGCCGTTTCCGCAGTCGATCGAGATGGGGAGTTGGCTGTGTTTTCCAATTATGGCTTGAGGAGCGTGGATGTCGCCGCTCCTGGAGTTTCCATTTTGTCGACCTGGTTTGGCGAGGAGGATGCGTACAAGTCGATCGACGGAACGTCTATGGCTGCTCCTCATGTCAGCGGGGTGGCTGCCTTGTTGCAGGCCGAATTTCCTGAGGCTACCCTCCGCGAAACGGTGAATCGGCTGAAGTATGGATCGAAACCGTTTGATTCGTTGCTGAGCAAGGTGAGTGTGGGAGGAATGGTCTCGGCGCGGAAGGCTCTGGACCTGGTGGATGCTCCCTTTCCGCCTGAGTTTGTGGTTCGCCCAGAGTCTGAATACGTTGTGAATCGAGGAAACGCGTTAAGCGTCGCGGTAGAGGTGGAGAGTGAGGCTGAGGTTATGTTTCGGTGGTTTCGAAATGGGAGTCTTTTGGATGGGGCGGCAGATAGCTTTCTCAGTATAGAAAATGCGAATACGGAGGATGTCGGCGACTATCGGGTGGAGGTCGAAAACGGGGATGGCGTAGCGATGGCTCTGTTTTCTGTCAGTGTGGTGGATCCTGATCCCAGCTTGGCGGAGGCGTTCGATGCGGTTGGGAGGGACTTTTTCAGTTTGGGTGACGAGGGGTGGAGCGCGTATTTCTCGGACTCGGTTACTGGAGGGAGTTCCATTCGCTCGGGCGCGATTGGGGATTCGGAGCGTTCGGTGTTGCGGACGCGGGTGCAAGGTCCGGGGGTGGTCAGCTTTTATTGGAGGCTGTCGTCGGAACCGTTGTGGGATCGTGGGGTGCTTCGGATCGACGGGGTGCAAGAGAAGTTGTTGAGCACTGAGGATAACTGGGAGCGGGTTTCGATCGAGCTCGGGGAGTCGCGCGACTATGAGTTTGAGTGGGTGTATGAAAAGGATGGCTCACGTTCGATGGGGCAGGACGCTTTGTTTTTGGATGGATTTTTGTTTGAATCGCTTGCTGACAGCGCACCGGTGATTGTGCGGAATCCGGAGAGCGCGATCGTTGGGCCTGGCGAGCATCACGCCTTGGGGGTGGAGGCGTTGGGGGAGTCTCTAGAGTATCAATGGTTTTTTGAGGGGGAAGCGATTGAGGGGGAGGAATCGGATTTGCTCGTGTTGTTCGGCGTGCAGGCGGAGGACGATGGCGTCTATCGCGTAGTGGTTTCGAATGCTCATGGAGAGGTGGAGAGCGCTCGGGCGAGGGTGCGAATTGAGGAGGTGCCTGTTTCGATTCTGACGTCTCCAGTTGATCAAACGCGGAGAAGCGGGGAGTCGGTACTGTTCAGCGCTGTGGTAGAGGGGGCGTTGCCGATCGGGTATCAATGGTACAAGAATGGATTGCCCCTTGTCGGAGCAGTCGGTTCTCGGCTGTTTATCGACAATTTGGATACGAGTGATGCCGGGGAGTATTTTTTGCGTGTTGGCAATGCGCATACGGACGAGCCGGTTGAGTCGGAGGTGGCGGTGCTATCGATCGAGGATTTCGTTTTGAAGCCGGAGATTGTTAAGCAACCGATTGGCGGCTACTGGCAATCTGGCGATGCGTTTCGTTTGTCTGTAGTTGCGGAAGGAGGACAGCCTTATTCGTTTCAGTGGTATAGTGATGGGGAGGCGATTGCGGGAGCGACGGAGCAGGTCTTTGAAAAAGCTGCGGAAGCGGGTGATTCCGGTGGGTATCGAGTGTTGGTTTCGAATGCTCAGGGACAAACGTGGAGCGAATGGGCGGATGTCGTGGTGGTGGGCGATCTAGCGGAGGCGTTGGAATTTCCGGGCTCGGAGTGGGATTTGTCGGGCGCTCATTATTTGTTCTCCCAAGGCGATGTGAGCTTTGACGGCGAGGACGCGTTGCAGACGTCGCCGGTTAATAGCTTGTTGCCTCAGTTTCATGGAATGAAGACTGAGGTGGTGGGGCCGGCGAACTTCAGCGTGTATTGGAAACAGGCTGGGGCGACTGGGTTTTCTGGAGTGTCTCTGTATTTGGATGACGAACTACAGGTGGAGCTGAGGGATGAGTCGGATTGGCGTCGGGTGTTTGTGAAGATTCCGGAGGGGAGTCACTCGTTGGAGTTTAGGATCCGCAATGAGCTGGGATGCAGAATTTGGTTGGATCAGGTGGAATTGTCTCAGACGCCGGTGCTCTATTCGCAGCCTGAGTCGAGGGTTCTGCTTGAGGGGGAGTCGTTGAGCCTGGCTGTCGATGCGTTTGGAGAGGAGCCTGTCAGCTTTCAGTGGTTCAAGGACGAGATTCTTGTTGGGGGAGCGGAGTCGAATGTGTATTCACCAAATGGGAACGGTCTAGAGCTAGTGGGCCGCTATTGGGTCGAGGTTGAGAATGCTCATGGCAAGGCGGTGAGTGAAGTGGCGGAGGTGGATTATTTGGAGGATGCTTCAGGTATTTTTGGCGAGGGAACGGTGTTGTTCGATCTTGATAAAGACAGTGATTGGGAGGTCTGGAAGCGCGAGGGTGATGCTTTTCAGTTGCGTAGTCGCCCGGCTATTGGAGGTGAGAGTCGTAGGCTGGAGGGGACGGCTTCGGGGCCTGGGGTTCTGGTGTTGAGTGTGGCGATGCGTTCGTCTGTCTGTTGTCCGAGTCTGGAAATTGCGGTTGACGGGGCAGCTGTGGATGGGGTCGTGACGCGGAGTGGAGAGTTCGATGAGCTCGAGTACGCTCGATTCCATATCGCGTTGGACGAGGGAGAGCATCTGCTATCGCTAGACTTCCTTGCTGCCGAAGATTTCTTGGGGCGGTCTCAATTTGGTGTTTTGAGTGGAGCTTATGTGACCTCTGATCCCGTATTTGTCCGGCATCCGTCTAATGTGCGTGCCCTGGAGGGCGAGGCGGTGGAGCTATCTGTTGAGCTCTTTGAGGAGGGAGGCGTTAGCTTTCAGTGGTATCGAGAGGATGGTACTCCGGTTTCAGGTGCAGGTGAGTCTGTATTCAGAATTGAATCACTTGTTGAGGTGGATGACGGTTTTTATTATTGTGAAGCGACAGTTCCATCTGGTGGTACTGCTCGGTCGGAGTTGGCCCGAGTGGAAGTTATTCAAGGGTTTTATGAAGCGGTGGGAGTGGACTTCGGACGTTTTTCAAGTGGGATGGATTTGTGGATTCCTCAAGCGGGGGCTGGCTGGGATGGTGGAGAGGCCTTGGCGTTTGAAGCGGATCGGGCGTCTGGTTTGAGCAGTCTCTGGCTTGATCTTGATGGGGCGGCGGGATCGGCGTCCGCGTTGCGTTTTCGAATAAAAATCGAGGGACAAGCTGAGCGATCCTATGTTGAGGTAACGCAACCTAAGGGGAAGGTGTTCAAGTTTTTTGAGAATACCGATTGGCAAGAGGTTGTTGTGCCAATCGATGCGGAGGCTCCGCTAAAGAGTCTGGTCTTTTCGGTTTTAATGGGGGACACGGAGTTGGGTGGATCGATGGAGGTCTTGCTCGATGACTTTGAGCTCGTTCGGTATCCAGTTGTTTATGACGATTTGGCGGATGTTGTGGCCTTGTACGGATTGGATGTATTGTTGGAACCACGCGTATCTGGCACGGGGTTGAGTTATCAATGGTACCGTGACGAGGTGGCTTTGGCTGGGGCGAATCAGCCTAGCCTCCAGCTAAAATCTTCATTCTCCAATCGGGGGAAGTATCGTTTGCGAGCCTGGAACTCGCATGGTGAAGTGTTTACGCGAGAGAATGAGCTTGGTCTGATGGAAGAGGGGTATGGAGCTGAAGTGGTTCGTCGGGGCGCTTTCTCTTTGGAGGGCGAGACGCTTTGGAGCCGAGAGGAAGAGGGATTGGCGAATTCGGGTCCGCTCCTAGCGGTGGAAGGTGTATCAAGAGGTGAGAGTTCGGATTTATATTTTCAGGTGAAAGGTCCGGGGGTGTTCAAGTTCGATTGGCGTCTGGCTGCATCAAGGAACGAGGAGAAGCTGTATTGTTATATCTATGACACGTTAGTGGGGGGCGTATATTCCGGCGATCGGTGGAGGTCCTTTAGCTTGGAGCTTCCCGAGGAGGCGGTGTATCCGTTTCGCGTGAGCTTGACGAGCTTTGGAGGCGACGCGTTTCCGGGGGGACAGGCGTGGGTGGACAACTTCAGGTTTTCTGAAGATGCAACGAACGGATATGGCAGTTGGGTTGAGGACGCGTTTGCGGGGAGTGAAGTTCCAGAGGAAGGCAGGAGAAGAGAGGCTGATGCTGATGGAGATGGTGTGGCGAACGGGGTCGAGTATTTGCTTCGCTTGGATCCGACTTCTATCGATGATTACCCTAGTCCAAAGATTATCGAAGATGATGGTTCGTTGCAGGCGTTGCTTGATTTTGATCTCAATTTAGCGGCGCGTGATGCGCGCGTCGGGTTGGAGATTAGCGAGGATTTGGAGGTGTGGTATCCGATGGAATCCGTGTTGCTGCTTGGAGAAGGCGGGGATGAAAGCTCTGTCTTGCTGTCTCCGATCGATGATGAAGATCGCGGCAGCTCTTTGTTCGTGAGGGTGGCTGTGTATTTCGACTTGGTGGACTAGCTGAGCGGGTCGAATATTCTGACGGTTTCTCCGGAAATTCGTTGCCACGTCTATGCCCGCCTAGAGTATGCAAGGATATGGCGGAAAGAATAGAAATCAATGTTCCGGATGGCTTTAAGAATATGAAGGGCCAGTTCGGAGGAATCTTCGGAGTCGTGATTTTGGCGCTCCTAGTGTGGGCCGGTTTTTCGAGTGTCTACACTGTTCCTGCGGAGTCGCAGGGAGTGGTGTTGCGCTTCGGCGAGTATCTCGAGACGAAGGATCCGGGACTGCAGTTTAAGCTGCCTTTTGGCGTGGATTCTGTATTGGTGGTGCCGGTTCAGCGTCAGCTCAAGCAGGAGTTCGGTTTTGGTTCTTCGGGCGCGACGAATCCGAGTCAGTACGCTCGGAGCCGTTCCGAGCAATCTGCGGAACGTAGCATGGTAACGGGCGATTTGAATGCCGCGTCAGTGGAGTGGAATCTTCAATACAGAATCGAGGACCCGAAGCAGTTTCTATTCAAGGTGCGCGATCCGGAAGATACCTTGCGGGACATTTCCGAGTCGGTGATGCGTACTGTCGTGGGTGACCGCACGGTTGACGAGGTGATCACGATTGGGCGTCAGGAAATTTCGATCGTGGCTTTGGAAATGATGCAGAACTTGGTGGATAAGTACGAGCTCGGGCTCCGTATCGATTTGGTGGAGTTGCAGAACGTGAACCCGCCGGATCAGGTCCGCCCGTCCTTCAATGAAGTGAACCAGGCACAGCAGGAGCGTGAAAACCTGATCAATGTCGCGAATGGTGAATACAACAAGGTGATCCCGCGAGCTCGTGGTCTTGCGAACCAATCGATCCAGGAAGCGGAAGGTTATGCTCTTAAGCGCGTGAATGAAGCGGAAGGTGATGTGGCTCGTTTTGAGGCGATGCTCGTGGAGTATGTGAAGGCTCCGGAGGTGACGAAACGCCGTATCTATCTGGAGACAATGCAGAAAGTCGTGTCGGGGATCGACAAGAAGATCGTGCTCGATAGCGACGCTAGCTCGGTGCTGCCATTGTTGCAGCTGAACCAGAACCAGTAATTTCGATAAGGAGAATAAGCAGATGAAACAGATAGCTCAATTTTTTGCGATATTGATCCTTCTCGTAGCCCTCGCGGTTGGATATAATTCCGTTTATACGGTTAAAGAGACCGAGCAGGTGATCATCACCCAATTCGGTCAAGTGGTCGGAGATCCTGTGACGGAAGCGGGACTGCATTTCAAGATTCCGTTTGTGCAGACGCCTAATGTAATCGAAAAGCGAATACTGGATTGGGATGGTCGTGCGACGGAAATGACGACCAAGGATAAGACCTATATCGAGGTGGATACGTTTGGTCGTTGGAGGATCGCTGATCCGAAGCAGTTCTTCCTGCGTTTGCGTGATGAGCGTAGCGCTCAGTCTCGATTGGACGGAATCCTTGGATCTGCGACCAAGGACGCGATTGCGAATAACGCTCTGGTAGAGGTGATCCGTTCGACGCAAGGTCGCGTACCGCAGGTCGATGATAGCTTGGAGGGGGCTTCGAGTCGTATCGGAACCTTGCCGGATATCGAAAAGGGCCGTGTTGCGGTTGAGCAGGAGATCTTTGAGTCGGCTGCGAAGGAGCTGACCGAACTTGGTATCGAGTTACTGGATATTCGTTTTAAGCGTGTTAACTATCGTGATACGGTACAGCGAAGCATTTTCCAGCGTATGATCTCCGAGCGTCAGCAGATTGCGGAACGGTTCCGTTCCGAGGGTGCGGGTGAAGCGGCGAAGATCAATGGTAAGCGTGGTCGTGACTTGCAGGAGATTGAGTCTGAAGCGTACCGTCAGGTCTTGCAGATCCGCGGTGATGCCGATGCGAAAGCCACGGAGATCTATGCGAATGCTTACAACCAGTCGTCAGCTGCGATCGAGTTCTACGAGTTTATCAAGTCGCTCGAAGCCTACGAGTCGGTGTTGCAAGGTGATACGACTCTGATCCTGACAACGGATAGCGAGCTCTTCAAATACTTGAAGGACATCGATCTGAGGTAGTTGCTAGTCAGTTACGCGTAATTTGTAGGCCCGCCGTTTTTGGCGGGTCTTTTTATGGGAGCGGGATTTCTCCGGTGACGACTTTGGCGATGGTGTCGGGGTAGAGCTTGTGCTCTTGCTCAAGGACTCGAGCTTGGAGGGTTTCGGGTGTGTCGTCGGCAAGGACGGGAACGCTGGCTTGTTGGAGAATGGGGCCTTCGTCGTAGACTTGATCGATGAGGTGGACGGTGGCGCCGCTCTCGCTTTCGCGCGCTTCGAGCACTGCTCGGTGGACGTGCATGCCGTACATGCCTTTGCCGCCGAATTTGGGAAGAAGGGCGGGATGGATATTGAGGATTCGGTTGCGGTAGCCGGAAAGGACGGCCGGGCCGATCTTCTTCATGTATCCAGCTAGAATTACGAGTTCTACGCCTGCTTGTTGGAGGGCTTGAAAGATGGCTTGGTCGAGCTCTGCGAATTCGGGGTGGGTCTTGCCGTTGAGGACGCGGGAGGGCATGCCTGCGTTTTGAGCTCGTTCGATGGCGGTGGCTCCGGGGTTGTTGCAGACGAGGAGGGCTGGGGTGGCGGCGATCTGGCCGCTGGCGCAGGCGTCGAGGATGGCTTGCATGTTTGAGCCGCCGTGGGAGGCAAGGAATCCGAGTTTCATGGGAGGAGAAGGTGGAGGTGAAAAAGTGAAGAGGGAAGTGCGAAATGGGGAGGTTTGCGCGGGGTATGGCGGTGAATGTCTGAGGCTGGCTGGTAGTTTGCGGGATGAATGGAGATGAGGTTTTGGCGGCGAAGGTCAAGGGTGGGGAGTCGAGGCGGCATCGGGAGTTGAAATCTCTAGGCGTGGAGTGGCTTCGCCTCGAGGGCTGCCGGGCGGTGGCGACGGAAGTACGTCTACCGATGTCGGCTTATCGGGTGGATGTGGCAGGCTACCGTTCTTCCGGGCGGCTGGGAGTCTTTGGCGAGAGTTTCGCCTTGGAGTGCAAGCAGAGTCGGGCGGATTTCCTGAGGGACGCAGGGGGGGAAGATGAGGTGGAGGGGGAGCGTGCTGCCTTGACCGAGGAGGTTATGGTTTTGAGGGAGTTGTTGCGCGTGCATCTGCCTGAGAGTCGCCGGGGGATTTCTTTATTTTGCGAATACGACGAGTATGATTTTGGCGACTTGCGGCATGAGAGATGGCGGCGTTTGGTGGCGCGGTTGGCCCTGCTTGAGCGGAAGTTGGAGAGTGGGGTGAAGTTTTCGAGAATCGCCCGCTATGGCTCAGCGAATTTTTGCTATTTGCTGGTAGAGGAAGGGGTCTTGCGACGGATGGACGAGGTGCCGCTTGGCTGGGGATGTTTGGTGAGGGAGGGAGATCATTTGAGATTGGAGCGTGAGGCGAAGCGACTGAGGAGTCGGGACGAGGCGAAGTTGGCGTATTTGGAGCGAATTGCGGCGCGCCGAGGACGTGTGTAGGCGGATTGGGTCAAATAAAACGTGATGGCTGGACGAGGCGGTGAAGGTGCAGCATGTTGCCGCCTTTTGAATGAGTGAGCTCTTAAAAGGTAGTGTCTCTGGTCATTTGAGGCGTCTGACGATTCCGAGCATTGGTGGGATGTTGGCGATCATGGTCTTCAATCTGACAGATACTTGGTACGTATCGCGTTTGGGGACGGAGGAACTCGCTGCCATGGGATTTACCTTTTCGGTGGTGATGGTAGTGGGCACCTTGTCGATCGGGTTCTCGGCGGGGTCTGCTTCGATCATCACGCGGGCCTTGGGCGCGGGCAATGTAGGGCTGGCGCGGCGGGCGGTTTCCGGAGGTCTCGTTTTGACGATCGCGGGGACGCTGGTGGTGAGTGTGGCTGGTTATTTCTCGATAGATCCTTTGTTCTCGGCTCTGGGGGCGAAGGGGCGGATCTTGGATCTGGTAGGGGAGTACATGTCGGTTTGGTTTCTGGGGGCGGTGTTCTCGATCATGCCGCCGGTGAGCGACAGCTGCTTGCGAGCGGCGGGGGATGTGAAGCGCCCGATGTATGTGATGTGCATCTGCGCGGCATTGAACATCGTGCTGGATCCGATTCTCATTTTCGGCTTTGGGCCGGTACCGGCGATGGGGCTTGAGGGGGCTGCGATCGCTACTCTGATCGCACGCTCGGTTGGCATGGTGGCGTCTTTGTATTTTCTGCACTTCAGCCACCGCTTGATTGATTGGAACGTGCCCAGCTTGGGTGAGTTGGCGCGATCCTGGATGGAGATCCTCCGGCTGGGGGTGCCGGCGTCGTTGAATCAGGTCTTAGGTCCGCTGGCGCAGGGGTTCTACATCCGAGTGGCGGCCGGCGTGGGGGGCGCGGAAGCGGTGGCCGCGATGGCCACCGGCACTCGGGTGGAAGCGTTTTTGTTTATATTGGCTTATGGGTACGGGATCGCCTTGGTCCCTTTTGTGGGGCAGAACTACGGGGCTCGAGCGATGGACCGGGTGCGAGAAACGCGGCAAATCACGCTGCGGTTCGCTTGGCTGTACGCGGCGTTGACGTTTTTGATACTGCTACCCTTGGCGACTCCGGTTTCGGGTTTGTTCAGCGTGGAGGCGGAGGTGGTCAGGCAGAGTTCGCTCTATCTGATCGTGGCGTCCCTAGGGCATGTTGGCCTGCATAGCAGCACTTGGCTCAGTCAGATGTTGAATGTGGTGGGGAAGCCGCGACCGGTGATGGTGATCAGTGTGGTGCGGGTGTTTTTTCTGATAATGCCCCTTTGTTACCTTGGAGCGAAATTCTGGGGATTTGCCGGTCTGGTTGCTGGAATCGCGATCGGAAATCTTGTTTCAGGTGTACACGCGTATTTTGTTTCGCGACCACATTTGGGGCTAGGGAGTGAGTTATTTTCGCCTGGCAGACGCGATCTATCGCGTGACAAGCACGCTCCCAAGGGCTCCGTTAGATGATGAAATGGGCGCTGATCGCAATCGCTCCAGCTGCGAAGCAGTAGTAGGCGAAGTAGATGAGTTTACCGCGGGTGACGATGGTGATCATCCATTTGCAGGCGAGCACGCCTGAGACGAAGGCGGCGATGGCGCCGGCGATGAGGGGGATGGGGGCGACGACGCTATTGGCCATGCCGCCGTCGAGGATGTCCTTGCAGTTGGCTCCGAGGATGGGGATGAGAACCATGAGGAAGGAAAAGCGGGCGACCTTGGCTTTTTCCACGCCGAGGAGGAGTCCGGTGGCGATGGTGGAGCCGGAGCGGGAAATGCCGGGCATGACGGCGATGGCTTGGGAGAGGCCGATGATGAGGGCTTTTTTGAAAGTGACGGGGCCGCCTTGTTTGGGGGCGTAGTAGGTGAAGGAGAGCAGGGCGCCGGTGATGAGCAGCATGCAACCGACGAGCAGCACGTTTCCGGTGAAGAGGCTCTCGACTTCTTCCTTGAAGAAGAGCCCGACGATCACGACGGGGATGGCGGAGACGCCGATCATGGCGATGTACTTCTTGGACTCGTTCCAGTCTGCGGTGAAGAGGCCTTTTAGGAGGTCGAGGATGTCTCGCCAGAAAATGACGATGGTTGAGAGGACGGTGGCTCCGTGTACGACCACGGTGAAGGTGACGTCTTCGGTGGTTTCGATGCCAAGGATGGCTTTGCCGAGCTCGAGGTGTCCGCTGCTGCTTACGGGGAGGAATTCGGTGAGGCCTTGGATGATGCCTAGGAGGATGGCTTCGAGGAGGGACATGTTTGCTTAGGCTTTAGGTGGATTGGTTTTAGGCTGTAGGTGACCTTGCTTGATGGCGGGAGCAAGCTTTGAGCCGAAAAGGGATTCGTTTTCTGGTTCTCCAACGGCCTGAATCGCTAGTGACTTAATCAAGGAGTTGGCGGGTCATTTGCTCGGCTTGGTGGGCGTAGCTCGCGCCAAAGAGGTAGAGGTGGTTCAGGCAGTGGTAGAGGTTGTAGAGGGTCTTGCGGCGGCTGTATCCGGGGGCGAGGGGGAATTCTGCGTTGTAGGCTTGGTAGAACTCGGGCGGGAACCCTCCGAAGAACTCGGTGAAGGCGAGGTCGGCCTCGCGATCGCCGTAGTAGCTGCCGGGATCGAAGATGAATGGGGAGCCGGCGCTGTCGAAGGCGGCGTTGCCGGACCAGAGGTCGCCGTGCAGCAAGCTTGGAGCTACATTGTGATCGGCGAGGAGGGTGGGGAGCTCTTTTAGTAGTTCGGCGGCGAGGGGGAGCTTGTAGCCGCGGCTTTGGCAGAGGGAGAGCTGGTGCTCGAGGCGGTGTTCTGCGAAGAAGTCGAGCCAGGAGGAGGTTTGCGGATTGGGCTGGGGAGTGGCGCCGATGAGGTTGTCTCGGTGCCAGCCGAAGTAGGGTTTGGGAAGGGCGTGAAGCTGGGCGAGCTGGCGTCCGAGGGTTTGCCAGTCTCCGGTCCTCGAGGGGCGAGCATCGATGTATTCGAGAATTAGGTACGCTTGGCTGTTGCCTTGGATTTGAGCGACGACTTGGGGGACGCGAACGGTATTTGTTTCGGCAAGCTCTTTTAGGGCTGCGGCTTCAGCGGCGAAGGAGTCGTGAAAGTCGAGTTGGTTGGCTTTGACGAAAAAGGGGCGTCCGTCTTCTCCTTCGAGGCGGTAGGCGTCGTTGATGCAGCCTCCGCCGAGAGCGCGTTGGGAGGCGATGCGAAAGGGGAGTCCGCTGGTGTCGGAAAGGGCTGTTTCGATGAGTTGCTGGTCGCTCAACGGTGGGGGGCGTTGCGGGCGGAAGGGACTGGCGAGCTGCGATGGCTCTGGGCGGCAAATGCTATAGTTGCTCTTTGATCTGCTTGAGGATTTGCTTGCAGCCGTCTTCGAGGAGATCGAGGACGATTTCGAAGCCTCGCGCTCCGCCGTAGTAGGGGTCGGGGACTTCGGTATTGGGATACTGGATGCAGAATTCGCAGAATCGTCGCACTTTGTGGCGATTTGCGGGAGTGGAGAGGCGCTCGAGGTCTGCGAAGTTCTCGTTGTCCATGGCGAGGATGAGGTCGAACTCGTCGAGATCGCTAGGGGTGACCTTGCGTGCGGAGCCGGTCATGGCGTAGCCGCGATTGCGTCCGGCTTGGGACATGCGGGGGTCGGGGGGATTGCCAACGTGGAAACCGATGGTGCCTGCGGAGTCGCAGCGAATGGAGTCGCCTAGGCCGGCGTCGTCGAGGAGTTTTCGCATGACGTTCTCTCCGGATGGGGAGCGGCAGATGTTGCCCATGCAGACGAAGAGGATGGAGGAGATGGGGGTCGGTTGGTCCATGTTGGAATGAGGGGATAGCGGGGGTGGTGGCTGGGGGCAAATGGTTTTTGAGGAAGTCCCTTTTACAGTTGCGGGTCGGGCTGTATCGTGATTAGTTAGAAGACTATGATTGATGCCATTAAGAAACTGATGCTCGCTGGGGTTGGAGCCGCGGCGATTAGTACGGAAAAGGCAGAAAAGGCCCTGAACGAGTTGGTGGAAAAAGGGAAGCTGTCGGCGACCGATGCCAAGGATGCTGCGAAGAAGTTGGCGGACGATGGCAAGAAGGAGTTCGAGGAGGCTTCCAAGTCATTGGAGGATCGGCTCGACTCTATGTTGAAGAAGCTTGGGCGTGGGCAGGCGGAGCGTATTGAAAGCTTGGAGACGAAGGTTTCCGATCTGGAGTCTCGCCTTGCGGAGCTTGAGTCCAAGCAGCCAGCCGAGGTTGCAGAGTAAGCGTTTTCGAATCCCTCTCTTGTCTGGCCGCAGACCTCGGGTCCGCGGCTGGATGTGTGTGTCCCCACCTGTTTGACCTAGCATGGCACTGAAGCCTCTTGAATTTATTACCAACGCGGTTCGCGCGAAAGAGATCATCACTGTGCTAGCGCGCAATGGTTTCGCGGACTTGCTGCAAAAGATGGATTTGCCTCCGCGGCTTATGAGCGCGTTGGGGAAGATCGCTCCTGAGCGTCGTAGCCAGTGGGAGCGGATTCGTCTGGTGATGGAGGAGTTGGGGCCGACCTTTATTAAGTTTGGCCAGCTTCTGAGCATGCGTCCGGATATGGTGCCGGAGGCGTTGATCAAGGAGCTGAGGAAGCTTCAGGAAGCGGTGCCTCCGGTATCCTTCGATCAGATACGACCGATTTTGGAGGAAGGTTTGGGGCGGGACATGGGAGCGGTCTTTTCTGAATTTGAGGAAGAGGCGATGGCTGGCGCGTCGATGGCTCAGGTGCACCGGGCTCGCTTGCTGAGCAATGGGGAGCAGGTGGCGGTGAAGATTCAAAGGCCGGGACTGGAGAAGGTGATCGATGCGGATTTCGATATTCTCTTTTGGTTGGCTCGGCAGGCGCATGAGCGGATCGAGGATTTGCGGCCACTCAATCTTCCGGATGTGATCGAGGCCATGCGGGAGGGATTGGAACGGGAGCTCGATTTTCGGAGAGAGGCTCGGAGCTTGGCGTTTTTCTCCAAGCGGAACCAGTATCCGGATGAGGTGAAGGCTCCAGAAATTTTCGAGGAGGCGTGTTCGCGACGGGTCTTGGTGATGGAGTGGATCGAGGGGCGTAAGTTGGAGGACGTGGAAGCGGGGAGTGAGGAGGCTCGCCATTTGTCTAAGGTGGGGTCGCGTTCGATGTTTCACCAGATCATGATCAACGGCTATTTCCACGCGGATCCGCATGCGGGGAATTTGAGGGTGTTGGAGGACGGGAAGCTCTGCTTCCTCGATTGGGGCATGACTGGGCAGTTGACGCAGCGGATGCGCTACGGGTTGGTCGATTTGTTTATGGCTTTCGTGAAGGCGGATGCGGAGCGGGTGACGCGGATCGCTATGAACTTGGCTGACACGGGCGAGTCGATCGATCGGCGGCAGATGGAGCGGGATGTGAATCTGGCGATCCGGGAGCACTACAATCCGGAGACGGGTGAGGGGGATGTGGGGCGTGCGATCTTGCGCTTGCTGTACGTGTTCGGGCGAAACGGGGTTGATCTGGCTCGGGATTACTCGTTGATGGCGAAGGCGATCCTTTGCGTGGAGGAGACTGGGGTTTCGCTAGACGAGACGTACAATTTAAAGGGTGAATTTGAGCCTGTCCTTAGAGAGCTGATACAGCATCGTCGCAATCCGAAGCGGGTGGCGTCGGAGTTGCGTGATAGTCTGCTGCTTGGGTTGGATCAGTTGCAGTCGATTCCTGAGGAAGCGTTGAGGATCCTGAAGAAGGTCGAGAAGGATAATCTTAAGATCAATCTGCAGCATCGAGGACTCGATGAACTGGACGATACGATTAGCGATGCGAGCAACAAGATAACGCTAGGGATCATTATCGGGTGTTTACTGGTGGGGTCGTCATTGATCGTGACGTCGAATACGCCGCCAATTGTATTTGGATTTCCGATACTAGGGATCGTGGGGTATGTCTTGTCTCTGTTGTTGGGCTTGTACGTGGCCTTTGACATTTTGAGGGGTCGACCGAAGTGATTTGGCTATGTTGGCTCTAGGTTCTGCTGGTGCGATTGGTCATCGGGGGCGATGACCGCTACCTTTTGAGAGTTTTTGCTTTTCTAGTGGGGCGGGCTGGGCTTTGTTGGCGGCATGTCTAGCGCTCCTTTCATCTATGTTTCCGGTCCGGACGATTATCTTGCCAGTCGAATGGCGAAGGATATCTGGGCTGAGCTGAAGCAGGACGTTACGGACGACTTTTCGATCGAGGTGATCAGCGGTCAGGCTGGGAAGGTCGACGATGTGGCGGAAGCGGTGAGTCGGTTTCGCGAGGCGACGCAGACGCTGGGCCTATTTGGCGGTCGACGAGTGGTTTGGCTTAAGGATGTGACTTTTGTCGCTGACAACCAGACGGGGCGTGCGGAGGGCACGGTAAAGCTGTGCGAGGACCTGCAGGAGATTTTGGAGGGGATCAATCCGGATGAGGTGGGCGTGCTGATTTCCGCTTCTCCAGTGGATCGCCGGAAGCGTTTTGCCAAGTTTTTGGAGAAGACGGGCGACTATCGTCCTTCGGGCGGCATGGACTCGAAGGGGGGCGGTGTTGAGACATTGGTCGCGGCGATGAATCGCGAGTGCGAGTCGATGCAGGTGACGATTGCTCGGGACGCGGTGGAAGTGTTGATCAGCAAGGTGAACGGGAACTCGCGTCTGCTGATCGAGGAGGTGCGCAAGCTAGGGACTTATCTTGGCGAGCCAGGCGCTCAGATCACGAGCAAGCTGATCGAGGAGCTGACGCCGAACTTTGGCGAAGGGGACTTCTTCGAGACGACCGAAGCGTTTTTTGCCCGCGACATCAATTGGACGCTTTCTGCTCTGAGGCGGCATTTCTTTGCGGGTAACGACGCGCGTCCGGTGATCGCCTCTTTGCAGAACCGCAACCGTCTGCTGATTCAGCTTCGCTCTCTGATTGACGGCGGGGAAATCCAGGCGGGTGGGCGAGGCATCAGCAAACCGACTTTCGAGCGGGCGGCTGCCAAGTATGCTTCGTTCTACGATGGTCTGAGCACGAAGAGCGGATTTAACGTTTTCACGCAAAACCTGTGGTACATGGGCAAGCTGATCGGGAGCGGAAAGTTCCCTGCTCTCAAGGCCCTGATCGATCACCAGCTCGAGTTTATCAAGGCGTTCGAGGAAATCGTGGATCGGCCCAACGAGCAGGAAGAGGCATTGCGGGCGATGGCGATCCGTTGTCTGGCGTGATTCCATTTGGCTGCGCTTTGACGGAGAATTTATGGCGTAGGCGTGTCGTGGGGGATTCGGGCTTGCCGGGTTTCGGGGGCGCTGGCAGCCTTTGCGACTTTGTTTCCGGAGCCCCCTACGGAGCCTGAGGATCCTTGATCCCTTATGAGAGTTTGCTTATTCACAGATAGTTTTCTGCCATACATTTCCGGCGTCAGTTCAGCGGTCTTGAACCAGGCGAACGAGCTGACTCGACGTGGGCACAACGTCAGTATTTTTCACCCGAGGCCGAGCAAGGCAGACTCTTTCGAAACGGTTCCGGGGTTGGACGAGAAAGTGAGCGTGTATGGGCTGCCGTTTTCGGTGCCGACGGTTCACATTCCTAAGCTCCGTTGGTCGGCTCCTTTGTTCCTTTATTCGTATCGCCGTTTGCGCGAGGACCCGCCGGATTTGGTGCATGTGCACACGGAGTTTGGCTGTGGTCTGGAAGGCATGTTTCTGGCTCGCTGGAAGAATGTGCCGGTGGTGGGCACGTTTCATACGTTCTTTGCGGAACCGGACTACTTGAGGCAGTTTTATCTTCCGTCGTTCGAGTGGACGCAGAAGGCGATGTGGAAGTATTCGGTTGGGTTCTTCAATCGCTGCGCCCATGTGGTGAGCCCTTCGAAGTCGGTGCGGGATCATTTGGTGGCGCGTGGGATGTCGAGTCCGGCGACTGTGCTTTCGAATGGGATCGAGCGGGTTCGGATGCGATCGGAGGATGAGATCAAGGCGTTTCGGAAGTCGCTGGGGATTGAGGATTTCGCGTTTATCTACATTGGCCGGGTTTCTCCGGAGAAGTCTCTCGAGGTGGCTTTGGAGGCGTTTGCGGAGACGCTTAAGCTGAATTCGAAGGTGAAGTTCGTATTGGTGGGCAATGGGCCTGGCGATGCGGACGTGGACGCTAAGATTTCCGAACTCGGGATCGGTGCTGCGGTGATTCGCACGGGTCGGATCGAGCGGGATGTCTTGATGGAGGAGAACTATCCTTTGCTCGGCGACGTGTTCATAACGGCGAGCAAGACGGAGAATCAGCCGGTGAGCATTCTGGAGGCGTTGGCCTTTGGCTTGCCGTTGGTGGGACCGCGAGCGAAGGGGATTCCGGAGCTGGTGGACCACGACTACAACGGGCTCATTTTCGAGCCGGACGATGTTGCGGATATGGCGGGAGCGATGTCGCGCTTGATGGAGGATCGGGATCTGCTCGATCGGATGCGTCAGGCTTCTTTGGATACGGCGGCGACGCACGATATGGAGCATGTCGGTGACGAGCTGGAGTCGATCTACCAGCGGGTGGTTCGGGAGAAGTTAGCTGAGATTTGATCCTGCAAAGTGGCCGTTGGGGACAACGGCCTCTACCTTTGGGGTTGTGGGGATGCGAGTGGGTGGCTAGCTTCGTATTTGTATGAAGACTCTGCCTTTTGCTGTTACCCTTGTTTGTCTGCTGTTGTGCTCGTGCCAGAGCGCTTATTACGGGGCGATGGAGAAGTTTGGGGTTCACAAGCGTGACATCTTGGTGGATCGAGTGGAGGATGCTCGGGAAGCGCAGGAGGAGGCTAAGGAGCAGTTTGAAAGCGCGTTTGAGGAGTTTCTGGCGGTTTCGGAAGTGGATGTCGGGGAGCTGAAATCCACGTACGATCGCTTGCAGACGGCGTTTGATGATAGTGAATCGAAGGCGAAGGCGGTGCGGAGCCGGATCGAAGCGATCGAGGAGGTTTCCAAGGCGCTTTTCAGGGAATGGGAGGAGGAGCTGGATCAGTACACGAGCCAGGAGTTGCGGGAGGTGAGCGAGAACCAGTTGGCGTCGACGCGTGACTTATCCGAAGATTTGATACGTACCATGAACGGTGCTGCGGATAAGATGGACCCGGTGCTCAATGCGTTTCGCGATCAGGTTTTGTTTCTCAAGCACAACTTGAACGCTCGAGCGATCGCGGCCCTAAACAAGACATCGATCGCTTTGCAGGACGAGGTTGAGGTGCTGATCAGGCAGATGGAAGCCTCGATCGACGAGGCGAACGCTTTCGTGACTCAGATGCGGTCGGAAGGGCTGTAGCTTTACTGGCATCTGATTTTTTAGGTCGTGCGGCGTGCCCGGCGGTCACGCCCTACCTGTAGGTCTACTGTGGATACTCGGCGTTGATGCTGCCCAGCAGTGACTTTTTTGACTCGTCGAGACTTGGGTGGTCGATCTGCTTGATGAGCTTGCGTGCCGCGGTATGGTGTCCCATCTCGAAGCGGACGCGGGCGATGTAGAGTTTTACGACTTGTTCTTCGTATTCGGACCCGGCGGCTCGGTAGAGCTCTTGCCAAGTGACGAGGGCGGTTTCCCAGTCTGGGTAGTCGACATCGAAGAAGGCTTGGGCGTAGCGCATCTTGTAGGAGATCTCGCCTGGATTGAGGTGGTAGGCTTTTTGGAAGTGGTTGATGATGTGGTCGTCGATCTCTTCGGCGGCGTAGAGGCCGTCGCCCACGAAGAATTTGCGGTAGGCGACGAGCAAGTTGCCGATCTGGTACTGGTAGAGGGCCTCCTCCGGGGCGAGGTCGCGGGCGAGCATGAAGAAGCCGAGGGCCTCGGTGTACTTGCCTTCTTCGGCCATGAAGTTGCCGAGTTGGTTTTTGACGACTGGGACCATGGGGTCGAGCTCGTCGGCTTTCAGGAAAATAGCGTTTGCGGCGTCGCGGTTTCCGGTGCGGTTGAGCATGAGGCCGTAGGAGACGTAGGCGGGGGCGTAGTCGGGCGAGGATGCGATGAGTTTCTCGTAGCCGTTGATGATGGATTGGAGTTCGCGGCGCACCTGGTCGACGTCTTCTTCGGCGACTGCGGTTTCGTAGCGGTCGTAGGCTTCCTCTTCGCGTTCGTTGAGTTGCTTGAGCAGGTAGACGGCGAGGTTGGTTTGTTCGATGGGTTCCTCGGCGTTCTTCTTCTTCTTTTTCGCTTGGGCGGTGAAGGGTAGGGTCGCGGCGAGGGCGAGGATTAGGAGAGTGGGTAGATTTTTCACTGGTTTAATTAGACCGTGGTTTGCGGGAATGTTGCGCGGCGGTTGGCGAATGGCTATCGAGGACGATGTCGGCTGCCTGTTTAGGCGGGGTCAAGTGACGGCGTCGGCGAGTTTGGTTTGAAGTTGGAGGAAGGTTTGCAGCTCCTCTACGCTATGGTTGGCGTAGGCGGCGTCAACGGTGGGCCCGCAGGCTTGGTGGGCAGCGCCAAGTTGCTGGAGCCCTGCAGGAGTGATGGTTATATGGGTGATGCGGGCGTCCTTTTCGTCGGGGGTGCGGGCGAGCCAGCCGTTTGAGACGAGAGCCTGCACGGCTTTGGTGGTGGCGGGCTGATTCATCTGCATGGCGGCGGCCAGGCTGGAGATGGTTTCGCGGAGGCCTTCGAATCGGGAGAATCGGGTGAGGATGGAAAGTTGCGTCATGTTGAGGCCGAGCGGGCGCAGGTCCTGGTTCAGTTTGGCGCTGAGGTGCTGGTAGGCGATGGAGAGCTGGACGACGTTGGCGTGAACGAGGGGCTGACGCGGATTCATGATTTTGGCTTGACGGAATATTCCCTGGAATACAAATACATTCCAAGGAATATAAATTAACGCTCAATCCAACGCACCTATGAAAAAGATCACAGAACTCTTCCTGACTCGTTTGAATCCCATCGCTTGGTGGGGCGTAGCCATTGCGGCCTGGGCTGTCAGTCGAGTAAGCCAAGTTTGGCTCGACAGCTTTTATGACCGGTCGAAATTCCCGGTCCCGTTCTACGTCGGGCAGACGACTTTTGATGCGGCTGAGCTAAAGGGATATTACGCTCACATGATTAACGAAGGGACGCTTGGTATCTACGTTCAGACGCAGCTTGTCGACTTCGTGTTTATGGCAGCGAGTTTCGTGTTTCTGCTAATCTTGGCTGGAACGGCTTTGAGGACATTGCCCGCGGCTATACGCGAATCGAAATTTGGGAACTTTGCGAAGGCGATGCTGTGGGTAATGCCTTTGGCTCCGGTGTTCGATGCGATTGAGAATTTGACTTCGTTTGTGATGCTGGCGAATCCGCAGGACTTTGCGTATTGGCTGGTGTATCCGTATTCTTCATTCGCGGTGGTGAAGTTCGCGTTGTTTGGACTCGGCTATTTGTGGGCGTTGTCGAGTGTTTTTATCCTAATGGGATACGGACTCTGGACTGGGGTTAGAAAACTCTTTGGTGGAAAGGGAGCTCAGATTTCTGTCAGCGTGCGCTAAATTTCCTTTGCCCACTTTTTCCACGGGAGCCCGGAGATCGGGTTTCCGTTTTTGTATATGTGGTGAACTCTTTTTGTCCACTTGCTGTCGGGGTCGATTCGCCAGCGATAGCAAATCGCCTCTAGGTCTAGATCGCGCAGGTGGAAAAACAGGGGAAGCTCATAAAGGGAATCGCAATCGATGTCGTGGAATTTTCGATACCCTCGAAGAAAATGAGTAAAGAAGTGCTTTGCCGTGCTGGCTGTATCTTCGTCTGCGTAGAGTAGGCTATAATAGATGGGCATGGCGAACTCCTGTAGCAGATAGTGGTAGCAAGCGTCGTCGAAATCGAGTGCGACGAGTTTTCCTGTCTTCGTCTGGAAGACGTTTCCAGAATGCAGATCTGTATGGGCGAGTAGGTAGTTCGATTCGGTTTTAGCCAATTTCGCGATTTGAGACTTGGCTGTCTCGACTTCTTGGGCGAGTTGAGCGTGTTTGGAGCCGAGCTGTTCTGCTATGCTTGGCTGGCCGGGGATGAGTTCATCCCAGTGATGGCGCGGGAGCATTAAGTTACTTCGGTTCATCTCCAGAGACTGGGAAACGATTTGCCCGGTTAAAGATCCCCAATTGCGTATCGATTCTTCTGATACTTTTCCGCTTCTCGGTTTGACTGAGTGACCATCTATCCAGCGTGTGGCGCTCGCGAGCCAAGTCGTTTCCCCGATGATGATCGTCTCGACGAGCTGTTGGTTAATCGATTCGGTTGGGGTCACGACTGAAATCGTTGCCTGATTGAGGCGATCTACCCAATCGAGTTCTGCTTGAAGGAGCTCTCGGGTTCTATGCGAGGGATGGGTAAGGCGAAGGGCTACTTTCTCGTCGGGGCCTTCAGCTGCGAAGATCAGGTTTTCCGCTTCACTGATGAGCTTTGGCGACTGGAGATTCCAGAGTTTACAGGCTTCAATGAGAAAGGGCTCGGAGTAGTCGCTGAGCTGGTTGCTGTCCATGCTGTTGGGATTTGAGGGAATCTTTAGGAGATTTGGGAAACTCCGCCCTGTCGGGTATGTAACTAGAGTTAATCTAAGGTAAAAGCGTAGTTCGTCGCTGGATGCAATGCCTCAAGACTAGCGAAATTATTTTCGTGTAAGTGATTGTCTGTCAGTATCTAGATTTTGGATGACTCGCTGAAGTAATTCATTGTAAGCGCTTTCTGTCGCTGCATAAGCAATTTAGGCGGAGGGTTCATTACCGATGTTGTGGGTAAATGAGTAATATTCACACGAAGATGCCTCTTGCGGGAAGAGGCGCTGAGAGCACGAAATCGAAGCGAGTCCGAAGATCGATCCTCGTTTCGCTGGTCTGCCTTTGGGTGGTTTCGATTTCAGTTCCGCTTGGGCTTTTCTCTGCGAGTCACATGGCTGTTTTGCCGGTTGCCGAAGAATCTGTGATTGAATCTTCGGAGAACTGGGAAGGTTGGAGACTGGTTCACGTGCTCGCTGAAGACTGTCCCTGCTCGAAGAGCGTGATTGAATACCTCGTGCAGCGGAACGCCCAACAGACCTTGGTGGAGGAAGTCGTGTTGCTGGATGGATCTGACGCTTTGGTCGATCGTCTGAGGATGTCGGGTTTTAGCGTAACGGTTTTGGAGGCGGAAGATCTTTGCGAGAGTCTTGGATCTGAGGGGGTTCCATTTTTTCAGGTGATTGAGGGAGGTCGAAGTCCTCGTTACAGTGGCGCCTATTTCGATTCGGCTCATCGAGCCACGAACGGTTTTCTAGACTTAAAGACGTATTCACGAATCAAGGACGGAGGGTTCGTTCTGAATCGGCCTGTATTTGGATGTGCTACATCGGAGCGATTGCGAGCTCTGCTTGATCCGTTTGGCCTTAAATATTGAAACTTATGAAATCTGACACACGGTTTGAATCTCAATTTGACGAGCGAATTCACAGGAAAGCCTTGTTTGTTCTTGTGGCTCATCTGCCTGTTCTTGCGACGGTTGCACTGTACTATGAAACAGGGATCGTTTTGGCGTTGGGTATGGGGGCGTTGATTGCCGCTGGACCGATCGCAACCTTTTTTGCTGCTCGAAGGACTCTCTTTGTGCCGATTGCGATCGGTATCGCTGCGACGTCGATGTCTGCTTTGCTCATTCATTTGAGTCGAGGGATGATCGAAATGCACTTTCATATCTTTGTCGCTCTTGCCGCTTTGATCGGACTAGGCTCGAGAGCTGCGATCTTGGCGGGTGCGGCGACGACAGCAGTTCACCATATCGCGTTTTTCTTTTACCTGCCTGCAAGCGTATTCAACTACGATGCTGGCTTTGGGGTGGTTGTTGTACATGCGACGTTTGTAGTTGTTCTTGGAATACCGTCGCTTTTTGTAGCGGGGCGATATCGTGTGTTTGTTCGGGCCCAAGGAGTGATTTCCGAGCATTTGAACGAAATTGCGAATCGAGTTGGTGGCCAAACTAGGCAACTTAGTCTATCGGCTCGGGAGTTGGCTCAAGGGGCTAGTCGTCAGGCAGCTTCGGTCGAAGAAACAAGCTCATCTCTTGAGGAACTTGCAGCGGCGACCAGAGCGAATGCTGAGAACGCGAAGGAGGCGGAGGGAAATGCTCGCAGGGCTCGTGAAATAGCTGAACAAGGAGCGAATGATGTCGAAATCATGAGCGGCGCCATGGAGGAGATCCGTCGATCGAGTGATAGTATTGCGAACATTTTGAAGACGATCGATGAGATCGCTTTCCAGACCAACATCTTGGCTCTGAATGCAGCGGTAGAAGCGGCTCGGGCCGGTGAAGCGGGAGCCGGGTTTGCGGTTGTCGCTGATGAGGTCCGCAGTTTGGCTCAACGAAGTGCGACGGCTGCTCAAGAAACTGCCCAGCAAGTAGAAGATGCGATTGATTGCAGCCGTAGGGGGAGTGAAATTAGCCAAACGGTAACGAGTCAGCTAAAGGAGATATTCGAGATTACTCGAGGGGTTGATCAGCTGGTTTCAGAGATCGCTGAATCTTCCAGCCAACAAAGTAGCGGAATCCAGCAAATCTCGCAGGCGGTCGTGGAAATTGATAAGGTGACTCAGTTTGCGGCTGCCAATGCTGAGCAGACTGAGACGGACTCCGCGGATTTGAATGGCTTATCGGATCGCTTGCTTGAAACACTTTCGACAGTCGAGGAAATTCTCGGTAAGGACAATAGGGAGGGGGGCTCGAAACCGCAGGTTCCGCCCACGGAACCTGCCAAGGAGTCGATCGGTTTTGAGCTTCGCGTTGAGCGTGCAGAAAAGGAAGAACTCGTCTCTTGGAACTAGTTTGTCGCACTTGAGATTACGCGTTGATTGCGGAGCGTGATCGATTATTACGATAGCCTCATGGAGTCACGTAATGAGGTTATTGTTAAGGATTCAGATTCTTTCGAGCTCGAGCCGGTTGGCGCGGGTGAGGGGACAAGCCGTTCGGTTTTAATCGGTCCGGGGGATGCTCCGAACTTCGCCCTTCGCAAGTTCGTGATGAAGCCGGGCGGCGGCATGCCGCGTCACACGAACACGGTCGAGCACGAGCAGTACATCTTGAAGGGGGCGGCGGAAGTCGGAATCGGGGACGAGGTTTTCCAGGTGAAGGAAGGCGATGTCGTTTTTATTCCCGAGGGCGTTCCGCATTACTACAAGGCCGATACTGAGTTGGGATTTGAGTTTCTCTGCATGGTTCCGAACAAGGAAGATACGATTGAGATCGTGGAAGGATGTTAGGAGGAACTGATGAGCGTGGCGCTGTGGATCGGTCTGGGGCTTTTCGTTTTGGCATTTGTGCTGATCCGGATGAACAGCCAGCTTTCGGTTGATGAAGCGAAGAAGGCGTTAGCGGGTGGCGCTGTTGTTCTTGATGTGCGCGAGCCGCGGGAATGCTCCGGGGGAATGGTGCCGGGGGCGGTCAATGTTCCACTCGGGGCCGTTATCCAAGGAGTGGAAGAAAAGTATCCAGATAAGGATACAGTGTTGCTATGCCACTGTGCGAGCGGCGTGCGTTCGGCCAATGCGGTAAGCCAACTTAAGGCTGCCGGCTATTCGAATGCCTACAACCTTGGCTCTTTTGTGCGGGCTGGGAAAGTTGTTGGCTAGTGTTGCGGATGGTTCCCGTATCCAAGGGCTGGATTCGCCTTCATGGCGTTCATGTGGTCGATGGCTTCTTGGTACTTCTCTTGGTCGAGGAGAACTTTGGTTAGCCCTACGTGCCAGTCTCTAACGTCTGGGGCGATGCCGATGGCTTGCTTGTAGTGGTACTCCGAGGAGGCGAGGTTTCCTGTGTTGAGCTCGGAAAGGCCGATGAGGCCAAGCAGGGTCGGGTCTGGTTCTTTGGCAAGGTAGAGCGCTTCTTTGAGGTAAGGGACTGAGCGTTGGTGCTCGCCTTGTTTTACGAGCATGATGCCGAGGTTTTTGGTGGTTCTCGATTTCAGCTTTGGGGGAAGCTCGGTTTCGGTGTCGAGGGCTGTCAGGTAGAAGTCGATCGCGGTGTCGATGTCGCCTGACTCCGCGAAGAAGTTTCCTCCTACAAAATACATGCCTGGTGAGGAGTGTTCGCTGAGCGCCGCGAGGAAGTCGCTCTTCGCTTCGCTGTCGCCGCTTTGGATCGCGCTGGTCAGCTGCTTGAGCAGGAACTGCTCTTCTTGGGTGAAGCTTTCAGGGGTGGGAGTTTTCGATTTTCTGTGGAGTGCTCTTTCCGCATTCAGAATCGCGGTCTCGAGGATGTAGTCTTGTTTCGAGAGCGTTTGCTTGAGCTGCTCGAGCTCCCTGCTTCGCCGGGCGAGGCGTTGTTCTTTGCTTTCCGTTTCTTTCATTGCCGAGGGCGGCTCAGTTTCGGGTGCTTGAACGCTCTCGGTTTTCGGTTCGGAAGGGGCGGCCAACTCTTCCGTTTGAGGCGAAGGGGCCGAGATGGGTGCGGACGCCTTGCTCGATGGGGTTGGGCTGGTGAGGAGCTTAGCGAGCAAGTAGACGCCGAAGACCGCCAAGATGATGGCAAGAGTTAGTTTCATGCTGGGGTGGGTTGGTGGGGGTTAATAAATCTTACGAGTGTAGGAATAGGGAGAGTAAAGTACTACAACCGTAGGAGAGCAAGCGAAAAGTGTTTCTTCGCATCCGGATGGGCTTGCTTTGCGTTGGGCCTTTTCTTTGGTGATGCCCATGAACAACGCAGCGTGCCTAAGCCTTTTTCGGAAAACCGCCTTTGCTGAAGGCGTTTCGACAGTGATCCTTTTTCTGATCGCGATGCCTCTGAAATATTTGGCTGGAATGCCCGAAGCGGTGACCTATGTAGGCTGGATTCACGGTCTTTTGTTCATCGCGTACGTAGGAATGCTGATTCTGGCGGCCGGCAAGTTGGAGTGGCAGATGAAACGTGTGGTGATCTTCTTTTTGGCGGCTTGGGTGCCGTTTGCTCCGTTTTGGGTGGAACGCTCCCTAAGGGACGAACCGCAACGAGCCTAGTGTTTATGCGGGATAAGTCCGCATTGCTGACACTTATGGCTATTTGAGAAAGCGCTCACGCCTATAAGTTTTCTTAATTAATTACCTAAAGGTAAGTTTTTCATGGATTAGTGCTCAGATTTGAATATCGGTCTCCGTATAAACATATCTAATGTTCATCAAGCGGTGCTTAATAGGGGTGACCGCTTCGTATTCAGGAGACAAAAAAGCAGTGCCAACAATAGAAAAACGTGAATCGAAATCCGACGCTTCGGACACAACCGGCTCCCATGCATGGAGTGGGTTCGAAGGCGGAAATTGGGAAACGGAAATTGATGTACGCGGCTTCATTCAAGCTAACTACACGCCTTACACCGAGGATTATTCTTTCCTAACTGGCCCGACGGCCCGCACCGAGAAGCTTTGGGACGAACTCAAGGTTTTGCTCAAGCAAGAGCTGGACGCAGGTGGCGTTCTCGACGCGGACGACAAGGTCGTAAGCAAGGTCGCTTCTCATGGAGCGGGCTACATCAATAAGGATCTAGAGCAGATCGTTGGTGTTCAGACGGACAAGCCGCTCAAGCGCGGTATGCTCCCATACGGCGGCTACCGTATCGCTCAAAAGGCGCTGCAGGCGCACGGCCGCGATATGGATCCGACCACTCTCGATATTTTCCAAAACCACCGCAAGACGCACAATGACGGCGTTTTCGCGTGCTACACCGAGGACATTCGCAAGGCTCGTAGCGCGGGTATCGTGACCGGTCTTCCAGATGGTTATGGCCGTGGCCGTATTATCGGTGACTACCGCCGCGTCGCTCTCTATGGTGTAGACCGTCTCATCGAGGACAAGATCGCGACCTTCAAGGCCAGCGACAACGAGGACTTCAATGAGGATTGGGTACGTGAGCGCGAAGAGATCTCCGATCAGGTCCAGGCGCTCAAGGATCTCAAGACCATGGCCGAAGCGTACGGCTTCGATATCTCCAAGCCAGCGGTCAATGGTCGCGAAGCGGTTCAGTGGACTTACTTCGCCTATCTCGGCGCGATCAAGGACCAGAACGGGGCGGCAATGTCTTTCGGCCGCACGGCTTCTTTCTTCGACATCTACTTCGAGCGCGATCTAGCGAACGGCAAGATCACTGAAGAAGAAGTTCAAGAGATCATCGACCACCTAGTGATGAAGATGCGTATCGTACGCTTCATCCGTACCAAGGACTACGATGCGCTTTTCTCCGGCGACCCAACTTGGGTAACTGAAAGCATCGGCGGCATGGGTGAAGACGGACGCACGCTCGTTACCAAGAGCAGCTTCCGTGTTCTGCAGACTCTTTACAACCTTGGCCCAGCTCCAGAGCCGAATCTCACGGTTCTCTGGTCCGAGCAGCTCCCACAAGGCTTCAAGGACTACTGCTCGAAGGTTTCAATCGAGACTAGCTCTATCCAGTACGAAAGTGACGACCTTATGCGTCCGTATTGGGGAGACGACTACGGCATCGCCTGCTGTGTTTCCGCAATGCGGATCGGCAAGCAAATGCAGTTCTTCGGAGCTCGTGCAAACCTGGCCAAGGCGATCCTTTACTCGATCAACGGCGGTGTTGACGAAAAGAGCGGCAAGCAAGTTGGCCCAGCCATCGAGCCGTTCAAGGGCGACTACCTTGAGTACGACGACCTCGTCGAGCGTTTCGACAAGATGACTGATTGGCTCGCTAAGACTTACGTCAAGGCGCTCAACATCATCCACTACATGCACGACAAGTACTCGCCAGAGAACATCATGATGGCTCTGCACGATCGGGTTGTGCTCCGCACCATGGCTTGTGGCATCGCTGGTCTCTCCGTCGCTGCTGACTCCTTCTCCGCGGTTAAGAATGCTAAGGTTAAGGTTATCCGCAACGAAGCGGGAATCGCAGTCGACTACGAAGTAGAAGGCGAGTATCCAAAGTATGGTAACAACGACGACGCGGTAGACGCGATCGCCAACCAGCTTGTTGAAGACTTCATGGACAAGGTTCGCGTACAGCCAATGTACCGCAACGCAGTTCCAACACAGTCCGTTCTCACTATCACGTCTAACGTCGTTTACGGCAAGAAGACTGGTAGCACTCCTTGCGGACGTAAGGAAGGCGAGCCTTTCGCTCCAGGTGCGAACCCAATGCACGGTCGTGATACCAAGGGAGCGGTTGCTTCTATGGCTTCCGTAGCGAAGCTCCCATACGAGCACTCGCAAGACGGCATCTCTTACACATTCTCTATCGTTCCGAAGGCGCTCGGTAAGACCCCTGCGGACCAGGTTAGAAACCTGAGCAGCCTGCTCGACGGTTACTTCGCCGAAAGCGGTCACCACATCAACGTGAACGTGTTCGAGAAGGAGACTCTGCTCGACGCGATGGAGCATCCAGAGAAGTACCCGCAGCTCACTATCCGTGTTTCCGGATACGCGGTGAACTTCATTAAACTCACTCGCGAGCAACAGCTCGACGTGATTAATCGGACGTTCCACGAACTACTATGACCTGCGCGGCAGGTCGTGCGGAGGACTGTCCCATGACAACGACATACGCTGAACCAGAGGTCGAAATACCTCTGGAGGAGATGCTCTCGGAAGAGGGCCATATCCACTCTGTGGAGACATGCGGTACGGTAGACGGCCCTGGGCTGCGCTACGTGCTCTTTCTCCACGGGTGTCCTCTTCGGTGCCAGTACTGCCACAACCCGGACGCTCAGGGCAAACCGAGCGGAAAGGTAACGACGGCAGGTGAGGCGCTGAAGGATGTCGTCAAGTACAAGAACTTCATTCGCAGCGGCGGGCTCACCATCAGTGGTGGGGAGCCCCTCATGCAGCCAGAGTTCGTGCATGCGGTTTTCCGTGGTGCCAAGGAAGCTGGCTTGCACACTGCGCTCGATACTTCTGGATTCGCCGGCCACCACGCAACGGACGCTCTCTTGCAGAATGTGGACCTCGTCCTGCTCGATATCAAAAGCTGGGATCCCGACATCTACAAGGAAACGACAGGTGTTCGGATTAGCCCGACGCTCGAGTTCGCGGAACGCCTTGAACGTCTTGGTATCGATGTTTGGATACGTTTCGTTCTGGTTCCCGGCCTCACTGATGTAGAGAGCAATATCGACGGCTTAGCCCGTTTTGTTTCAACCCTTGGCAATGTCGCCAAGGTGGAAATTCTCCCCTTTCACAAGATGGGGGAGAGCAAGTACAAGCAGCTTGGTTTGCCATACAAGCTAGCGGAAACCAAGGAGCCTTCGAATCAGGATATTATCAAGGCTCGTTCGATTTTCGCGCGTTATGGTGTGACTGCGATTTAGGAGGCGGTCGCCTCGATCGAGGCGATCCACTACTGTGATTTAGGAAAGATGAAGAAAATTAAGAATCGTTGGCTGATCGCTGCATCAGCGGTTGGCGTTCACGTATCGATTGGTGCGGTTTACGCGTACAGCGTATTCAAGAAACCGTTATTTGCGGAGCTTGGCTGGGAACCGACCCAGACAGCTTGGGCTTTCAGTATTGCGATCCTGTTCTTGGGATTGTCTGCTGCCTTCCTTGGCCCGACAGTTGAGCGAATGGGGCCGCGAAAGAGCGGCATGCTTTCGGCTACTCTTTACTGTACTGGTCTTGCAATCGCGGGATTGGGCGTGTCGTTGAATCAGATCTATGTATTCTATCTTGGATACGGAGTGATTAGCGGCATTGGTTTGGGCGTAGGCTATATCTGTCCGGTATCAACCCTCGTGAAGTGGTTCCCGGACCGTCGCGGATTGGCGACTGGTCTTGCGATCATGGGCTTCGGCTTTGGAGCGTTGCTGGCGAGTAGCTTGATTCAGTTTTTGATGACCAACGTGGGTATCGCTCCTACTTTCTGGATACTTGCTGTTGCTTACTTTGTGATCATGATGGCTTCGGCCCAGTATCTGGAAGCGCCGCCTGAAGGTTGGGAGCCAGAAGGCTTCTCGGCGGCTCAGAAGGCTGGCAAGGTTAAGAAGAGAGAGGACCTTGCTCAGGTGAACTCCATCGAAGCTCTTGGCACGATCCGTTTCTATTACATGTGGATCATGCTCTTCATCAACATCACCTGCGGTATCGCGGTTATCTCGGTGGCGTCTCCGATGTCTCAGGAGATCGCGGGGCTCACGCCTGCTGCTGCGGCGACTATGGTTGGCTTGATGGGATTGTTTAACGGCATTGGCCGTATCTCTTGGGCTTCATTCTCAGATGTGATCGGTCGCCCGATGACTTACACAGCGTTTTTCGTGATCCAGATCGCGGCCTTCTTCATTCTCCCGAAGACAACCAGTTCCTTCCTTTTCCAGGCGGTGGTGTTTCTGATCCTCACTTGTTACGGAGGTGGGTTCGCATCGATCCCTGCCTACATCGGCGATGTGTTTGGAACGAAGCGCTTGTCCGCGATTCATGGCAACATCCTGACCGCATGGGCGGCTGCAGGATTGGTTGGACCTCTTATCGCTGCCCGTGTTCGTGAAACAACTGGAAGCTACGAGCAGACGCTTCAGATCTTCGCCGGTCTCTTCGTGGTCGCTCTGGTGGCGTCGATCTTGATCCAGTTCAACATCCGCAAGATACGAGCCCTCAAGCTCGCTCAGGCTGCGGCATAAAATATTTTTAGTTTTGTTTCCTGTACGACGGGCCGGATTTTCCGGTCCGTTTTTTTTGGGGGCATGGGCGATACTATTTTGCGCAGTTTGCTACGTAACGTTACGTTCAAAGCTGCGCAGATTAAGGGTGGGAGATGGGCTAGTCTTTTGGGGGTGGGTAGGGTCTGACCGCCGGGCAGACGGCAGTGGTCGAATCAGTTCTGCGTGGCTCGCCACTCCTTCGCCAGAGGCTACGGCGGCGCACAGCCGGCGGTCGAGCCCTACCTTTTTCTTGCCTTGAGTGGCGTTCTCGAAGATTCACGCCGGATGAAATTTGAAAACGTTACCGCCCTTGCTGAAGCTAATCTCTACTTCGACGGAAAAGTAGTTTCTCACACCATCATCACTGCGGAAGGTGAGAAGAAGACGCTAGGTGTGATTCTTCCTGGCAGCTACCATTTCGGTACTGAAGCTGCAGAGCGTATGGATGTGGCGGGTGGCGCGTGCTCGGTCGTTCTTGATGGCGAGACGGAAAAGAAGAGCTACGAGGCGGGCAGCTATTTCGAAGTGCCTGCGAATTCTGGCTTCACCATCGAAGTCGCTGACAACTGCCAGTACGTTTGCAGTTACTTGGCGTAGGTTACTCGCTCGGCTTGGTCCTATCCGGTCCGCCGCGGTGGTCGGACTCTACCTTAGCAGCGTTCCGGCCACCAGACGGTGACGGGGATGTGTTTGCTGAAGAGGACGCTTGGGTGCATTTGCCCGATTGGGAATGCATCTAGCATGGTGTTCTCTTGGATTTCGTATTCCGCTGTCTGGACGCTCCAGCGTGGGTGTTGGACTTCGCCGCGAAAGAGTTGCCCGGACTTGTTTTGCGAGTAGAGGCAGTAGCGTTCAGTGGCCCAGTCCTCGAAGCTGCCTCGCTCGGGAGTGACAGGTGCGAGGCCGCGGTAGGTCGCTGAGAAGGTGCGTTCTCCGTAGGTGGATCGATAGTATGTTCGATCTCCGTGCTGTTCGACCTGCATTTCTGCTCGGAAGTAGGGCAGATGGAAAAAGCTGCGGGCGATCCAGACCGGTAGGCGGTGCGGCACGTCGAGGCTGAAGAACCAGACGCCCGGTTTACCGTCTTTAATGACGTAGGTGCGGATGTTGATCTCGGGAAAATCGCACAGGGCTGAAGGTTTCGGGCATCCGCGGGGAGCCACCTCGCGCATAGAGAAGGGGACGACTCCTAACCATGCTTTGCCATCGTAGGTATCGATTTCAAGTCCTTCGGGAATGTAAGGCCGCAGATCGGCAGGCGCGATTTCCCAGTGAATGAACAAAAGATCTAGCCACTCTTGCTGCATGACCCAAGGCCCGTTTGGGATTTGCCAAGGGCGATGTTCGGTCTGGGAGAAGGCGGGATGCGGATTCATCAATAGTGGGGACGAGCGGCGCTAGAGGAATGCGGCGAATTGCGTGCGAATGTTCGCGTGCGTGATCTTGTGCGCGGAAAGGGCGTCTAAGGTATTGGGGCTCTGCTTTTCCACTGCTTGCTCGGCGACGATAAGGGGAGAGATTTCTTTTTCCTGGAGGGTGGTGAGCAAGCGGTGGTAGTCGACGTCTCCCTGAGTCGAGAAGGACTCGTCCCAGACTCCATTGGTCGATTGCCGGAGGTGCAGTTCGACGATTCGGCTGGCGTAGAGTTCCACCACATCGAAGAGGGCTACGTTTGAATCTTCGCAGCCTCGGTAGACCCAATGCGAGTCGAGGCAGTATTTGACGTATTCAGGGTTCGTTGACGCGAGGCAATGATGGAGCTCGCGCGCTCCGAGGCGGAGTTCTGAATCGTGGTTGTGATAGGCGAGAGTGAGTCCTTCTTGGGACAGTTTCTTGCCGAGTGTCTCGAGCGCTTTGGCCTGAGTGACGAGTTGTTTGTCGGTTTTGTTTTCAGGGCCTCCCCAACTGATTGGGCTAGGGTTGGTGACTACGATTTTGGTGCCTGCCTTTTCTTGAGCTTCGCTGGCGATGCGGAGGGCTTTTTCGATGGAAGCATTGGCTTGATCGGCTTCGTGGAGAACGCTGTTGACGTAGATCGAGCGCATCTCGAGTCCGTTTATTTCGAGGGCTCTGGAGATTGTATTGACTTGTTCGATACTTTCGAGATTTGGCTCTAGGCTTTGGGCTCCGGATTCAGCGATTTCTCGGATGGATTGATTGAGATCGCTATAAAACTCTTTGCCGGAGCGGCGGTAGAAGGTGTCCCAGGGGTATTGGTTGGTACAGAGTGGAGTCACTGTTGAGTTTGGTTTGGAGTTAGCGAGGGGCGTGAGGGTGCAGGCGGCCAGAGTGCCCGTTGCCGATTGGATGAATTTTCTGCGTGTTTGGTAAGCCATGGTAGCAGTAGTGGATGGATGTTGCGGCGGTCTGGGCCAGACCGCCCTACCTTTTGATCGAATATGAAAAACGCGGACGAGGCAAATGCCTGCGTCCGCGTTGTTGGGAAATTCTATTGTTCCTAAAGACTTCCCTACTTCTCTTGGAAGAGGTGAACGTCGCGTTGCGGGAATGGGATGGTGATGCCTTCTTCGTCTAGGCGGAGCTTGATCTGCTCGTTGAACTGGAAGAAGAGGTCCCAGTAGTCGTCGACCTTGACCCATGGGCGGAAAGCGAAGTTGACGGAGCTGTCCGCCATTTCCATGACGCCTACGAAGGGAGCGGGGTCGGCGAGGACTTTGGGCTCGGCGGCGATGATGCCTTCGAGTACTTCCTTTGTCTTCTTGATATCGTCGCCGTAGCTGACGCCGGCCACGAGGTCGAGGCGGCGGATGCCTTTCTTGGAGTAGTTTTCGATGACGCCGCTGGTGGCGACTGAGTTTGGAATGATCTGGGTGCGATTGTCGAGAGTGACGACGGTGGTGGTGAAGATGCCGATGTCTTCGACAACGCCTTCTGCTCCGCCTGCGACAACGTAGTCGCCTACCTTATACGGTTTGAAGATGATAATAAGCACGCCGGCTGCGAAGTTGGAGAGCGAGCCTTGTAGAGCGAGGCCGACTGCCAAGCCCGCGGCACCGATGACTGCGACGAGCGATGTAGTTTGGATGCCGATACGACTTAGGGCGGCGATGATGACGAAGGTCATCATGAGGGCTTGAGCTAGGCCGGTGGTGAATCCGATGAGGGACTGGTCGACCTTGCGGTTGTGCAGCACGTTGCGCACGCCCTTCGTAATGAGGCCGGCGACGAAGCGACCCACGACGAAGATGATGATGGCCGCTATGAAGTCTATGCCTTTGGATGATACGATATCGGTGGCTTTTTCGGCCATCGCGGTGAGGTCCATGCCGAGGAATTCGGAGGTCTTTTCCACTGTAGTGGTGTCAGTTGCTTCTTCTTGTGCCATAGGTTTTAGGTGGGAGTTTGCTTAGGATTCGCGATCTTTTGCTTGATCAAGGTGATGGCTGAAAGCTGTGTATCTTCTTGATGATCGCAACCTTCTCTGGATGAAAGTTTGTAAAGAAATCGAGTCGGCTTGCTTGTCTGGAGACAAAAAATCCGAACCGCTTGCGCGGTCCGGATGGGAAAGGGACTTGTGCTTGCCTGAGGACTTAGAGGTTTTTGAACCAGCTCTGGAAAAGGGAGCCGATGACGGGCACCTCTTTCTGGCTGCCTTCCAAGGCGCTCAGTAATCCGATAATCCAGAATACAAAGAGGGCGATGGGCAGGATCCAGCCGATGATTGGTAGCCAGATGAAGAAGGTGGAAACGATCCAGGCTAGGTTGAGTCCGAGGCCTTGTCTGAGATGGAAGGTGGTTTGTTCGTCCTTCGGGTTGTTTGTAACGAGGGCGATGACCCAACCGATGAGTGTTATGTAGGCAACGATTCCGCGTGTTTTTGCGTCCATAGAGTTGTGGGCTAAGGATTTGGATTTGATTCGGGGATAAGTGAAAGCGTTTTTTGCTCGTGGCTCAACATCGAACTTTCGGTTACTGAAGCGGGCGCTCTGTAAGAGTGCTTGCCTGGTTGCTCTGGTGGCTTAAGGAGATAGCGTCGTTTCATGAGTGGTACGAGAGATCGATTGGCGAATGATTTGCGGGGACTAGGTATCGAAAGAGGGGATACGCTATTGGTTCACTCCTCGTTGAAGAGCTTGGGTGGCGGTTTGGAGGAAGGTCCGAGTGGGGTGATCGAGGCGTTTTTGGACGTGGTGGGACCGGAAGGGACGCTTTGTTTTCCGGGATTGAGTTACCTAAACGTGACAGAGGAGTCGCCGGTCTTCGATGTTCGGTCGACGCCGGGAAATGTCGGTTTGTTGCCGGAGGTTTTCCGAAAGCAGTTCGCCACGCATCGGAGTCTACACCCCACGCATTCGGTCTGCGCGTTAGGGGCTTTGGCCGAGGAGCTGACGAGCAAGCACTTTAAAGACAGAACTCCGTGTGGAGAGAACAGCCCTTTTTCGTTGATTCCTAAGGTCGGCGGGAAGCTTGTGATGTTGGGCTGTAGTCTCTGTTGCAATACGACCGTGCATGCTGTGGAGGAGGTTGCGGGAGCCCCTTATACGCTTGGACGGTGGTTGGAATACGAGGTGGTCGACTGGAACGGCGAACGGGAGAAGGTCCTGCACGATTGCCATCTGTTTGACGGTTACGAGATTCGCTACGATCGCTTGGAAGAGTTGATGCCTGAGGGGAGCGCTCGGAGGGGGAAGGTTTTGGCGGCTGAAACTTGGGTGGCGGATCTTGGGGTTCTTTGGCAAGTCGCTCTGGAGCAATTAAGGCGCGAGCCTTTTTCTCTGGTGGATAAGGTGTGAGCTTCTTTTTTAGTCGCCGGTGGGCTCGAAGGTGAGACGCTTTTTGTTTTTACGCACGTTTGGAGCGGGGAAGATTTGGCTGTGGAATGAGATGTAGAGTCCCGGAGGGAGAATCTGGGCGGCGAGTAGGGCTTCGGTCACGTTTTGGCGAGCGTCCGAATCTTCGAAGCCTGCGGGTTTCATGGCTCCGGTAAAGACGACGGGAATCGGCGGCTCGGCTGTCTGTTTGTAGCAGTAGCGTAGGGTGTGCTCCATGGTATCGGTCCCGTGGAGAACGATGATGCCGTCGTAGCCTGTTGACTGTTCGTTGATCTTTTGGGAGATGGCTTGGCGATCGGAATCGGTCATCTGCAAAGAGTCTTTGGCCATGATCTCGCAGACTTCTAGTTGGGTATGAGGGAGGCGAAGTCTTTGCACCAAGTTCGCGTGCAGGATGGATTCCCGGTTGCTGATGGTCCCATCCGATTCGCAATAGGACTTTTCTATGGTGCCGCCTGTAGTGAGGGCGAGAATACGTTTAGGTTGCATGGGGTGGGCGAGATCTGAGCGAGTGGAGCGCGGGAAGGGCGAGCAGGGTTCCGACTAGGTAAGCTAAGAGATCGATTGGGTCAAAGCCGGAGCCCAGAATGAGTTTTCCCGGAAGGGTGGAACGCAGTTGGTTGAGCCAAGGCGCTTGATAGAGCTGGCTTAGCTCGACGCCATAGGCGGTGGCAAGAGTCGCGATCGCGATCGTTTTGAGGGTGGCTTGGGGGCGGGCGAACGCATACAGGGTAGCGACGAGCGTGGCCCAAAGGGCGTCACCCGGATAGTTTCCGAAGATCGGGTAGCGACGCGAAGCGAGACCGAGGATGACTACGATGACCGCGAAGAAGACGAGCTTTGTTCGGTGAAGGTGGGGGGAAGGGTTGGGTGACGGCATGATTTCAGATCTGAGTAGGTTGTCTTGGAGCGGTGGGTATTAGCTGCAACGGACGATCGAAATAAGTACTGTCCCTTGATTTTGAGTTAAATAAACCAAGGGAAAACCCGTATCATGGAGGAAGTATACCAATTAAGAAAATTAATGAAATTAAGCTCAAGAATTCTACTGGCTGCGTCTGTCGCGGCGGTTCTCACTGCTGTGGGATGCGTTGCTACAGTCTATGTAACTGCAAAATCAAACCGGATCGCGGCGATCAAGGATGAAATGGCCGGCATTTTGGCGCAGGCTGACAATGTTATCGAGAGTATGGATCGAATGTACGCCTCAGGTGCGTTTGACACCGGAAACCTGCTAAAGCAGGCGAAGGAGAAAAGCGGAGGGAAGCCTCTGAAGGAAACATACCGAGGGACTGCGTTTTACGATACGATTCCGGTGGTCTCCGCTTGGAAATCGGTGGAGGCCATGGCTGAGCAGCGAGGATTTGAGTTCACGATTCCTACCAAGCCAGGAATTGAAGCACGCAATGCCAGGAATGATTATGGCAGGGAGTATGTTGAACTATTTGAGTATTTTGAGAGTGGTGAGGACCTATTTGTAGGGGATCGGAACGGAGAGGCGGAAATCGTTGCCGCGACGCCAGTTAAGCTTCGGGAGAGCTGTCTCTCTTGTCATGGAAACCCAAGCGAAAGTCTGAGCGGGGATGGTCTTGATGTGCTAGGATTTCCGATGGAGAACATGCGGGTGGGAGAGATCAAAGGTGCCTTTGTCTTGAGAGCGAAGATGGATGACGATGCGGTGGTTGCTGAAACTGTAGCGAAGGCGTCTGGAGTGGGGGCCGTTGTCTTGGTTTTGGTTCTTGGAACGTTTTATATATTCAACAAGCGATACATTACGAATCCGGTTCGTGAGGTTATTGCCAAGTTGGATGTTACCTCTCAGAAGGCGACTCGTGCCTCGGTGGAGGTTTCTCAGTCGAGCAACTCTCTAGCGAATGGCGCGAGTGAGCAGGCTGCGACGATTGAGCAAACCGCCTCTTCGTTGGAGACGCTTAGCCAGATGACTCACAAAAATACTGACTCTACGAAGTCGGCGACGGAGACTGCGAGTGAGGCACGATCGGTTGCGGAACAAGGTGTCGCGAACATGAAGACGATGGTAGAGACGATGAATACGATCAAAGCTTCGAGTGACAGTGTGTCCAATATCCTGAAGACAATCGACGAGATCGCTTTTCAAACTAATATCCTAGCTCTTAATGCGGCGGTTGAGGCGGCTCGAGCTGGGGATGCGGGGACTGGATTTGCTGTAGTTGCAGACGAAGTACGCAATCTAGCTCACCGTAGCGCGAAGGCTGCGAACGAAACGTCTGCGAAGCTGGAGGAGTCGATCGCAAATAGTGAAATGGGAGTAAAGGTCTGTGAGACAGTAGGAGAGAGCCTGTCGACGATTCTTAACAAGGTAGCTTTGGTTGATGAGATTATGAATCAAATTTCTCAGGCGACGGGAGAACAAGGTGAGGGGATCGCTCAGATCAACGTTGCGATCCGGCAGATGAATCAGATAACGCAGCAGAATGCTTCAGATGCGGAACAGACTGCGGCTGCTTCAACAGACCTTAGTAGTTTGGGGCTGGAACTAGGAAGTTTAGTTGGAAACTTAAGCTCAATCGTAGATGGGCAAGAGCGTCGAGCGAATGCTAGCTTGGGCCTCGAAAATCAAATGGACTTAGCTAGCTCTCTCCCAGAAGCTGCTTCAAGACCGCCGCCGAAACGATTGGAAGATTTGGTGCGTCTTTAGATTGTGTGTATCGAATGTAAGACTACATTCTAGAAGAGCTCGACGTTTTGGCCGAGTTCTTCGTCTTGCTTGGGCTTTGTTTCGGTTTGGCGTTCGGGTTCGAAGCCGAAGTCGTCGAAGCCGAGATCCTCATCGGGCGAGCTGCTTTCGCGTTCGAACATTTCGAAGTCTGAAGGAGCTGGCTCGTTTTGTTGTTCCAGGCCGAGCGTCTGCATGTGCACGTTTTGCTCGGACTTCATGGTGTAGTGCGAGAGGAGTCCGCTCATGATTTCCGGTACGCTTACCTCGATCTTGAGGGCGTCGGCGGAGCGTTTGGCGAGTTGCGAAATCTCAGAATGGGCTGACTGCATGGCGTCGAGCTCTTGGAGCATGGTGGCTTCGAACTCGAGCCGGGATTCGTGTCCACGGGTCAGCCTGTGCAGCTCTTGCATGAGCTGCTGCGTCTCGGTCTGGCAGTCGCGGTAGAGCTGGCTTTGGTGATGCAGGTTTTCCGTTTCTTTTGGGATTTCGGAATGGATGTGCTCGTGGGCTTTGCGAGCTTCGCCTAGCAGGGATTCGAGCACGTTGACGTTTTCGAGGAGGGCGGAGGAAAGCTCGTCTAGCTGGACGGAGATGTTTTGGCAGAGGTCGCGCGTCTCGACTGAGATGCCGCTGGTTTTTGCGGAAAGCGTTTCGAGGGCGGTGCTTTCTCCGGTGCGGGCGGCGTGGATCTCTGCGTTGAGTCCGATCAGGTGAAGCTGCGATGAAAGCATCACGATGGTGCTGCTGACGTTGGTGGTCTGGCTTCGGATCGGTTCGATGGTTTTGAACGCCTGAGTGAGGAACGACTCGCTGGTACTAACCATGGTGCCGGCGCTCTGGAGGGCGGCGATTAGGCTCTCGCCATCGCTATCTTCTGCAGCGGTATCTTGGAGGAGGCCGGAAGTGTTGTCCATGCCTCGAATCGAATGTATGATGTTTTGGATACTTTCGTCGATGGCTCGGTCGGCATCCTTGAGCTCTCGCTTGATTGAAACGATCTGGTTTAGGATAACGAGGGCGGCGTTTTCCAGGAATCGGAATTCGATGCAGCGTTCACGTTTGCCTTTGATGCTCGTCAGCTTGTCGAAGCGTGCGCGCATCTCCCCGGAGACCTCGAATATGTGCTGTAGCTTCTGGGAGATGATATCCTGAGTTTGCAGCGAAATGATGGCGGTGCCGATGGATTGGGCGATCTTGTCGCTCTCGTTTTTAAAGGCGGAGTTCGCCTCGATGTCCTGGGTGAGCTTTTCGGTCTGGGTTTGGATCGCTCTTTCCATTTCCCGTTGGCTTTGGGCGTGGATGGAGATCTGGCTGCTTGCTTGCTTGGCGAGGCTGGAGGCGAGGCCGCCGATGGTTCCTCGATTTTCGCGGAGGGCCTGGAAGTTCTCGGCGAAGATTTCGGTCACATCGTTTTGCAAGCGGTGGATCTCCTCGACGAGGGAGGTGAACATGACCTTGGCGTTTTGCTCAAGAGGGGCGGCTTCTACGGCGAAGAGGGTCCGTATGTAGGTAAGCTGGCTAAAGGTCTGATCGAGCCTAGATTCGAATGACAGTGTCTCGTCGATCTTGTGGCGGTTCGTCTCCATGATCTTGACCAGCGAATCGATTTCATGAGCGGACCTTTCGATGAACTCGAGATTGGGGGCGAGCTTGCGGCTGACGCTGTTGATCGGGTTTTGCTCGGATTGGCTGAGGGCGAGCATGTTCGAGCTTTGGCTGCTCAGCTCGCTGCCGGCTGTCTGAAGTTCTTCCAAGGTATTGAGCACCTTTAGGAAGTGTTGCTCGAAGACTTTGGAGGAGCGGGTCAGCTGGCTTTCCAGATTGATGGTGCGAGAGAGGGAGCTTCCGAGCTGGGAGGCGTCCTTCTTGCGAAGCTTCCGGACGAAGGTTTTCCGGAGGTTTCTGACTATGGCTGGGAACTTCATATGCCGATGTTCCTCACCTCTTTGCCTTTTACTTGGAAGGAGGCGCTTGTGGTTCCTTCGCTAACCCAGTTGGAGTCGATATTAAAGGTCGTTTCGGAGGCCCCAAGAAACAGGTGCCCGCCTTCGTTGATGTGCTTTCTCGCGTGCGAGAGGATGAGCTGCTTCTCGGGGAGTTCGAAGTAGATGAGAACGTTGCGCAGCAGGATTACGTCGTACATGCCCAGTCCGTTCCAGGCTCCGACCAAGTTGTGCCGTGAGAAACTGACGCTTTGTCGAATCTCCTCGCAGATTTGCCAGTCGAACTCGCTGACCTTGTTGAAGTATTTCTCTTTGAGGGCGGGAGAGATTCCGCGGTTTAATTCAAATTCTGAATACGTACCGGATCTGGCCTGTTCTAGGACTCGATCGGAGATGTCGGTCGCGTGCAGACCGATATGCCAATCTTTGAGGCGGGGGAACCGTTCTTTTAGCAAGATGGCGGTACTGTAGATTTCTTGTCCGGTCGAGCATGCGGCTGACCAGATCTTGAGCCGCTTTGTTCCGGCGTTCTTTTTGATGATCTGTGGGAGAACGGTTTGCTCGAGGTGGTCGAATACGGCTTGGTCTCGGAAGAATGAGGTTTCGTTGATCGTGAGAGCGTCGATGACGATGCGTTCGATTGTTCCTCCTTCGCCTTCGTCCATCATTTCCTGAACGAGGTCCGGGATCGAATCGAAGCCGTGTTTGCTTGCGACGGGAGCGAGACGGTTCTCTATGAGGTAGTCTTTGCCTTTGTCCAGCGAGATGCCGGCGGCGTTTTTGACAACGCTACGAACGTATTCAAAGTTTGGAGTTAGACCTGTCATTGAGTTGGATTAGTTTGCGAGTGGGCCATGAGAGGACATTCGCGTGTAGATGGCTCCTGGAATGTTGTCCAAGGGGAGCGTCTGGTGGGCGAGGTTTGCTTCGGTAACAGCTCTTGGCATACCCCAGATTAGCGATGTCTTCTGGTCTTGAGAAATGATTCTGCTCCCCTGTTCGTGTAGGGCTTCGCACCCTCTGAGCCCGTCTTGCCCCATGCCGGTGAGGATTATTCCCAGGGCTCCGTCTTTGTAGGTGGATGCTACGCTTCTGAAGAGCGTATCCACAGCGGGGCGACAGGAGTTTTCGGGCGGGCCTTCGTGGAGGTGGAGGCGGACTTCGTTGCCTACGCGTTTCACTTCCATGTGTTTCCCTCCGGGGGCGATGTAGGCGCAGCCGGGCTCGAGCAGTTGTCCGTCTTCTCCTTCGAAGACGCGATTGGGAGAGATCTTGTCGAGTCGTTCCGCAAGGGTGCGGGTGAATACGGGTGGCATGTGCTGCACGATGACCGCGGGCACGCTGAGCGGCTCTTGGAGGCGGTGGAAAATCGTTTCGAGAGCGTTGGGGCCTCCGGTCGAAGTTCCGATGCAGAGAATGTTGAACGGTCCGTTGCTCGTGCTGTTGGGGATGGCGCTGCTTGGCTTGGCCGGAGCGGGTTGAGCGGTTGATACGGTTGGTTCGGGGAGCTTTACGTGGGCCTTTAGTTTTGGCAGGAGAAGTTGGTTTAGCTCCTTTAGAGTGGTAGCGAAGTCGGTGACTTTTGCGGGCTTGAGCAGGTAGTCGGTTGCTCCCGCGGAGAGAGCTTCGAAGGTCATTTCGGCTCCGGTGCGGGTGAGGGAGCTGAGCATGATGACGGGGGTGCGTTTATCGACCTTTCTGATTTCCCTGAGGGTTTCGATCCCGTCCATCTCGGGCATCTCGATATCGAGAGTGATGATATCGGGGTTGAGCTGAGGCAGCTTCATGAGGGCGACCTTGCCGTTGGGGGCGGTGCCTGCTACGTCTAGCTCGTCGTCGCGTTCGATGACTTCTGAGAGAAGGCGGCGTACGACTGAGGTATCGTCGACAATGAGTACTCTTGGCTTGGGCATGGGCGTTGTCCGCTTCGAGTTAGTTCAATCCGTGGAGTTGTAGTTTCTTGGCGACTACGTCACGGTACACCGGCTTGATGATAAAGTCGTCCGCTCCGGCTTTTTGAGCTTCTTCGATAGCTTCTGGAGTGTCGTTGGCGGTAACGATGATTATCTTGATGTGCTCGAATTTTGGCTGGCGTTTTACCTCAGCGAGAAAGTCCATGCCGTTCATTTCGGGCATATTCCAGTCGACCATGACGAGTCCGAAACTCGGATCCCAGTTGAGAATCTCGAGGGCTTCTCTGCCGTTGAGAGCTTCTTTGCAGGGTATGTTTTGTGAGTTGAGGACGATTGAAACGATGCGCCTGGTGACGGGCGAGTCATCGACTACGAGGGCTTTGGTCGGCATGGTCAGTGGTGTAGTGCTGCGTATTGGGGAACGGAAAGAGCGGTCGAGTTTGATGATCAACTCTCGACCGCTCTGGAAGTGGATGGGCTAGATCTCGATGCCGGAGCCGTCGACTACTTCTTGCAGTTCGGAGGCGAGGGCTGAGAGCTGCTGCGAAGAGGTGAGCGTCTCGGCAGCGCCTTGGGCGGTGCTTTGAGCGGCCTCGGAAACGCTGTTGATATTGCGTGCGATCTCGGAGCTGCCCTTGGCGGCTTCGCTCGCGTTACGGGCAATCTCGTTTGTCGTATTGGCCTGCTCTTCGACGGCGCTCGCGATGTTGCGCTGGATGTCGTTGATCTGGTTGATTATGTCGCTGATCTTGCCGATGCCTTGGACGGCGCCTTCGGTGTCTTGCTGGATGGCTCCTACCTTTTGGCTGATGTCTTCGGTGGCGTTGGCGGTTTGGCGAGCGAGCTCTTTGACTTCGTTTGCGACCACTGCGAATCCCTTGCCAGCTTCGCCGGCACGGGCGGCTTCGATGGTGGCGTTGAGGGCGAGCAGGTTGGTCTGCTGAGCGATGGAAGTGATGACCTTGATGACCTTGCCGATATCGACGGAGCTTTCGCCTAGCTTGGCGACGGTGGCGTTTGTGGACTCGGCCACGCTAACGGCGGTGGTCGCGATAGAGGCTGCTGAAGTGGCGCTCTTGGCGACTTCTTGAACGGTGGCGCTCATTTCTTCGGCGCTGGTGGCGACTGTTTCGACGTTCTTGCTAACTTGCTCTGAAGCGGCTGCCGCGGTTTCGGATTGCTTGGATGTTTCTTCGGAATTGGAAGACATCTGCTGGGCGGTTGCGGAGAGCTGGACGGAAGACGCGGTGAGTGATTGGGCGTTGCGGGCGATGATGCCCAGCGTGCTCTTGAGGTTGGCTTCTGCCTTCTTGCGAGCTGTGATGTCGGTGGCGAACTTGATGACCTTGCAGGTCTTGCCGTTGATATCGAGCACTGGGTTGTAAGTCGCTTGTATCCAAACTTCCTTACCTCCCTTGCCGAAGCGTTGGAACTCGGCGGTTTGGAATTTGCCTTCGTTTAGCTCTGCCCAGAAGCGGCGATACTCGTCGCTCTCGCGGTATTCTGGATCCACGAACATGCTGTGATGCTTGCCTTGGATTTCAGAGAGGCTGTAGCCCACTGCTCCGAGGAAGTTATCGTTGGCAGTCTGGATGATGCCGTCCTGGTTGAATTCGATGACGGCCTGCGTTCTGTTGATCTCGTCGAGCTGGCGGTTGCTGTTGTCGGAAGCAAGCTTGGCTTCGGTGATGTCGGAAGCGAACTTGACGACCTTGAACGGCTTGCCTTCGAGATCGAAGATCGGGTTGTAGGATGCTTGTATCCAGATGATCTTACCGTGCTTATCAATGCGCTTGAACTCGCCTGACTGGAATTCGCCGCGTCCGAGGGTATCCCAGAACATGCGGTACTCGTGGCTTTGGCGGTAATCCGGATCGACGAACATGCCGTGATGCTGGCCGACGATCTCGCGCTTTGCGTATCCGAGAGCGTTTAGGAAGTTCTCGTTGGCATCGAGGATGGTGCCGTCGAGTTCGAATTCGATGACTGCCTGAGCCTTGCTGATGGCGTCGATCTGGCCTTGGAAGTTTGCGTTCTCGAGCTTGGCGGCTGTGACGTCGGAAGCGAACTTGACGACCTTGAACGGATTGCCTTCGAGGTCGAAGATCGGGTTGTAGGATGCTTGGATCCAGATTGGCTCGCCGTTGCTTTTGATGCGCTTGAACTCGGCTGACTTGAATTCGCCGCGAGCGAGGTCTTTCCAGAACTTGCGGTATTCGTCGCTATTGCGGTATTCGTCTTCGACGAACATGCCGTGGTGTTCGCCTACGATTTCGTCGAGGTCGTAGCCGAGCGCGTCGAGGAAATTTTGATTGGCCTTGATGATGGTGCCGTCGAGCTCGAATTCGATAACGGCTTGGGACTTGTTGATGGCGTCGATTTGACCTTTTAGGTCGGCGACGTCGGTTTCTACTTCGCGAGCAGATGGGCGTTTTTTGCCGCGGGTTGAGGTGGTGGCAGACTTGGCGATCGAGTTGGTACGGCGGGAGGTTTTTTGTGTATTCATTTTCTAAGCGGGTCGAATTGGTTTAGTAGAGTTGAAGTATTCAGATTTAGGATGCGGCTGTTTGGAGCCAGTTAGAGGAAGTGTCGCTGGTGATATTGATTGTGCGTTCGGAGTTGAGAACGAGCAGGAGGCGTTTATCGAGTTTGTAGACGCCTTCGATCATCTCCTTGGCTGCTTCGGGGATGGTTTCGGGAGGATCCTCGAAATCGTCTTCCGAAGGTTCGATGACATCGCCGATCTCATCCACCAGAAGGCTGACGGCTTCTTCTCCGGATTGGATGACGATGTTCTTTTGCTCCTCTTCCGATGTGGAGGGAGGGAGGTTCAATCGCTCGCGGAGGTCGATCGCGGTGACGATCTGGCCTCGTAGGTTGATGAGCCCTTTGATTGAGTCGTGTGCAAGGGGGACTTGGGTCATATCCTGGTAGAGGATGACTTCCTGAACTTCGAGGACGTCTACGCCCAGCATCAGGTCTCCCAGGTAGAATGTGCAGAATTGCTTCATTGTTTCGCTAGGGCTCGAGTTAGACGGTTTGCGGGATGGCTCCGGATTCGTAGCGCTCGATGATGGCTTCGGCATCAAGGAGGTCGGTAACGTGTCCTTGCAGGACGATGGATCCGGCGAGCGTCTCGCAACGGGATTCACGACGGGCTGAGATGGCTTGTTCGACGATGTCTTGGATTTGATCGACGATGAGGCCGTAGGTGCCTGTGTGGGTGGAGTAGACGATGACCTGTAGCTTCTCGCGGCTTGTTTTGTCGGCCTGAGGCTGAGAGGTTGGGACGTAGTCGGCGATTTCAATCAGCGGGAGAATTTCGCCGCGGTACTGAACCACCTGGTGGCGTCCTGAATGTTCCACGGTATCGACCTCGAACTCTTCGAGGCGAGCTGCCTGGTTGAGTGGGATGGCGATACGGTTGTCGGATCCGATGGAGAAGAGGAGGAGTGTTTCGGTATCTTCGCGCTGGACTGTTTCTGTTTCTTCCTGGGAAGATATCGTTCTGTCAGCGTTTTCGGATACGACGCGTGAGTGCTGGGCGATACCCATGACATCGAGGATGAGGGCTACCTTGCCGTCGCCCATGATGGTGGCTCCGGCGAAGCAAGGGATGCCTTTGAGCTGCTTGCTGAGCGGTTTGACCACGATTTCTTCGGTGTCGTTGATTTCGTCGACCACGAGTCCGAACTGGCGTCCGTCCGCTTGCAGGACGACGATGTTGACGACTTTGTCTTCGTCGTCCGCTTCATCGGCAAGGGCTTCGGTTCGTAGTTGCTCGTTGAGGAAGATTATGGGGAGAAGCTTGCCTCGGAGACGGTAGATCGGGCTGCCGTAGAGCTCTTCGATGCCGGAGTGGGCAGCTTCTCCTTCGAGGCGAACGAGCTCGAGAAGGCTGACTTGCGGAATCGCGTAGCGGTCGCCTGAAGTCGTCACGGTGAGGGCTGGAATGATCGCCAAGGTGAGCGGGATCTTGATCTTGACGGTGGTGCCCTGGCCGGCTTCGGAGGAGAGGTCTACGGTGCCGCCTGATTTTTCGATGTTGGTGCGGACGACATCCATGCCGACTCCTCGTCCTGAAACGTTGGATACTTTTTCGGCGGTGGAGAACCCGGGCTGGAAGACTAGGTTGATGGCTTCCTTTTCGGTGAGATTCGCAGCGTGGGCGCTGGTGATGAGGCCGCGGGATACTGCTTTGTCTTTGACGCGTTCGACGTTGATGCCGGCGCCGTCGTCCATGATCTCGATGATGATCTGTCCGCCTTCGTGGTAAGCTCGCAGGGAGAGAAGACCTTCGGCTGGCTTGTGAGAGGCGAGGCGTTGCTCGGGAGACTCGATGCCGTGATCGATGGAGTTACGCACGATGTGGGTGAGCGGGTCCTTGATGGCTTCGATTACAGTCCGGTCGAGCTCTGTGTCTTGTCCGTCCATGATGAGGCGGACTTCTTTACCCAGCTCGTTTGAGACGTCGCGCACGACGCGTGGAAATTTGGCCCAGACGTTTCCGATTGGCTGCATACGCGTCTTCATGACGTTTTCTTGCAGCTCTGTAGTGATGATGTTGAGACGTTGGGAGGCTTTTAGAAGAGCCGCTTCGTCGAAGTTGGTGGTGTTGAGAACGATCTGGTTTCGAGCGAGAACGAGTTCGCCCACGATGTTCATCACTTTGTCCAGCTGGGTGACGCCGATGCGGATGGAGCTCTCGGCCAGGCTGGTGCCGGTATTCGCTGGCAGCTGAGCCGTAGCGGGCTCTTTGCTTTCGGTTTCGGCTTGAGGAGTCGTTTCTTCCTCCTCGTCACCAAAGAGCCCCCACGCTTCGTCTGCTTGTTCAGCGGGTGTCTCTTCTTCGTCTTCGAAAAGTCCGTAGGCTTGCTCTTCTGGCTCCGGCTCGGGAGTTGGGAGGGCTTCGCCTTTTTGGTGGGCGTCGAGCTGGGCGAGCAGGTCGGAGAAATCCTGATCGCCTTCGCGGCCTGTCTGTTCGAGAATTTGGATACTCTCGCGCAGGGCGTCGGAGAGTGAGAGAAGGGTGGTGATCATGCTCTTGTTGGGAGTGATCTCGCCTTCTCGGATCATGCTCAGGAGGTTTTCTCCTGCGTGGGAAACGGATTCGATCTTGGGTAGGGCGAGGCAGCCGGCGGTGCCTTTGATGGTATGGATGACTCGGAAGATGACATTCATGGTTCCGAGATCGGCTTCGTTTTCGAAGTCGAGTATCTTTTGATCGTAGAGATCGAGCCCTTCGACGCTTTCGATGATGAAGTCTTTAATGAGCTCCGTCTGAAGATCGTCGTTGGAAAATGAGTTGGACATCGAGGGAGGGGTCAGTTGGGGAGGACTTTGGAGACGATGGCGAGGAGCTGTTGCTGGTTGAATGGCTTCACGATCCATCCGGTAGCGCCTGCGGCTCGGCCTTGGTTTTTCTTCTCGGGGGAAGACTCGGTTGTGAGCAACACGATGGGGGTGCGTGCGTGCAAGGGAGTGCCGCGTAGCTTCCGGGTGAGCTCGATGCCGTCCATGTTCGGCATGTTTACGTCGGTGATGATGAGATCGACCGGCTTGTTTTTGAGGGTGTTAAATGCTTCGGCTCCGTCGGCGGCCTCGATGATCTCGTGGCCGGTAGGTTGGAGGGTGAAGCGGATCATTTTCCGCATGGTTTGTGCGTCGTCTACGGTGATGATCGTTTTGCTCATGTACTTTGATTGGTTCTTGGTTTCGTAAAGGGGTTGGCTCGAGAACGCGCCGAATCTAAGTAGATACTTGGTACGGAATTGCAGGGGCGTCCCTTTAGGGAGTTTTCACAAAAAATGGTCTCCCTTACCTATCTTTTACAGGAGGGGTGAACTCATGCGTTTTCCCGGCCGGGAAGGAGGGTGAATCTGAAAGGACTAGGGTCCCGAACGTTGAGAAACCCTCTGTTCTTCTAGGGAAGAGACGGTTTTTTCGGGGGGTGATGACCGTAGCTTTCAGGGAAATAGAGACATGATTATAATAAATTGTGAAGCTGTGTAGGATTACCGATGGGCCATTTCAGGGCGTTGAGGCGGAGTGAACGGCGGTCACTTTTCGAGTACGGGTATGTACCCATGTTGGTGTTTTGAGCATTTGGGCCCTACGTGAGGTCCCGAGGTCATTGAGGTTGACCCTGTGCAGTCGGGGTGATCTGTGTCGCGTTGGGGCATGGTGCGAAACAGACTCAAGGCAATTCCGGCGAACGTTTGGCTACTGGCGGCCAGCCAGGCGCTGGCGATGAGCGCGGTGCCGATGCTGATCTTGGTGAGCAGTCTGTTGGCGGCGGACCTTGCTCCGGACGAGTCGCTGGTCACGCTGCCGGTGGCTTTGGTGGTGGTGGGCACGGCGAGCGCTACGATTCCGGTGGCGATGGTGATGAAGCGGCTGGGGCGGAAGCTTGGGGGCTATGTGGGGTTCTGCTTTGCTTTCGGCTGTTGCGCTTTGGGGTACCAGGCGGCGATGAGCAGCGACTTCTATTTATTGTTGGCCGCCTGTTTTTGCATGGGCATTTCCACCGCATTCGGGCAGCAGTTCCGTTTTGCGGCCTTAGAGAGCGTGAAGGATCCGGCGAATTACGGGCCCGCTCTTTCTGCGTTCATGACGGGCGGTTTGGTGTCTGCCTACCTTGGCCCGGAGATCGGGGCGTTGGGCAAGGATCTGATCGAGTCGGAGCATGGCTTTGCCGGATCGTTTGTGCTGCTGGGATGTGTTGTCGCCCTGGCGGTGGTGGTCTTTTCGTTTTTTAAACCGGCGAGCCCTGTGAAGCTGGAGTCAGAAACTTCGGCGAGGCCGCTTCGCGAAATCGTGTTTTCCTCGGGGTTTCTGTTGGCGATGGGGGCCGCCGCTCTGAGCTACGCGGTGATGAGTTTTATTATGACCGCGACGCCGATTACCATGCACGAAGTGTGCGGCTTTAGCTTGGGCGATACGAAGCGTGTCATCCAGAGCCATATCATAGCGATGTTCCTTCCGAGCTTGTTCGTGGGCTGGCTGCTGAAGAGGATTGGTCCGGCGAAGCTGATTATTGCGGGCGCGGCCGCTTATGCGTTGGTGAGCCTGGTCGCTACGCGGGGTCAGGAGTTCGTGCACTTCTGGTGGGCCCTGGTGCTTTTGGGCGTCGGGTGGAATTTCCTTTTCGCAAGTGGCACGGCTTTGCTGCCGCGAGCCTACGAAGGCGACGAGAGGTTCAAGGCTCAGGCTGCCAACGACTTCACGGTTTTTGGGTGTCAGGCGATCGCCGCTTTGTCTGCGGGGTGGTTTCTCTATCGGTTTGGTTGGAACGTTTTGATCGCGACTTGCGTGCCGTTGACCGTGTTGGCTGGAGCGGTGGGGTTCCTGCAGCTACGGAAAGACAGGAAGTGATGTGATCTCTATTCGGAAGCGTTTTCTTTGCGAAGCGCTTCTATCTCGCGGACGATGTTTTGGTGATCGGGCCTTTGTTTGATTGGCCCGGGGCGCATGCCGATGAGAAATCGCTTTGGGCCTTTCAGCAGGGAGGCGGTTCCTGGACCGCGACCAAAGCCCGCTACGACCATGCCATCGGGAGCGTTGACGCCGCTGGGTTCGTTGCCGAGTAGGGAGAAGAGATCGATCTGGTTGTCTGATTCCACTTGAGCCATCCAAAAGGTGTAGTCGGAGAAGTCGGTTCCGAAGTAGAACCAGTCGAAGTGGTCGAAGCGTTTGTCGTTGTTGTAGAAGTCGTGTTGTTCCTTTTTTGGGCCGCCTTGGTTGCTACCCCAGTAGGTCTTGTCGGGGTCCCACTTCCCTCCTGCTGGACCTTCGTAGAGAAACCAGTAGGCTCGGTCTTCTGCCGCTTTTTCGATAACGAGTTCAGCATGCGTATCGAAGAAATGCCATGACCACTGCCAGACGCCGCTTGTGGAAAACGACTGTATTCTGTTGTCTGATACGATGGCGCTTCGACACTTTTTGAACCCTGGGTGACCGGTTCCGCTGTCCTCGCCTCCGTGTACCATGTTTGGCAATCCACGAAATGCGTAGGCGGCTCCGGCCGGGTAGTCAGCTTGTGCAGGGTCTCCGTAAGCTATCCAATCTTGGCCTGTGGGGTCGAAGATGCTGGAGAATCCTCCGGCTACGGGATCGTAGAGATAGGTGGCGGTTTCGGTTGTGATCTTGTAGTGGAGGCGGCCGAGATGTTCGGCTTTGCCGATGCTGACCTCAGCGCTTGCCACTATTGGGAAAAGAGATGCGAGAGCGATGAGGGCGCGTTTCACTTTGCGTCGTTTCTCCAGAGGTGGACGAACTTGTGTTGATCCCAGCCGATGCTGACTATGTCGAGATCGCCGTCCCCATCCATGTCCGCTGTTTGGGCGCCGAGGTGGCTTTCCTTGCCTTGATCGACGAGGGTTTTGGTGAAGTTAGCCGAACCGTCGTTTTCCCAAATTTGCAGCTCCAATTTTGAGCCTTTGTGTTCGCAGGTGATTAGGTCCAAGTCGCCGTCGTTGTCCATATCGGCAGTATCGAGATTGTTCATACTGTATTGGGTAACGATCTTTTTGCGGTCCCATCTCTTCTCTCCCTGTAGGAATACCCAGAGGGATGCGTCTGGTTCTAGCCCCGGGTAGCGTTCTTCGGCTACCGCAATATCTGCCTTTCCGTCTCCGTTCAAATCGCCTATCTCCACGCGGTCGACGGCGTGGGTGGTTAAACCAACTTCATGCTTGGTCCAATTTTCGGAAGAAGAGCCCGGGTTTTCGAACCAAACAACGACGAGCGGATTTTCCGGGTCTTTTCCTTCGACTCGGAAACCGCTCGCGAGATCCAGGTCTCCGTCGCCGTCGATATCGCCAACTGCGAAGCCTTCGTCGCTCGCGTCTTTTCCGATCGCTTTGCTGGTGGTCATCCCGTCGGGACCGAGCTCCAGCATGAATATGCCGCCTAAGCTGGCGAGGAGGATTTCGTTGGTGCCGTTTCCTGTGATGTCGGCGACGCGATATCCCTGCCCATTGTGGTGTCCTGTGGCTGGGATTTGTCCGATGACGCGAGATTTGAAGCTGCCTTTTTTGTATTCGAATTCCCACACATCTGGCAGGGCTTCGGCGATAAGGCGGGGTGGTGACTGATCGTTTTCTTGATAGAAAAGCATGGCGTCGACGTTTTTCCCAAGATCGAGCTTTCTCCATTGGGAGCTCATGTCGTCGCCTGGATTTAGGTAGACGTTGCGGCCGGTGATGATGTCAGCGTCTCCGTCTTGGTCGATGTCGCCCATGTCTAGGCCGAAGTAGCGTAGCCAATTCGGTTTGGCGAAGTCGCCCCACATGGCTTTTTTGTTATCGATCTGGATGTAGGTCCATTGGTCGATAGGGAGTGGGGCGTCTCCAGCGGCGGAAGCGCTGAGGGTGGAAATGGCGAGGGCAGGGAGGATCAGCTTTTTCATTTTACCTGATTGACGAGTACTTCGATGGACTTGGCTTCGTGACCGTTGAGGCGAAAGAGATCAAAGTCGCCGTCTCCTTCGAAGTCTGCGACACGCCCGTTGTAGATGCCGCCTTCTGTGATCACATTCTTCTCCCACTTTTTTCCGGATCCGTCGTTCAGCATGACGAGTACTGGAAACTCCCGTAGCTTGAGATTCCAGGCTCGGTCTTTGTTTATGCCGGCAACTACGTCTAGGTCTCCATCGAGGTCCATGTCGTAGACTTGTAAGGTATGGCAGGAGGAGAGTTCGTTCAGTACGGTGTTGATCGTCCAGGATCCCTTCTCGTTTCTATCGTACCAGGCGATTGGATACCCGCTGCGCTCTGAGTGCGAGATGAAGACTTCGTCGAGACCGTCTCCATCGATATCGACGCATACGTTTTTGGTCGCGTTTTGTGACCAGTCGCCGTCTTGGTTGACCCAGCGTTCGTCGATTAGTTCTACGCTCCAGCCTTTTCTGCTTTTACCGGGGCTGAAGAACGCGTAGCCGTTGGCGGCGATGTCTGGATAGCCGTCTCCGTCGATGTCTCCGACGTCCATTCCTTCGTGTAGCCCTCGTTGCTTGGTATCGTAGACGATGGAAAATGACTTGTCTTGATTCTGCTGATACACGCGGAGTTGGCTATTGTTGAAGTTGAGGACCGCGAGGTCGAGTAGGCCGTCGTTGTTGAAGTCGCCGGTGCTGAGGTCTTTGACCGCTCCGAGGCAGTCGCCGATCGGGCGCGGGGTCCAGGATGGGTTTTCGTACCAGAAGATTTCAGCGGTCTCCTTGGCGTCGTCCCATTCGCCCGTGTGCTTGACTCCGATGAGGTCGATATCTCCATCTCCATCGAAGTCGCCCGTCTCGAGATCTCCTGAAGCGAACTCGCCGCCGGTGGGGGGCGTTTCTGCGACGATCACCTTTTCCCAAAGTCCGGGGGTGGTTTGGCCAATTCTGTAGCCGAGATGTCCTCCTTGGGCGTTGTTATTTATATAGACGATGTCTTGGATGCCATCGTTGGTGACGTCCGCTACGGTGACAGCCCACCACCATTGAACGTCGTCGGCCGCGGTGACGCTGGAGAAGTCGAGTGGTTTGGCGGAAAGGGCGGAATAGGCGCTCAAGCCTAGTACGGTCGCTATGCGAAAGGCAGTGGTGGGGATTCGTTTTGATTTCACGGTTGGGTCGTTTTTTTGGGGGCGGGGTAGGGCCCGTTTTTGCGTAAACGTTTACGTTAGTCAGGAACGAAGTCTATGCAAGTCCTGCTCTCACTGATGAGCGAACCCTCACCATCTTCGAGGTGAGGGTGTGGATGGCGTCGAGATGGGGACGCAATGAAGCCCGCGGCGGAGATGGGGGCCGCGGGTCGTTTTGAGGTGGGTTGAGTCTGGCCGGCTTAGGCGGTCGCTAGAGTCTGGCTGCGATCGCCTGGGAGGTCTGCGAAGATGCCTAGCTCGTCCATGACGTCGTCGGCGCTGTAGTCCGACTTGCCGCGTAGGAAGCGTGGCAGATCTCGCATGATCCCCGAGGTGATGAGCGGGTACTCGAGGCCACCGGTTTTCATGGCGTACGGATGTCCAGCTGTCGCCAATAATCCATTACAGAGGCAGCGTCGACCGACGCAGTCCTCGGAGGCTCCGCCTTTTCGGGTATAGTCTGCTTCCGGCTCTGCGGCGCAGCGCCAGCCGATGGATCCGTCCTCCTTTTGGTAAGCGGTTCTCAAGTAGCCTTGGTTGCAGGCTTGGCGCTCGCGTTCCGATGGGTGGCGTCCGCCCTCGGTTCCGCTGAGGTTGAGAGTTTTAAAGGGGTATCCGGTTGGGGAGCCGCGACCTTCGGTGCGTGTTTCGACATCTTCCGCCAACGCGTATGCGATCGCTCGGCGGCGAACGGATTTTTCCATTCCGGAGTCGGAACAGAATGCGAAGGCGGTGCCGACTTGGATGCCTTCGGCTCCGAGTTCTTTGGCTTCGTCGATGGAGGTGGGGGCGTCTTTTCCGCCGGCGAGCCAGAAGGGAAGCCCGAGGGAGCGGATGCGTTCGAGATTTACTTCGTCCTTCGGACCGTAGACGGGGTCCTCTCCACTTTCAACCTTCCAGCCGCGAGGTCCGGCATTGTGTCCGCCGGCGATTGGGCCTTCGACGATAAAGCCGTCGACGCCGCCAGAGCGAGCCAGCGACATGGCGAGCACGTGGGAGCTGACGATGGCGAGGAACTTAGGTCGTTCGAGCTCGAGGCAGTCGGTGTCGACGAGGGAGGGATCGTAAGGGATTTGCACGTCGTCGCCGTTTTCGACGTTGAGCTTGAGGGCGCAGGTCTCGTGACGGCAGAGTTGATCCATCAGATTGGGGATGTCGCGCGGGATGCCGGCTCCCATGAGGACGGCGTCCACGCCGGCGAGTAGCGCTCCGTAGAGGATGGGCAAGGTGGGGGCCTGGATTTTCTCGAGCAAGTTGATGCCGACGGGGCCGGACGCCTTGTGCTTGGCGAGCCAGACTTCGCAGAAGGAGGCGAAGGTGGCCAGCTCGAGAAGCGCTTTGGGCGGACTGACGCTGAACATGGGGACGGGCTTGTAGGCTCCGGGGCGTGCGAGTCCGTCGGGCTTGAACCAGCGTTCGAGGACGCGGGCGGCCAGGTTTTTGTCGGGAAAGTGTTCGGCTGCTTGTCTGATGGTTCCGTCTTTGTCGCCTTCTTGCAGGCGGCAGGCTACGACGCGGTCGATGGCGGTGCCGGAGACGACGCCGAGCTGGCCGCGTTTGGCGACGGCTCGGGCGAGGCGCCAGCTGGAAATTGCGATGCCCATGCCGCCTTGGATGAGCGCTGGCAGCGGGCTTGAGGTCAGATCTTTAACCATGCCGCAACCATGTGGGGCTTGGCCGTCTAATACAGTGAATAAAATACCAAAAGGTAATTATTAGCCTAGCGAATAGCCACTAGCGCTTGGGCGCGTAGAGGTCAGGCTGAGCGATCTAGAGGCAGGGGAGAGCAGGGAGTCAAAAACTGGGGGGCCATTTCTCGCCAGTAGCGGCCGCGATGGGCGCGTCCGTTCCAGTAGCGCAGTCCGTGCCAAATGCCTTTGTCCCAGAGGATTTGGCTGAGGTGCTCGTTGTTTTCCCGGAAGGGGTCCTGGTCGCCGATCACGAGGGTGATATCCATTTTGCGCAGGGCGTCGATGCGGTCGTCGCAGTCTAGGCCGGGAAGGAAGTGGGTGGGGGTGTTGTAGAAAACGTCCTCGCAGTAGTAGCCGTCGAATAGGTTGCGGAAGTCGTCGACTTGGAGGGTGAGGTCGTAGCGTCCGGAGAAGGCGACGAGTTTTTGGAAGCGCTGCGGGTGGCGGAAGGCGATGTTTGCGGCGTGGAAGGCGCCGAGGCTGCAGCCGTGGGAGATGGTGGGCTGGCCGGGGTTTTTGAGTTCCATGAGCGGGAAGACTTCATCGAGGATGTAGTTTTCGTAGCGAATGTGTCTTTGCATGCGGCCATGGGGATGGGCCCACCAGCAGTAGAAGCTTTCGGCGTCGACGCTATCGACGCAGTAGAGCTGCAGCTCTCCCGCCTCGATGCGTTCGCGCGATTGCTCGACGAGGCCGAGGTTTTCGTATTCGAAGAAGCGTCCTCCTCGTGTTGGAAAAACCAATACGCGTGTGCCGGAGTGTCCGAATACGAGCAGTTCCATTTGTCGCTCGAGGCGGGGGCTCCACCATTTGTGGTATTCTCGGTTCATGGGGTTTGAGGATATCACGAAGCGGCGCCTGAGGGTTCGAAAAAGGTGCAAAGTTCGCGCAACAGGAGCGTGTCTTCTTTGAGTTGGTCCGGGTAGTCGTGATGGCCGGCGGTCAAGGTGAAGAGTTGGCGGAGGTTTTCGGGCAGGGCGTTGTAGATGGCGAATTGCCCGGGTGGCGCCACGGCGGGATCGAAGCGGGCGCAGGCGAGGTGGGTGGGAATTTTCATATGACGTGCTGTGTTGGCCGCGTCGAAGAAAGAGAGTGTTCGCTCGGCTACTCCTGGATGGAGGCGCTCAAATTCTTGCACACCGTGGCCGCTTCCGACGGTAGCAAGTTTCATGCGCAATGCTTGTTGTCCGAAGGTAGGGACGTTTGAATGCACGCGGCGAATACGGTTGTCCCACGGAGCGGCGAGCATGTTGATGCCGCCGGAGAAGCTGATGCCGAGCAGGTTAACGTTGCCTGCCGTTTCTGGAAAAAGCTCAAGCATGGCGCTCACGGCGACCCAGAGATCGTCTACGCAGCCGCCGATAAGGTAGCGGTCGAGGTCCTCGATGCCGTGCACTACATGTTGCTCCGGATCGCTGGGGAGGTCGGGGTGCTTGCTGAGGCTTATGCCGCGCGAGCAGGGGAAAAGCAGGGCGGCGTCATTGAAGGGTAGATGAGGATCAGGGGCTTCTCGTCCTCCGTAGCCGTGGCCGACAACGAATCCGCGTCGGATCTCCTGGTTGCTTGGGAGCAAGGCCCAGCCGGCGAGGGTGTAGTTGTCGGTGCTAGTGTAGACGAGGCTATAGACATTCCACTTCCCGAGCGACTGGCCGGTGTTTTTGAGTCTGGGCTTGGGGGTTTGGCTGAGGGCTCTTTGGTAGCGAGCTTGCCAGAATGCTGCGAAGCCGTCGGGTTCCTCCGGGGGAGCTATGGCGAGCAGATCCTCTCGGCTGTAGCCGTAGCTGGGGTCATAGGGATAGTCGTGCTCGATGCGTTTCCCGTCGATGGTGGCGAAGTTCATGCGGGCAGTTAGCGCAGAGGGAAGGGGATCGTGCAATCTTCGATTGTATCTTCTCTCGTGAGACGCTTTGTTTAAGGTGTATCCATTAATTGGAACAGCGGTCTGATATTTTTTTTGCCAAAAAAATGGAATAAGTCTCCGAGGCGATTGCTCTTGTATGAGGAAACCAAAATACAGTCGAGATTCGTGAGGTTTCGAATCTGACGCAACCCCTATACACATTATGAGACGCAATGTAACTGCTCTGTCTTTTCGCAGCCTCGTGCTCGGATCGCTCGCCCTGATGGGTACAATTTCTCTTTCTGCCCGTGAATACGAGGTAGAGATTGTTAAGGACGGGTTGAACAGCCCGACAGGAATCGCTAGCCACTGGCGCAATACGTTGGTGTTCACCGAAGTGCCTGAACCTGGGACGCCCGCCGCGGGGAACGCGGTTAAGTATTTGAATGTTCGTAGTGGTAAGATGGGTACAATAAGCGAGGGCGAACCCAATCCTGTCAATGTGGCGATCAGCAAACGTGGCGAGATCTATTGGACCTGTAAGACTGCGGGGGTAATTCTCAGATACGATCGTCGGAACGGTAAGCAGTTTTTCTTGCCGGCAGATCCCGAGTCCGGCGACTTTTTGCTGAGCCCGAATGGGATCGACGTGGATTCGAGGGGAGATGTTTTGTTCACGGAGGTACCGCTTCCAGGTACTCCTGGCGCGAACATGGTTTCGGTTTCTGATGGAATGAACATCACGACTATTTCTGACAACGAACCGGCTCCGACGGATATCGTGATCGGTCACGACGGGACTGCTTACTGGACCTGCCAGTCTGCTGGCGTGATTTTGAAGCGCTCTCGGGCTGGTGTCATCAGCTTGCTTCTCAGTGGGCTGGAAGAGCCGGCGGGTATCGCGTTGGACGCATCGGGCAAGCGACTTTATTTCACGGAGCTCCCGACTCCGGGCGTTCCGGGTGACGCGGGTGGCAGCAATCGCGTGATGGAGTATGATCTGCGTGAGAAGGAGCTGCACGTGGTGGCAGACGGCTTCCCGCTACCGGCCGATGTGACGGTGAGTGCGGATGGGACGGTTTACTGGACTTGCACAGCGGCAGGGGTGATCGCCAAAGGTACCCCGCAAAAGGAGGGAAAACGCCGCTATCGCTACTAGGAGGAACTGATTGGGTAGTAGCTACGAAGGCGCCTTCATGTGAGGGCGCCTTCTTTGCGTTTTGATGGGGTGCAAGTTTTCCTGATGGCGAGGACGGGGCGGGTAGGTGTCTTTATCCTAGGCAGTTTGCCGTCTGGTCGTTTACTCTTTTTTAGCGTTTCGCCGCTGCCTGGCGCCTCGCTTGCTCGTACCTCGACCCAAAATTGCCATGAGAATTTTCGCCTTCGCTAGAGCTGTTGTCCTTTTCGTATCGCTAAGTGTCTCTGGCTCTTGGGCGTTTGCCGATGCGGATTCTCAGTATCTGGGAGGGGCGATCAATACCTTGGACCATTTCATGCAGGCCGGTGCGAATGGGGACGCGAGTCGCGGTGCGATGCTTCTGGAGGCTTTCAAGATTAATGAGAGGCGAGCTGAGTACGATACGCAGCGTTTGTACAAGAAGCAGAAGGAGTTGCTTTCCTCTTACGTGTCTGTGGCGAGCGACCTTTATGGTTATGAGGTGCAAAAGGGATTTCGTGGGGCGAGCGTCGAGCTCGAGGGGGGGATCGAAACTCGGAAGGGGGTGACGGCGGAGTTCAAGGCTCGGGTCGTCTACCGCAACAAGGAGTGGCTGATCGTCAATCTTGAGATTGATTGAGCGATTACTGTTCAATCCGAGAAAGTAAGAGGCTTGTTAATTTGGGCGGCGTTGGAGCGAATCTTGAACGCTTCTGGATCTGCGCGCGTCCCTCGTAACAGTATTGTCGTGAGACCCAATACCGCCCCGAGCAGATCTTGGAGACGGTCCGCTGAACCGTTTCGGAGTATCCTAGGAAGATCGATTTCCGATCTTTGCGCGAGCCGGTATGCGACCTGCTAAATCCTCGTATTGCTTAATTCAAAACCTTCAGCGCATGGTCTCTCGCATCCTCCTCTTCTCGACAGTTTTGTCCGCTCTCCTTTCCCCCTTCGTTTCGGCTCGGTCCGACCTTGAGGGACAACAGTTTATGGCAGGGGCGATTACGTACGAGGGGGGCGTTCAGGACTCAGCTGCAGACGAGAGGGCTGACTTTGAGTCGCGGGCGTTTTTCGCGGCATTGGCCAATCTCGAATTCTACATGCGGGCGGGGATTGATCAAAACGTCAGTCGAGCCGCGCCTTTGCTGTCCTCATTTGTGATCAATAAGAAGCGGGCTCGGGACGATACGAAGCGCCTGTTTCGCGATTTTAGCGATGAGCTCGAAGGTTACGTTTCGATTTCCAACGACGTGTACGGCTATGAGTTTTCAGTGGATCGCTTTGGGCCGAGCTTGCAGTTCGAGGGCGGGATTCAGACGGTGGACGGAATGACGGCCGAATTTGAGGCTACGATGGTTTTCCGCGAAAACAGATGGCTGATTTGGAGCCTGGATATCGATTGAGAATTTGCGGCTTTTCTCATCGATTGGTGCCAATTGATTGAACTAGTGCAATCAGTGGGCGGGGCTGTGAGTTGACTCCTCTGCTCGCCCGATTTTGCCGATGTTTCGGCATGTATTGGATTTGTGAGTACCGACTAAACCCAACCTATCCTATGAAAAAATCGATTGCATTGATTACTGCCGTGTTCGCCTTTTTTGCCCAAGGTTTACTGGCTGGCCATCATGAAAAGGGGGAGAACCTCTTTCTCCAGACTATCTCCGGAAAACTAGACTTTGCCAATGGTCGCTTGCTCGAACTCGCTGACGAGTTCACTGAAGAAGGTTATGCTTGGCGTCCCTCAGAAGGCATCCGTTCGGTGAAGGATGCTGTTTTGCACGTGGCTGCCGGAAACTATTTCCTAGCGTCGAAGCTTGGCGCGGAGTTGCCGGAGGGGATTGTGCCGTTCCAGCTGGAGAAGACCATCGAGACGAAAGAGGAGGCGATCGCGACTTTGAAGGCTTCTTATGACTTTGCCCGCGAAGTCATGGTCAACCTTTCTGAGGAGGAGCTCCAGGAGAAGATCGATTTTTTCGGCAACGAGGTAAACAAGATGTGGATCGTGCTTCAGTGGTCGGACCACACGAACGAGCATCTCGGTCAGCTGATCGCGTACGCACGCTCTTCGGGTGTCGTCCCGCCTTGGAGTAAGCCTTAAGCTGTATCCGAAATTTAAATATAGAAAAGCTGGAGAGCCCTTGCGGACTCTCCAGTTTTTGTGTGCGGACGTTTAGGCTTCGAACTTGAAGCTGATTGCGATACGGGATTTGACGGACTTGCCTGCGACTTGAGCGGGCTTGAAACTCCATTTGCGGATCGCCTCCATCGCCGGCTTCTCGAGATCGCCGTGAGTCGACTTCGAGACTGTGGCACGTCTGACTTTGCCTTGCTCGTCGAGGATGACTTGTAGGCTGACGATTCCTTTGAATCCGGGCGAGCTGAGCTGTGGTGGCGTGACTGCGGTGCGGCTTCGTACGACGCTTGGCTTAACATCCCAGACGGAGTAGACATCGCTAAGATCCGGATTCGCATCGCTCCACGATTGGACGGCTGATACGCTGTTAGCATCTAGATCTGCGATTGAAGCGGTGACGAATTCGCCACTGCTGGTTTTGAAGGTGACTTCTCTCTCGTTCGCATGGTCGATTTGGCCTTCGATGACGCTTCCGTCGCTACGAATGAAGGATTCGGCTGCAAGTTGAGAAAGAGAAGTCAGGCATATTAGGATAGCCGCGAGTGCGGATCTCCTTGCTTGAGTTCCCATGGTAGACATCTTTTTAAGTTGTGCCGGGAGAGATTTCCGCGGCTGCAGCTAGATCGGATGTTGCGGTGGATCCTTAACGTGTAATGTGAAAATGGGCACATTATTTTGTGCCCAATTTTGATCAATTCCGCCCTTTCATGAAAAGGGCATGTTGAAGGTTGATTTTTGATGAATGGAATTCGTCGAACGTAAGGTGATTGCCCCTCTTGTAGGGTATCAGCAATATGGATATACGAATGCCTAGAGCGCTTTTCTTTTGAATTGGCGTATTCTTCCTAGGATCGGAAGGTAGGGCGGCCTCGCCGTAGGCCGCCGTGGAGCCTTGATCCTGCATTGCGGCTGACTGGGCCAGTCAGCCCTACCTCGCGCCTATTCATAAGAAAGATGCTCTAGAATTTTACCTCGACGCTTGAAGATACTCGCTTCGCTTTCTCGCGGGCGGCTTCCACTGTATCGGCTCGAGCGAGGGCTACTCCCATGCGGCGTCGCCCGTTTACCTCTGGCTTTCCAAAGAGGCGTAGCTGAGTGTCTGTTTCGGCGAGGGCGGCGTGAAGGTTGCTGAATGCGAGCTGCTTGGAGCTTCCTTCTGGCAGAATGACGGAGGACGCTGCCGGACCAAGCTGGCGAATGGATGGAATGGGGAGGCCGAGGATGGCGCGGGCGTGCAGGGCGAATTGGGAGAGGTCCTGAGAGGCCATGGTGACCATGCCGGTGTCGTGGGGGCGGGGTGAGACTTCGCTGAAGTAGACGAGATCGCCTTTTACGAAGAGTTCGACGCCGAAGATGCCGTAGCCGCCGAGGGCTTCGGTGACGGATTTGGCGATGTGCTGGGCATTCTCGAGAGCTTTGGGGCTCATGGCTTGAGGTTGCCAGGATTCGCGGTAGTCACCGTCTTCCTGGATGTGGCCGATCGGCTGGCAAAAGCTGGTGCCGTCGCAGTGGCGAACGGTGAGAAGGGTGATCTCGTAGTCGAAGTCGACGAATCCCTCTATAATGACTTTTCCCTTGCCGGCACGTCCGCCTTCTTGGGCGTAGTCCCAGGCCTTCTGGATGTCGGCCTCCGTTTTGATGACGCTCTGGCCTTTACCGGAGGAGCTCATGATCGGCTTGATCACGCAAGGCATGCCGATCTCTGCGACGGCAGATTGAAAGGTTTCGAAATCGCCGGCGAACTTGTAAGGTGAAGTGAGCAGGTTCAGTTCCTCGGCAGCGAGGCAACGGATGCCTTCGCGATTCATGGTGAGCTGAGTGGCTCGGGCGGTGGGGACTACTTTTACTAAACCTTCTTTTTCGAGGGCGGCGAGGGTGTCGGTCGCGATGGCTTCCACTTCAGGAACGACGAGGTCTGGCTTTTCCGCTTCGATGACTTTACGGAGAGCGTCGCCGTCCAGCATGCTGACAACGTGGGAGCGATCGGCTACCTGCATCGCTGGGGCGTTCTCGTAGGCGTCGAGGGCGATGACTTCGACTCCGTAGCGTTGGAGTTCGATAACGACTTCTTTGCCGAGTTCGCCTGATCCGCAGAGGAGCACTTTGGTTGCGGTTGAAGTGAATGGAGTGCCGATTTGAACCATCGAGCGAGTGAAGCGGAATGGGCGGATTGATCAACCTTTGAGAGAGATTCTTCTGCGGGTATTAGAAGTATTCTTGGGTGTGGCGGAGTAGACTTCTTGTTTCGTGGTTCGCGTTCGTCGCGGAAGCGGTTAGGTTATTGTTCGAATGAGTGCATTGAGAAGACTAGGAACTGTATTTTGTGCGGCTGCTTTTGCGCTAGCTGGCTGGGGAGCCGAGACCTCAGGGGACGTGTCGGGGTACCTGTTTTATGGTGGGGAGGTCAGCGCGAAGAAGGGTAAGGCGTACTATCCGGTTCTTCGTGTTGATAAGAAGGGGATTTATGTGGAGGGAGACTTCGGCGTGAAGAAAGTGAATCGGAGAGCTCCGGTGGCGCTTAGTCTGAAGCCGGTGTTTTCTGAGCGATATGTCGAGTTTCTGGACTTGGATTTTGATGTGATATCGTCGCGTGTGGCCCGTGAGGAGGCGGCGGCGCTTTCAGATATCGGGTTTGTGGGGACTCAGTCTGATATTCAAGCAGGGCAAGTGAAAGCTGGGATCATCGCTATGGAGGCTGCGGGGGTGAAGGGGCGTGACTTGGAGCGTGAGTACCAGAAGTTGGAGGCGATCGAGGCGGATAGCGTTGATATGCAGAGGCAAATTCACCGGGGGATCGAAGATGGAGATTTTGAGCATCAGCGTTTTGGCGATACGGTATATTTAAAAGGTGAATACCATGCTCATGCCGATGTGAAGGATGCGTATTTTGTTGTGGGGATTCGATCGACAATGGTGCATGCCGAAACAGGGCGTCCATTCGAGTTTTCCGATGCGCGTATGGGGTATCTTGGCGATCTGATGGAGGGCGAAGTGTCTCGGCTGAAGTTTCGGGCGGTTTTTCCGGAATTTGACATGAACAGCGTCAAATGGGAGCTGTATCTTTTTTCTGGAGACGGAGAGCCTATCGCTTCGAATCGAGCCAAAGGGGTACGGGCTTTGGGTGCCAAAGAGAGTGCGGCGATAAAAGATCGAATGGCTCTGGCAAAATAGCTCAATTTTTCTCTTCTGGAAGAACGTTAGCTTCGGGGCTGCGAGTTGACCTTGGCCACGTTGCGCCGCAAGCCATGCGAATGACCCCAAGACTCCTTTGCGTTCTCTTTCTGTTGGCTTGCCCCTTTTTCCAGGTTGCGAGTTCTGAGCAGAAGCAGCCGAATGTACTCTTTCTTTCAATTGATGATCTAAAGCCGTTACTCGGATGCTATGGAGCTGAGCAGATGGTGACTCCGCACATTGACGTGCTCGCTGAACGCGGGACGCTCTTCGAACGTCACTACGTGCAACAAGCGGTTTGCGCGCCTTCGCGAGTGAGCATGTTTACAGGACTTCGTCCTGATACGACGCGCGTTTGGGATCTGAAGACTTATTGCAAGGATGTCTGCCCTCAGGCGTTCACAATGCAGGAATTTTTCAAGAACGCAGGCTATACAACAGCAGGGGCTGGCAAGATTATGCACGGCTTTCGCAAGGATGATCCCCCATCGTGGAGTATGCCTTACGTTCCGTCAGAAGAACTTGAATACGCTGATGGACAAATGCCGGCTCTTTATTGCCAATATCAAGGAGAAGCGATTCACGATGCGTACGAAAAACTTCTGGCCGAGAAGATTAAAGCTTACGGAGCGAAACAGAAATTCATGAGTGCTCTCGGCGCTAAGCCGAGCACCGAGCGACTAGACCTGGCGGATGACGCTTATGCCGATGGTGCAATGGTTGAGTGGGGCATCGACATGCTGGAACGCTTCGCAGAGTCTGGGGAGTCGTTTTTTCTTACTCTAGGCTTCAGGAAACCGCACCTTCCTTTTGTCGCTCCAGAGAAGTATTGGAAAATGTATGATCGTGATTCGATTGATACGGCAGCGTTTACGAAAATGCCGAAAGGCGCTCCGAATTTTGGATACCAGCCGGGCTTTGAGATCGATGGCTATTCGGATATCGATGTGAAGACGCTCAACGATGACTTCGATAAACAATGCGAGTTGATTCACGGCTACTATGCTTGCGTATCTTATGTGGACGCGCTGGTTGGTGAGGTGATAACGACCCTGGACGAAACAGGACTGGCTGATAACACGGTGGTTGTGCTTTGGGGTGATCATGGGTGGCATTTGGGAGATCACAGTATCTGGTGTAAGCATGGGGTCTACGAACAAGCGACTCACTCACCGCTGATTGTGGTGGCTCCCGATGGAAAAGGGGGGCAGCGCGTCGTGACACCGGTTGAGTCTATCGATATCTTTCCGACTTTGTGCGAGTTGGCAGGACTCGATGTTCCGACCCAGTTGGAAGGAGTCAGTTTAGTTGAGGCGTTGGACGAACCGTCCACCGAGTTAAAGCCTTTTGCCTTGAGTCAGTTCAAGGACTGGAAAGGGAAGGACCTGATGGGATACGCCCAACGCACGGAACGGTACCGAATGATCACTTGGATTGATCGTAGCGTAAGCGAGAACGGAAAGTTTGACGCTTCATTGGTAGAGGCGATCGAACTGTACGATTACGAGGTGGATCCTCTGGAGACAGTTAACCTGGCGAAGAATCCGGAGTACGCCGAGATCATCACCGAGTTGTCGTCGCTCCTTGAAAAGCATTTTTCGGAGAGTTGAGTCACTCCTAGCAATTTCCTGAACTGTTAGATTTCGCCGCTTCGGCGTTGTCATGGTCGGTTTGACTCATGATGCTGAAAGCATGAAAATGCTTCCCCCATCGTTTCGGAATGTGAATGCGGCGATACTTTCGATTTTGATATCGATTGTAGCGGTAGGTTGTTCCAGCTCGCCAGAGCCTCTTCTGGAAATTGCTCCAGCACCCGGAGACCTTACCTCAGTCGAGGGGCTCGAGGAGTCATCGCTTTTTGACGTGTCTGTGAACGGTCGGGATACGTTTGTCTACCGTGGATTCCAGAAGGACTTCAATAAGTATGACTTTGGTAAGAAGGGTGGGCACTACGTGAACTTCGCCTTCGCGAATACGGCGGTGACGATTGACGTGAAGACGAGTCGTCCATTCGAAAGTTATTCAGTGAAGCCGACACAGGCGAAGGTAGAGCTGGTATCCGATACGGAACTACGAGTGACTCTTGATGATCCGAGTAAGTTCCTTGTAACGGCTGAGTTTGAGGACGGCGGCGAGAACTGGCTTGTAATCGCTGCGGACGGTCCGGAAGTGGACGCACCTAAAAAGGGGGATGAAGGTGTTCTCTATCTAGAAGCGGGAATACATGATTTTGGTCGCTCTTGGGATCCGTTCATTGATGGCATCGATACTGTTTATATGGAATTGGGTGCAGTCGTGGAAGCGACGCTCAAGGTTGTTGGGAAGGAAGGTTTGACGATCAAAGGGCGTGGTTTGTTCGCCCAAGGATTCCGTCCGCATGCGAAGGTGGAAGATCCTCTGCAGACGGAGTGGCTAGGCGACTGTATGGGGGCCTATTTCCGGGAGTGTAAGGATCTAACCTTCGAAGGGTTTGCGGTTATCAATTGCCCAAGCTACCAACTAGAAGTGGCCGACTGTGATAATGTCAGTATCCAAAATATTAAGGCGCTTGGATTTGGTTGGAATAATAACGATGGACTGCACCTTTACAGTCGAAACGTAACGGTTGAGAATTCGTTTATCGCTGGGAACGATGACCGCATTTGCGTAACAGGTCTTTTTGATAGCGAGGATCGAGTTATCAAAACGGTTGCGGATCAGAAACCTCGCATCAAGGGTTGCGATGTTGGTAATCTGACGATCCGTGACAACGTCTTCTGGGGCCAGCGGAACGGTGGCGATATCATGCTAACTTGGAACGGCAGCCATACGTGCGAGAATGTTCTGATCGAGAACTGCAAGAGCATTGGTTTTACTAACAAAGGTTTTTTGTCTGCGATGCACGGCGGATCTGTAGTGATCAAGAACGTGATGATTCGTGATATCGAAATCTACCATCACCGACTAACCAGCGTGCTCGTTCGCGACGCAAAGACCTGGGGTGACGGAGGTGGCGCCATTGATGGCCTCACGCTTGAGAATATCTCGATCCACGCAGAGCCGAAGGATGTTTCTCTGAAGCTCACTGGCTGGAGCGATGAAAGCCCGATCAAGAATGTGACGCTTCGCAACATCACAGCAAATGGTCAGAAGATCACGAGCTTCGACCAGACCAGTATCGAGACCAACGAATTCCTAAAAGACGTGGTTTGGGAGTAGATTCGCTTGTGGCCGCTGGGACAGCGGCCACTACCTGTCATTCTATTTGCTCTCGATACCGTTTATGTTAACGGCGGTGACTCGGTAGGAGTTGTCGCCGTTATTCGTATCTAGGAATTGGGTACCGTGGGCTTTACCGATGAGTTTGCCATCGTTGTAAATGTTGTAGTAGGCGACCCAACTGCCGGGCGTATCGTCTTTTGATGCGTTCCAGGTGAGGCGGGTGCCGCTAGACCCTTTGCTCGTTTTGAGGTTTGTTGGAGCGCTTGGGGGTGTGATGTCTGCTTCGGGCACCGGGCTCATCATGAGGTCCTCGATGACGACAGCGAGTTCTGCATCTGGGGCGAGTTTGTCGACGTATCCTTGGTTGCCGGTTTCGGTCTTCTCCCAGAGACAGGATCCGTCTGAGCCAAAGGTGATCCGGCCGTCGATGAATTCGACATAGTAGTCTCGTGCTCCTCTGGTGGCGTAGAGAAGTGCAAGCTGGTCGTTGCTGTGGCGATCGATTCGATTGAACTGTCCGCGAGATTCGAAGTGGTGTTCGTAGGAGCGGCGGATGACATTGTTCTTATCGAGCTCCTTGAGGCGTTGGCCGGTGCGCACGTCGCCTTGCTCGGCTTCGTTGAATTGGCCGTTTCCGTTCTCCCATCCAGAGGCGATGAAGGGAGCGGGGCAATTTTCAATGACATAGCGGGTGAGCTCGTTGCGTTGCTTATCGAGGCAGGCCCAGGTCCGGTCGTCGCGGCAGAGAAACTTGGAACCACCCCAATTGGCGCGATCATGACCTCGGTGATTGATGAAATTTCCTCCCATGCAGACGACTTGTGCTACTTTTTGGGATACGAGCTCGATTCCGTTGAGTGGACTGAACTCGTCGGGATCGGTTTTGAGGAGATACTCGATATTGTGTAGGGTTCCGATGACGATGATGGTTACGCTCTTGTCGGGGCTGCTAGCGAGGATTTCGCGGTAGAGTTTTTCAGCTGCCGGTGCGTCGGTATCGTTTTTGAGAACGCGTGGAAAATTGTAGGCGATATGGTGATCGTAGTTGCCTTCTGGTGACGACTTTTTCGGGTAGCCCTTAAAGTCTCCAACAGGAATGTGTCCTCGATTGTAATATTGGTTGATGGCGCTGATTGAGAGCGGCGCTTCGACGAAATCGACGGAATTCATCATGGCCACGATTTCGATCTCTCCGCTTGATGCCATGCCGTGCAGCATGGCCATGCACCCAGCGTCGTCCGGATCGAAGCATGGGTCTGTGTCTAGAATGACCTTCTTGGGAGTTGCGGATGCGAAACCTGCGAGAGTAAGGGCGATGCAGAGGGTAAGTGATTTCATGATCGAAGTCTATTGTAGGTAGGTCTGATTGAGAAGGTCGAGAAGCTTGGCGAGCTCTTGGTCGGAAAGGGGGCGTTCATAGATGAGGAGGCGTGCGATCTCGCCGTCGAACGACTCCCAGCCTGGATGGTTGGTAGCGTCACGTTCGGTGCCAATTGCTAGCTTGGAGGGGTTGGATTGGGGGTTGATGGGAAGCTCTCCGGTCGCGACGGGGTTGGGTTCGTTTACGAAGAGCTCGATCGTTGCGGTTTTCGCACCCGATGTCATGCGGCCGGCTATGATATAGTACTCGTTCGCTTTCAACTGAGGACCCAGGATGAGAGGGTTGTTCGAATCCCAACGCCCAAATGTGACTCCGTTTCGAGTGCCGCACCAGATTTCGTTTTCATCGGTGAAACCGGCCCAGAATCCCTCGTAGAGATCGCTGTTCTTGAGGTTTCCTATGAACACGTTCACATCCTCCAAACCGCCTTCCTGCTTGTACGGTGAGAGAATTGTGATCCAGGTGTATCCTTTTCCTTGTGTGAGTGAATCGAATACATCCTCTTCGAAGTTGATTAGCTCCTGTTCGCGAAACGCGATTGAGTTGTTACCTTTGAGGGCGTCGACGGAGAGCTTCAAAGTCGGGCGACCTGAACCTGGATTTTCTCTCCCTTCGTCTTGTTTGATGAGGGCTAGATCTGGTCTTTGGGGAACTTTGCTGACCCATTTGTATACCCTGTTTCCGTCTTCTACGCTTACGTAGTTGTTGGCGTTCAAATCGAGTAGTAGGGCGTCCTTAGGGATGTCGGATGCATGAATGCTCGTGATCGCGAGCATGGAGAAGAAGGCGAGGGTTGAGAGTTTAGCCATACTACAGTTCGAGGATCTCGATGTCTTTGTACCTGACGCGCATCTTATCGTTGTTGTGGATTTGCAAGGCGATGTGACCAGGGACGCAGGCGACTTGCTTCTCTTTGTGGTTCGCGTCGTCGAACCAGCCGGTCCCGTCGAAATCGGTTACAAGTGCATCGTTGATCCAAACTCGGAGTTGAAGTTCGTTAAACTCGATCAACATCTCGTTCCAGGCGGGTGCCCAGTTTGTGTGCTGATCTGTTTGCCCTTTCTTAAGCCATTTGTGCGAACCCGATGTTTCGTCGTAAATCGCTCCGTCCATTCCGCGTGAAGATATGTCTACTTGTGGCCCGTTCAGAAAGTGGCCCTCTTCGTTCCAAAGCCCGCGAAGGACAATGCCGCTATTGCAGGCGTTGTTTTCTTCGACTTGGTATTTCAGTCGTAGCTGGAAATTTCCGTATACGTCATTCGAATACAGCCAAATTTTTCCGTGATCGGTGTTGGTCGTTTCTCCGAGAACTGCTCCGTCTGAAACTGTCCATGCGTTTCGGTGAGCGTCGTCGGGGTGAGACTTTACAGTCCAGTTGCTTAAGTCAGTCCCGTCGAAGAGTGATACCCATTCCTTGGTTGTCTCTGGTGCGCATCCTAAGACGCAGCTTGAGAGGACCACGATCGTGGTCGGGACGAGATGTCGTGTTAACGTTTTGAGATTGGGGTGCATGAATCTGGATTTTGGGTCCTGAATTCATTGCAGTTTGTCGGTCCGTTGGACAGTTCGGATTCAGTCTCTCTGTTGAGTAGGTCGATTTGGAGAATCCCCACATGGCATTGGAGAAAGCCAGCCCCCTTCAGGCCAGAATTTGATAACATGTGCTCTTCTGGTTTTAGAATCGGTCTCTCAGAAATCTGTCGATCAGGGTGATACGTTTTGCGTCGTAGAAGGATGGGCCGCCGTGTTTGCCGTCGTAGATGATCTCGAGATGATGGGGGATGCTGTGTTCTTCGAGCTTTCCCTGGAGTTCGAGGGATTGGTTGACCGGCATTTGAGGGTCTTGGGCTCCGTGAATGAGGAGACAGGGTGGATCGCTTGGGTCGACGTGGAAAACGGGGCTTGCTAGTTTGGCGGTCTCGGGATCGTCGTTGGGTTGAGCTCCGAGGAAAAGATCAAGGGAGGGTACTCGGACCTTCAGTCCGTGTGGCGTCGATTGCTTGAGAATTGTGGTGAGGTTGCTAGCTCCGAAGAAGCTGACAGTGCATTGGACTGAGGAGCTCGTCTCGAGTCGGTCGCCGATCTCTCCTTCGAGCTTTGGGTGGTCGTTCGTGACTCCGACCAACGCAGCGAGATGACCGCCGGCGGAAGCTCCTGCAATGATGATTTTGCTGGCGTTGTAGGTGTAGCTCTCTTCGTTCGCGCGAAGGTAGCGGATGGCAGCTTTGATGTCGTGAATTTGAGCGGGGAATTTCGCTTGGGTTGAGAGACGGTAATCTACGCTCGCAATAGCCCATCCTTTTTCGAGTAGTGGTCTGATGGGTACGCTTTCTCGGCTGCCAGCTCGCCAAGCACCTCCGTGGACCCAAACTATGAGCCCGGGGGAGTCTTCGTTTTCTGGAAGGTAGAGGTCGAGGAAGAGGGGTGTGTTGTCGACCTTGGCGAACTCGAGCGTTGTGGGTTTGGCGGCCAAGAGGGGGAGGAGGAAGAGGATGAGAGTGGTGACAAGGGAACGCATACTTGCGAGTCGTAGCGCGGTGCTTTAGCCCGCGTATTTGG
>NZ_JAENIL010000027.1 GCF_016595505.1 Pelagicoccus mobilis | reverse complement strand
GGCAGCATCTCTCCAGCTTCGGCCCGCGTCAGTCTTTCCCTCTGAATTTTACGCTTTCGGGAAAGCGGTCCGTTTCTTGCCCCTTTGGGCAACAGTCCGTCCGTCGTTGCCGCCCAATACCGGATCAGGTAGCGGCCGATGTCCCCATCGGCCACACCCCTCCTCCAAACGCTAAGCAAAACACCCCAAACAAAAATGGGGTGCCGCTGAGTAGTTTCCGCTAAAGAAGCGCCAGCCACGGTCGATGTTACTCTTCGAGTACTCACCCAACCGACCAACGCCCAACATGCCCGACTACGAGAAGCTGCTCCAAGCAAACCTCCCCGAAGCCCTCGAATCCGCTCTCGAGGAACTCGACCGGGCCTTCGACATCCCCAAGCAACTCCTGCAGGCCAACGTCAGCGCCTTCGAGGAACTCAGCTGCTGCGTCTTCGGCTACTTCGCCCGCGACGACATCTTCTATCTCAACAAAAAAGGCCGCGAGCTGCTCCGCATGCGACTCCCCTCGCTCGACGAGCACCGCAATTCAGGTCCCCCCATCTTCTGGCTGGAAGACGACGCAAACCTAGCCGCCGCCGACCAATTCGTGGCCAACCGCCAAAAGCCCATTCTCGAAACGCGAGAACTGATCACCCTCGCTTGGGGCAAGACCTGGCTCCACGGCTCCAAATTTCCCGTCCGCAACGTCCAAGGCCAAACCATAGCCCTCTTCTTTGCCGGACACGAACTCCCCCCTTCACGACAAATCAAGCTCGTGGCCGACCACTACCAACAAAACCAACACCAGATCGGAGACAACTAAGATGAAAAAGAACGTACTACTCGTAGAAGACGATCCCGCGCTCCGTATGGTCATGCGCGAAGTCCTAAAGGACGAATTCGACGTCGACGAAGCGGACAATGGCGACGACGGCATCAACAAAGGCCTATCCGAATCCAACGACCTCATCATTCTCGACTACCACCTCCCCAAGAAAGACGGCCTCCAGGTCATCGAAGCAGTTAAGGCCGCCCACCCGAACGTCCCCGTCATCGTCCTCACCGGCTACTTGAATCCACAGTCCGAAGCCCAATTCAACGAGCTCGGAGCCAGCAAAATTTTCCCCAAGCCCTTCAACTACCGCAACCTGCTCGAAGTCGTACGCACGCTCACCCTCAGCCAGCAGCCGGTAGACGAGCCCCAAACCGCTACCGTAAAGCCCCAGGCCGAAGAACCCTTCGTCCAACCCAAACTCTCCCCCACCGAGAGCGATATGCTCGCGGACTCCATGGCTGCAGTCGCCGCCATCGCCGAAAAGGTCGAATTCCTCTCTAGCATTACCGAGAAATACTGGATCGAGCCCTCCGACATCTCCACCATCCGGGAGACCGCCCGCTGCATGGAAACCGAGATCCAGAAATTCTACGGCAAGATGAACAACACGCTTTTCGACGCCGGCAGCTTCTCCTCGCCCCTAATCACCAAGATCAAGAAGCCCTGCCTGTCAGGAAACAACTAGCCACCTGTAACAAAGCGGCTAATTGCAGGAAAACCCCAAAGATTTCACCTCAGAATCTCCTATCCCAGTCGATCTATAGGAAACTCACCCTCTCTCAACTAAGCTCCTTACGCAGAGATCCAATCCACTCAACCCACCCAAACCGCTACACAGCTCAGGAACATGAAAATTCTAATCGTAGACGACGATCCCGCAATCCGACTCCTGCTCTTCACCGTTTTCGGCGAAGAACATGACGTCTCGGTACTTTGCGACGGACACAACGCAGTTTCAGTCCTCTCCGATCCCAACCACCAGTTCGACGTGGTTCTCCTCGACCTCAAGATGCCACGCCTCTCCGGAGAAATGGTGCTCGAGTTCCTCGCAGGCTGGCAGAACATCAAGACCAAGTTCATCATCATTTCCGGCTTCCACGACGAAGCTCGCCACTTCAAATACCCCAACCTCGTCGCCACCCTGGCAAAGCCATTCAACATCAAGGAGCTCGTCCGTATCGTGGAAACATGTCACGATAGCGTGCCGACCACCTAGGCTTCCAGACAGGTTAAAAACAAGTTTTCGTATCAGCGACTCGGATACTTCCGAGTCGCTTTTTTTGTGTTCATATGCAAGAGCTTAGACGAGCTTCTCAAGGAGGATACCTAAACTCCGCATTTGCCAAGCGAGCCAAGTGGGGTATCTTCCCCTCAGTTTTACCAATCCCTGATGAACCCAACCGACTCGATTCTCGAAGAAGCGCTCGCTCAAGCGGGCATCAGCTCCCCCTTGCCCAGCGAAGGCGGTGAGATCACTTTGACGCAAGACGAGATCGATACGCTCCTCGAAAAAGCCTACAACCAAGGCCTCAAAGACGGCAAAAAAAGCGTCTTCCACGAAGAGCACGACATGGGCGCCCAGCTGTTCCAGCAGCTCATGGAATCGCTGCCAGACCACGTCTATTTCAAGGATCTGCAAAGCCGCTTCATCTGCGTCAACAAAGCCATGGCGGAATACCACGGCGTAGGCGAACCCTCCGCCATCATCGGCAAATCCGACTTCGACTTCTTCGCCCCCGAGTCCGCCCTCGCCAAGTTCGAGGACGAGCAAGAAATCATCCGCACCGGCCAAGGCTGGAGCTTCAAGGAAGAACTCTCCGTCCACGAGGGAAAACAGGAACGCTGGGTCATCTCCTCGAAACTCCCGCTCTACGACACATCCGGAAACATCTGCGGCACCTTCGGGCTCTCCAGAGACATCACCAAACAGAAACAAGCCGAGCGCGACGTATTTCGCCACCGCCGCTTACTCCAGACCATCGTGCAAATCCTCCCTTGCCGACTCTTCATTCGAGATCGCGAAGGACGCTACATGCTGGTCAATCAGGAATACCGCAAAGTCATCGGCATCCCCCCACATCTCGACATCACCGGCAAGCTCCTCACGGAGATCATCGACGACCCACGGGCCGACCGCGTATTGGCAGAGGACCTACAAGTCATCGAAACCGGAGAACCCATCAGCAACAAGCTGGAGTACGACAAGAGCATCCTAGCCGGCAACCGCTGGGTCCTCACCTCGAAAGTACCACTCCGCAACGAGCAAAACCAGATCGAAGGCATCGTCGGCATGTCGCTCGACATCACCGAGCAAAAACGCGCCGAAGAGCTTGCCCGCAAGGCCAAGGAAGCGCTCGAAGTCAAGAACGAGCAATACGAAGAGGAACTCCTCGTCGCTCGCCAGCTCCAAGAGCAGCTCATGTCCATGGGCTTCAACGAAAGCCGCCTGTATCTGAAAAACGGCGACAAATGGAATTTCCGAGCCTGCTATCTCTACAAGCCCAGCCACCACCTAGCAGGGGACTTCTTCTACATCATTCCCGTCGACGAAAACCGCATCGGGATCCTCGTTTGCGATGTCATGGGTCACGGCGTGAAGGCCGCCCTCGTCACCATGCTTATCCGTGGTCTGATGGCCGAGATCCCCAATATCCTCGCCCACCCGTCTCGGGTTCTGCAGCACCTCAACGAAACCATTCTCTCCCTAGCCGAAGACGAAGAGTTCCCACGCTTCGTCACCGCAGCCTACCTGATCGTCGACCTCGGCAAAGGCCAAGCCGTCATCGCAAACGCCGGCCACCCCGCCCCCATCCTCAAAACCGGAGACAAGGATTTCCAGGAATGCCCGTGCGACATCGTCGGCCCCGCCCTCGGGCTGCTGCCGGGAGAGCCATTCGGCGACACCACCTTCTACCTCGATTCCGAAACCGACATCTTCCTCTTCACCGACGGCATCATCGAGCAACACACCCCGGAAGGAGAAGAGTTTGGCAAGCAAGGCCTCGTCGAAGCGCTCGGCAACGCCAACAGCCGCAGCATCCGCGAGCAACTAAAGCAAGTAAAGGGATCCCTCGACAACGCCCTCAACGGCACCCCATCGACCGACGACATCTGCGTCATCGCACTCAAGCTCTCCCCCAACGCCTAACGTAGCGCGGCGCTTCAGCCCGCGACCCCATGCAGGAGCCAAAAGCTGCCCCTCTCTACTTCGCGAACCGCCCGTAAGCCCGAGCCACCTGTCCAGGAGCCACCTTCGCGTACGCTTCCTTCATCTTAGGCGGCAACGAGTTCTTCAGCAGCAAGCGTTCGTTTTCCCGATCGACCATCATCAGCTTCATGATCTTGTCGCGGCATTCCTTCACCAAAGGCTCCATGCCACGCGGGATCGGCTCGCCAGACTCGTTGATCTGACGCAGCAACTCCAAGCCCTTGTCCAAAACCGTCACGAACGACTTCTTACGCTCCAAAAATTCCTCCGAAGGAAGAGCTCCGGTCGTACGCATCATTTGCCCTTCTTCGATGAAGAGCTCATGCAGGTCTGAACAAAGACGAACATGCTCGCGAAGAATCGCTTCAGTCTTGGCTGGGTCCATAATCTTGAATCGGGGAACGTGGTCTACTGAGCCTTCAACAATTGAAGACGCGCCACAAGATCATCCTCCCAATTCAAGTGTTCAAGCCTCCATTGCGCCATTTGACGAAGTGAACGCATTCCCTCTCCCAAACTCGCCACATCGATAGGCCCGTCTTCAGGATTCAAAATCTCCTGGTAGGCCAGCTTCGCCTTCTCCGGCAAACCAAGACGCTCGAAACAAAGACCGATCTGATGAATCGCCGGCCAACGCCAGGACGGGCTCGCGCTGTAGCGAGCCAAAGACTGGTAAATCTTCAACGCACTGCGGAAGTCGCCGTTTTCATAAAACTCGTTCGCAAGCTCATTTCCCGTACGCTGCTTCCAGTAGTCAGCATCCTCCGCGTAGCCGGTCAACGGATTCGACTGGGCTTGCAGGATGTTCACCACCTCACGCAACGCTTCCGGCTTGCGGTTCAGCTTTTCGTAAGACTTCGCCAAAAGGTAGCGCAGCTCCGGATTGTGCGGACTTTCTGGATACTCGTCCAAAAACAACTTCAGCTGCGAAACCGCCTGCTGGTAGTTAGATAGCTCATACAAGAGATAGCACATCCGGTAGTGTACTCGCAGTCGCTCAACCGGCTTCAACTCCAGCCGGAACAAGGCCTGATACAAGCGGTACGACTCCTGATATTCCTCACGCTCCTTATGCGTCTCCGCGATTGCAAGCTGCGCGTTACGCGAGACTTGCTTGTACTTTTCCAACTGATCGAAAGAAACGTGGAGCGAAGAGTTCAACACCTTGTAGTAACGCGAAATCGCGAGTTCCTGAGCTCCCATTTTGCGGTAAATGTTCCCAAGCTCCAAGTAGGCTTCCGGCAAGCGTCGGCTCTCCGGAAATTCCGTGGCCAGACGCTCGTAAATCGCCGCCGACTTCGGAAACATCCCCGCGGCCGCGTAAAGCTCGCCCATCTTGTTGAGAACGACTTCCTTCTCAGGCACATCCGTCGGGACTCCCAGAGCTGCCGCAAAATAACGCTCCGCGAATTCAAAATCGCCCCCACTCCACTCGTTAACCGCTGCATCGTAGTAACGCATCACCTGCTCTGAAGCCAACTCCGGGTCGAGCTCCTTCTTCGGCTGCACGATCACGATACGATCCGCGAAAGGATCTTCCACCTCCTCCGTCACCTCTTCTTCCCCTTCCGCAGGAGCAGGAGCGCCAGCGCCCAAAACCGCAGTCACGAGAAACGCTGGAAACAGCATCAGTCTGATCAAAAAACTCTTCATCGCTATTCTTTCCTCAAAGTCGCTTTGCTATTGATAGTCGTGTTCTGGCTAGGCGTAGCCGGCGAGAACGGCACCAAGGCGCCCGCCTTGCCGGAGGCCGTTTCCGTCTCGAAAAATATAAGCACCTCCTCAGGTCTCAAAACCGTAGTCCGCTGCTCCTCCAGCTGGAAATGCTCGACCTGCTCCTCCTGCTTGTGGCGACGCGTGTCGATCGTGCCAGAGACCACCGTATGCGGCTCCATCTCGATCACGATCTCCGACAACAGAGACGCGTCATTCATCGCATCCTCCGGAAGGGCTTCCTCGATCAGATAAGGCACGTATTCGCTAGAAACGAAATTGAACTCCGGCAACGCTGGCGATGGAGGCCGCGAGTGCACAGGATCCAGGTCCGAGAAACGCAATGCAGGCGAAACCCCAACCGCGAGGTAACCATCCAAGCGAGTCGGCCCCTTTTTCTTTTTCTTCCCACCGATCAACATCAGCTTCCCTCGACGCTTCACCGTACGAGCTTCCTCCACCTCGACCACAGGCTCCTCCACCTCGACCGTCGCCTGGCTAGCGTCCGCCGCGAAAGATTCCTCTACATAAGACTGCTCCTGGGTGATCTCGGTCTGAGGCGCGTTCGAGCCATTTACCCCACCTTCATCCTTAACCTCCCAACCACGCGTCCGAGCTCGCACCTTGCCGTGCTCCAAGGATGCCGCCCAGGAAGACCCCGCTACAAAAAACGCGAGGATGCAAAAAGCGAAAATTCGGAATGGAGATTTCTTGTTCATTTGGCTCAGACGATCGGGTCAAAATTTCAGGGCTTCAGCCCTCTCGTATATATCGGTAGTTTCCACCTGTTTCTTGAGTAGTTGAACTCATCTAAAATCCTTCCGGAAGACCCTCTGGCTTAAGGCCTTGCGAAGTTCGGTAGGTTTCCAGCAAATCCGATTCAGTGTGAATATCCAACGGCCCCGCCCGCTCGTCCTCAAAAACGCTGCGAAACGCGGACGGAATGTTCTGCGGATCCTCGTAGTTCGCGAGCCGCTCCGCTGACTGCGCCCACACCGCATACGGATTCGAAAGCGCCTCGCCATCACGCGACGCCAACTCAACCGCACGGTCGATCACCGCTGGATCGCACATCGGGAAATTGATATTGAAATTCACATGCACATCGCACGGGTGATTCTCCACGATATGCTGAAAAACCGGGACCGACGGCACCTTATCCCCCGCCAATTCCTCCGGGCGCCGCAACACCGTCGCCCCGAAATCGAGAGCCACTCTCGCAATCAGCTCGCTCTCCGTCGACACCACGATCTCGTCCACCGACTTCGCCCGCCGCAAAATCTCCACGCCCAAGCCCACAAGCGGTTTGCCCGCAAACGGAAGCAGGTTCTTGTAAGTGAGCCTCTTGCTACCCAAACGGGCAATGATTGATCCAACAACGTGCATATCAGTAAATCTCGAAACGAGAGTACTTTAGATCATAGCAAGGAGCATACCAACAAACTAAACATTCCTTGCTAGCACTTATCTACCAACAACTTAAATCAGTATCCCGATCTTGACTCAAATCTCCGCAACGGATGCGTGGTAATATTTGCCGCCACCTCCGCATTCTCCAGATTTCGCCGGGCGTCGAGGTAGCCGGGCATCAATTGGAGCGCTTTTTCGAAGCAATCCACAGCCTCATTCCGCTTTCCAAGCTTCGCTCGAACCACGCCCAAATTATTGAGGGCGTCAGGACTCTCCTCCAGCTCAACACATCGCTCAAGCAACGCCTCGGCTTCACCCTTTCCGTTCAAGAGAGCAACCGATCCCCGAATAAAACACGACAACCAATCGAAGCCCACCCTCCACGGGAGCAAAAGCTCCTCCGACTCCTTCGCGCTCTCCCCAAACGCTTCACGGGCATACAAATCCGCCTGTGGCCAGTCTCCACGAAAAAGGGCGTTCGAACACAAACACCAAGCCAACAAGCCAGCCTCAACACCCTTCCCCTTCAAGAAAGCCTCCAACTCAAGAAACGAGTGCTTCGAGAAAGCTCTCGCCAAAAACCGTCGCTGGTGAGTCAGGTCACGCGAGAGGCTCGTTTCGTAAGCAAACTGACGGTATCCCACCTCAGAGAGGAGCTCCCACTTCGCCCCCAACCTCAGAGCCCTCAAAATGAAATCCGTATCCTCGCAGGCGTTTTGCTCAGGGTCATAGCCCACCTTGCGAGCAAACTCGACCCGAGCAGCCGGCCACGCAGGACCAGGCAGATAATTACGCTCGAAACTCCGGTAAAGCCCCATTCCCTCCCACAGAAACGAGGGAATCTGTAAATTCTTTATAAACTTACCACTCGCACCATCACATAACTCCGCTGAATCAAACACCAGATCTGCCCCTTTTTCCAAACGAGCAAGCATCCTATCCAGACGACCAGCAAGCAACTCGTCATCCGCATCCAGCCACATCAAATAGGGCGTATCCACACTTTCAAGACCAGCCTGCCTCGCGTTGCCCAAACCAATTTTCTCCCTCGGAGTAACGACTTCCAACAAATCCCCTCCCCTAGACTTCGCTAGCCGAACCGTATCGTCATCAGAATAGTCATCCACCAAAAGGATCTTGGCGTCCCCCGTCTCGCAAACCGAATTCACCGCCCTCTCAATGGTCTGCTCAGCGTTGCGAGCCGCAATAACGACAGTAATCAGATAGTTCATACCAATAGCCTTCAGGAAATTAAGGTGCATCAGACACCCCGCAAACAGCAAGCATCAAGCAAACTCGAAGCCAAATCGCTTGCATAGAGCAATCATTCAGTAATGCTCTCAGCCCTCTAACCAACGCTCACAGGATGATCTACTCGCAGGTAAGCAGTCTATGACTCAACCGATCCCCCCAAGTACTCAAACGCCTTTCGACACTTCAACCGCCCAAGGTATTCAATCCCTCCTCACGCACCTTGAATCTCAAGAGCCTCTGTGGCAGAGACACGCTACGGCCATCGCTAATAAGGCTAACAGCGACAATATCGCCTCGGTCGCGATCCTGCCGCCAAATCAAGTGTCCGTTTCCGACTGGGACTGCCCCGACCTAATACTCGGTCGCCTGACCCCAGAAGAGCTGATCGAGCAAAACCCTGACTTCCCAGAACAACTCCTTGCCAGATATCATTTTCTCCCCCCATTCCACCCGCAGCTCGAACGGCTCACTCATCAATCAGGCCACCCCTCAAGACCCGTTCTAGTTCAAGAACGGACAAAGAGTACAGCAAACGCATCCAAGGACCTGATACAAGTCTCCGCCGAGAGTTCGAATGCGTTCGAGTGCCTTGAGACAAGCCAAGATACTCCATTCGAACCGCAAGCACTGTCGAATGCCGAATACGTCGTCTCGTTCTGCAAGGACAACACGACCAACTCCCTGATCTACTCTAGCTGCCTAGTACTAGGGATCCCCATGTTCCTGTACACAGATGGCTCAAACTCCTTAAAGCGATTCACGTTCAAGAACGAAACAGTGATCGACTGCCCTCGCTTGCTCGTCAAAGGCAAAGCTCGACTCAAAGACATACTCGCTCCCCTAATCTCATGGAACAGAAAAGGGAAGAATGCCATAGAGCGCCAACCACTCGAAACAGTCTTTCACCCTTCCGATTCGTATTTATCCAACAAATACAGCGACCAATGGTCTTCATCTGAGTTTTCAGCCAAGACCCTCCAAGTGCTCCAACGCCCTCTCGAACACCTTCGTAAGAAAACACAACTACGAGCCGCCAAACCCTCGCTGCAACTCATAGAGCACATCCTCCAAGGGAGTGCCAACATCGAGAGCCAATGGCAGATCTCCGATTATACCCTAAAGGATTTGGCACAAAGCTTCTGGAACCTAGAAGCAAACGAGATCTGGGCCCATACCTTCAGCCGTATCCTAGCGATCAAGCCGAAACTCCTCCAGAGCTTTATCGGTCTCGCCAGAGCGAACCCGAGACTGACAGTGGTAAACGAAGCGTGGGAAAACGCGTTTCTGACCCACCTAAACTCAATATGCCAGGATCCTAGCTTTAAGCCGTCTCTTCTCGAAGTTTTCTCGCCGTCCAAGATTTCCAGCCTTCAAGCTCCCGAGCTCATTCATCGCTACCACCAGAACCCCGAGCTCCAACTCGAAGGCGAATTAAAGAAGATCTACGACACTTACTCCGACACCTTCGATCTCGCCTCCAAGCTAGCGCATCACATCGCCCACCTCAGTCCGACTAAAACCGGACTCGAAGACTTCTACGCCTTAGACGCAAAATACAAACGCCTCAGCCCTCAGTACTACCCACGATATATCGCGCTCTACGCGAAGAAAGGCGATTGGACCGCGGCGATCAAGCGAGCGGATGAATACCGCGAAAGCTGCGAGCAACCATCAGACCTGCTTGACTCATTTCTCGCCGCTTATCTCGCGCCTAGCAGCGAAGGGCAATCCCTCGTCCACCAAGGGATAGAGGCTGCTCAGCAAGTCCTAACGGTAGACCTCATCCAATTTATGGATACCGTCTGCAAGAACAAGCTGGCGACCATGAATGACCATCAATGCTTCGCCCGTTGCCTCTGCTTCCTTGGCGAGTTCGACCGAGCAATCGACCAAATCGAGAACGCAATAAAAGCGATTCCCCAATCCTTCATCCCGCACGCGACCTTGTCCGTCTGGCTTTGGCAACTCGGCGAAGAAACGAAGGCGAAGCAACTGCTGGAAAAGGAAACGATCGATCCGCACGCCTCAGACATCCACGCCCTCTGTTCACTCATCCACCTGAATCTACTCTACGGAGATTCCGATCAGGCCATCCAGGCCATAGAAGAACGCGAGGATGATCTGAAATTAATGACCACCACCTATAGCGGTTACGCTTGGAGCCTTCAGCTTCTCTTTTCTTTCTCCAAGCTCGCAGGAAACGAAAGCCTCGCACAGACCTTCCAGCAATTTCTCACCAGAGTCGCCCCAGACCGGATCAACTTCCTACACTCCTTCCAGGACCTACAACCCTTTCCCCACGAAGCGACCCGAGAGCGACTCAACCAAATCGTCGAAGCGCCCCTCAAATACTGGCCCTAATCCTCCACATCCTTCCAAACTCAAGCAAATGTCCTCAAAACCCAGAACCCTTCTATTCGGAGCGTCCATTGGAGGCAAAAACGTATTCAAGAAAATGCGACGCAGCCACGACATCGTCGCCTTTATCGACAATGATCGAAACAAACAAGGAACCTCCTTTCTCGGTAAGCCAATCATCTCACCAAACGACATAAGAAAAGAGAAGTACGACAAAATCATGATCGCCAGCTCCTACCACGAAGAGATCTTCGAGCAGCTCGTCGATCTTGACGCAGATTTGACAAAAATCGAGATCGCCGAGCCGAACCTACTCATCCCCACAACAGTGACTCTCCAGTCTGGGTGCGTAACCTGGTTGCTGATACTCCTCCCCGTTACCGCTCTCGCCTATTGGTTGATCACCAACTAGTATGTTCTCCTTAACCGAATCCGCCCGCATCGCCAAAGGGCTCATCACAAGGCGTAACCCAGTCTACGTTCAGTTCTACGTGACCGCTCGCTGCAACCTAACCTGCCAGCAGTGCAACATCATATACGCCAACTCGGACCTCCCAGAGTGCTCTCTCGACGACATCCAACGAATCGCTGACAACTTTGCCAAACTTGGCGTCGCCATCGTGCTCCTCACAGGTGGCGAACCCTTCGCCCGCAAGGATCTTCCCGAGATCATAAAAGCATTTCGCGACCGTGATATCCACGTCCGCATGCAGACCAACGGGCTCGCTCGAGAAGAAGAAATCCACAGAGCCATCGAATTCGGCGGCAACGACATATCGATCTCCCTCGACTCCCTCGATTCCGGCCAGCAGGACGCCATCAACGGCGGCTTCGACAAATCATGGCATTCGGCCTTACGAGCAGTCAGCCTCTTCACCAAATACCTTCCTCGAGAAGACAGCTTCGCCTCCTTTGGGTGCGTCATGCAAAGGAACAACCTGGAGCACATACCAGACGTCATACGTTTCGGCACCGAAATAGGCTGGTACACTTCCCTCGTCCCGATCCACACCACAAACCAGCACCAAGCGAGAGGCTTCCGGACCTTCGATCAAAACCTAGCATTCATTCCCTCAGAGTTCGACGCAGTCGCCAAACTGCTAAAGCAAGTACACACCATGAGGGAGAACGGCTACCTCCTATACGATAGCGATCAGTATCTCGACGATATCTACAGATTCGTAAGCGGCGAAGCCACCACCTGGAGAAGCAAGAACAACCAAGTCTGCGACAGCCCCTCACTCTATTTCGCCTTGCTGCCCAACGGTGAATTCGCCCCCTGCTGCGACCACCGTCTCCCTGTCCCAATCTACGCCCAATCCAAAAGCTTCCCCCAACACTACAGGAACAGGAGCTTCAAGCGCTCAGTCGTAGACATAGCCAAAAGTTGCGAAGGATGCATGTACGGAAGCTATCCTGAAATCTCAATATCATCTCGCTTCATGGCCGCGCGTATCCAGCGAGCAAAACAGTTCTTCGTCAAAAAGCCCTCAAAGAACTGGCCTTTCAGCTACGACGACTTGACCCAAATCGGTAAGCGCATACGCGAAGAGAACCCACTGCCTTACGCTTAAGAGCCACCCACTAGCTCCATGCCCAAGCCCATCCTTATCCATAGCGCCATCTACCAGCTTCTCCGAACCGCTCGCGATCTGCGCCCAAACAAAGCCAGCAGCAACAACTGGAACGCCTTCCTGAACCAGCTATCATTCAATCCAAACTCCAAGAGCGCTTTGGAAATTGAATACAACGACGAAACCATCGCCTCGCTCGATTTAACCGACAAAAACCTAAAACTCTACAAACGAGGCGACACAGCAGCCAGAGCCCAAGAAACCCAAGCCCTTACCCAGCAAAAGGACAACAACCAGAGATTCTTTCAAGAAGCGGCCCAAACACTCGCGAACTTCTACGAGAAGAACGCCACTGCGATCGAAAACCAAATGGGAACAGGAAAAGACGACGAAGAAAAAAGCCTCCTCGAACGCGAAAGCGATTTCCACGACGCTTGGGCCGCTGACGCCAGCAGCACAAAAATCGACGTTATCAAACAACACCAAGTTTGTACCGCACCAGAAATCAAATACATCCTAGAGCAAGTCGGCGACCTTAAAGGGAAAAACGTTCTAGAGATTGGCTGCGGTCTAGGAGAGACTTCAGTCTACATGGCCCTGCAGGGCGCCAATGTCTACGCGTCCGACCTGTCTCCCGGCATGCTCAAACACGCCGAGAAGCTCGCCGAAGAATACAATGTCAAGATCCACACTCTCTGCGGAGACGCCGGACAATTAGCGCAGCTCACCGACACTCGCTTCGACTTCGTCTATGCAGCCAACATCCTGCACCACGCCGACATCATCGCCGTAATCGAACAAGTGAAACAGCTTATGAAGCCAGGGGCAGTATTCGCATCCTGGGACCCAGTCGCCTACAATCCAGCCATCAACGCCTACAGAAAGATGGCGATGGAGGTGAGAACCGAAGACGAACACCCGCTCACCCGATCCGACATAAACTGGGTCAAGTCTCGATTCGAGCATTCAAACAGTCGCTACTACTGGCTCTCAACCTTATCGATTTTCCTGCTATTTTATTTCTGGAAACGCAAAGATCCAAACAAGGAGAGATACTGGAAAGTCGTGCTGGAAGAAAGCGAACAGTGGGCGCCAATCTACAAGCCATTAAAGCGACTGGATGACGTACTGCTAAAGCTGATACCTCCTCTAAGACTACTCTGCTGGAACGTCGTTCTAGTCTGCAGAAACCCTATCGATTAAGCCGTGGCAAACCCAACGCCAGATATATCGGTCATAGTACCCGTTTACAACGAACTCGAGAACATCCCCGAGTTACTGAAACGTATTCACCAGACTTTCCAAAACGCCGAGCTCAGCTACGAGTTGATCCTCGTCGACGACGGAAGCACCGATGGTTCCCGCGAATCCTACCCAGAGTTCATCGCTCCTTACCCACAGGCAACCGTCGTTCTCCTGTCGCGAAACTTTGGCCAGCAACCCGCGATATCAGCAGGGATAAACCGCGCCCGCGGAAAAACAGCCTGCTTCATCGATGCCGACTTACAAGATCCGCCTGAAGTGATTCCCGACATGCTCAAAGAGCTGGCGGCAGGATACGACGTGATCTACGGCAAACGCACCCAGAGAGACGGAGAAACCTTCTTCAAGAAAGCAACCTCGAAACTCTTCTACAAGTCACTCAGCTGGCTCGCATCAACCGAAATCCCGAGAGACGCAGGTGATTTCCGTGTGATGAACCGGAAAGCTCTCGACGCGCTCAAGGCCCTCCCAGAAAGGCGACGCTTCCTGCGGGGCATGATCAGTTGGATAGGCTTCAAACAAAAAGCGTTTGAATACGAAAGACATTCACGATTCGCAGGAGAGACCCACTACACTCTCACCAAGATGATCCAGTTTGCCGCCATAGGGATCACCTCTTTCTCTACCGCCCCCCTTCGCTTTGTCACCTACTCGGGACTGCTGATACTCTCCCTCTCCCTTATCGCCTCTATCGTTGTCATAGCAGTCAAATTCACGAATCCAGACTACTTCCTGCCGGGCTTCACACCAATCATCCTTCTCCTCATGTTCTTCGGCGGGTTTCAGACTTTCTGCATGGGGCTGGTCGGAGAATACGTTGGCCGCGTCTACGACGAAGCGAAGGGCCGCCCCCTCTACATCGTTTCTCAAATCCTCCAGAGTCACGACCCTGACGAATGAGCGTAGCAGAAAGCACAAGCTGTCCCGTTTGCCACTCGAGCAAATCACACCAATGGAAGCCTCATGACCAGGAGGTTTTCACCGCATCCAAACGTTCGATACAGATTTGCGAATCATGCGGCAACGCTTACTCCGCCCCGCTCCCGAGTTACGACGAACCCGGTCTATCCAAAGACGACCTATCTTCATCAAGCTCGTTCGAGCAAAGATTGCTAGATTCATTCCTAGAAGACAGAATCAAAACAATAAAGCGAAATCGAGCCAAGCCACCAGAGTCAGAATCACTCCTAGACATCGGGGCAGGTTCAGGCGCCTTCGCAAGAAAGGCAGCCCAACACGGATACGAAGTCACGGCCATCGAACCAGAGCTCCTAACCAAGAACAACACAGCCCACGCTGAATCACTCAACCTTTCGTGGATACATTCCTACTTCGACGAGGAGGCGGTTGCGAAACTGCAGTCCAAGAACCAAAGCTTCGATTGCATAACACTTTGGCACGTGCTGGAACACTTCCCCGATCCATCAAGCGCCATCGAACAAGCGCGGAGGTTGCTTTCCCCAAACGGGAACATAATCGTTTGCGTCCCAAGATTCGGCAGCAAGCAAGCGGAGTTTGGAGGCTACGGTTGGACCTACCTGGACCGAGACCACCACTTCACACAGTTTAGCGACAAAGGCCTCAAGCAGCTAATAGCAAACAAAGGGCTAAAAATCGACAAAGAGATATCGTATTCAAAAGAATACGACATATTCGGCTGGTTCCAAACTTGGCTTAATAAAAAATCCAGAAGCGAAAACCTCCTCTATCTCAGCAAAAAGAAAAATATCCCGACCGAGCAAATCGACCCAAGAGCAGCGAAGACATTCCTGATTCGAAACTCTTGGATAGCGCTATTCCCCGCCGCATGGCATGTCATAACGTCATGGGTTCGCAGGGATCCATGCTGCATCTACTGGATACTCAAAAAGGCATGAACGCAGTGGTAACTGGGGCATCCGGCTTCATCGGCAAGCATCTCGTCGAGCACCTTTCCGAAGACCCCTCCATACAACTTAAGCTAATCGTAAGGGACTCAAGCAAGCAGCTGCCCGCCAGAAATACGACAAAGGCAATTCTATGGACGAACCAGAATGAGTGCGAATCCGCCATCCAAGAAGCGGACTACATTTTCCACATAGCCGGAAATCCAAATTTCAATGACAAAAACGCTTCCGCTCAGCAGGAAGCAAATATCGACCTTACTCGCAGACTACTAAGCTTCATCCCGTCAAACACAGGCCTAAAGCGTTTCATATACCTCAGCACAACGGCCGCCATGGATCGCCCCAAGTCATGGGACAACAATTCGCCGATCCAAGAGGACGATATTCCGTATCCCCGAACTCAATACGGAAAGAGCAAACGAGAAGCCGAAATACAGATCGAAAAAAGCGGACTACCTTACACAATCATCCGAGTAGGACCTGTCTTCGGTCCCGGGATGAGAAACAATAGCCACCTCGCCGTATTAAGTAAAATAGCCCAGAAAAACGGGCTCCTCAGCAAACTGAATTTCCCAGGACTGTTCTCGCTCATTCACGTCAAAGACGTTGCGAGAGCGCTCTCGTTTCTGGCGTCGAACCCTAAAGCAGAAAACCAAACTTTCCACCTGAGCCATCCCGAGTCACATACGCTCGGCCGATTGCTAGCCGAGCTGAGAACCTTGCACGGCAACTCCCCAACCCAATGGAATTTCCCGCAACACTTAGCCAAAGGGATTTCATTTCTAAAGAAGTTCCTCCCTCCTTCGCTATCTAACCTCCTTTTCAACTACTACTGGGTCCAACCCAAAAAAGTCGAGAAACTAGGTTTCACATTCGATATCCATCCTCTCGAGGAGCTTCCACGTTTCGTTCGCGAGCAGAGAGACACACAACCATCGCACTCGAAAGAGACCATCGTCATAACCGGAGGTGCATCAGGAATCGGCCTAGCGCTTTCACGAAGCCTTTTTGCTCTCGGATACCACGTCGCCATAATCGACAAGAACGAGTCTTCGCTGAAGGATGCAAAGCGCAGTCTCGACGCACTAACCATTCAAGCAGACCTCACCAAAACCGAAGAAATCGAACGGGCATTCAGCGATCTGTCTTCATTACAGAGCGAGGTAGTTGGCCTGATCAACAATGCAGGTGTCGGCTACCGTGGAGCGTTTCGCACCAGCTCCCTCGAAAAAGCGGATCTCGTAACCGACCTCAACATTAAGGCACCATTGAGAATCTGCCACCACGCTCTAAACGGGTTTCCCAAACTAGAGAGCATTATCAACGTTTGCTCCTCCTCCGCATTCCAACCCCTCCCGTTCATAGCGCCATACGCCGCCAGCAAAGCCTTCTTACTCTCCTTCTCACTAGCCCTAAAAGAAGAGTGCGACAGAGACAATAACTCGAAATGCAAAGTCATCACCGTCTGTCCTAGCGGAACGAATACGAACTTCCAAGAAACAGCCGGAGTCAAAAAGACAAGCAATCAGGGATTGCTTACTCCCGAGGAAACAGCGGCCCAGATAATAAGAAAAGGATTCCTCCAAAAGAAGCCACTCGTACTCATCGGCTCATCCTGCAAAGGAATGAATTTGATAGCCCGCATCCTCCCTCACACCAAACAGGCAAAACTCTGGGGCAAGCTAATGCAGTCGCTACGATAAGCCCACAACACAAAATGCTTCCACTTATAACGGTAATCCTTTTAGCAACTGTCGCCGCAGCCCTGAGCGCAATCTACCTCTGGAGTTGCGACCGCGGATTGGACCTTACAGACGACGCCGCTACCTACATGTGCATGGAGCATCCGAAAGAAGTCGCTTGTCTCCCATTCACCGACTTCGCATGGACTTGGCCTCTATACCGAGTACTTGGCGGAAGCATACAACTACTACGCATGTGCACGCTCGCATGCACGGCCATCTCAGCTGTGGCTTTTTGCTGGGGATTCATCGCCTTTCTAGAAACGTACTACCCTAATATTCTAGAGCTGAAATACAGCTCCGCCATCCTGTACCTTTTCCTCTATATCGGAGGACTTCTTTCATTTGGATTCAGCTTCGGGACACTTCAATACAACCACTTGAGCTCCTATGTCATTCTAACAGCAGGAGGTCTCCTGCTCTACTCGATGCACTCGAGCGAGCTATCCCAAGCTCAGCAATTTTGGCTGTTTGCCGCAATGGGATTTATCGTTGGCACACAGCCGTTCTTCAAAGCGAGCTCGTTCTTTCTGTTCACCCCCCTCATACTGATCGTCTGCACGCTCCATGACCTCCACAACCTGACTTTGCTAGCGACAAAAATGGGGGGATTCATTCTCGGAGGACTGGCGGCATCAGCACTCGCTTTTTCGCTCCTCATTTCGCCCAAGCAATTTCGCAGTATCGTAAAGCATCAGCTATACACTGCTCGTTTGTTCAAGTGGGATGGATCCGTATTTGGCCGGCACTACAAAGAAATGCGAGACTTCCTGCAAAACAGCATTCTGGATTTCGCACCGGTTCATGCGCTGCTCGTTGTCGCTCCTCTGCTCACCTTAACAGGAATAGCGCAAGCCGAACAAACTCGCACCCTATTTCTCATCATCTACCTGCTAGCGTGGGCCGCCTTCCTCTATATCATTTTCAAGAAAAAGTACCACATTTCTGGAGACGCCTACAATCTCCACACAATGAAAATGTACTTCGGCCTCATCGCCTGGACCGCCGCCTTTATCATATATACTTGGACAGCACAAAACGCGACCCCGTCCCTAGTGTTCCCTGACTCGACCTCGTTCTACACTTCCATTCTTGTCATGATCGCAATCCCAGTGGTCGGCGCATTTGGAACAGGCAACTACATCTATCTCAATTTCATCTACCAAGGACCCGCTTGGTTCGCTCTCATCGCCATCCAGTCCTTCCTCGTATCCACATTGTGGAACGTTTCGTGGGTATTCGAATGCAGCATTCTTCTTCTCACCTGCATTGCTACCGCCCAAGTGTTCACCGGAAACATCATTTTCCCGTATCGCAACCCATCATTGCACAAGCAGAACACGAAGGTACGAATCAACAACTGCACTCTGAAACTCGACCAAGAAACCGCAACATTCATCGAAGAATCTAGAGAGATTTACAAACGCGCCGATCGTCCATGGGGTAGCGACATCATAGCGCTTTTTGACTTACCAGGCATGGTCTACGCCCTTGGCGGTGTCTCCCCTGGCCACGAATGGTACTTCAGAAAAGGCTTTGAAACCAAGGCGATGCTGGACGCCAACTACTACCATTTGAGCAATGTACCCAAAGAACGAAGGCAGAGTGCCTGCATCCTGCAACATGGCGACGTCAGTTTCTTCGAATCCTACATGGACAAACTTGGCATTAATCTGAGCCGGTACGAGAGCATCGGAGAGACAACCAATCCAGCCACCGGATTCCCTGTCATATTCTGGATCCCCAAAGAACGATAAAGTATGTGCGGAATCGCAGGCATCTGGAACAACAACCAAGCAGTCGACCCCTTCGAACTCGACCTCTTCACCGACTCCTTGATTCATAGAGGGCCCGACGCTCGCGGAACCTTCATAGACAAAGATCTTGGACTGGGACACCGAAGACTCTCGATCTTAGATCTCGCAGAAAGCGCAAACGGCCCGCTTCAATACAGAACGCCAGATGGACGCGTTTTCCACATCACCTACAACGGTGAGATCTACAACTTCGTGGAGCTTCGCCAAGAGCTCGAAACGTTTGGATACTCGTTCTCGACCCATTGCGACACCGAAGTAGCGGTAGCCGCTTACGCTCATTGGGGCGAGGACTGCCAAAGGCGATTCAACGGCATGTGGGCCTTCGCAGTATGGGATCCCGTGCAAAGAAGCCTTTTCCTATCTCGAGATCGTTTTGGAATAAAACCGCTCTATTACTATGCTTCCAACGAACGATTTGCATTCGCATCAGAGCTGAAGGCCTTCCTTCACCTCAAGGGATTTGATCTGGAATTCAACGAGAAGATCCTAGCCAGATCGCTGGCGAATATGTTCCTAGCCGAACCGGACGAACCAACCTACTTGAGTCGGGTAAACCGCTGCCTGCCCGGGCACTGCATCAAATTAGGAGACGACCGAGCCCCCGTCATCACTCGTTGGTGGAACACCGCCCAAGAGGTAAAGGAACTCGAAGGGAAGGACGAAGGCAGCACATTCTCCGACCTCTTCTTTGACGCTTGTCGCATTCGAATGAGAAGCGACGTTCCCCTTGCGACAGCCCTCAGCGGCGGGCTTGATTCCAGTAGCGTCGCAGCTGGACTCGCTCATGTAAGCGCTCAAGCAAACACACAAAACGACTACCGAGCTCAAGACTGGCGGCATGCGTTCGTGGCAAGCTTCCCCAATGCCCCCACAGACGAAACCAAATTCGCGGCCGCGGTAGCTGAACACCTCGGTATCCAACTGACAAAACGCGTCATGTCCGGAGACGAACTGGTCGAGAACCTCTCCGACTTCTTTTATACCTTCGAGGAAGTCTACGATTTGCCCATCGTCGGCTGGCTTGTTTACCGCGAAATTTCTAAGGCTGGCTTCAAGATCTCCATGGATGGCCACGGCGGCGACGAGCTCCTGGGAGGATACCACCACCACCCAATCATCGCGTTGATAGATGCGGCCTTCCCCAAAGTTAACCTGAACAGGATCAGAAGCCTACGCCAGACCTACTACGACGCCCAAATCAACGGCGAGCGGCCTGGTCTGCCACCCCTACGCCACCTGGTCAAAAAGCGTCATCCGGACGCAGTCTTCATATCCAAACACAATTGGCTAGAAGTCGAACCATCGGAACTCTTCGCCTCTAAGCTGTATTCAGATCTAGATACACTATCTGAAAGCGATTTCCTAACACAAAGACTCTACTCGGACTTCCACTACACAATCCTACCCACCATATTGAGAAACTTTGATCGACTTTCCATGGCCCACGGCATCGAGATCAGAACCCCTCTCATGGACTGGCGACTCGTCGTCAAAGCCTTCTCAACTCCTGGTTCCGAAAAGATCGCAGACGGATACACAAAACTACCACTCCGAAAAACAGCGAACGGGCTCTTACCTGATTCGATCACCTGGCGAACCTCAAAAATAGGATTAAACTCCCCAATCGAACATTGGCTAAAAGGAGACTTCAGCCAGTTTTTCGACGACACGATAAACGCGAGCGAATTCAAGTCCTCCAACATTTGGAATTCAAAAACCATCAAGTCCACCTGGAAGCAATACCTCTCAGACCGTAATCCTGGCAGCCTTCCAGACCTGATACGTTTCGTTCACACGCACCATCTAATCCAGGTGTTCACCGCAAAATGGAGAGAAGTACAAGCAAAGTACCGCTAAGATGGGCAGCAAATTAAAGATCCTCAGAGTTTACGATTTTGCGTATCCGAGAATTTTTCCTTACCTAATCAAGGAGGACCCTTCCTTCCTGAAACTTGGATACGAGGAACAAAAGGCCTTCTACCTAAAAAAGAAGTTCTTCGTCACAAACGCGTTCGAAAACGGAATGCGAGCAAGAGGGTACGAAGCCACAGAGCTGATGTACTACGTCCCTCCCCTCCACAAGGCATGGCTCAGAGAGCGCAATCGGAGATTCCGCAAAGACCTTTGGCAAATCGAAGCAGCTCTCGGCCAAATCCAGGAGTTCAAACCGGATATCGTATACTTCCAAAACTTCGGCCACATACCGCGCTACGTTCGCACAAAGCTCAAAGAAGCCGTTCCATCCATTCGCTTAATGCTGGTCCATCTTGGGTTCCCCACGCCGCCGGAAGATCTCAAAAACATCGATCACGTATTTACGACGACACCACTTCTTTCAGAAGAATTACGCAAAGAAGGCCACTCCGCCTCCGTTCTCTATCATGCGATGGACGAGACCCTTCTCGAAGAGTCGGAAAGCAGCATACCTGAGTATTCAAAACGCAACCACAATACAACCTTCATAGGTTCGTCTGGATACGGCTACCCCTTCCACTTCGAACGTTACTGGTTCCTGCACGATCTCCTCAGCAAGTCACCCATCCACGCCTGGCTAGATGAAGGTATTCAAAAAAGAGCGACACTCCAACAGTTCATAGAAAAACCTGCCACCACACTCGCTAAGGAAATCGCCTACCAAACCCCCATCCTACTGCCTCAACTTCGAAACAAGGCCGTCAGAAAACGAATAGGCCTAGATCAACAGACTCCCTACGTCTTGTCTTCTCTCTTCCCGAAAAAAACCAGCAAGCCCGCATACGGACACGATTTCTACGATTTGCTCAAAGAATCCAAAGTATCGCTAAACATCCATACCGAATCAGCGAAAGGCCAAGTCGGAAACCTAAGGCTGTTTCAAGCCACTGGTATGGGTTCCTGCCTGTTAACAGACCACGGCCCAAACCTCTCTGACCTGTTCGAAATCGACAAAGAGGTCGTGTCGTTCAGCAACACAGAAGAATGTATCGAGAAAATTGAATACCTGCAGAACAATCCGAAAACAGCGAAGGAAATAGCCGAGGCAGGGCACCGCAGAACGGTTCGCGACCACACGATCTCGCACCGTTGCGACCTGGTTCACGAAAAGATCCAGGAACTCTTAAACTGAGACAGCCTTAAGATGGAGTTTACGATTTGCTTATCCACATATAATCGGGCGGGCCTCCTTGGAGGCGCGATCGAGAGCGCCTTGCGACAGACCCTTCCCGCAACAGAAATCTTGATCGTCGATGACGGATCCGAAGACGAAACGGAAAAGGTCGTTTCCCAGTTCACCTCTCCATCAATCAGATACATAAAAAAAGAGCACTCCGGCGTTTCAGAAACGCGTAACCGCGGAGTAAGGGAAGCAAAAGGGGACTATATCGTAGCTCTTGCTGACGACGACGAACTTCCCGAGCATTGCCTGAAGAGCCACATGGAGAATTTCCTCAGGACCCCAGGCTTAATGTTCTCTTACGGCGACCACATCCTAATCGACGAAGAAGGCAAACAAACCGGAATCCAACGATTCGAGGATTGGACGCCCGAACGCTTGATAGGCCAGCTTGCTCTAGAAAACCCGCTCCCTGACGCAGGCTGTTGTCTAAAGAAAGAAGCATATCAAAAAATCGGATACTACGATGTAACGCTACCGAGAGCCGTAGACTACGACCTTTGGGCGAGGTTCGCGATTAAAGGTCTCAAAGCAGCGCACATGGGCAATACTTGCAGTCGCTACCGTGTTCACGACAACAGCCTAACCGGAGCTTCCCCTCGCAGAACTACAGACCGAGCAATACGACAAAAGGTTATCGACTCAACAAAAACTGAAGAACTCTTCCCTGAATTCGATTTTGAGAGACTTCGTACAATCAGCAAAAAACGCCCACTCTGGCTTTGGGGAGCGTCCGACCTAGGGCTCGCCCATCTCTCCATTTTCCAAAAGGCAGGACTCGAAATTTCAGGGTTCGTAGATAGCGACCCCAAAAAACACGGCCAGACCTTGGCAGAAAAACCGATCCGGTCTCCAGACTGTACGTTGACGGAACCCAAACCTTTCCTAGTTATATCCTCATGTGCCCAAACACCAATCGCTGCCGCATTAAAGAAACGTTCATACCGAGAGCACGATGACTGGGCGATCCTGAGAAAACTAACCTACGCGACTTGAGCTCGAACAAAACAGAAACGCAGACTCCATCTTAAACGAGAATCAAACGAGCAACCGCATGACCGGAGAATCCGAAGTATTTTTTGCCAAAGCCCTCCTCATCCGCAGCTTCGAAAAGGAATTGCTTCGACGCTACGGACTCGGCCAATTCAAGGGCACGGTGCACACATGCATAGGGCAAGAAGCCTGCGCCGTCGGCGTTATGGCAGGAATCGACTTAAGTAAGGATGTCGTCTTTTCCGCGCATCGGGCACACGGGCACATGATCGCCTACGGATGCCCTCTCGACAAGCTAGCCGCTGAGGTCATGGGCAAGCCAAGCGGGCTTTGCTCAGGCGCAGGCGGAACTCAACACTTGCATTGGAAAAACTTCTACACAAACGGTATCCAAGGAGGTATGGCACCCTCCGCCCTCGGGGCAGCCCTAGCTGAAAAGCTGAACAACTCGGGAGCCATCGTAACCATTTTCATTGGAGACGGAACAATGGGGCAAGGAACCGTCTACGAGGCATTCAATATCTCATCCACTCTCCGCCTCCCCATCCTATTCGTTCTGGAGAACAACCATATCGCTCAGACCACTCCAACAAACGAAACTCACGCAAGCAGCTTTTGCCAACGGGCCGCAGGATTCGGGATCGACAGCCGGAGTATAGATGGCAACGCCCCAGAAACGGTCGCCCAAACAGTCGGAGAACTAGCCAAGCAAATAAGAATCAGCAATCAACCAGCGTTCCTCGAACTTGATACAACTCGACTCGGTCCTCACTCAAAAGGAGACGACACGCGTTCAAGGCAAGAGCTTGAAGAGATCGCCAAAAGAGATCCGATTCCGAGACTGGAGAAGCTCCTACCCGAGGACCAAGTCTCCCAAATACAAGAATCAGTTCGAACACAAATCGAATCAGCGTTCGAGCAACTCAACTAAAGATGTCACGCCCACCCACCTACTTAGAGGGACTCCAAAGAGCTCTCCATAGTCACTTCGAGAATGAGCCAAAAGCGGTCATCCTCGGGGAAGACATCGTAGATCCTTACGGAGGAGCGTTCAAAGTCACCAAAGGTCTCTCCAGCTCCTTTCCCGATCGCGTATTCAGTATGCCAATATGCGAAAGCTCAATCACAGGGATGGGCATAGGCCTCGCTCTGCGAGGATTTAAACCTGTTGTTGAGCTCATGTTTGGAGACTTCTCAACCCTAGCCGCCGACCAACTGGTCAATCATGCCGCCAAATTCCCGGCCATGTACGGACAAGGCGTATCACTGCCGCTAGTGGTTCGCACGCCAATGGGAGGAGGTCGTGGATACGGCCCCACGCACAGCCAGAGTCTTGAGAAAATGTTTCTCGGAATACCAAACCTTTCAGTCGTGTCCCCCTCTCTCGCGCACGATACCGAAAAGGTCCTTACCAACGCGCTCAATCGAGAAGAGCCAACCCTCTTCATTGAAAGCAAAACACTGTATCCACTTCCGATCTACAAAGGTAACAAAGAAGTCAGCATCGAGAGCCTCGCCCACAAAGACGGGTACCCTATCGCCATCGCTAGAAACTACTCTCCGGACCAAAAGCCCGACCTATTGATCATCGCTTACGGAGGAGCGAGCCTGCCTGTTCTAGAAACGCTTGAGCACTACAAAGAGGAAGAAATCCATTGTATCGCCGCCTTTCCAGCAAACCTATCAAGCCCGCCACTTGAGGAACTGGCGACGCTAGGTGCCCTTGCTCGACGCATCGTTATCGCAGACGAGGGACACGAGACTTTTTCTTGGTACTCAGAATTGTCCCACTCGCTTCAGCAAATACTCTTTGGCCAACTTGAAGCGCCCATCCAGCACGCCTCCGCAACATGCGAGCTGATTCCATCAAACTTTGAACAAGAGACCGAGGTCATTCTGTCGAAAGCCAAAATCGAAGCCGCCGCAACCAAAGCTCTAGAATGGTAGTACGCACAATCACAAATATCCCCCAAGCAAATGCCAACGACCAGAGCGCGATCATAACCTCCTGGCAGCATTCAACCGGCTCTAAAGTCAACAAAGGGGAAGTCGTGTGCACCCTTGAAAACACAAAATCCGTTTTCGACGTATACGCAGAAGAGGAAGGATACCTGTATCCGCTACATAACGACGGAGAATCGCTTCCAGTCGGAGCTGCTCTCTACGTAATATCGTCCGACAAAGACGACACCGAAAAAGCCGTACGCGACTGGGTGAATGCGTCAGCAAACACATCGAGCTCAACAGGAGCGCCCCCCACAAAGAAAGCGATAATCCTCGCAAAACGCCACAACATAGATCTCAGCCTCGTTCCTAGCGGCGGGGCGCGAGTAAGCGAAAAAGACGTCCAAGCCTACCTCGCTAAACAATCGTCGCCCTCCTCCCGCAAGAAGGCAGCGATCGCAAACCTTCCTCGAGGAGCTGACACAGTGCTCGACTCCTACAAGTCGGACCACAAACAAAACGTGCTAATAATAGGGGCCGGCAACGGAGCCGTGCAAATTCTGGACGCCCTTAGACAAAGCGACACCCAACAGGCGGTAGGCCTCCTCGACGACGACCCAGACCTATCCGACAAGACCGTAATGGGACTTCCAATACTCGGCGGCTGCGACTCTCAAACCTTAGCTAGCCTTTGGGAGAAGAAGTCTTTTGACGCCGCCATCGTCTCCATCAGTACCAACAACGCTTTTCGAAAACTCATTTGCGAACGCCTGAAAGAAGCGGGGATACCACTCGCCAACGTAATTCACCCGCGTGCCTACATCGGGATGAACGCAAAACTGGGATCGGGAAACGTTATCCTCGCCTTTTGCCAAATCGCGGCCTGCGCCGAAATAGGAGACGACAACTTCCTCTCTGCTTACGTCAGCATCGAACACCACAGCAAACTGGGAAACCACAACAGCTTCGGTCCAGGCGTCCTCACATCCAGCTCCGTTCAAATTGCAGACCAATGCAAATTCGGGACTGGAGTATTCATAGAACCATGGATTTCGATCGGCAGCAAATCCGTGATCGCTTCAGGCTGTACCATAACCCAAGACGTATCCGAAAACACCATCGTCAAATCTACAAACGCCCCCAGCAGCAAACCGCTGCCGAAACAGTAGACTCCTTACGAAGCAACTCATGCCAACAAAAGCATCCATAAAAATCGCTCAATTAGGCTGCGGCTATTGGGGACCCAACCTTACACGCTGCTTCAATACCTCCGATCGCTGCACGCTCAGCGACTTAGTTGAACCTGACCCCAAGCGCCGCCAGTTCGTAGCAAAGAATTTCCCCAATGTATCTTTGCACGAGTCTCCACAACCCGTCCTCGAAGACAAAAGCGTGCAAGCGATCATCGTTTCGACCCCTGTATCGACACACTACAAGCTCGTGAAAGACGCGCTCAATGCAGGGAAGCACGTGTTCGTAGAAAAGCCTCTCGCCTCTTCATATAACGAAGCTCGGGAGCTTGCTGACTTAGCAGCAGCAAAGAGCCTGATCCTGATGGTCGGGCACACCTTCGTGTACAACGACGCCGTCAGGTACCTCAAAAAGCTCCTCGAACAAGGCGAGCTCGGAGAAGTGTTCTACACCTACAACCAACGACTCAACCTCGGCCAAGTCCGCAAAGACGTAAACGTGTGGTGGAACCTCGCGCCTCACGATATCAGCATCCTCCTGTTTCTATTTCCAGACATACTACCCACAAGTGGCACAGCGAGCGGGCGCGACGTACTCCAGACAGGACTAGAAGATGTAGTGTTCGCAAACCTACAATGGAATTCGCAACTCAGCACCCACCTGCACATGAGTTGGCTCGATCCCAACAAAGTGCGGAGAATGACCATCGTAGGCCAAAAGAAGATGGTGATCTACGACGACATGGCCCAAGACAAAATCGCGATCATCGACAAGGGCTATGAGACCGTCCCAACCATCGGCTCCGAAATGCACTTCGACACTCCCGGGCAAACGCTCGTCCAGAGGCATGGCGACATTACATTGCCGCACATCCAGTACCGCGAACCCCTAAAAAACGAACGAGACCATTTCCTCGACTGTATTGAAACAGGAGATACGCCAATCAGCGGAGGAGAAAACGGCTGCCAGGTCGTACGAATCCTTGAAGACGTGCAGACCCAACTGGACAAAAACAAGAAGTCCTAAATACCGATGACTAAAGTTCCCTTAGTAGACTTACATCTCCAGCATGAGATCCTAGCCGACGACATTGAGGCGGCGATCAAAGAGGTCATTGCTTCCGGCGCATTTATCGGGACCGCGGCAAACCCCTTCGTCAAAAAGTTCGAACACGAGTTCGCCTCCTTCTCCCAAGCAGAGCACTGCGTAGGTTGCGCCAACGGTACCGACGCAATCGAGCTCGCCCTAAGAGCCCTCGAAATCGGTCCCGGCGACGAGGTGATTGTCCCAGCCCGAACGTGGGTATCCACCGCAGAATCAGTCGTTCTCGTTGGGGCCACTCCCGTCTTTGTCGATAGCTGCCCCACTGACCATACGATCGACCCAGACCTTATCCCCCCAGCGATTACAAGCCGAACCAAGGCCATTATCCCTGTTCACCTGTACGGGCAACCGGCTCGAATGGACGCCATTTGCAGCATCGCCAAGAAGCACAACCTCTACGTCGTCGAAGACTGCGCCCAATCGCACGGAGCCACTTTCAAAGGCAAACCGATCGGTACATTCGGAGACGCAGGAACCTTTTCCTTCTTCCCCGGCAAAAACCTCGGGGCTCTCGGTGACGCAGGTTGCATAATCACCAACAACCAATCCATCGCCACCAAAACCAAGCGCATCAGCGACCACGGAAGATCAGGCAAAGCGGATCATGACCTCATCGGCAGAAACAGTCGTTTGGACGGTATCCAAGCCAGCATACTCTCCGCAAAACTGAAGCACCTGCCAGAGTGGAACAAAACGCGGCAACAAATAGCTGCTAACTACATTTCCCAGCTGCAGGATCTTCCCATAGACCTCCCCAAGATCGGGGAAGAGGCAAGTCACGTCTTCCACCTCTTCGTGATCGAATCAGATGATAGGGATACCTTAAGGCAAAGCCTGTCGGACAAAGGAATCGCTACCGGTATCCATTATCCAAAGCCACTCCCTCATCTCAGCGTGTTCGACTCTTCCAACGAATACCCAGTCGCTTCTCGACAAGCAAACAGAGTGCTCTCCCTTCCGATCTACCCCTATATGCCGGACCAGATCCAGCAACACGTCATCGAATCGCTAAAAGCAGCTTTCACCCCAAGCCCCTAAGCGACAGCCACCGATGAAGTTCATATTCATCAATCCCGATGGCGACACGCCTAACGGAGTGCTCAGCCTCGGAGCGTTCATTCACGACAATTGTCCGGAAAGCTACTTTCTCTCGCTCAACGGCCCAAGCTCCCGATTCGCAAAAGACCGGCAAACCTCTCTCCCCCTCGCCGATAGCCACAATCCAGATAAAGTGGCATCAAAGATCCTCGAGATCGTAGCTCAGGAGGAAAACGAAACGTTCGCTGTGATTCCAAACGCGGGAATCATCCCAAACCTTGGAGCATTGAAATCCATGGAGGACGCTTCACGCGGAAACCGTATCCGAATATTGGGAACAATCCACAGGGACTCCCCAAACGCGTACAACGACCTCGTCCCAAACGAAGAGCGATTTTCAGCCTTTTTCGCAGTGAGCGAAAAAGCGACAACCGAGCTTCGCGACCGACTGCCTCACAGATCAAAGGAGATTTTTGAGCTTCCACTTCCCAACCCTTATCAAGGGCCCAAGTCATCCGCCAACCCTACCGAACCTCTCAGGCTAGCCTACACAGGACGCCTCGAAGAACCTGACAAACGAGTATCCCGCCTATTGGAGGTGGCCCAAAATCTCACAGAACGCAGCGTACCGTTTCGCCTCCAAATCATCGGCGAGGGTCGCGAGCGCCCTAGACTTGAAGCTTCCGCCGAGCGCCTCGGACTAGCACCATTCATCGTTTTCCGAGGCTCCCTCGATAGAGAGGCGCTATTCGAAGAACTCACGAACAACGACATAATCCTACTCTGCTCAGCCTTCGAAGGAACTCCCGTTTCCATAATCGAAGGCATGGCGGCAGGAAATTGCCCCGTGGTGATGGATATAGAGTCCGGCATTCGATCCCTAATCGAAAACAACAAGTCAGGGTTCATCGTCCCCCAAGGCGACACAGATCAAATGGCCGCAGCCATCCACGATCTCCACCTCGATAGAAGCCGACTGCAAGCGATCAAAAACGAAGCAACCGCCCAAATCGAACGGAAACACTCCCCGGAACGCTTCATTCGCACACTCGGCATCATCCTCGATCAGGTATCCCATTCACAAGCACCTAAACTCACCAAGCCTCTATCGCTGCCACCGATGCAGGCATCCATCCAATCCATTCTTCAAATCGCCGAGCGGTCAGCGAAAACAGCTATCTTCGGAGGAGGCTTCTTTGGCAGAAGCCTAGCGGACTCGTGCTTGGACTCCAAGATTCAGATCTTCTGTATCGTCGATTCGGATACCTCAAAATCCGGACAAAAATACATGGGGATCCCAATTCAAGCCCCGCAGGACCTCGAATCCCTTCTTCCTGAGCAAATCCTCATTGGGTCAGCCGACTTCGCCAACGACATCATCTCCCAAATAAAAGAGCTGTACCGATCATTCGACACCCCCTTGCCTAAAATCGTCGCCGCAGGGAACGATGAGATGCCCTTCGACCGGACGGAGTTTTGATCTGAAATCAGGAACGGTTTCGCTCCCATTGAGATTCACCATTCTCCAGACCCAAACACTACAAACCGCGACCCGATTATCACTTCCTTTTTGCTCGAATCCTTCCTGCGGGACAGTAAAAGTCCCACCCTATGAACGTACTCGTAGTAGGAGGTGCAGGATACATCGGTAGTCACTGCGTTCGCCAACTGCAGGTCGCTGGGCATACCCCCATCGTCCTCGATAACCTCGTCAAGGGGCACAAGGGATCGATCCCGGAAGGCGTCACCTTCCATGAGGCCGACCTCGCCGACTCCCCTAAGGTCGTGCAAATCCTCAAGGACGAAGCCATCGACATCGTCATGCACTTCGCCGCCTTCATCGAAGTCGGCGAGTCCATGCAGGACCCCCTCAAGCACTACGACAACAACGTCGCCAAGACCGTCTCGCTGCTCAAGTCCATGCGCGAAGCAGGCGTCAACAAGTTCGTCTTCTCCTCTTCCTGCACCGTTCTCGGCGAGGAAGCGGAACCACCCTTCACCGAAGCCATGCCGCTTCGCCCCATCAGCGCCTACGGACAGACTAAGGCAGACGTCGAAGTCATCCTCGAGTACTGCTGCAAGGCCTACGGCATGAGCGCCGCCATCTTCCGCTATTTCAACGCCTCCGGCGCCGCGGAAGGAGGAGTCATCGGCGAGGACCACTCCCCCGAAACTCACCTCATCCCGATCGCCATCCAAGTCGCTCTCGGCCAACGCGAAAAGATGTACGTCTTCGGCGACGATTACCCAACGCCAGACGGTACCTGCCTGCGCGACTACGTGCACGTAGACGACCTCTCCCGCGCCCACATCGCCGCTTTCCCTCGCCTCGAAGAAGAAGGAGCCTACCTCCGCTACAATCTCGGCACCGGCACTCCAGCCAGCGTGCTCGAGATCATCAAAGCCGTCGAAGAAGTCTCCGGCCGCCCCGTCCCTTACGACGTAGCTCCCAAGCGCGATGGCGACGTTCCCTCCGCCTACGCTGACAGCGTGAAAGCCAAGACCGAGCTCAACTGGGTGCCGCAGTACGACACCATCAAAAGCATCATCGAAACCGCATGGGCGTGGCACGAGTCACACCCGAATGGATACGACGATAAATAGTTCCCGGTACTGGGAACAAACCACGTAGTTTCCTTTCAGCTACGTGGTTACCCTCGATTCGTTTGACGCATCAACCGATGTCGATTAGGTAATAACGACATAGCTCTGACTATTGCGTTAAACGAATCTGCTTTCAACAGTACCAGCTTTTGAGACCAAACGACTTAAGCTCCGATAATCCCGCCATGACGCGTCCAGACTCCTCCGCCAAAACACCCGCGGAAGAGCAGCTCGCGAACCAAAGCCTCGCCGACTCCCTCCTCGAGTTCTCCAGCGAAGGCATCATCGTTCTCGATCGCACCGGCACGATCCAACGCGCCAACAAGCAAGCCCTCGGCATCCTCTCCGCCACCGAAACGAACGTAGTCGGAGCCAACATCAGCGAAGCCTTCCGCGTCACAGACCCCGTCAACGGCCAGCCGATCAACCTCGCCGACGAACGCTATCGCAATCCCCAGCTCGCCCACGCCCAAGGCAACCTGCAAGCCGCCCACGGTGGATACATCCCCGTAAGCTTCCACCTCAAGCCCAACCCCGAACACGCCGGGGCCATCCTCTTCTTCAAGGATCTCAGCGAGACCGTCACCACCGAAAACCAGATCCGTCTCATCGCCACCGCCCTCAAAAGCATCGGCGAAGGCGTGCTCATCACCGACACCAACTGGGAACACGGCGACGCCCGCATCCTCTACACCAACGACGGCTTCAGCCAGATCACCGGCTACTCCGATATCGAAGTCATCGGCAAGCCCATCTCCCTCCTCAACGGCCCCGCCACCGACGAGTCCGTCATCGAGGAAATGGTCCAGGACATCCAGTCCGGCCAGCCCGCCGCCGGCGAAACCGTCGGCTACAAGAAAGACGGCGCCGAATTCATCATCTCCTGGAAAGCCTTCCCCGTACACAGCCCCGAAGGCAACGTCACCAACCACGTCGTCATCCAACGCGACGTCTCCCACCTCCGCCGCCTCGAGCAAGACCTCTTCCAATCCCAGAAAATGGAAGCCGTCGGACGCCTCGCCGGAGGCATCGCCCACGACTTCAACAACATCCTAGCGGTCATCCTCTCCTTCTCAGATCTCGTCATCGACAAGATCGACGAAAACGACCCCAACCGCAAATTCATCACCGAGATCCGCAAAGCCGCCGACCGCGCCGCCGACCTCACCCAGCAGCTCCTCTCCTTCTCGCGCCGCAACAAGAACCTCAAACCCGAGGTCCTCGACGCCATCAAGGTCACCCGCGACATGCAGAAGATCCTGCGTCGCCTCGTGCCGGAAAACATCCAGTACAACCTCCGCTTCTCCGACACCCCCGTCTTCGTCAACATCAACCGGACCGCCCTCGAGCAGATCCTCATCAACTTCACCACCAACGCCCGCGACGCCATGCCTGACGGCGGGCAGATGGAGCTCTCCATCGTCAGCTGCGACGCCGAGGAATCCGAGATCCTCCTCCCTGACTATATGGACCCGCGCGCCTACATGGTCCTAACCTTCCAGGACACAGGCACCGGCATCGACCCCGAAACCCAAAAGCGAATCTTCGAGCCCTTCTTCACCACCAAAGAACAAGGCAAAGGCACCGGACTCGGACTCTCCACCGTCTACGGCATCGTCAAGCAGGTCAACGGACACATCGAGGTCGCCTCCGAAAAAGGCAAAGGCACACGCTTCCGCATCTTCCTCCCCATCGTCGCCTCCAAAAAGGCAGAAGACGAAGACACCGACGAAGGCCTCCCCGAAAACCTCGCCTCCACCGAGCGCGAATCCATTCTCGTGGTCGAGGACGACGAAACCATGTGCGACTGCATCTCCGGACTGCTCGGGATGTACAACTACCAAGTCTACTCCACCAACCAGGCGGAAGACGCCCTCGACTTCTTCGAAGAGTCGCACGAGGACATCAAGCTCCTCATCACCGATCTCATCCTCCCCAAGATGCGCGGCTCGGAGCTGGCCGAACGCCTCTTGAAAAAGAACCCCGGCATGAAAGTCATCGTCATGACCGGGTACTCCGAAGAGCTGCTCTCCCAGTTCGACATCCCGCAAGACGCCGTCGTTCTCAAAAAGCCCTTCGCCCTCAAGGCCGTCCTCACCGCCGCCCAAAAGCTCCTCGCTACCGCCGACGCATCGTAGCGCGGTGCTTCAGCCCGCGTCCCAAATGCAGGATCGCAGGTCGCCCCCTATCGTCCCAAGGAGTAAATCGGTAGAAGTCCACCACCCCGGCACCCGGCATGTAAAATATCCGCAAAATAGCCTCCGCTGCCCACGCCAATGAGTAATCCGGACTAAAGAGCAGGGCGATTCTCGGTTTTTCTACTCAAGAATTCCCCGCTCCCAGACGATGAGATCCGTTACGGCACCCGTACTCACTCACCTTTCCCACCAAACGAATTTCATATCATGGCGTGGTCACCCGACGAAATTAACACATTTGAAGAGATAGCATCGAAGCTCACTTCCGAAGCTCACCTCGCCCAACCCGAGACCGACAACGGCCTCATCCCCATCTTCAGCCTCGTCAACGAGATCACCTGGTCCCTCCCGCAAGACCCAGAGATCGTACAAGGCGTCGTCACCGTCCAGGAAGTCATCCAGGTCATGCTCGACGAAGCCAAGCTCTTCGACGAGGCAGCGGTGCAGACCATGCGCGAATTCGCCAAATGGTGCTGCGACGCAGTCGAAAGCCTGCGCAACGAGACCGCTATCCGCCCCTTCGTAATCGGCGAATCCTCCACCCCAACAGAAGCCGTTACCGAAATTCCAGCCGACGCCCCGGAGCCAACCGAGCTCCCAAGCTTCGACTCCATCGATTTCTCCTCCGCCGAGCTTCCAGAGGAAACTCCAGCAAACGAAGACGTCCCCAGCTTCGACGACCTCGCCGCCGCGCAAGACGCGACCCCCGAAGAAATCGCCGCCCCGAACTTCGATTCCCTCGACGACCTAGTCGCGGACTCTGGAGAAGAAACCATCTCCTTCGAGATCCCCGACGAAGTATCTCTTTCGCCAGCAATCTCCCAAAATCCGAACTGGGCTCCCGAGAAGATCGAAACCTTCTCCAAGCTTTCCCAGCAATTCTCCGCAGAGCTCCTCCTCGCAAGCGCAGGCAGCGACGAAGGCATGCTGCCCGTCTACTCCCTTCTCAAAGACTTCGAAAACGAGTTCGAGACAAACGAGACCGTCCACCAGGCCATCACTCCCGTCTTGGCCAAGATGGACAACCTCCTCGACGAAGCCTCGGCCTACGACAACTACGCCATCTCGCTTCTCACCGAGTTCAACGTCTGGCTCGAAACCGCCCTCACCCAGCTAAACGCCGGCAACGACCCCGAAGCCTTCACCCATACCGAAGAAGCTCCCCAGGAAGAGCCAGACACCACCATCACCTCCAATCCAGAAGTCGAAGACGACGGCCTCCTCGCCGAGTTCGCCCAGTACGACATCGTCATGGACCTCAACATGGAGGAAAACGAGGAGCTGCTCCAAGAATTCCATACCGAAGCCGTCGACCACCTCGGGCAAATCGAGTCCGCGGTCCTAGAACTCGAGCAAGACGTCACCAGCCGCGACGCCATCAACTCGATGTTCCGCTCCTTCCATACCATCAAGGGCGTAGCCGGCTTCCTCAATCTCGTCCCGGTCAACCGACTCGCACACGAAGTCGAGTCCCTCATGGACCTCGTCCGCAACGACAAGCTCGACGTCTTCACCGGCATCATCGACCTCGTCCTCGCCTCCAAGGACACCATCACCCAGTTGATCGAGCAAATCACCGAAGCCCTCGCCAACGGCACCGAGCCATCCGAGATCATCGAAGTCTCCGAGCTCATGGCCCGCGCACGCTGGGCAATGGAGGGCCCCGAAAACTACGCCGCCAAAACAGGCGAAAGCTCCAACACCATCGCCGCTCCACAAGCCGAAGAACCGGAGCCAATGGTTGAGGCCAACGAAACCGAAGAGCCGCTCGCCGCACAAGACGCCCCGGCAGCAGCCCCTTCCAAGCCATCGCCCCAGCAAGCGGAAGCTCCAAAGGATCCAAAGGCCGCCGCGGCAGCAAAACGCAAAGCAGCCGAAAACGCCACCATTCGCGTCAACACCACCAAGCTGGACAACCTCATGGACATGGTGGGCGAGCTCGTCATCGTCCAGTCGCAGCTTCTCGAAAGCTCACGCCAAGACGCCGCCACCGGCGCCACCAGCAGCGGAGACTCGCTCCTGCAGCGCAACATGTCGCAGCTCTCCCGCATCACCAAGGAATTGCAGCACACCTCCATGGCCCTGCGCATGATTCCGGTGAAACCGACTTTCCAAAAGATGGGCCGCATCGTCCGAGACATCGGCGCCAAGTGCGGCAAGAAGGTTCGCTTCGAAACCTACGGAGAAGATACCGAACTCGACCGTAACGTAGTCGAAGAAATCGGCGATCCCCTCGTGCACATGGTTCGCAACGCCCTCGACCACGGCCTCGAAGCCACCCCGGAAGATCGCGTAGCAGCCGGCAAGGAAGAGACAGGCAACATCAGCCTCAAAGCCTACCACCAAGGCTCAAACATCGTCATCGAACTCGCCGACGATGGACGCGGCATCGATCCGGAACGCGTTCTCGCGAAAGCGATCGCCAACGGTATCGTCTCCGAAAACGACCAGCTTACAAACGAGGAAATCTACAAGCTCATCTTCGCTCCCGGCTTCTCCACCGCCGCCCAGATCACCGACATCTCCGGTCGCGGCGTAGGCATGGACGTGGTCAAGAAGAACATCGAAAAGCTGCGCGGCAAGGTAGAGATTGAGTCAACCCTCGGCAAAGGCTCAACCTTCCGTATCCTCCTTCCACTTACAATGGCCATCGTCGACGGCCTTGTGGTCAAGGTCGGCAACGATCGCTTCATCCTCCCAACCACTTCGGTCAAGGTCGCCCTCCGTCCCGACGACGAAGTGCTCGCAAAAATCCAAGGCAACCAGGAGATCCTCAACATCCGAGGCCAAGTCATTCCACTCTTCCGCCTTCACCAGCACTTCGCAATTCCCGACGCTGTCGCGGAACCAAAAGACGCCACAGTCGTGGTCGTCGAGACTGGCGGCAAGCCATGCGGACTCCTCGTAGACGACATGGTCAGCAAGCAGGAAGTCGTCATCAAATCCCTCGGCGGCATGATGCAAGGCATCCCCGGCGTATCCGGAGGAGCGATACTTGGCGACGGAACCATCGCTCTCATCCTCGATCCAGCCACGCTCGTCTCGGTCGCGTAACAAACTTTCAAATACTTCCCCCTCCACACGTTGGCTCGTTTCCACCCTCGGAAACGGGCCTCTTTTTTGCCCCGCCAACACATTCCGCGCGACTTACCTGGTGAATAATCTTTTTTCGGAGGGCAATGCTCCGTCATTGCCTACCCAGAGCCAGAACGCCCCAACCAAACCACTTTGATCGCCTCCCAAAAATCGGCATGCGTCACCGGCTCTTCCAAACTAATCCCGCTTCTCCAGTTCAACACGCAAACCTCCAGCACACCAAGACTCCAAACAGCAAGCGCCGCAAAAAAGAGCCTCAGTCCGATCTCCACTCCAAAGCCGACACCATCTGTTTTCTCCAGCAACCAAGCGATTCCAAAGCAGACAAAAAGAGTCACCCCCTCATAAGCCCGCCCGCCAAACGAAGCCCCAAACCACCAAGTCTCCCACGCGGAATTAACATAAACAACCGCCGCAACGCTCAACAAAACCAGCAATCCCATAGGCTGCTTCTGTTGCAGCAAAAAGCCGAACAACCCAACCCCTCCCAGCAAGAAGATCGGATGCCAGTAAACAAGCCCATGAAAAGGATCGAAGAGGCTCTTCCACACCGCCGGACTCTCCCAATTAAATCCCTCGCCTTGATAGGAATAGACAAGCCAAGACCCATAAAGAGCCTTCCAAGCCACCAGCTGCAACGCCACGACCCCAAGCAATACGACCGTCCCATAGGCCACCGCCTTGACTCCAGTTCGACCTTTCAAGACATCCACCAAAACCACTGCGAAGGGGAAAAACAAATACACCCCCGCCTGATAGCGCGTGATCAGCAAAAGCCCCGTCGAAAGCCCTAGCATCACCCAATTGCTCACCAAAGGCGGCATCTCCCGAACCGCCAAACTCCAGTAGAAGACCGACACGACGCAAAGATAGGTCAAGTTATGAGCCATAGCATACTGCCCGAACTGGTAGTACACCAAAAAGCCACAAACCGTTACCACCCACAAAGCCGTGGCCGAACTGTTTTTTCCAAAATAGCGCCGCAACAAAAGATAAGTCAGCCACAAGCTCAAGAAAGCATAGGACACACTTCCGGCGTATACGAAAACCTCATACACCTTCCCAAACCCATCCGTCCTGACCTCCACTCCCATCGCATCCAGAGACATGGCGACTCCATGCCCCACCAGATACCATGGAGCGTGAAAAACCGCCCATCCGATAGGGTATTTATTGGGAACCAGATCGTTTTCAGTCCGGGGCAATGAATAAAGAGCAAACCGCTTCTGCGGTCCGGGCAACGTATCGCAGAGCTCAATCTCATTTGAAAAATCTACATCCTGGTCAAATACCAGTGACCTCAGCCAAAAGTTGTAGAACGATGTATCCCATCCATAAATACTACTCGGCTTTTCAACTGACGAAAACGAACTACGAACCGGCGCCGAACTGAGCCAAATCGCATAACCAGCCAAAAGGGCGAACACGATCGAGAACCAGTACTTGCGAAACGAATCCATATCAGAGACCTACCACTTCTCAACTGGCCCCTTCGGCACCTTGATCTTGTCCAGCGGTTCTTGAGGCGTGTGCGTAATCGACGAATAGGGATCCACCGGGCGATACTTCTCCAAAAGTTCACCATCGTCATCGCAGAACCGTAGCCTCCATTGGCGGTACCCTGTCATCACCTCCTCAAAGTGCTCCATACTCTCGAGACGGATCACACGGTCCTTAAAGTACTTCGAAGGACCAAATCGCTTCGCGTACCAGACAGCCACCTTCCGAAATTGGATACAGCCCTTCAGCTGGCCATAAAACTCGATCATACGCTCTAGATGCACCCGCATCAACTCGACACGCTGCTCGAAAGTCGGATCAGCCAGCAACTCCCCCGTATTCAGATAGTGGTTCGTTTGCTTAAATATCCACGGATTATAAAACGCCCCGCGCCCGATACTCACCCCGTCGCAGCCCGTGCGTTCCAGCATAATTCTCGCCGCTTCCGGAGTCGTCACATCGCCGTTCCCAATCACCGGGATCGACCTCACCGCCTCTTTCACCTTCCGAATTCCTTCCAAGTCGACACCGCCTGAAAATCCCTGAGCACGCGTCCGCCCATGTATAAAAATTGCCGATACGCCTACATCCTCCAGAGCTTTCGCTAAATCTGGAGCAGTGATGTTCTCCGAATCCCAGCCAAGTCGCATCTTCGCCGTCACCGGAATATCGACCGCGTCGATCATCCCCTTCACCAACGCCTGCGTCTTGTCCTGATCCTTCATCATCGAAGAACCACTGCCGGTTTTAACCACCTTCTTCACCGGGCAGCCCATATTGATGTCCACCGACTGCGCCCCCTTCTCCTCAGCGATCACCGCCGCATCCCGCATCTCCTCCGCAACACCACCAAAAAGCTGCACCGCCATCGGTTGCTCACGCGCATCCGTCGCGATCATCTTGTAGGCGACAGCCCGCCCCTCTAGCAAAGAGCGCGCGTTCACGAGATCGGTCGTCACCAGGCTAAGCCCACCTAAAGTCTTCGCAGTCAGTCGGAAAGGGAGATTCGTATACCCCGCCAAAGGCGACAGGAAAAGATTCGATTCAAGTTCTAAGCTACCGATTTTCATCTTGTGACAATTGCCACCAAACCGCCAAGCACCCGCTCGGACAACCCAAATTTTGCCGCCAACCGCTGCAAGCTTGTCAGGCATCAACACTTATCCCAGAAAGTCCCACATCTCAAATCCCTCAAAAAGTCGTTTCGCTTCCCTAGACAGTCTGCGAGCTATCGCTTGCTTTCTGGTAATCTGGCACCACGTATCCGAATCCCTCCTACAAATCGCCTCTGGAGGAGCGTGGATGAAAGAAGTAGCCGAACACTACGATTTCGGCCGCATCGGAGTCGTCGCCTTCTTCTGCATCAGCGGATTCGTCATTCCCAACTCCCTCAGAGGAGAGCGCTTCCCTGCTTTGAGACGTTTCGCGATCAATCGCTTCTTCCGCCTCTACCCCATCTACTGGCTCTCGATACTTATCGGCCTCCTCGCCATCTGGCAGGGCAGTGGCAAAGAGTGGCCAGCCACCACCCTACTCGCCAACTTCCTGATGGGAGCCACGTTCATGAACGAGCCCCATGTCATGGGGCTCTACTGGACCCTCGAAATCGAGCTCGTATTCTACGTCTTCGTCGCCGCCCTCTACCTTGCCTTCACCCGCCACAGACTCCTGGCCTGCCTTCTCGGCTTCGCCCTGTCCTATACGCTCTGGCAGTCCAAACTACTTTGGGAATACCAAGGCAACTTGCCCATCCTAGGCGATCTGCTCAGCATCATGTTCACCACCGCCACCCTGCGTTGTGTCTGCGAACTGGATACCGACCCGTTTTTCGGCAAGACCAACTATCACAAGCTGGCGGCCAAAGCCCTCCTCGGAGTCATGGTCTACCTGACCCTCTCGCCCTTCCTCTCGGGCATCCAAAAAGGATTCTTAACCGGGGAAGCACCATGGTTCGGATACGGCTGGGGACACGCCCTCGGCATTGGACTCTTCGCCCTCTTTTTTCTCCTAAAACCAACTCCCAGCTGGCTAGCCTCCGCAGGACGAACCACCTACTCCGCCTACCTCTTCCACGCAATCGTGTTCGACCTAGTCGCGAAACTCTGGACAAACGCCGAACTCCCACAAGTCCGACTGGAGCTCCTCCTTGCTCTCTGCACGACCCTCACCTTCGCGCTCGCGCACCTCTGCTACCGGTACATAGAAAAGCCAAGCATCCACCTCGGTAGACGCTTGGCCAAAAAATTCTGAAAGCTAAAGAGCTTAGTGCAGGTCCACCCCAACGCTCGCCAGGGCATCGTTCAACGAAGGATCCTGCGGATGCCCGTTATAAAGCACGCTACCCTCACGATCGATCAGCACCATGCGAGGAATCGAATCGATCATCAACATTCCGCTAAGGTCGCCACCGTTGCGATCCAAAAGCCAAGGCACCGAATCCATCCCCTGACGCTCGCGAACCGTCGTCGCATTGTTTAGCTGGTCACGCTTGTCGGTATTGATCCCCGCCACAAAAACGCCCTGCTTGGACAGCTTCTCCTGCTTCTCCTTCAAACTCGGCATCAAGCGGATACAAGGCCCGCACCAGCTCGCCCAAAAGTCGACCAGCATCACCTCGTCCTGGCCCATCCACTCGGACAGCGTTTTACTCTCGCCCTCGGCATTGGCCAAAACCATGTCCATCGGCACCTTAAAATCCGCCATCGCCATCTCCTGAGCAGCCTCCATTTTCTGGCGGGCCAGCAACTCGCCAATCCCGAAGGCGCTGTTGAAGCCAGGAGCCTTCGCGTAAGAACGAATCGCGTACTTCTCAAACGCCTCCTTGTCGCTCGCCTGGTAAGCGATCACACAACGCAGCGTGTCCGCAAATCCCTCCAGCTGCTCCGCCGAATAAAAATCACGCCCAACCCCGAAGCGAAAGTCGTCCCCCACCGCGTCGATGCGTTCAGGCAATCCAGTCATCGCCGCAAAGTCGCCCGTACTCAACATACGCACGATCTCCGCCTCCAAAATCCAGTCCGCCGACATCCCAGACTCCACCGCCTCAGAAAGCGCTGTCTCGAAATCCGACTCCTTGTCCTTCGCCAAAGCGACCAGAGCATCATGCTCAGCCTCCCCGGCCATCGCAGCCCCCGCCAACACGGAGACTGTCGCGATCAAAGAAACCATTGAGCGAACGCATTTAAATAAATCCATACCCCAACAACGCCCCACCGCTCCCCCCGCATGCAAGTCAATTCCCAGCTTTCCTCTTGAATCCCCCCTACGCCCCTTTACCCATTCCCAGCCTTTTCCCTTTCCACCTCCCACTTCATAAATCATCCTTCCTCCTTTTTCTCGAAATGCCCGACCGCGTCCACACCGCCCTCAAGAAATACTTCGGACACGATCAGTTCCGCCCCCTCCAAGAAGACATCGTAAACGACGCCCTCAGCGGCCGTGACGTCTTCGCCCTGCTCCCCACCGGCGGCGGCAAATCCCTCTGCTACCAGCTCCCCGCCGTCCTCTCCGAAGGCCTCACCGTCGTCATCTCCCCCCTCATCGCCCTCATGAAGGACCAGGTCGACGGCCTCACCGAAAACGGCATCTCCGCCACCTTCCTCAACTCCTCCCTCGCCCAAGGCGAATCCCGCCAACGCTACGCCAAGCTCTTCGCCGGCGAATACCAAGTCCTCTACGTCGCCCCCGAGCGCCTCATGCTCTCCGGCTTCCTCGAAGACCTCGAAAAGTGGAAGGTCTGCCGCTTCGCCGTCGACGAAGCCCACTGCATCTCCGAGTGGGGACACGACTTCCGCCCCGAGTACCGCCAGCTCGCCGAGCTGCGCCGACGCTTTCCCGACACCCCCTTCATGGCCCTCACCGCCACCGCCACCGATCGCGTGCGGGGAGACATCATCAAGCAGCTCAAACTCCGAGCCCCCACCAACTACGTCGCCTCCTTCAACCGGCCCAACCTCTCCTACCGCATCGAGCAAAAGCAGGCCGTCTTCCGCCAAATCCTCAAATTCGTCCAATCCCGCCCCTTCGAGTCCGGCATCGTCTACTGCTACTCCCGCAAGTCCGCCGAGCAAACCGCCGACCGGCTCCGCCAAGAAGGCGTCGAAGCCCTCGCCTACCACGCCGGCATGACTCCCAAGAAACGCGCCGAAAACCAGGAAGCCTTCATCCGAGACGAGATCAAAGTCGTCTGCGCCACCATCGCCTTCGGCATGGGCATCGACAAACCCAACGTCCGCTACGTCATCCACCAGGACATTCCCAAAAACATCGAAGGCTACTACCAGGAAACCGGACGCGCCGGACGCGACGGCCTACCCTCCGACTGCCTCCTCTTCTTCTCCCCCGGAGACGTCGCCAAGCAGCTAAACTTCATCGCCGAAAAAGAGCCCCAGGAACGCGAAGTCGCCAAAGAGCAACTACGCCAGATGGTCAACTACGCCGAGTCCTCCAGCTGCCGCCGCGAAGTCCTACTCGGCTACTTCTCCGAAAAGTGGACCGACGGAAACTGCGGCAATTGCGACAACTGCAACTCCCCCAAAGAAACATTCGACGGCACCATTCCCGCCCAGAAGTTCATGTCCTGCATCTTCCGCGTCAGCCAAGCCTCCAGCTTCGGCGTTGGCATCAACCACATCACCGACATCCTCCTCGGCTCCAAAAACGAAAAAGTCCTCAAATGGGGGCACCACCGCCTCACCACCTACAACATCGGCGGCGAACACAAACGAGCCGAGTGGCAAGCATTCGGCCGCGAGCTCATCCGTAACGAATACGTCTACCAAGATCCCGACGCCTTCGGAGCGCTCAGCCTCACCCACAAAGGCAAAGCCGCCCTGCGCGACCGCACGCCCATCTCCCTCACAAAACTCCCCGTATCCGAGAACGCCCTACGCCGCGACCGCCAACGCTCCTCCGGCGGCATCGAGTGCAACGAAGAACTCTTCGCCATCCTCCGCTCCCTCCGCAAAGAAATCGCCGACGAACAAGGTGTTCCCCCGTACATCGTCTTCTCCGACGTCACCCTACGCGAGATGGCCCGCTACTTCCCAGCCAACGAAGACAAGCTCTCCGAGATCTCCGGCGTCGGCTTCAAGAAGCTAGCCGCCTACGGCGAGACCTTCTTAGAAGCCATCACCGAATTCATCATCACCAACCCCGACGCCCCCGAAGAATTCCGGTAAGATCCAGAAGCATTTTTATCAAACCCAGTACCATGCCCGACACCAAATCTCCACGCGTATCCATTCTTTACTGCAGCCAGTGCAACTGGATGCTTCGCGCCGCTTGGCTCGCTCAAGAACTACTCAACACCTTCGGCCAAGACCTAGGCGAAGTCGCCCTCCAGCCCGGCACCGGGGGCATCATGGAAATCCGCCTCGACGACGAGCTCATCTTCTCCCGAAAAGAAGCCGGACGCTTCCCAGAATCGAAAGAGCTCAAACAGCTCGTCCGCGATCGCATCGACCCCGACCGCCCTCTAGGCCACAGCGACCGATAGGAGGGCAACGCTTGTAGGTTAGCTCAATAGCCTCAAGCGGTAGTTCGAGCCCTTCCGAGAATGGGAATAAAACTCGTCGGAGGAAGGGCTCGAACTGCCATACCCAAGGCTGCACCATCGCTTTCGTTCAGGAAGCCGGACCCGAGAGGCATCTCGGGGCCGGCGGCCGCAAGGGAAAGGCCAGGCAACGCGGGAACCCATCGAGTTCGAGACGGAGCATAGCCGCCCGGGCGGCCTTCCTGGCATGATATCGAACAGTTGCCGGAACCTTCAGCCAAGCGCCGACGAGTTCGCCTCACAAGCCTGATATACGCCATGTCCTACAATAAACAATACCACTACGTCGGAATCGACGTAGCCAAACAGTCATTACAAATACACACCGGCGAACGCAACGAGTCCTTCGCCTACAACAAGGACTCCCTCCCGGGAATCCTCGAGAAGATAGCGAGGTTCGACTCCCCTCTGGTGGCGCTCGAGCCCACGGGAGGCTACGAAAGAAAGCTCGTGGACGCCCTCGACTCGGCAGGCATAGCCTACCACCTCGTCGACACCCGCAGAGTCAAGGGCTTCGCCGCAAGCGAAGGGACAAAGGCCAAGACCGACCCCATAGACGCCCAGCTGCTAAGCCGCTTCGCCAAGGAGAAGAAGCTCCAGCCAAGCGCCAAGCCAAACGCTACGCAAAAGCAAGTCGCCGAGCTGCTCGACCGTAGGGCCCATCTCAGCGATCTGATCGCAAGGGAAAAGAACCGCCTGCAAAAGGCCCGCGAAACGACCGCCCCGCTCATTCGAAGCACCCTCGACCACGCCAAGGAACAGATAGACCAAGTCGACAAGCTAATACGCCAACGGCTGGCCGAAGACCGCGAGCAAAAGCAGCGCAGCCAAGCCCTGCAAAGCATATGCGGCGTAGGGGAAGTCACCGCATGGAGCGTGATCGCCTACATGGGGCAGATCGAGACCATGGGACGCAACCAGCTCGTCGCCCTTACCGGGCTCGCCCCCTTCAACCGCGACAGCGGAAACAAGAAAGGCAAGCGCTACATCCAATGCGGAAAGGCCAAGGTCAGGAAAGCCCTCTACATGGCCGCGAGAACCGCGGCCACCCACAACAAGGTCATACGCGAGCAGGTCGACAGGCTGCTCAACGAATCGGGCAAGCCCTACAACGTCGCCATCACAGCAGCCATGCGAAAGCTCATAATCCACATGCAAAGCGTACTGAAAAAACTCAACTTACAGCTTGCATGAGACACAGTTGCTCCGTCGTTGCCGATCGCTTACCCAGCTAATAACATCTTCGTGCACTTCGTGGGCAAAACAACCTACCCAACCAGCTGCTCCCAGACCACCGTATCAAATCCGCTGATACACCCACGATCCGTCGCCAAAAACGGACGTTTCACAAGATTTCCGTTCGACACCAAAAGCTCCAACGCATCGTCCAACTCCATCTGGGGTAGCTTCTCCTTCAAGCCCATGCTACGATAGTCGCCTCCAGACACATTAAAGAGCTTCCGCAGGTTCATATCATGAGACGCAAGAGCCTCCTTTAATTCCCCCTTGCTCGGAGTCACCTCGCGAATCGCGATCTCCTCAAAATCCACGCCCTTTTCCGCTAGCCACTTCTTCGCCTTGCGACAACCGTCGCACCCCTTGTACATGTAAAGCTTCGTCATCGCAAACTAGCCAAACGCCTCCCACAAATCACTCAACCCCATTTCACGATTCAGCCTTCACTTTTCACTCTTCAATCCCTCCTCTGTTCACTCTCCGACGAGATCCGCGACACGCTCTATCGCCAACAAAGCCAAAGCGTGGAAGCGCTTTCGGCCGTCGCCGCCGAAACCAAAGCAGACATCATCTACCAAATAGACAAGGTCAGCGAAGAACTCATCCTCGATTGGCTAGCAAATAACTGGCCTAAGCAATACCCCGTCCGCTTGATCATGGAAGGCATCGACGACGCCACCCGCCTCACCTTCCCAGCAGACACTCCACCCCAACGTCTAGCCTGCCAGCTCATCGTCGACCCCATCGACGGAACACGCGGGCTCATGTACGACAAACGCTCGGCCTGGGCCTTGGTCGGACTCGCCCAGACTCCATCCGCCCATACCAACGCCCCGACGCTAGAAGACATTTCCGTCGCGGTCATGACCGAGCTCCCCACTTCGAAACAATTCAAGTCCGAGCAACTCGCCGCAACACGATCGCCCAGCGGCGAAACCACCTTCAGCCGCATTTCCAAAAACCTGCTCACCGGAGAAACCCAAGACCTCCCAGCCAGCCCCTCTCGAGCCACCAATCTAAAACACGGATTCGCCTCCGTAGCCAAATTCTTCCCCCAAGCCAAAGCCGCCCTCGCCGCCTTCGAAGAGGAGCTCTACGCCCACCTCACTCCAGAAGAAGAACGACAAGACGCCCTCATCTTCGACGACCAATACATCAGCACAGGAGGCCAGCTCTACGAACTCATCGCAGGACACGATCGCCTCGCCATCGACATCCGCCCCCTCGCCTTCCAGAAACTTGGTCTCCCACTCGCCCTCAGCTGCCATCCCTACGACCTCTGCACCGCCCTCGTCGCCCGAGCAGCAGGAGTCATCGTCACCCAGCCCCACAGCAAAAAGCTCGACATCCCATTCGACACCACCACGCCCGTCTCCTGGATCGCTTACGCAAATCAAACCCTAGCCAACGAGATCCACCCCGTCGTCGAAACTCTGATACAAAAACACTTTTCCTAGAAATCCAACTCCCGCCGCATCGAAGCCCAAACTCCCGGCGGCTCAGCCAAAAACTCCATAGCCTCTCCAGTCTCCGGATGACTCATCCGCAGGCTCCGAGCATGCAAGCCAAACACAGCGCCCTCCCGGCACTCCCCATAGAGCGGATCCCCATACACCGGACAGCCACACAATTGGGCATGCAGCCTCAACTGATGCGTCCTCCCCGTCTTCAAAAGCCCCCTCACCAAACTCACTCCCAAATCGGACGAACTTGCCAACAATTGAAAGGTGCTGACCGCGCGTTTGCCCCCCTCGTCCACATTAGCAAATCGTCCAGGACCAACTCGATCGATCTGAGACTCCACCCTCTGGATGCGCTTATCCCAAACGCCATCCACCAGAAGCCAATACTCCTTCCTCACCCCTCGACTCTCAAACTGGGCAGACAACTCCTTCAAAAAACGCTTCCCCTTCCTCAGAACAAGCACGCCGCTCGTCAAACGATCTAGACGGTGACAACACCAAACCTTACGTCCTACTAATTCGGATACACGTTGCTCCAAGTCCACCTCTCGTTCGCCACCGCCCTCGCTCAACATCCCCGATGGCTTGTTCACAACAACAAAACCGGGGGCGTCGTACAGTATAGCTGGCTCAGAGGTCTCTTCCATCGAAGCACCCAAAAGAGCAGCCCGCAGGACCAGCTACAATCCAAAACGCTTTCCGCTAGTTTCTAGAAGCGATTTCCTCCGAAACCTCCAGCAAAGACGCCTTGATGTCATCCAGCTTGATCGGCTTCGCGAGAAAGCCGTCCATTCCCGCTTCCACCGACATCTCTCGCGACTCGCCTCGCACATTAGCAGTCAGCGCATAGATAAACGACCGCCTACTCGAAGAGCGTTCCAATTCGATCTGGCGAATCACACAAGTCGCTTCGAAACCATCCATCTCAGGCATTTGGCAATCCATAAACACCAGATCGTAGTCCCGCTTCTTCACCGCCTCTACAGCTTCTAGTCCGTTCGCCACCAAATCCGGAGTGTATCCAAATTTCTTAAGCATCATACGAGCCACCTTCTGATTCACCGAATTATCATCCGCGACCAGAATCCTCAACGGCATTCGCGATGCCAACTTCTCGTCGCCAACTCTCTCCTTCGACCCAGAATGCTTCCCTTTAACTCGAAGCAAGCGCTTCGAAGCGAGCAGCGCATCAAGCATAGCACCCACTCGACAAGGCTTAAAAACACACTGACTCCTACCAAATCGCTCCGGATTCGAGCCGTGATTGAGTAGCATCACAGCAGTACTATCGCTCCCACTGCATGTATTCAAAATACGCTTATTGTCTCCTCCATCAGCGTCCCAAGCCCCCTCATCGACGACCACGAAGTCATATTTTCCACTGTCTCTGGGTTTCGCCGACATCGATTCAACAGAGCCCTGGAAATCCACCTCAAGCCCCCAGCGCACGTACAGCCGCCGCAGACTCTCCCGGCGCACCGCGCTCGGAACCAGCAGCAAGAGCTTCCGTCCGACGAGCTCCGTCTGCTCCCCAAAGATCGGATCTGGCAACGCCTGTTCGAGATGATCGAAAGCGATATCGAAATGGAAAACAGATCCCTTGCCCAAAGAACTTTCCACCCACATCTCGCCCCCCATCAGATTGGTTAGCTGCTTGCTGATAGAAAGCCCCAAGCCCGAACCCCCGTACTTTCGCGTCGTTGACGAATCAACCTGCGAGAAAACCTCGAACAAACGATTCATTCTGTCCTCTGGAATTCCAATTCCCGTGTCGCGAACCGCAAAGTGAATCCTACCGTTCTCCGGAGCGCTAACCGAAACCTCGACCTCGCCCACTTCCGTAAACTTGATCGCATTGCCAATCAGATTCACCAAGATCTGACGAAGCCGGGTAATGTCACCCTCCACTTCTTTCGGAGTCGTCAAATCCACCCGACACAACAGGTCGATCCCCTTTTCCGCAGCCTTGGAGGACAGCAAGTCAACCGCATCCTCCACGCACTCGCGAATACTGAACGGGACATGCTCGATATCCAGCTTTCCGCTCTCAATTTTCGAGTAATCTAGGATATCGTTTATCAGCGTCAGCAAGGTGTCACCACTGACGCGAATCGTATTCAGATAATCACGCTGATGCTCATCCAGCTCCGTTTCCAACAACAAGCTCGCCATCCCGATCACGCCATTCATCGGAGTGCGAATCTCGTGGCTCATCATCGCCAGAAACGCGCTCTTGGCACGCGTCGCCCGCTCCGCCTCAGTCGCAGCCTTCTTCGATTTCTTAACCGCGACCGCGAGCTGCTCCGCCAAGGTCTCCGCTTCATCCTTCTGGTCGATTAGATTCCGCTCCGCCTTATGCTCCGCCGTTACGTCGGAGGTGATCCCGATGTAACGCATCACCTCACCAGACTCATTCAAAAACGCCCGGCCAACACTTCTCACATAGGCTTCCTTCCCGTCCGGCCTCTGCACACACGCCACAAGCTCGATACTCTTGCCCCGAGCGAGACTATCGTCAATAGAACGCACCACGCGATTCGTATCATCCGGATCGATACAGTTCATCCAACTCCGATAACTCGGCCGAAAATTCGCACGCGAAACGCCGTAAAGCCCGTAGGTGTGGTCGTCCCAAACCAGCTCATCGCGCTTAACGTCCCAATCCCAGATCCCAACACTCGCGCTCTCCATCGCCAATGCGAACCTCCTAGAGACTTCCTCTAAATCAAGACTCGCTCGACGTTTCTCCGTAATGTCGCTCTGAATACCGAAAAACCACTTCTTCTGTTCACCCGATGTCGGCAGCGGAGAAAGCTGCATTGAGGTCCAATACTCGCTCGTATCAGGCCGCCAGCCTCCCAGCTCCAAAGAAACCGAATCCTCCTGCTCCAACGCCCGACCCAAACGAGCAAGGTAGAGAGGATCGTTGAGCTCATTGCGCAGGTGGGCAAACGGCTCCCTTTCCTGAATCTCTTCCAAAGAGTAGCCAATCATCCGCTCAAACGCTGCGTTTGCCCACTCGATGCGCCCTTCCGAATCACAAATAAAGATCCCGTCAGGAGCATTCAAAGCGATCGCCGTAAACCGGCCCATCTCGTGCATCAGCAACCCCTCCTGCTCCCGCGCCGCTACAATCTGTTCCGAAAAGTGAGACAAACGCTCCCGCAATCCGCGATCCGCTTCGTCCTTCTCAAGCCCCAGACGCTCACGCAAATGCGACAAATCGTCAAAAAGGATCCGCCGAACACGGCGGTGAAAAAAGTAAAAGAGCAAAACGAAGCCCGCCCAAAAACCAAGCGTCAGCACCCCGATCGCTAGGCTAGCCTTCTCCAGACGCGCGCCTGCGTCGGAGCGAGCCAAGTTCCAACCGCTCACAGCCTCCCCGCCCCAGCTTCCAACTTGAGACACGTAAATCCACCCCCCGCGAAAAACGCCTAGCTCCCCTTTCCCATCAAACACCAGCTCGAGAGTGTCCTCGGGGCTGAGACCATCGATCGCAATCGTCTCGTCCGAAGCCAGACTGCCATCCGCTAAAACCTTGTAGACTTCAAAGCCATCCACCTCGCTCACCTGCGGATTCGCCATCCACAGCTTCAGTCGATCCGTCTCGGAAGCCACAATCACGCGTTTCACCACAAGTTCATAGCCCAGCAAGCCTACCAGGCTGGTCACAAGCAGAGCGGCAAGGCTCCAACAAAGTTGGGTTCTGTTCAGTTCGGTCATTGCAAGAGAAGTACCCCGCCAGACGCTCAGAGTTGTGGGCAGAGGCCTGAAAGGATCCGCCCTTAAATCGACATTATTACCGCGCGAATAAAAGAAATCGGAAAAAAACGCCCCCACGGCGCCTCGGATTTTGCTCGCCATTCGTATCCCATGTCGGATCTTCCAACACACCTTACCCAAATACGGCCAAATCCTGAGAAGAAATTGTCAATTTTACGCGCAAACGGAACGAAATCTCAAAAATCTGAGTCAACTGGTCGATAAAAGAACAAGTCCTGCTTTGTTACTCTTGTGAAACCTTTACACGAAAGAAAAATGCCATCCTTCCACCCGCTCCTCGGAGTCAGGGAGCTGGTTGCTTTTGACCTCGAAACCACGGGGCTGCGCTACAAGCAGGAGGAAATCACACAAATCGCAGGCGTAAGGCTCGGCGGCGTCATCATGACCGTCGAAGACAGCTTCAACACCTACGTCGACCCCGGAAAACCAATTCCAGAAAAGATCCAGAAACTCACCCGAGTTCGGGACGAACACGTAAGGGGCGCCCCAAAACCACTCGAAGCCCTGCAAGCCTTTTCGGACTGGGCCGGCGACGCCACCCTCTTCGGGCACGACATCTACCGCTTCGACTTCAATTTCATCCGCAAGTACTCCCGCCAAGAAGGCGTCGAAACCCGCAAAGTCCGCTTCGTCGACACCATGGACATCTTCGAAGTCATGTGGCCCGACTTCTCGCGCCTGCGAAACTCTCTCGACGATATCGCCGAACGCCTAGCGGCCGGACTCTCCTCCATGCGTCGCCACGACGCTAAAAGCGACGCTATCCTGCTCGCCCACATCTACCAACGTATCCAGGACCACCCCGAGCTCGAAAAACTCTGCTCACGCGTCCCGGTCCACGAAGAGGAAATTCCAGCTCTCCCAGTTTCAGGTCGGAAAAAATCCTACAACGCGAGCGAGCCAAAGCGCTTCGACTACATGGCCTACTCCTTCTAGGCAATCGGGCTACTCTCCCGAATAAAAGTTACCTGTCACAACACACAAAAAGACAACGCGTCCCACTTTATTGGATACGTTGTCTTTGTCATTTACGGAGCGTCCTAGCGCTCGAACTGTCCTACGTTTCCGTCTACGACCGCCATTGAAGCGAGAGCCGACCAGATCAGGACTGAAAAAATTACGATGCTCATTTTAATGTGATTAGGTTTTTCGTTGGTGTTGTAATATCGAATACACAGCCCGCCCCACTTGGTTACCAAAAATTCTACACTTCCGATTCTCAGGAACAGAATTGACCCGCAAACCCGCACCACATCCAATGCGAGCATGTCTCTCGCTCCCAAACTCATCGCCGCCGCCAAAGAGCTCTGCGACTCAGTCGACGCCCTTCAGTTCGCCTCCCCCGTAGCCTACGTCTACAATCCCCTACGCTACGCTTGGAAGCCGCAGGAAACCTACCTTAAACGCTTCGCAGCCAAGAAGAAACGTGTCGTATTCATGGGCATGAACCCCGGCCCCTGGGGAATGGCCCAGACAGGAGTTCCTTTCGGCGAGATCGATGCCGTAAAAAACTGGATGGGAATCGAAGAACAAGTCGACATCCCCTTTCCCGAACACCCCAAACGCCCCGTCCTCGGATTCGCTTGCGAAAAGTCCGAGGTTTCCGGACGCCGACTTTGGGGGCTCTTCTCCGAACGCTACCCCAATGCCGAAGACTTTTTCGCGGAGCACTTTGTGCTCAACTACTGCCCGCTCGTCTTCATGGAAGAAAGCTCGCGCAACCGCACCCCGGACAAACTCCCCGTCGCAGAAAGCGCTCCCCTCTTCGAAGCATGCAACCAGCACCTACGCAAGTGCATCGAAATCCTCCAACCGGAGTGGATCGTAGGCGTAGGCGGCTTCGCCCAAGCACAAGCCAAAGAAGCGCTAGCGGGAATCGAACTCAAACACGGCAAAGTCCTTCACCCCTCACCCGCCAGCCCCGCCGCCAATCGCGGTTGGGCCGAAGCCGCAAGCAAGCAACTCCTCGCCCAAGAAATCTGGAGCGAGTAACCAAACACAAAAAAGCCACCGGCATACTGCGGTGGCTGATTAACAAAATTCTAACGGAGCAAACCTACTTGCTCCAATCGATACCATCGAAATTGCTGCGGTACTCGTCGCTGAAACAATTGCGCGGGGCATCGCCCTTTCCGTTCTTTCCTCCTGAGCTAGAAGGAGATGAGGACTTAGGAGAAGTGCTCTTACTTGCGGAAGTCGATGTGCTTTTCTTTTCGTCTGCCATAAGGATGCCTTGTTTAGAAGGCGCAAAAAAGTAAGAGCACGCTTGCCTGTCAAGCCATTCTCCCTCGCTCACAACGGCCAATCGCTTAGCAAAACTGAATCCAACTCGCCCCCAGAGGCGTACTCCTTTACCGAAGCCCGGAGCCCAAACTCCAGCAGTCTTCAACAGAAAAAGAGGAGGGAACATGAAAACAAAAAAGCGACTCGCAGCAGTGGCGATTGTTGCAATGGCCGCGTATTCAACAACTACGTACGCAATAGAGACATCAAGGCCGAACAACCAGCTGCAAATCGAATTCGTCGAGCACGAACAATACACCGACATCGAGACCGACCACGGCAGTCCCGAGTCAAGCGCAGCAATCGTCGAAAAGTCCATCAGCTCAGCCTTTCAAAAGGCGGCCAACAAGTATCTGCCTCGCGGATACACCCTTAAAGTCTCGATCGATGACATCGACCTAGCGGGCGACAGATCCATGATGAGCTCCACCTTCGGCGACATTCGTGTCTATCGAGAGATCTATCCTCCCCACATTTCCTTTACCTACAGAGTCTACTCCCCCAGCGAACAGCTCCTCGCAAAAGGAGAAGCTAACAAGACGGATCTCGCCTACCTCTACCAACTTAACGGAGCCAGTCTACCGCCAGAAGAAGAGGCTCCTTACATCACCGAACTCGTGAGAGACTGGGCTTCAAACGAGCTCAGACGAGCGGTGACCAAACCATAGCGAGATTGCCCCCGAGCTCGCTAGAACAAAGCCGCCAAGCTCCGAAACGCTTGGCGGCTTCCACATTTTCGCGTGCGGCAATCGGAATAAAACGCTATCCGTTTGCCTCTTAGCGATAGATCGACATCATCCCAAAACAAAACACGCAGCACCGAAACTCGCATGAAAACGCTCCGTAACCTTTTCGCCACCAGCATCATCGCAGCCACAACCTTCATCGCCATGGCCACAGAAGACACCTCTCCCGCACCCGATCAGCCCGTCCCTGACGCCGAAGCCTGCGCTCTTCCATCACACGCAAACACCACTGCCCTCGAAGCCTTCAAGAAAAGCGACTCCGAGTGGAAAGAGCTCCTCACCGCAGACCAGTACCGCGTCATGCGAGAGCACGGCACCGAGCCCAGCTTCCGCAACGCCTTCTGGAACAACAAAGACAAAGGCCTCTACCTCTGCGCCGGCTGCAAATCCCCCCTCTTCGCCAGCGGGGAAAAGTACAATTCCGGAACCGGCTGGCCCAGCTTCTGGGACACCATCGCCCCAGAGAACGTCGGACGCACCGTCGACACCAGTTTCGGCATGACCCGGGTCGAAGTCCACTGCAGCCGCTGCGGAGGGCACCTCGGGCACGTATTCGAAGACGGCCCAAGGCCCACCAATCTCCGCTACTGCATCAACTCCGCCTCCCTAGAATTCGTCCCCAAGGCAGACCTCGAAGAACGCCACCTAAGCGCCTTCGCCAAACACGCCAAATAGCCTCCCCGAAAAACCAGTACCCCAATCCCGCTCATTCGAACTCTGCGCAATTTTATGTCGAACGTTCGACATGATTCTGCGCAAGACTCAAACCGGAGGGAGAAGCAAGAGAGGTCAAACGGCTGGACATCGCCCGCTCTTCCTAAAAGCTGGCGGACATGTCAGCTTCATTGCAGCAGCTACTCTCGCAACAACCTCCCAACAGCTCCGGTCACCACGAAGCGATGGCCCTCCATACCGAGGCCATCTTCAAAGAGTTCAAAGGCATTTTGCCTTTCTTTCTCGGCAAGCGCGACCAAGGACCCTTCATCTCCTTGACTCTCCCCAATTCCGTTACAGAGAGCAGCGAAGCGCTCCTACAAACGGTCGCCGACCTCATCTGGGTCTACAACCTTCGCTTCATCTCCTTCGTATCCGCGATTCGGATGCAAGACGAAGAAAAAGGGAACACCCAACTACAGGCCCTGCTCATCACGGCCGACAAATCCCACGCCTTCTTCCAACTCCCTTGGAAACTGACATTTGACAACAACGACGACATCGTCTCCGCAAGCCGATCCAGTGCCTCCACCGACATAATCCCTCGTGAAATCTGGAGCCAACTCTTCGCTTCAAAAGTCACGCCTGACGCAAAGACGATCTCCTACGACCGGCTCGTCGAGCGATTCGGCGACACCGACGAGCTTCCCCAACCTTAAGGCAAAACAACCAGTGCCCATTTTCCAACTACGAGAAGATCCGATCTTTCCGGACCCTGAACTCGCAGAGGAAGAGGGCATCATCGCTATCGGGGGCGACCTCCGCCCCGAGCGACTCATGGCCGCCTACTCTTGCGGCATCTTCCCGTGGTACTCGGAGGGCGACCCCATCCTCTGGTTTTCGCCCACCCCTCGCATGGTTCTCTATCCGGAGAAATTCAAACGCAGCGACACCCTCGCTCGACTCGTAAGATCGGGAAAATACGAACTTCGCATCGACCACGATTTCCCTTCCGTGATCGCCTCCTGCGCTAAAACCCCACGTCCCGGACAAGACGGCACCTGGATCACTCAGGACATGCAGGACGCATACATCCGACTCCACCAGCTCGGGCTCGCCCACTCCTTCGAAACCTATCAAGATGGGAAACTTGTGGGCGGCCTCTACGGAGTCTCTCTTGGCAGCGCCTTCTTCGGCGAGTCGATGTTTCACCACGCCCGCGACGCCTCTAAATTCGCCTTCAACGCTCTCGTCGAATTCGCGGTCAAGAACCACTTCGACTTCATCGATGCTCAACAACCCACGAAACATCTGGCCAGCCTAGGCGCCGAGGAAGTTCCCCGTACAAAATTCCTCAAGCAACTCGCCTCCTCCCAACGAAACCCAACCCTCCAAGGTCCTTGGGGCTAACCGCCGCCCGGTCCTCCCGCTCCCCATTTCACAGCATGCTTTTTCTCATCATAGTTTCCCTCCTCTGGGCATTCTCCTTCGGTATCATCGGCTCGCGCCTCGCCGGGGTCGACTCGAACTTCAGCGCAGCCGTACGCCTCAGCATAGCCTTTCTTTGTTTCCTTCCGCTCTTTCGCCTTAAGCGAGTAAACAAACTCGACCTCGCAACGCTCGTAGGTATCGGAGCACTACAATTCGGGGTCATGTACATCAGCTACATGAGAGCCTTCGTTTACCTCCCCTCCCATCTCGTCGCCTTGTTCTCTGTATTCACTCCACTCTATATTGCAGTTGCCTACAACCTAATGCAAAGCCGCTGGCAATGGAGCTTGCTCGGTTGCGCAGTCATCTCGATCGCCGGGGCCGTCGTCATAAAGTTCAGCCAGCCCAGCGGCTCTTTTTGGACTGGCTTTATCCTGATGCAAATAGCCAACCTCGCCTTCGGCCTAGGCCAACTGCTCTACCGTTCCTGGAAACGCAAACGCCCAGAAACCGGAGACAGCGAAGTAATCGCGGCTCTCTATCTCGGAGGAGCGATACTCGCCGGGATTGGATTCGCCGTATTCGGAAACTCTGACAATATCTCGCCTCGCCCCGACCAATGGTACGCGTTGATCTATCTCGGAGCCGTCGCTTCCGGCCTTGGCTTCTTCTTGTGGAACAAGGGAGCAGCCCGCACAACAGCCGGCACGCTGGCCGCCGCCAACAACGCGGTCGTACCTCTCGCCATGGCAGCCTCGCTATTCTTCTTCGGCGAAGCCGGGGCCACGACAACCGACGCTCTCATCAAACTAGCGATCGGAGCCACCCTCATCTTCGCAGCCATGGCCTGGGGCCAACGCGAGTCGAAAGCCTAGCCTTCCAAGAAAAAGGCGACGCAAGCCTAGCTCGCGTCGCCCCATTTATCTTTCTGAACTAAAGTCTCCGCTTACCAGCTGTAGCGAGCTCCTAGGCTTAGCTGACGGCCACGGCCCGGAGTTCCAGGAATCTCCTGAAAGTCATCTTCCCAGAGATTTTCCACAGCCGCCTTAACCTCGAGCCCTTCCACTTCAGGAACCGCATAATAAACGCCCACGTGAGTGAAGAAGGCCTCGTCGTCGCCTTCGCGAAGCACGTTGTCCTGCTGCTCACGATACTCGTTGTCAAAACGAGCCTGAATCTGTTCGGTCACATTCCAGACAATTGCAGCAGTCAGGCGAAGCTTCGCATAGTTGAGAGCGTAGAAACTGGCATCGACTGACGCATCACCGTAGTTCTCGTCCTTATCGAGAATCGTGGCGCTACCCAAAAGCTCGAGCTGGTTGATGCGCTTGGAGGCGATCACCTCTAGGCCTACCGTATCAATGTCTACATTCTTGGCCGAGCGAGCGCTGGTCGCGTCAAAAGAATACGTCCAATCCACCAAGTCATCGTCCTCGCGCAAGAACGCAGCCGCGCTCAAACTCCAGTCAGATCGCTGGAACGTCGCCCCTACCTCGAAGTTTCTCGACACCTCGCGCTCGAGATCCGGATTGCTGGCGAACAATCCGCCAGTCGCGCCACCGACCGCTGTGTATCCGGATACCTGCGACGACTGGGCTGCCGAGATATAGTACGTGTCGTCCCCGTTTGTCCAAGTCAGGTCAGCGATGGGCGAAACCTCAGAAGAGTTGCGATTCGTGTCGTCGTAGCTCAGTCCCGCACGGAAGCTGAGACGCTCCTCCCCGTTTTCCGAAAGCAAGAACTCCGGCAAAACCGAAACCTTCATGTAGTCGCGGCTGGTGAAGTTGTTTTCGAGATTGGTGGACTCGATTTCGTCGGTCGTGAGCTGCACCATGTAGTTCACCTTCACCGTATCGTTGACGGCCTGTACCCCGTTGATCGCTGCGGACCCAACTTCCGTCTCGTGCACGAAGGAACGGTTGTCGACCGCGAAGCGGTTGAACAAATAATGGTCGTGGTGCTTGCGATAATAGACCGTAGCCTCCCAACCGCTATCGGCGCTGTAGCTCTGCGCATGATTAAACATCAGCAAAGTCGTGCGTACCGAGTCCGACTCATTCGAACCATAAGGCGCCGCATACAGCTCCGGCCAAGCGAGGTACTTGGACTGGTAACCCGCAAAGATATCAGTCTGGGAGTCCTCAGCCGAGCGTTGCACACGACCGCTGTAGCGCACGAAGTCGTGATCTCCATTCTCCACTGTGCCAGCGCTTTCGGAACGGGAAAACTCGAACTCCGCCCCCCAGCTCGCATCCCCATCCGTCGAAAGGATCGCACCTTGATGGAAGCGCTGGTAGTTCAAGCTGTTGTCGCCAAAACCGACCGCGACGCTTCCGCCCTCGGAAACCTGAGACCATGAGTAGTCAACGGTTCCTACAGTGCTGTTGAATCCGGCAAACGCGTTGTCTCCTGCTATCAAAAGCCCGGGCCCTTGCAACATCTCCGGAGCGATCGGAATCTCCGCGAAGTAGTGACCCGTCTGCGGATCCAACAAGGTTGCCGCTCCCACACGGAAGCCAGTGTTCTCGAAAATTCCGCCGCGGATGCTCACGTCCCCCTGCGCCTCCGCTAGATTTCGCACCTGCAGATCGAATTGTGGGTTGAGCTCCAAGCGGGAAACAGGAGCTCCAAAAGTAGAAGCCGGCTCCACCGTCGCCGTGTGCGAGCTAGTCACATAAAGCTCAGGAAGCTCCACGAGTGCCTGCGGCTCAGAGACTTGCGCCTGAGAAACAAGACCGTTCGCACCCGCGAATGCCGCAAAGACGCTCCCTTTCAAGTAAGGATTCAGTTGTGATACAGAGATCATAAGACCTCCGAAACACAGGAAATTCGGCCGTTAGTAAACTAAAAAAAGAAACCGCTTAACAAAGAAAGTTCCCTTAAAATCAAATTTCCTTAACAAGCGCTTTCAGCTGCTCCCCGTGATTGGCTGAATCGACCTTTTCCACGATTCCGAGAACTGTTCCGTCAGCGTCGATGAGATAAGCCGAACGCGTCGGTCCCACAAAAACCTTCCCGTACATCTTCTTATCCACCAAGGAATCCGTGGCAGAGGCGAAAGCGTGCTCGGGATCGGAAACCAGAGGAAAAGAGAGCTCGAGCTTGCAGCCATACTTCACATGCGAGCCTGGAGTATCCTTGCTGAGGCCGATCAACCCGATCCCTCCCTTTTCGAGCTCGGGCGCTACCACCTGCATTTGCTGCGTCTGCTTATCGCAGCTGCTGGTGTTGTTTCGCATGTAGACCGAAACCACCGTCGGACGCGTGATAAGCTGGGAAAGCAATCCCTCCCATTTCTCTCCATCGACAGCCGCTCGCACCGGAATCGAGAGGTCCACTTTCTGGCCAACTGAAATCATGAGGGCTGAGCTTTGCTCTTTGATTCCAAAAAGCGAGCCAGCAAAACCGCTCCTAGCAGCAGCAGGTTCTGCCCGATCTTCAGCAAATAATCCGAAACGCTACTCAAAGTGTTCGAACCAAAACACCCGCAGTCCATCTCCAGCCCTCGCAGCAAGCCCTGGAGAACCAGCACGATAAACACCAGCAGCATCGCCGCCGTCAAAAAACTCGCCCCTTTACGGAGCACGCCCGTCACCAGACAAATCGCCAACAACGCTTCGAGCACCGGAGCGAACAGAGCCAGCCCAGCCGCCACCTTATACGGGAACAGCTCGTAGGTGAGCATCGAAGAGAGAAATGCCTCCGGATCCACCAGCTTCACCTGGGCCGCAAGCCCGAAAAAGACGCCCACGACCAAATAGAGCCCCCAGCTTACGACACGCAGCTTCATGATTCGCCACCCTTCGCTTTTCCAGTCTCGAGCATAGCCTCCCAGCCTCCTTTGAGCGAAAAGACATTTTCCACACCCAACTCCTCCCTCAGGCGTTTCGCCACATGGTGAGACCTCAAGCAGGACTGGCTCGAACAATAAACGACAATCGGCCGATCCGGAAACCAGACCTCAAGCAGCCCCACAAAGCCTGCCTCCCAACTTTCCTCATTGAGCAACAAGGCCCCTCCCAAATGAGCCTGCTGAAAATCCTCTTCAACGCGAGCGTCCACCCAAAGCGCCTCCTCCAGCTCGTTCGCCGCAGCAAGCTCGATCTCCAGCGCTCTCACATCCCAAGGCAACGCATCCGGACGCCAAAGGTAGCCAGCGAACGCCAGCACAGCCGCCAATCCCACCAACAATACAGACTGCCCCAACGTTTCCTTCATCTAACCCCCATTCAAGGTTCCAGCCCCGCTCGGGTCAACGCCGGGCCAAGAGAACTCGAGCGACGCAAAAAAAGCGACCGGCCGCAGCCAGTCGCTTTCAGAAAAGTGATAGATAATCTCGGAGACCTAGTTTTGCCCAACGCCAAGAGCCGGGTAGCGCTCCATCACGGTCGCGATGCTCCGGTCGAAACCCGAACGAGCCTGCTCCAAGCTGCTCAAAAAGTCATCGCGGGTGATGCTCTCGATCTCGTCCTCGATATGAGCCAGCAAGCTAGCGACCCGAGTGAATCCAAAGTTGCTCGCGGAGCCCTTCAACTTGTGCGACTCCTTGGCCACCTTCGTCTTGTCCGCCGCGAACTCGGACTCGTTGATCTTGCCGAACTGGATGTTTCCATCCTCCACGAACTCGTGGAAAAGCTCCGCCATATCCTCGTCGAAGTCTTCTTCGTCTTCGCCAAAGATCATTTCTAGTTGTTCCCAGTCTATAAGTTCTGAGTCGCTCATGATATCTATATTGCTTAGGGGCCTTTGAATCAGTTGGGGCAATGTGTGGGAAAATTGCAGTGGATCGAGCCTAGCCGCGGATGCGGCGGTTTCCATAGCCGAGCTTGTTTTCGACCACCTTTTTGGAGCCTTTCGCGCCTGGCGTCACGTCGCCGACCAAGCCCTGCGCCTTGGCAAAACTGCCTCGCAAAGCCATCACGACCTTCTGGTACTCCTCCTTGCTCAGGTGCAGCAACGCGATGAGCAAAGGATCCGGACCTGGCATCGCCACTCCGCCAAGCCCATCGTCGATGATCGTGCCGATCATGCGTTTCGCGAAGGAGATCAAACACGCCATGCGCTCGTAGTTTCCAGCTTCCGACGGCTCGAACTGGCAGTAAACCGGAACCACGATCTCATCCGAGAATCCCCAGCGACGCATAATAGACGCGCCAACCTTGGCGTGGTTCAGTCCAAAAATTTCCATTTCCTCGGAGGCTATCGCCACGTCTTCCGGCAGCGAATTCTGGAAGGCAACCTTGTGGCCGCGATCTTCCAGCTCCTTCTCGATAAAGACCATGCCGATGCCATGCAGAAGGCCAATCGTGTAGGCCACGCCAGGCTCCTCCCCGTACTTGCGAGCGAGACGCTCCATCGCCAAAGCGCAAGCCACCGAGCGACGCCAGAACTGGCCGGAACTCAAGGCATAGGTCTCGAGCGGCTTGGCCATCACATCGGAAAAGGCGAGCATGGTGACGATCTGGTACACGTCGTTGAACCCGAGGTGCATGATCGCATCGTCAACCGAATCGATATGGTATCCGGGATTATAGTACGCGCTGTTCGCCGTCTTCAGGATCATGGAGCTGAGGGCAGCGTCCATGCGGATCGTGTCGCGAATCTCGTCGGGATTGGTATTGCAGTCGGAAACCATCCCTTGAATCTGCGGCAGGATCTGTGGGGCGACCGACATCTCCTCCAGGTCGCAGGCAAGCTCTTCAACGTTTAGCGGGTAATTCATCTTTGTGGACCGGTAATAGGTTGTAGCATCACATCGGCCTGATTTTCACAAAGTTGAGCCTCGATGAAGCGCTTTTCTGAGGAGAAGGAGCTAGGTATGGAAGATCCAGCGAATGGGCCTTGGAGATTCATCTCATGTTACACTAGTGTGAATTACTCAGAAAATTTCTCTAAAGCCTAAATTCTTCTACCTGCCAACCGATGGTTTCTACCGTGAACACAAGAATAGAAATCCGGTTAAGCGAAGACGAATGGTCCATGTTGAACGCCGCGGCGGACAGCATCCAATCCTCACCAGAGGAGCTGGCACGCATCTCACTGATGCAGCGCTGCATGGTGATGTCGGTTGACGATGACATCTGCGACAGCACCCGCGTCATGCTGGGACGCTCGTTCGAGCTCAACTAACCCCTTTCCCTCCAACTCTCGCCTCCTCCCGAGGACACGCCCCTCCGCGGATCCATCTCTTTGGACTCGCCAAGCGGACGCCTGTATAAAAGTTTCCCCCGTTCCTGACCCAAACGGCGTGAAAACTCTCCTTCCTTACTTCTTAGCCTCAACCCTCTTCCTCGCCCTCCTGCTCGGCAAGCACCACGCCGACTCAGGATTCAGCGAACTAGCCGGATTTGGCGAAGACTACCATCGCCCTAAAATCGAAGCGGCAGCGGCACTCTCTATCTACCATAAGCCAAACTCGACCGGCTACGACGGACAATTCTACACCCAGATCGCCCTCGATCCCACGCTTCGCGATCCCGGCTTCCCCGAAGCCATAGACCACCCCTCTTATCGAGCCCGCCGCATACTGCAGCCCGCTCTGGCTTGGCTTTTCGGAGCTGGGCACCCCGCCGCGATTCTCCAAGCGCACTCCCTGATCAACGTCGCCTGCCTCGCCATTTGCGGCTGGCTGCTGCTGCTCTGGATCCCCATCGGCAACTGGGAAAATTTCGCCCGCTGGTTCCTCTGCGTCTTTTCCATGGGAGCCTTGGAAAGCGTCCGCTACTCCCTCGCCGATCTACCTGCCCTAACCCTCGCCCTCGCCACAATCGCCTTCCTCGAAAAAGGCCGAGGAAAACTAGCCGTCACTAGCAACGCCCTCGCCGCTCTCAGCAAAGAAACCTCACTCATAAACGCCGTCGTCTTCCTAAGCCCGGGCCAAAAACCGTCCGCTCCCTTCCGCCAACGACTCGGACAAGGCATCCTCGCCGGGGCAATCGCCACCGCCAGTCTCGCCGCTTGGATGGCCTACGTCTCCTACGTTTTCCCCGTCACACTCAACGCCAACGACAACATCGGCCTCCCATTCTCCGGCCTCTACCGCGGAATCGTCGACGCCTTCCAGCAGCTCGCGGCAAACGGATTCTCCGACCGCTACTTCTTCCGTATCCTCGCCATCTTCGGGCTGCTCTTCCAATTCGGCTATCTACTCGCCAAGCCACAGCTCAAAAGCCGACTCTGGGCGCTCGGCATCGTCTACGGCATACTCTTCCTCACCCTCGGCGACGCCGTTTGGCGAGGCTACTGGGCCGGCTGCCGCATCGCCCTTCCCCTAAGCATCGCCTTCAACATCCTCTACAGCCCGAAAAGCAAAACGCTGCTCTGGAGCGGCCTTTTCCTTTCAAATCTAGCATTCGTCCACGCCATCATCCGCTGGCTCTAAGAAAAGCTTCATAATTGCTGCGACATCCGCCATCCTAACCTTGATGACGGACAAGATCTCGAAGGCCCGACGCTCCTGGGTCATGTCGCGAGTCAGCGGCAAACACACCAAACCGGAACGTCTCGTCCGCAGCTTGCTCCACCGACTCGGCTACCGCTTCACCGTAAACGGACCCAAAAACAAGACCCTCCCCGGACGTCCCGACATCGTGCTCCCCAGCCGAAAAGCGGTCATCTTCGTGCACGGTTGCTTCTGGCACCGACACCCTGGCTGCAAAACCGCCACCACCCCGAAAAGCAACGTCGCCTACTGGCAGGCAAAATTTGAACGAAACGTAAAGCGAGACCAAGAGGCAGAAAAGAGCCTTCAAGAAGCAGGATGGCACGTCATCACCGTGTGGGAATGCCAACTCAAGCAGCTCGACTCAGTCGCCGCCCACCTCATCTCAGAGCTGCCCCGCAGCCCACAAATCGAGCTGCCCGAGGAAATCGAAGACGATCTCCTCGTCGCCGAAACCCAATCCAACTACGTTTCCAACCCCGCCCACAAATGCCAAACTTAACACCACCCCACTTGCCAAGGCCACAAAAGCGCATTCATTGATTGAGCCTCGAAATCCAACCGAAGACCATGACCATCGCCCCTCTGCCTGAAAACGAGCAGGATCGCCTGCAAGCCCTTAGGCGTTACCAGATTCTGGATACAGAATCCGATGAACTTTTTGACAGCATCGCAACCCTAGCCGCGACCGTATGCGACGTCCCGATCGCTCTGGTCAGCCTCATCGACGAAGACCGTCAGTGGTTTAAGGCCAAAGTCGGGCTCGAAGCCCAAGAGACCAGTCGCGACCTCGCTTTCTGCGCCCACGCCATCCTCAATCCCGACGAGCTTCTAGTAGTCCCCGACGCCACCCAAGACAGCCGCTTCCACGATAATCCCCTCGTAACCGGATCGCCCGACATCCGCTTCTACGCCGGAGCCCCCATCGTGACCAAAGACAAGCAAGCCCTCGGCACGCTCTGCGTCATCGACACCAAAGCCCACCAGATAACCGAACGCCAACGCGAAGCGCTCACCCGACTTTCCAAGCAAGTCTGCGCCAACCTCGAGCTAAGGCTCGCCCACAAAAAGCTCGAGCTGCTCAACGAATCGAAAAACCGGTTCTTCTCCATCCTCTCCCACGACCTGCGCTCGCCCATCAATTCCATCCTCTCCCTCGCCGACCTGCTGGCAGATCCGGACTCGGGCCTGAGCGCCGAAGAAGTCGAGGAATTCCACCGCCATTTGCTCACCAACGCCCAGGTGACCAGCCGCACCGCGGAAAACTTGCTGCAAATGGTCCAGTTCGAGGAAGGCCGCTTCACCTTCGAACCTAAACTCCTTAACCTTCGCGAAATACTCAGCGCCGCAGAAGGCGCCCTCGCAGGTCGCAGCTCGAGCAAGAACATCACCATCCGAACCCAGTGCCAGCCCGCTCTGCAAGTCTGGGCAGATCCAAGACTCTTCCAATCGATCGTCCAAAACCTGCTCTCCAACGCCCTCAAATTCTCCCATCCGGACGGAAGAATCAACATCGTAGCTCGGAGCGACTCGGACTCCGTCACCCTCCTCGTCGAGGACTTCGGCGTCGGAATCAAGGAGCACAACATCCCCAAGATCTTCGCCCTAGACGCCTCCCACAGCACCGTCGGTACCGCAGGCGAACAAGGCTCCGGCCTCGGCCTCAATCTCTGCAAGCAGTTCGCCTCACGACTTAACGGAGACCTGAAACTCGAATCCGAATACGGGCAAGGAACCCGAGTCCACCTCACCCTCCCCGCCTCCGCTCCTGTCTAGATGATGAGACCAAACATCCTCCTACTGGCAGCCTTGCTCGCAACAAGCGTTTCTCAAAGCCAAGACGCCAACCCAAACGCCCTCGATTTTTGGATAGGCGAATGGGAAGTTAGCTGGACCGACCAAGAAGGAAAAACTCACCAAGCCAGCAACTCCGTGAAACGCATCCTAAACGGGAAGGTAATTCTCGAAGAGTTCGACGCCAGCGACACCCTGGGCTTCACCGGCAAAAGCCATAGCGTCCTCGACGGCCTTACCGGAAAATGGAAGCAAACTTGGGTCGACTCAAACGGATCCTATATGGACTTCGTCGGTACCCAAGAAGGAAATACATTCACATTCTCCCGCAGCTACATCAACAAGGAAGGCGAAAACGTGGAAACCAGAATGATATTCCGTGAAATAAAAAGCGATTCACTCATCTGGGACTGGCAAGGCCGAAAAGACCCCACCGGAGAGTGGAACCTTCTCTGGCAGCTCCACTACAAGAGAAAATAGGAGGGCAACGCTCCGTCGTTGCCGCGCCAGCAGGATCCCAAACCCTATTTCCCCGCAAACTCCTTAGCCAAAGAGAGGCGATGGATCTTGGCATTGTGCCGCACATCCACCGGAAAACCTTTGTGCAAAAAGAAGTGCTCAATCCCTTGCGTCACTTCGCTCTTTGTAGCCAAAGCACGCACTTCATTTAGCAAAGTCTCCTCCTCGTCATGCCCATTCGGATACATCCCAGCAAACGGTTCCAAAACCAAAGCAGGTACAGTCTTTCCATTTTCGGAATAGGAAATCAAAGCAGAGCGGAAGATCTTCGGGTGCACGTTTACCACCCCCTCGCAGCGATCCGTATAAAAGGTTCCCGATTCAGCCACCACCCGCTCAACCTTGCGACCGCAAAACCAAAGTCGCCCATCCCCATCAAAGTAACCTAGATCGCCAATTCGGTGCCAAACACGATCTCCATCGATCACCTTAGAAAGACGAGTCGCCTCCTCCAGCCTATCATACGCCTTAGTCACGCTCGGTCCCGTTACTACGATTTCACCGATCTCGCCCACTGGCAGCGGGTTCGCCAGAGCATCCGCCCCCAACGCGTCCTCGCAAAGCGGTAGAATCTTCGCCTCGACCTTCGGAAGCAAACGCCCCACACAAGTCCCCTCTCCTCTAGCGGAGCGCTCAGCCGCAACCTCGAGAACCTCATCGTCGCTTACAGATGAAACCGGCAACACCTCCGTCGCGCCATAAGGCGAATGCACATGCCCGTTCGGAAGAATACGACGGTACTGCTTCATCATGCTTGGCGGCACCGGAGCCCCAGCCATCAAGATTCGCTTCAAACTTGGAAGCTCAATGTCATGAGAATCGCAATACACCCCGATTTTCGACCAGAGAGCCGGAGAACCAAATGAATTTGTCACCCCGCACTGCTCAATCGCCTGCACGATCTTCTTTGGATCGACAGTCGCAGGTTTGCTGGGATTGATCTCAGGCACCACCGTCGTCATCCCTAAGGCAGGATTAAACAAGGCGAAGATGGGCAACATCGGCAAATCAACCTCCCCCGGCTGGATCTCATACTGGGCGCGAATCGCCTCTACTTGAGCCTCGAACATCCCGTGTTCATAGCAAACGCCTTTGGGAGCGCCCGTCGATCCGGAGGTGAATAAAACCGCCGCCAAGTCATCAACCAGCGTCTCTTCAGCCGCCTCCTCCCGGAACTCAGCCGCAACTCGACCAAGAGGCCCGCCAACCTTCACTTTCCCCTTGAGGCTACGAAATGACTTTCTGAATACACGCGAAACCCAAATCGCAAGCGAGATCCCGACCAGAAAGTCCGGCTGCGAGCGCCGCACGCAGTTGAGAAAGCTCTTCAGCCCCATCCCCGGATCGATCACCACCGGCACCGCCCCGATCTTAAACAAAGCAAAACAGATAGCGATCAAAGGCAACCCCGGCTTCACCATCAGCAGCACACGCGATCCCTTGCCAATCCCTTGCGATCGGAAGCGACGCGCCCACTCGTTTTGCTCCGCAGCGAGCTCTCGAAAGCTCAAACGCAAATAGTCGATCGCCCCATCAGAAGTCCGGCCGCGCGGAACCATAAGGGCCGCGACCTCCGACTGAGACTCCGCCTTCTCATCTAGAAAACGTGATACGTTCGCTATCGCCATAAAACCAATCGTATTTAAATTCTAGCTACAAAAAAGAAGTCAACATGTCTTCGCTCCGCTCGACTGTCGTCATTTCATTCCTCGGTACCGTCATCGCCGCACCAACCTAAAAACAGTCTGTCCACCCCTGTAGGGCGGGGCGCTGACCCGCCATCGCCCAAGGCTCGATTACTCCTCACTCAGCCCTTCCACACAAGGTGTCAGCAACTCCTTCTGCCAAGGAAGAAAACCATCCATATCCTCCGGATCGCGAGCGACCTGGGCCACCTGGCTTCTGGTCGCGATCAAAGTAGGATCGATCTCAAGTTCCCTCGAGAGCTTATCACGAAACGCCTTGATCGCATCCTGCCGATCGAGCTCTTGCTGCGAGAGCGGAGCACGACGCTCGGGACGAGGCGGACGTTTTGGCAAAGTGGATACATCACGCGACGCCCCTTGTTTGAGAGCATCCTTCAGTCCCTGACGAGCTCGACGCTGAATCCCCATAGGCAGCCCCTCGAACACGAATTCCCAATTTCCCTCCGAAACGCCCTCGGCGAGCTGGATGATGTAATCGTTGCCCAAAACCTTGAATGGAGGGCGATCCAAGCGCTTGGCCAAGTTCTGGCGCCAATGCCAAAGCTCGTACACAGCCGCCTGCCCACGCTCATCGAGCCGGTCCGCCCTTGAGATTCGCCACGAGTTTTCGTTGTTACGAGGAAACCCAGACTTCGCGATACGGATCTGGTTTTCACAGCGTTGTTCAAGCCACTCCTCACGCCCGAGCTCCTTGATTCGAGCCATCAGCTTGTCTCGCAACTCATGAAGATAGAGCACATCGGTAGCCGCGTACTTGAGCATCTTCGGAGTGAGCGGGCGCTGCGACCAATCGCTCTTCTGGCTATCCTTGGGAATTTTGACGCCAAAATTTTCCTCCAGCAGAGCCGCCAGACCGATCCGCTTAATCCCCAAAAGCTGGGAAGCCAACATCGAGTCGAAAATGCTCTTCGCCTCAAACCCGCAAAACTCCTCGAACAAGCGAAGATCGAAATCGCTTCCGTGCATGATCAAATGCAGTCCGGACAGGATCTCCCAGAAACGCTCAAGATCGAGGTCAGCCGTCACGTCCAAGAGGTAGATGTCCTCATCGAAACGCAGCTGCAAGAGACAGAGCTTCGTCTCGAAATGGTGCAGGTTATCGGCCTCGCTATCGAGGGCCACCTCTTCCTGCTTTTCCAAGCAGTCGCAGAGCTTCTCCAAATCGTCCTGCTTGTCTACGTAGATAAATCCGTCTTCTTCCATACTGGATGCTTACTCGTTCCACCCGGCGAGAAAGGCCTCTACCAACTTTGGCAGATCCTCGCTATAGCCCCCCTCCAGCAAAGCGGCGGCGGGCGTTCCGCTCGCAGCCAGCCAGTGGCCAAGGGTTCTGAAATCGTTCATGCGCAAACTCATCTGGGTGATAGGGTCGTGTTCATAGGCATCGAAGCCCGCAGATACAAGAACGAGTTCTGGGTCGAAATCCAAGAGAGCTTTCCAGGAATCTTCCAAGATCGACATGTGCGACTCGGCCGGCGTCAAAGGAGCGACCGGAAAATTCAGGCAATTCCCCTCCGAGGCCAAGCCTGTTCCCGGGTAGCAAGGGACCTGATGAGCCGAAACGTAAAGAGCCCCCTTAACCCCCTTCAGAATAGCCTCCGTCCCATTTCCGTGATGGGCGTCAAAGTCCCACACCGCCACCTTTCCAATCCCCTTCGCCAAAGCCCACAAGGCGCAAACCGCCACATGATTGAGGTAGCAAAATCCCATCGCACGCTCCCGCTCGGCATGATGCCCAGGCGGCCGCATCAAAGAGAACGCCTTCTCGCCCGACAACGCCGCCTTAGTCGCCGCAAGCGCTCCGCCACAAGCCAAACGAGCAATACCGGAAATTCCATCGTGGTACGCCGTATCCCCGTCAAAATCCTCCGGCACCTCCAGACGCCTCAGGTGAGCTGGCGAATGGGCTCGCAACAAGTCCTCATCCACAGCCGATCCGAACCTCGGCCACTCCCAATCCGGATAACGCTCCCTCAGCAAACGATCCGTCTCCCGCACCCGAAACACCCTCTCAGGATGCCCAGGAGCCTCGTAGGTCAAGCAACGCGCGTCGGTGAAGATCTGCATTCAATTAATCCAGCGCCTTTGCCCCCAAAACGCAATTCATGCCATGCCGCCCCCCCTCAAAGATCATCATCACTAATTGGATACATCCCCCCTGTCCCAACCGCCTTCGATCCTCTCGGAAAAGCCAAAGCAAGGCTCAATGGTAAATTCGAAGTCAAGCCACCACCCAATTCTTCAAAAAAGAGCGATCCCTCCGTTATCTACCGCGCGAGGACGCTCTGCGTCACTCGCAAGCGTACTCGGATTATTTTTGGAATTTATGAAAAGTTGGTCACCCCGGACTAAGATCATCATCGGATTTGGCATCGTCATGGCCGCAGCAGGCCTGCTGGCGAGCTTCTCGCTCTGGCAGGTGCAAGAGATTCAATCAGCCGCAGAAAAGGGCAGCATCGACGCGGCCGAGTTTTCAAACGCCTACAAAACCATTATCGGCGTGGGAGCGTTTGGCACGATCATCTCCGTTGGAGCGATGTTTTGGGTTTCGCAGACGCTTTCAACCGTCCTCTCAAACATCGTAAGCTCACTTCGAGAAAGCTCCCAAAACGTGCTCTCCGGCGCCGAACAGGTCGCCTCCTCAAGCCAGTCGTCCGCCAATGGTGCGAGCCAGCAAGCATCCAGCCTAGAGCAAACAAGCAGCTCCCTCGAACAGATGGCTGCCATGACCGCCAAAAACGCCAGCCACGCAAAAGAGGCGAACGAGCTCACCTCCGAAGCCCGAAAAGCGGCCGACAATGGAGCGCGAGACATGGCAGCGATGAGCGAAGCCATGAAGGACATCCAAAAGAGCAGCGATGAAGTGGCGGACATCGTCAAAACCATCGACGAAATCGCCTTCCAAACAAACATCCTCGCCCTGAACGCAGCCGTCGAAGCCGCTCGCGCCGGAGAGTCCGGAGCTGGATTCGCTGTCGTAGCAGATGAGGTCCGTTCCCTAGCCCAACGCAGCGCCGACGCCGCGAGCGAGACCACTCAAAAAATAGAAGACGCCATCCAAAAAGCGAACCTCGGGGTCGAACTCACCAACAAAGTAGTCGCAAGCCTAGAAGCGATAGTCGAGAGCAACCGAAAAGTGGATACGATTGCCGGATCCGTAGCTGAAGCGAGCGTCCAGCAGAACCAAGGCATCGAGCAATTGAGGAACACCGTTCTCCACATGGACGAGGTCACTCAAAACAACGCCTCCTCTTCCGAAGAGAGCGCTCGAGCCTCAAACGAACTGAGAACCCAAGCCGATCAAGTCTACCGCGCGGTGCAGGAGCTAGAAGGACTGCTATCAGTCAAAACTGAGCATCTCAAGGTCGCTGCCACACCAATGACAGCGGCCCACACAGCTCCGCAGACACAACCTCAAGCTGCTTCAAATCCGTTCGAAACGGCCCGTTGGAATTAGAACGCCCTACTTTCCGCCGTACCAGAAGCCTCGATTCCAGGCGTGGCCACGCATCTTGAGCAAATGCTCCTCCGAGATGCCCGGCAAATCCGACACCACGCAGTTCAACTCCGCCTGCCTCACGTTTCTCATGCCAGGAATCACGCAGCTCACCGCTGGGTGCTCGAGCACGTACTTCAGGGCAAACTGCGGCATGGTCAGGCCACTGCCTTCGATGTCAGCCTTGATCGCATCCACTCTGCGAATACTGCGATCCAATCGATCGCCTGCAAAATAGTTCCCTCGAAAATCCCCTTCTCCGAACTGATGCCCCAGCTCGAATTTTCCGGTCAATGACCCTTCATCAAAAGCCACTCGCACGATGATTCCTACTCCGCACTCTCGGGCGACTGGCAATAACTCCGCCGCCGGTTCCTGCTCGAAAATATTGTAGATCACTTGCACGGAATCCACATAGCCGCCCTTCATCAGATCGATCACCGAGTTCTGATCATGCTCCGGCGTTGAGATACCGACAGCCCTAATCTTACCTTCCTCCTTCAGTTTCTTGAGGATCTCAAACGGTTTCGGATCCCGATTCCAAGCCCGCGTCCACGTGTGCAATTGCAAAAGGTCGATACAATCCGTATCCAGATAGCGGAGTCGTTGCTCGATATTCTCTCGAAGATAGGTCTCCGAATAGCGGTCCTCCCAATCGCAATAGGGCGAAGGCGGCCAAGGCCCTGCCGCAGGAGGCGTCTTAGTCGCCACGGCGACCTCTTCAGAACGTTCCTTCAAAACGCGAGCGATAACCTGCTCGCTCCGGCCGTCTCCATACCCCGCGGCCGTGTCGATAAAGCGTACTCCCAAGTCGATCGCCTTGTGCAAGGCAGCAATTGATTCCTCGTCGCTCTGCTCGCCCCAACCACCACCGATGGCCCACGCTCCAAAGGAAATTTCAGAAACCTCAATACCCGTCTTGCCAAGTTCTCTATACTTCATGCGGAGAGCTTAGACGATTCCGCCGTCCCAGCAACTGCAGAGAAACTCCTACTGAAGAGCACAAAAGGCGAATCACCCGTAGCGCGGAGCTTTAGCCCGCGTCACACCTCCAGAATCCCCATCTTGACCCGCGGGCTAAAGCGCCGCGCTATCTTTGATACCCAAGTCCACTCTCTCGCAAAATTGACTACGAGCCCCCAACCTAAAAATAGCGACTAAGGGCCACCTGAAGAAAACTGTCTCGTCGAATCGGATACAGGGGATCGAAGCCGTCGATATTCATTAGCTTCTGCACTTCGACCTCCAACTTGTGACGCGAACCCAAGCGCCGCTCAAACTCCACTCGAGCAAAAGTCGATCCGTTCTCAGCGTCCCAGAACGTACCCGCGACCAAGTTCGTATCCGCCTCATCATTCCAAGTAAGCCGACCGCCCACAAAGAGGTCACGATTGAAGGCCACCGGAGCATTCTCTCCCCTCGAATCAAGATGAGCTTCGGCCAACAAACCAAGATCCATCACGCTTCCTCCAAGCCCATACAAGGTATATTCGAAACCTCCGACCATCGCCGAATATCGATCCACCTCAGATTCGCGGGCGATCGCTTCCAGCTTCCAAAGCCAACCTCCACGGGTAAGCTGTAGATCCAGGCCGACCTGATCCATGAGTTCATAATAAGGACGGAGCACGACGTTCCCCTCGGAATCGAACCCCGGCACGAATCCAGGATCCCGATTCGTCCCCCTAAAATAGTGCACCCCGACATCATAGTCGCCTATATAGTGCTTCCACCTCAACGCGAAGTCGACACGCTCATCTTCACCCGATGACTCATAAATCGGGTTATCCGTATCGACCCAATAACGACCTCTCAACCGACCCTCTTCTCCCGGAAAGGTTCGCTCGCGAAACCCTGGCAGAACGAAAAGGCTAAAATCTCCGTGATCGCTCACATAGACCGCTTGCACCATCGGCTGGCCAAGCTTGTCTTCACCATCCGGATTCGCCACGAGATCAGTCTGATTGATGGTATCGACCAGATGCTGCGACTCCGCCACCCCCCAAAAGACCTTGGATATCCCCACTCGAAGCTCCCAATCCCTATTTACCCACAGGTAAGAGAACTCCCGCAGGTCGAAGAGATCACGCTCCTCGTCGGCGCTGTCTTTACGCAAATAGGCAATCGCTTCGAAAGCCGACTCCCCGCCGTCCCATTCGTGATAGAACTCTGGTTCGAAGATCACTGCCCCTGTAGGACCGGACTCTTGTCCCGGATAGGAGGCGGCATTTTCGAACACCCGCGTTTCCGCGGAAATATACCCGGAGACCTCCGCACTCGACGCAAAGGACAACGGCGCCAGCAAAAACGCCGCTAGTACGGCCCCTGTAGATAGGAGGGCAACGCTCTGTCGTTGCCGCAACTGTTTGATCTGGTCTCCACGGCAACGACGGAGCGTTGCCCTCCAAATTGCTCGAATTGGAAGGACGACCTCTCGGTCGTACGTTTTACAGATTCGGTCTCTAGCCATTCTCAATCTGCTGCTTAACGAGCGTTCTGCAGGCTCCTCTGATCGAAATCGCGAGCCTTGTAGCCATTTCCGAATACATAGTCACGCCACAGCAAGCGGGTCGCCTTCCCGGTCTGGTGATTGACCATATTCATTTGATCCGCCCGCCAATACTTGCCGAGGTATTGCTTATAGTCGGAAAACTTCAGCGTTTTGAGCAAAGCCCCCTTTCGGTCGTAGAAATCAAGCTTCATCGAAATATACCGTTCCTTATCCACCCACACAATCTGACGCGTGTATCCGGATTTCGGATCAACTGGATATCGTTCAACGACAAAGCAATCGATTCCATCGACGACCTCGTCCTTGATATACTTGTACGTGTACTTTTCGACCTCCTGAGAGGACAAGTCCTCGTATGCGAATTCGCTGCCGACAAAGGGGCCGCTCTTATTGTTCGAAGCGATGCGCTTGACGCGTTTCAGAGCAGGCAAGTAAAGCCATTGGTCATCAGGTCCCACCTTGTGCGTGTAAGACAAAAAGGCCGTCCCCTTCACATCACGCGGCTGGTCAAAGATAATCAGCGTCTTATCTCCCTCGCCCACAACTTCGAGCGTCCTCATGCCCATCTGACGAGAGCTCGTCTCTCCGTGTCGATTGGTTAGCTGCATCTCCAGCTCGGCTTTCGAATCACCGAAGCCCGTATCTCGAAGATCCATCTCCTTGGCGATTTCTAGTCCCCGTTCCTCGGGGGACTGAGCGTTAAGTCCGTTCGCAAGTCCCGCTAAAAGGGCTGCAAGTTGGAAGGCGAGTACCTTACTCGTTCTTGGTTTCATCTGTCGTAATCGTTAAGTCTATTGGAAAAATTTTAGGCGGTTGCAGTGACCTCCGTTTCAGAAACAAGTTCGCTCTTACGCTTCTTTTTACCGTCCACAAAGAGCAGGACAGCAGGGAGAAGAATAAAGTCGGCCAACAGGGCAAACACGATGACGATCGCCGTCAATTGCCCCATCCAATTATTCAGACGGAAGGACGAAAGCCCCAAGATACTAAACCCGACTGTCAGTATCACCGTCGTCACTACAAGGGCCTTACCCACCGTATGGAAGGCATAGCGAATCGCCTGCTCGCCATCCATCCCCTTCTCGCGACGGGCCCGGATGTATTTGGAAAGAAAGTGCACCGAGTCGTCGACCACGATGCCAAGCGTCATTCCGGTGATAACCGCAAGCGACATTCCCATCTCGCCGTAGAGTAGACTCCACGCTCCGATCCCTAGAATCGCAGGGACCATGTTCGGGATCATGCTCAACATTCCGTACTTAAAGCTTCCCAAGGCGAAAATCAAAATCACGGTGATCGAAAACAAAGCGAGCCCGGTTCCCGTAACCATACTAGAGATGTTTCTCTCGGAAATGTAAGCGAACATCACAGTGGGGCTCGCCGCCTTCACATGCATGTAGTCAGGAGCGTTGTCCACGAGCCATTGCTCTCCTTCCGCAATCAATTCCCGCAACTCCTTCGTCTTGACATCCCGAGCCGTAACAGTGACTCGCGTGGACGACTTATCTACATTGATTTGGTTATTGAGGTCTAAACCATACGGCAACGAGAACTCATACATCAGAAGATATTGGGCAGCTAACTCCCGTGTATCCGGAATCCGGTAGTAGGCAGGATCATCGCCATGCATATTCTTGTTCAGGCGCTTCATCGTATCCACAATCGAATTCACCTGCAGCACATCTGGATTGGATTTGTAGAATTTGGAAAAACGGTCGAGCAGTTCCAGGTAAGCAGGTTCGTTGATGCCACCACTCTCCGCAGCTGGGAGCGAAAATTCGATATTGGTCATGCCCGTCAGATTCTCTTCCGCGTAATCCATATCCACGCGGATATCGAGCGATGTATCGAAATACTTGGTCCACTGGTCATTCAATTCCATTCGCGGAACCATCACTCCCATGAACGCAACAACAACGACCGATCCCGCTAGAACAGTGCCTCGGCGACGCAATAGAACGTCCACCCAAGAGTCGAAGAAACTCCACCCCGCCTTCTTTTCAGTAGAAACGCGAACCGGCAGCAGCGAAATAAACGCGGGCAGAAAAAGAATCGAAAATATCCAAGCAGCCACTACGCCTATCGCGACCACGTTGCCGAGATCCCTAAATGGTGGAGCGTCGCTGAAGTTGAGACTTAGGAATCCAATCGCAGTCGTCGCAGTCGTCAAAAACACTGGAGAGAAGTTGATGCGCACACTCTCGACCAGAGCAGCCCGCTTGTCTCGACCATTTCGCATCTCATTAAGAAACGTGACAAGAATATGGATACTGTCAGCTACCGCGAGCGTCATGATCATGATCGGCATGCTTCCTAAAGGCGGGCTCATATTTATGCCAATCCATCCCATGATCCCAAACGAGGTGAGCAGCGTCAGCATGATGACGCCCCCGGTCGCTAAGGTGCTCCAGACCGATCGCAACAGGAACGCCATCACCAAAAAAATCGCTGCAAACATCGGCAATACGATCGTACCCATGTCGTTGATCGTGGATTCCGAGAACGCATTGTTCATCACTACCATCCCGGCTAGATGCGTATCTACTTCTGGATACTTCTGATTGAATCGAGCTTCCAGCTCTCGGGCCGCCGCTGTCGCCATCGGGACCTCGTTGATGTCCTTCTCCGGCAAGGTCAGAGTCAGCATCACTCCCGTCGTACGTCCCTGCCCATTAATGAGCCGGTTATAGAGCAGCGGCTCATTCAAAGCGGTGTCGCGAATCGGAGACAGTTCGCTCGAGTCCGACGGAACGTCTCCCTCCACAAGATCCGCTACGAAAATATCGTCCTCCTGAGAAACCGAATTCTGGAAATTCGTCAGCGAATCCACCCGAGTCGTGAACGGCAACTTCCACGCCTCCTCCGTGAGCCATTGCACCGACTCGAGGAAAGACTTCTCGTAGATATCGTCCTCCGGAGCGGTAAGGACGAAAAGGATGTTGTCATCCTTGGTGTAAATAGCCTGCAGCGCGTCAAAAGCCTGCAGCTGCGGATTCTCCTCCGAAAAGAAGATCCGGTAACTGTTGTCGAAGCGAATGTTTCGCGTCCCCACCAAAGTGAGAGCTACGAAAACGAGCGAGCTGAGCAGGACCAGCCAGCGATTTCTTAAGGTCCAGGCAGCGAAACGCTCAACACGTCCCGCCCGAGGGTTAGGTCTTTCTTGGTTCATTGTTCTGTCTCCGGCTCAGGGAAGCCAGATAGGTTGGATTAGGGTTTTAAATTAAGTACCGACCAGTTGGTCTGTTTTTTTGGCAAAATGAAAGGGGCTATGGTCTAAGCCCCTCGAGCATGGAGTGGAGAGCCTCCCCCAGCGTGTTGATGAACTCCTCTTCGCGATGCACTTTGACGAGCCCGGCAGCCCCTTCGAAAAGAGCGACGATCACGGTCGCAGTCCCGAACGGATCAATCCCCTCCTTGACGGTGCCAGCGGCAAGTCCAGCTCGGAACGCTTCCTCCAAGGCGCTAAGCCAAAGAGCGTAAACAGCCTTCAACTTCTCCCGAAAGATCTCGTCCACCGCCGACATCTCTTGGCTGAGATTATTGACCGGACACCCTCGGCGAAGGGCCTCGGGATCCCGTCGCACCTCTTCCCCCATCCTTTCGAGAATCTCGCGGATGGACGTCACAGGATCGGTCGTCCCTTCCAGAGGCGTCACCCAGAGCGCCTTGATTTCTTCCGCCAACAATTCGTCGACAATCGCGTAGCCGAGCTCGTTCTTGCCTTTGAAATGATGAAAAAGCGCTCCCTTGGTAATGCCCGCCTCCGCGACGATCTGATTCACGCTCGTGCCCTTGAAGGAGCAGGAGTGGAACAACTCCAACGCAGTGCTTAGAATGCGTTGTCGAGTCTCTTCAGCCTGTCGGGTCGCTGCCATTGCCGACCTTTAAACCGACCAGTTGGTATGTTGTCAAGAAGCAACGCGGCAAGCGCGGCCGCCGCACCTGCCAAATGAGCCTCCGTAGCGACCTCGAATCCGCCCATCTCCCCAGCTAGAAAAACCGCCTCCGCTCGAGAAAGCTCCCAGACAATCTTCGCCAGCGCTGCGAAAAGCCCGAGCCAACCCAATCCACTCAGAACCCGATCGCCACCCTTAGAACCGTCTCGCACAAGAATCGTCGCCGCCCCGACAAGCAATCCCATGTCGATCCCGGAAAGCCCGCAATAGACCGAAAACCGACCGTTCCACTCCAAGAACAAGAAACTCAAAACAACCGTCCCAAGCACGATCCACACAAACCGACTTCGGCCCCTCACTTCTACGAAGCTCCCCAATACAAGAAACGCCCCTAAATCGTAGACGAGGTGAGAAGACGATACGTGAACAAGATGCCCCGTCATCAAACGCCATCCCTCGCCCGCACCCACACACGCTTGCTTCCAGCAAAGAGCCGCAAACGCGGTTTCCCCAAAAAAGTGGATACCGAGAGCAACGCTTCCCATCAGAAGCGTTAGGAACGGAACCCTAAGCAAACCGCGACTCAACACATTCATAACTTCCAACCATTCTTACCTTCAACCTTCAAAGCCCCCGTCAGCAAGTACAGCATCTGAGCGAGGGCCATGAAGATCATCGGTATCTCGGCATTCGCCGATACCTCCGTATCCAACGTTTTCCTACCTATCGTTTAACTTTTCCAGAATAACTATCCGATTCACTACGGCTCTCTTCGCCCCAAACGAAGTCAAATACCGAAATCGCATTAAACAGATTCAATCCGAAGTGACCTCGACTATTCTTCCTATCACGACGCTGGTCCACGCGATGCGTATCCCGGCCGTCCTCGATTTCATAAACAACCCTGCTTGGTGAACAGCCAGGATGGCTAACGGGAGGCGGGACATAACGTGGGGTCGCCGATAGCCTCCGCGCAGGAGCGTCCTCCCTAGCCTCCTCTTCACTCACCTCCCAAAAATTGGCAATCGATTGGTCGATAGAACTCTCGCCTGCCGGCAAGCGCGTATCTCGATCTGTCCAGCGAAAGCCATCCACACCGCTCGCTTCCAATCGATCCCCAGTAACCGCTCCCGCAGTCAATGCTCCTACCAAAAGAAATGCCTTGGATTGGCTCCCTTTCTTTCGTCCCCGAATTGCCAATACAGCTCCTCCAGCCAATATCAGGCCCAGAAACCAGTGCTCGATCGCGCCAGCTCCTCCTCCTCCCAATGAGGGAGCTTTCCTCTGATACATCGGCGCCGAAGCATCCACACGCTGCGCTCCATTCGACGCTGGACTATGCTGGCGAGCCTGTTGTTCCCGAGCAACACGCTCCAAATTACGACGCTCGACTCCATGCCGCGAGAATCCGTCATCGTCCAGAGCAATCATCGAGGTCTCATCAGTCACGATCTGATAAGCCACTCCGATGTCTCGGATCGCTACCTTCGCTTCGCTTTCCTCAACAAAGCCAGCCATCTTGTTCACTTCGATCTTCCTTACCTGATCCAGCGCCCACATGCGCTCCAGCTCCGGATGAGCTCGATCTATTTCAGGAAAATCGATCTCCGTCGAATAGGTCTGATCCTGCCCGTTCACCCTTGCCTTCAATGTCACCTTTGCAGGGCCACCTTCCTCGTAACGTCCAAAGAGAACAAGCTGGTCCCCGAAGTGGATTTTCCCGATCTTGAAATCACCGACGTCATAGGTATTCACACCTTTGATACTCAACTCAGCCTGCCTCAAACTCTCGTAGGCGATCTTGTTTTTCGCAATCAGAACCTCCCCTATGATGTCGTCGCTATTCGACACCGCACGATAACTTCCCCCGCTCGCATCGCACATCAACTGCATGAGCGGCCAGTTACTGCTATTGCCAAGCAAGAAACCATAGAACCTGAAATCCTGCCGGTGCATCACCTTGTAGAACTCTTTCGGATCAACGATCCCACGATTGGTCACGCCATCCGTCACCAGAATCAATGTCGCCACCCGATCCGAATCCAATCGATCCATCGCTAGGCTCACCCCTGCGTACACATTCGTACCGCCGCCAGAAGCCAATTGGTCCAGCCGATGGAGCGACTCCCGAACGTTCGCTTCGGTCACGTTCACCCACTCGCGGTTAAGATCATAGGCCGAGTCACTAAAGGCCACGATCCGAAACCGATCCTCTGGCTTCAACTGCCCGATCGCCTTTTTCACTCCCGTGGTGAGAGTATGAAGTTTCCCCTTCATGCTTCCGGAAACATCGAGGGCGAAAACATAGTCAGCACCGCCCTCCAAAGGTTTCAAGTCAACGCCAGGAGTCATCACCATCATGAAAGACCCAGGCTTGTCCTCGCTTTCTCGATACGTGAGCATCTCCAAACGACCCGGCAAATTCTCCTCGAGCATGTAATAAAAAACGAAGTCCTGATCCAGCAGCTCACCTTGGCTTTCATAGCGGTAAAGCAGCGTTCCATCCTCCTGCTTCTGGGCCACTCCTCCATACTCCGGCACTCGAGTCCGCGTCACCGGGTACGCAGACTTAAGCACAACCTCTACACTGAAATCCGAACTCACGACATCATTCATTGTCCAAAAGGAGGTCGCCCCATCATCCGTACCGCCCTCCTCCAAAGGATAGGTGTAACGCCCAACCCCAGTATCGATTTTCAGCGGCTCGTAATACACATAGCTCATACGAACCTCACCCTGAGCGGGCACCGGGTAGACACTGAATTCATAATTCTGATACGAATTCTTGTCCGCTTTTCCAACCTCATTCCCTTGGCTCTTTTCCTCCTGGTAAATTCGATCCGCTTCCGACTTAGCCACGACCTCCCCATTGAGAACTCTTTCACCGGCATGGATCGTCAACTCGGACAAAGCGCCCGCTTCCGGAACCGGAGCCGAGTAGATCGCCTCCAGCTCGTACGCATTCGGATTAGAGAACACCTGTTCCACCTCAGTGCGAGCGAAGCCATTGTTGATCACCACTCGGACATGATGGCTCCGCAAATCCAGCAACTGATCGCTAGACGATACGGGAGTCAGCAATCCCGCAGCTTGTGACGCAGCAGCGCTGGCAAGAAGGCCAAAGCCCAAGAGTAGGCTTCGACCGAGAGAGTTAGTTTTGTTTTTCATAGTAGACGATATTTTCACTGCCTACCTATTTGCAGCGACGGCGCCAACGGAGGCACAACCCCTGCCAATCAACGGCTTACAAAATCCATCAACTCTAAAGCCAGGCTAAGTACACAAATAAAGGACAACAAACGTATACATTTTATGTCCCAAACAGACTCCACTCAGATACAAAAAAGCCCGGCACCACCGAGCGCCGGACTTCGAAGCTGAGAGCTGTGAACAGGGGGAATCCTAGTAGACGTCCCGACCGTAACGGCGCTCCTTGGTCATCTTCTTGACGTAAGCGAGCGCATCCTCCGCGCTCATTCCGCCATGCTCCTCCACAATTTCGAGGAGGGCCGTATGCACATCCTTGGCCATACGGGACGCGTCGCCACAAACATAGAAGTAGGCGCCACGATCAAGCCATTGCCAGAGCTCCTTACCATTTTCGCGCATCCTGTCCTGCACATAGATCTTGTGCTCCTGATCACGACTGAACGCTAGGTCGAGCTTCTGCAGCGCGCCCTTTTCCAGATAGTCATTCCATTCCCCCTGATAGAGGAAATCGTAATCACGACGCTGATCGCCGAAAAAGAGCCAATTTTCCCCCGTCGCTCCGGTAGCCACCCGTTCTTCGATAAAAGAGCGGAAAGGCGCGATCCCCGTGCCGGGTCCCACCATGATAATCGGCGTGCTCGGATCGGCCGGCAGCTTGAAATTCTTGTTGGCGTGGAAATAGACTCCCGCCGTACTGCCTTCTTTCCACATGTCAGCGATGAAGGTAGAGCAGACTCCCTTTTTGGCACGTCCGTTCGTTTCGTAGCGAACCGCCCCCACCGTGAGGTGCACCTCCTCCGGATGGGCCGAAATCGCCGAGGCAATCGAATAAAGACGGGGAGCCAGCGGACGCAACAAGTGCACCCAATCTCCCGCCCTCAACGAAGACCGGTACTCCTTGATCAAATCCACCACGTCCCGTCCCCAGATCCAATCCGTAGCCGTCTTCTTATCGCTTGCGATCTCAAGCAGCTTCTTGTGGTCGCAGGCCTTCGCGTACTTCTTGAGGATCGACGTATTCAAAGTCCGCAGGTCAAGCTTCCTGCGGAGCACATCTCCAAAGGGAACCGAAAGCTCATCCTTGAACGAAACATTCTCCCGCCCATCAAGCTTAGCCACCGCGAGAAACTCCTCCACCAAATCGGGAGCATTCTCCGGAACCACCGCCAAAGCGTCGCCAGGCAGATAGGTCAATCCCGACCCCTCCAGCGAAATCTCGGCATGGATCGTCTCCTTCAGCGAACCCTCAGCATTGAGATTGAAGCTCTTGAGCATCTTCGCCGGGAACGGATTAGACTTGTTATAAGCTGGCTTTTCGGGAGCAGCCGGGACTGCAGCCTCCGAAACCGGGGCTGCCGCCGCCGCGGCCGGCTTAGCGATTTCCTTGAGCTTGCCGATCGCTCCCTTGGCCCAGCCCGCGTAAGGAGCTTCGAAATCCACATCGCACTCGACCTTGTCGAAAATTCGCTTGCCGCCCAGCTCCTCGATCCGCTTGTCGAACTCGCGAGCCATCTGGTTGAAATTCGTGTACGAGCTATCGCCCAAACCGAGCACCGAGAAATTCACGCCTTCCAGCTTCCCGGCATCCTTCCCCATGATCTCGTCATAGAAATCCGCCGCTCGGCTCGGAGGTTCACCTTCCCCCCAAGTACTCACCAAAACGAAGAGATTCTCCGCCTTCGCGAGGGAAGCCACCTTCGCATCCGCCATGTCCAGGACCTGGCACGCGAAGCCTTCCGCAGAAGCAGCTTCCTTAAGTTGCTCGGCAAGCCCTTCGGCATTTCCAGACTCGGAGCCAAAGAGAATTGTCAACGGTGCAGATCCAGCGGCGGGCGCTCCCGCTCCTTGACCGAATCCCTGATCGCCCGCCACAAGGCCGGCGAAAAAGCCCTTCAGCCAAGCGGCCTGTTGGGCGTTAGCTGAACCCAGCAGAGAATTCAGCGCTGCCGCCTGCTCCGGAGCAAAGGGAGCATCGGCAGGAATAAGTTGGTTAGGCGTGGTGCTCATAAGCGTAAATTGGGTCCGACCAAGGTCGAAGGCAGTAGGCAAAATCCGTCGCCAAACGCAGCGCCGCAGAGCAAATCTCGGCTCTTGGATCAAACGACAGGAAACGCAGTAACAACAGCGCTACCAAGATTTTGGCAAGCTTCGAACCCCTCTAGTGTAGCGCGAAACAGCATTTCGGCTAGGCCCTGTCCGGGATTAAACTTAAAGCTCCAAGTCGTGCCAGTTCTTGGTCAGGAAAAGATGCCCCTGCACCGAATCCACCAGAGGCGCGTAGCTCGACAGCGGCCCGGCCTCCTCCTCCAAAGTTCGAACCGAAACGCCAACAAACGTCACCGCCGAACGGGCGCTCTCCCGAGCGATCGACTCCAAGGGAGGATCCTTGGAAACCACGATCACCGGCTCCACCTCGATTCTCGAGTCCTTGAGCAGCTCGGCCATGCCCGCTTCCGCAGCTTCGCGTCCGCCTTCGTCCCGAATGATCCGCAGGATACGGATACGCGACTCCTGCCAAGCCTGATTGCTCTGCAGCAAGTGAGCCAAGGTGATCATCATCGAGCCGTTCGCCCGAGCCGACCACCAGACGTCGATCACCGAGTAGAGATGAGAGTCAGGCTCCTTCGCTTTGGAATACACGATCAAGTTCGCCTCCATCTCCAAGGCCTGATGCACCGTATGCGGAAAATCGTGGTCGCGCAGCCAGCCGCTTCCCCACTCGATCATCAGCGTGTTGGGCTGCAAGTTCCCCAGCCCAGCCCCCTGGAGCAAAGAGGTAACGCCCTGCTCAAAATCCTTGGCGATCACCACCTTGGAAAACGCCGACATCCGCTCCTCCAGAATCCGGTCGTCGATCTGCCGCGTCAACGCCTTCTGCCGATCGTTCGAAGTCTTCCAATCGCCCAAAATAATGTGCGAGAGAAACAGCACCCCTTTGTTCGCCTCCAGATAGCGGCTAAACCGCAGAAGCTGATTGTTCTGCTTCAGATTGCTCATCAACACCAGGATAGCCGGGCGCCAATTTCGCTGGTGCTGGCGAGACGCGTAAAGCTTCAGCAAGCCCATACAAGCCACCGCGAACCAAAAGCCGCTGCGCATGTCGCCCCATGCCGTCCGATACGCCCGACGAGCAAGAATCGTGTAGGCCGTCACGATCAGAGCCACCGCCAGCACCGTCGCCAACGGATTGAGCAAAAGCATGATGCCGAAACAGGCAATCGCTCCCACCAAGGAAACCAGCCAGTGCACCTTGAAAGTCGGTCGATAAGTCGGGTTGCTCGTCCAACTCTCCAAGGCCGCCACCAAATTCACCGCCCCATAGGTCGCCAAAAAGAACATCGAGATCAGAGGCGCGATCAAATTCAGGTCGCCCACCCAAACGCAGATCACGCTGATCCCCGCGCTCAACACCAACGCGATTCTCGGCTCGTTCGACGCCCCATGCCCCTTGGACAAAAAGCGAGGCACCACACGATCCTTCGCCAAGGCCTGCATCGTGCGAGGCGCCGCAACCAAGCTCGCCAAGGCCGAAGACAACGTCGCCGCCCAAAGCCCCGCGATAATCAAAGGCGGAAAAACAGAGAGCGTCTGCATCACCAACGCGTCCCCCACCAACGCATCCCGATTCGAGCCCATCGCTAGCCAGATCAGCTGCAGCACATAAACGAAAAACGTGAAGGCCACCGCCCACAGCGTACCGCGCGGGATCGACCGGGTCGGATCCTTCAAATCCCCCGACATGCTCACCCCTGACATGATGCCCGTCACCGCCGGAAAGAAGATAGCAAACACGCTCCAAAAATTCTGCCCCTCCTCATAGCCAGGCTCCATCCGAGCCTCCCAGCCATCGCTGATCTGGAAGCCGATGAAGAACGAGGCCAACGAAACCGCCAAAGTCGCCAAGATCACGTACTGCGCCTTCACCGCCACGCTCGCCCCGATCCAGGCCACCACCGTGATCGCGCCCAGAGTCCCCAGCGAAAATACCCGCGCGTCCAAATCCGGAAACAGGTACTGCACCGACTCCGTGAAACCCACCACGTAGAACGCGACCGAAATCGCCTGCGCCAGATAAAGCGGCAAACCGATCGCTCCCCCAAACTCCCAGCCAAGGCTACGCGAAATCAGAAAATACGCCCCCCCGCCCTGCGCCTTCGTATTGGTGGCGATCGCCGAGAGCGACAAGGCCGAGATAAACGTCACCGCATTCGCCAAGCACAGCATCAGCAAGGCGTCGGTCAGCCCCGCATTCCCCACGACCCAACCCGAACGAAGGAAGAGGATGACCCCGAGGATCGTTAGCACGTTCGGCACGAACACCCCGCCAAAGGTCCCAAATTTCTGAGCTGGCTTCTCCATGAAAAGAAAGGCGACCTGCATCGCGCATTCCCCTTCCCAGATCAAGTCTCCAACAACCGCCAAATTGTAAAACCCAGCCCGCCCACTTTCCCCTCTCACGAGAAAACCGAGCTAAGGTCCCAGAAATGTAACATTTCTCGTTGCCTTAGGCCAAATCCCTGACTTCTCCTTCCTCCCCGCGCACCCTCATGGCGCACCGACCCATTAACTAGCCAAAAAATGTACGACACATTCCTGCTCCTCCTCCAGGTCCTCGGCGCCCTGGGAATTTTCATCTTCGGCATGAAGCTGATGAGCGAGTCCATCCTCAAGCTCTCCGGCGAGAAGCTTCGCTCCATCATGGGCAGCATGACCACCAACCGCTTCGCCGGCATCATCACAGGCTTCTTTATCACTTGCCTGGTCCAGTCCTCCTCGGCGACAACCGTCATGGTCGTGAGCTTCGTGCACGCCCAACTGCTCAACCTCACCCAGTCGATCGGCGTGATCATGGGAGCCAATCTCGGCACCACCATCACCGCTTGGATCGTCAGCCTCTTCGGCTTCAAGTTCAAGGTCACCGCCATCGCCGTACCCATCATCGGCATCGGCGTCGCCCTCAGTTTCCTCAAAGGCGTCAAACGCCGCCACCTCGGCGGCTTCCTGACCGGATTCGGTCTCCTCTTCCTCGGCCTCGGCGAACTCAAGAACTCCGTTCCAGACGTTAAGAGCAACACCGAAGTCCTCGAGTGGCTCGCCAGCTTCTCCCAATACGGTTTCGCCTCCATCATCATCTTCGTTTTCCTCGGCACCCTGCTGACCGTAGTCGTGCAGAGCTCCTCCGCCGCCATGGCGATCACTCTCACGATGGCCAATCTGGGCTGGCTCAACTTCGAGCAATCCATCGCCATCATCCTCGGCGAAAACATCGGCACCACCATCACCGCATGGCTCGCGTCTCTCCCGGCCAACACCGCCGCGAAACGCGCCGCCCGAGCCCACTTCATGTTTAACATCATAGGGGTGATCTGGGTCTTGATACTCATAGTGCCGTTTTCGAACTTCATCCATTGGCTCTACGACTTCTCCACCAGCTTCCTCCCCTGGGAAAAGCTCGGCAGCGAGCGTACCGACCTCACCAACAAGCTCGCTCTCTTCCACACCACCTTCAACTTCGCGAACATCATCCTGCTCGTGGCCTTCGTCCCACGCATCGCGACCCTCGTCACTCGCATGGTGAAGGATAAGGACACCGGGCAAGAAGGCACTTTCCAGTACCTGCACTCGTACAACCTTCGCGCTGGCGAGCTCAACTTCCAGGAAGCCACCCGCGCCGTCCAAAGACTCGGTGGCATCACCCAGGAAATGTTCGAGAAGTTCATCGACGTCTACGAGCACCCCGACAAGGACATGTCCTCCCAGGTCAAGGAACTCAACGCCCTCGAAAAGGAGAGCAATGTTCTCACCGACGAGCTCACCGAGTACCTCATCCGCTGTACGTCCGACGAAGTTTCCGAAGAGACCCGCGAGCGAGCCTTCTCCTACATGCGTGTCGCTTCAGAGCTCGAGGAAATCGGCGACTGCTGTCACCGCATGACCAATCGCGCCGTACGCCGCTACAAGAAGAACCGCCTGGTAACCGACGCCGCGGAAAAGGAAGTCATCCAGTTCGGCAAGCTCGTCCAACGCTTCATCGAACTCTACAGCTCCAAGCTCGACTCGGAAGTATCCGCAGCCGACATGGAGATGACTCTAGACTTCGAGCAAGCCATCAACGAAAAGCGCAAGGAACTCCGCAAACGCTCCGTCGGCCGCATGATGGAGTCTCCAGACAACGTAAAAGGCGAGCTGCTCTACTTCGACATCGTCAACACCTTCGAACGCATCGCCAACCACGCGCGAAACGTCATGCAAGGTCTCCCCAAAAAGATAGACTAACGCTGTCCAAATAAACCCTTTCCAAGGCCGCTCCTCACCGAGCGGTCTTTTTTGGCCGCCCATCTTCAAAAGGTAGAGCCCGCTGTCCCTAGCGGGCATTTCACTTTTGTTTCGTCGCATCTTGAAGGTCGCCTCAGCGCGCATTGGCGCGACGACCTACAGAAATATGGGACTCTCTACCTGTAGGTCCAAGCGTTGACCGGGCACGCCTCATTTTTGTACGTGAGTACAACTATATGAAAAATGCCCGAGCGATCCCCCTTCCCGGCAAAAGCCACTATCAGCCCTTCGGCTTAGCAACCGCGCCGCGCACGTTCGACTCCGCAAACTGAGCAGCCGCCACCGACTTGTACGTTTCCAAATCCTCCGAAATCCCCTTCTCCAACAGCTCCAGCACACAACGCAAATCGTTAGGCTTACCCTGGGACTGAGCGAAAAGCTTCAACAGACGATCCGGACTGCGAGGAATCCGCTTCAGGTCAATCCAGGCCGCGCGCTCCGCCGCCTGCACGAGTTCAGGTTCGAGCGATTCAGAAAACGATGCGGCAGCCGCGAGCAAAGTAGTCTTCACCTCTTCCAATTCCTCTGCGGGACAACGTAGCTGAACCCGCACCGCATTGGAACGCGGCACCATGCCCTTACCTAGGAGCGACACCTGCAAACGCCCTTGCCAATCCGGTCTCTCTTCCAAAGCCCGACGCAAATGGACCTCCAGCAGCGGCCTCAAAACCTCCATACGTCGGTCCGCCTCGCACCCCTTCTCCTCCACCTGAGGGAAAATCAAGGTCACGTATCCATTCCCAGTCGACCGCTTCAAGGTACCTTCCTGCACGCCCGCTTCACGCCAGCCCGCTGGCTCCGCATGACGCGGCTGATGCACCTTCCCTTTCCGATCAGGAGCAGAACCAAAGGAATTACGCACATCTCGAATCAAAGTACGCGGGGTCACATCCCCCACCACCGTAATCTCGATGTAAGACTCCTCTCGAGTCTTCTGTACCCAATTTTTCATGCCAGCGTAGTCGAGACCTTCCAAATCCTCGGAAGTAAAGAAATTCAACATCCGCTCGTCCTCGCCATAGAGCAAGCCCTGCAAAACAACGCTGTCGCTCTTGTCGAAACCACGTTCCGTAACCTCCTTCAGTTTCTCCAACGCATCATCGAAGTCGTCTTCCAACACGTTGCCAGTGACCATCCAAATCACGATACCCGACAAGAAGTCCGCCACCTCGGACTCATCGTCCGCAGTCGCGCTCCAATAAAGGCGATCCAAATTCACTCCCGCATCCAAGTTCTCGATACCCTTGGAATCGAAGACTTCTCTCAAAAGCGGATTTTGACCGCCAAGCCCCACGCGCGTTTTCATCACAAGCGACTTAACCAACGCCTCAAACGCTCGACCCTGACCTGGCGCGTCCGTGGTTCCATTTCCAAAGCTAACCATCACACGTACATCACCCGGAAACTCATCCGTACGCACAAGGTTCATACGCAAATTGTTCGCAAACTCGTACTGCAAAACCGGATACTCCTCGATCCTGATGATCTCGGTCGACTCCACCATTCCCGTCTTATCAAAACCAGATCCAAGGTTCCACTGCTGGTCAAACTCACCCGCCTGCTCCCACGTAAAATCGTAGCTCTTACGCATCCCCTTCAAACGCTTGTTGATCGATTTCGTCCCAATCCCAAATCCCTTCGGAAGCTCCACATAATAGCTCAACGCCTTTTGCGAGAACACCTCCTCGCAAATCTCCATGGTCGCATCAACGCTAAGACCTTCAACCACGCCCTCGATAAACGTCCCCAAAGACTCCCCATAACGGAATGGCAACCGGTCAAGCGTACTCCGCACCAGGCGATCCGCCACCACTCCCGGCCAAGCCCGAGTGCTCAACTCCGCGTCATACGAAGAACACAAAGCCAAATACAAAGCCTTCGCTTGCTCCAACTCTTCTCCAGGTATGCCAAATTCCTTAAGACGGAAAACAGTCTTATCCAAAGTCGTCAGCTTCTCCATCGCCTGCATCACGTTGTCTTGGCGATACAAATTGATAGCAACCCCATCGCCGACAATGTCCACCGCAGACTTGCCCAAACCATTGGCGGCCAAATCCGCCATCGCGTAACGAGAAATCAAATCCTTGCGGTAAAAAGCGACCTCCGAAGCGGGATCGAACAAGTCAATCCCCTCCTCTACGTTCGCGATCGAAACCCGACCAAAACTGTCAGGAGAATCGCCCGTCGCTAAATCACCAGTGCCACGAAATCGCAAATCGGAAGAACGAAGCGGCTCAAGCGCATCGCTCGAAGACAGTCCCGAAAAAGTAGCCGCGATCAAAGCGTCCACAGCTTCCGTTTCTACCAAGCCGGCGACAACTAGAACCATCCGGTCCGCCTTGTACCAATTCGACCAATACGCAGCTGCATCATCGAGAGAAACTGAACCCAGTCCTTCGGCAGCCTCTTCGTCCCCAATCTCAGAATACACGCTCGAACGCAACAAAGCCCGCTCCTCGATCGACTGCTTCCCTTGAAAATACGAATAACTCGATTCCGCCATGTTCGCCAAAGCCTTGCGCGCTCGCTCAAACCGAGCGCCGTCCCATCCCGGAGCCGACGCAAACTCGCCCAACATCTTGATCCCCTGCTCCAGAGCGCCTTCCACCGGCTCTTCCAACTCGACCCGATACAAGGTATAGTCGATTTCCACATCGGCCCGATAGCTCGAATACGGATCCATCCCCGCCGCCAAGCGAAAACGCAGCATCTCGTCTTCGTCATATCCCTCCGTGCCGGACAACAACATCTCCGAAACCACGTCAGCCACGCCTGCTTGTCCCTTCGGCTCCTGAGCCCGTCCCGCGCCTACCACCAAACGCATGCTCACAGCCCCATTCGGGGCCTCCGTCGGCACAATCACATACCGCAAGCCATTGGGAAGCTCCTTCCAAACCTCTCCCTCCTGAGGGGCAACTCCCTGCGGGAGCAAAGGCCAAGGCGTATCAAATACGTTTTTACCAATTAAGGGGATCGCCAGAGCGAAAACAGAACAGAAAGAAATGAGAGCACGAACAGATTTCTTGGGCATAAGAAAGCACATAGGTTTTTAGGAGAAGCCACACACTTGCCTATCCTAGGCAGAAGACAACCCCCAATCCACAATGGTTCCCTAGCCAAGGCAGGACCGCCGCGTCACGCCCAACGCAAGCGATTGAGCACTCCCCCCTACTTCCGCTTCCAGTTCCCCGGCGGCTTCGGCTTACGTCTCTGCTTCTTGAATACAGGAAGCAGCCGCTCTTCCATATAATCGAACGCCGCCTGCAAGCCTTCCTTTTCGTAGACGATCCCTATGTCAGCCTCCACCTGAGTCGGTTGACCCATCGCCGACAAAAACAGGTTACTCGTCATCGCCTTGAACACAGTCGCACGATCCGCCACCGGTATATCCGTCTGACGCAAAATCCACTCCCTAGCATACAGGGCCAACACCGCGTCGCCCACCCATGCCTTCGTCTTTTTCTCCAATTCGTCCATAGATCAAAAATCAGCCTAAACCGCCCTCGCTCAACAACTCCCCCAAGCCCGCCGACGCAAACACCTGCTCGCCGATACGCTCAAACGACTCCATCAGCCGCCCCGCCGACGCCTTCTTCCCGCAGCGAACCTCCAAAACCACGCCATCCACGAACACTTCGCCGGCAATCCCCTCGATCTTTACCACGCAATGCGAGCAATCCGACGGATAATCCACCGACAACTCCCCACTCTCCTCCTCTTCCACCGCGTCGATTACCGACTCCACCGAAACGCCCCCCGCCAAGCCGCAACGCAAACAGTCAAAACGACTTCCGACCGACGCGTTAAACGCTTCCGACTCCAGCAAATCGCGACTCGCCACCTCGCGCACCGAGGTTTCCACCACGTACTCCGACGGCTCCTCCTCGTCCAACTCATACCGCAGCTCGAGGGCAAAGTCCTTAGTCTCCAAGCGAGCGAAACCCGAGTCCACATTCAGCGAGATCTCCCGGCGCTTGTATCCAAAGCGCTCGCGCGCCGACTGAAAAAGCGCCTCCGCCTCTTCCGACAACTCCTCCTCGCACAATTTCTCCAAAAACGCCTGCGTCGCCCCGCAAGCCCGATCCGGCACCGTATGACGCTTCTTGTCGAAGGCAGCCAGTCGACGCACCTCACCCCGCGTCCTGCCCACAATGGCCAGCGAACTCACTTTAGCTCTCGCACCTTCGTCACTCATCTCCCCGCAACCTACCAACAGCCCCACCCCCAAAGGCAACCCCCAAAAAACTCTTCTCCACCATCTTCACCCTCTCCTTCGACTTCTTCCCCCAATTATTCTTCCCAACTCATCATTCACCACTCACCATTCCCCCCTTCCTATGCCATCCATCCCAGAACCACCCGCTCTCCCGCCCCGCTCCGTGCTCGTCACCGGAGTCAGCGGATTCGTCGGACTCGCCCTCGCCAAACGCCTCCTCGCCCAAGGCTGCCAAGTCGCCGGAGTCTGCCGACGCCCCCGCCCAGACATCGAGTCCCTCGGCATAGAAATGATCTACGCCGACCTCGCCGACGCCCCCGCCATCCGAGCCGCCTGCGAAGGCAAGCACACCGTTTTCCACGTCGCCGCCAAGGTCGGCATCTGGGGCGACTACGAAGAATTCAAAAAGGCCAACGTCGACGGCACCCAGGCCATCATCAACGGCTGTCGCGACTTCGGAGTCCGAAAACTCGTCTACACCTCCACCCCCTCAGTCGTCTTCAACGGGCGAAATATCGCCGGCGACGACGAATCGCTCCCCTACGGCACCGACATCCCCTGCCCCTATCCCACCACCAAGGTCATCGCCGAAAAAGCCGTTCTCGCCGCTCACGGCCTCCCACCCGGCAACCTAAAAACCGTAGCCCTACGCCCCCATCTCATCTGGGGCGACGGCGACCCCAACCTCGTCCCACGCGTCCTCGATCGAGCCCGAGCCGGCAAACTCCGCATCGTCGGCGACGGCCAAAACCGCGTCGACCTCACCCACGTCGACAACGTCGTCGACGCCCACCTGCTCGCCGAAATCGCCCTCGACCACGAGCAAAACAATCCCGGCGGCAAAGCCTACTTCATCTCCAACGGCGAACCCGTAAACCTCTGGGACTGGATCAACGAGCTCCTCGAAAACCACGACGTATCCAAGATCCACCGACGCATGAGCCTCTCCAAAGCCTACAAAATCGGCCATATCATGGAAGGCATCTGGAAACTCTTCCGCCTCAAAGGCGAGCCCCCCATGACCCGCTTCGTCGCCTCTGAACTCGCCAAAGACCACTGGTTCGACATCTCCGCCGCCAAACGCGACCTCCACTACCACCCCCGCACCTCCATGTCCGAAGGCATGACCCGCCTCCTCGCCTCGCCCTCTTCATCCTAATCATAATCTTAATCTTAATCTTAATCCTAATCCCCCTCCACAATCCGATTAAGAGAACGAGCATGAGTAAGACAAAGAACTCAGCATCCAAAGCCTAGCAACCTCACCCCCACCATGCTCCAGCACCTCTACCTCGTCCGCCACGCCCACGCCCTCGACGACGCCCCGAGCGACGAGCTCCGCCCCCTCTCCCCCAAAGGACACAAGCAATGCGCCCGCCTCGTCAAAGGCTTCTCCAAGAACCGGCTCATCCAAGTCGACACCATCTGGCAAAGCGGACTCGTTCGCGCCTACGAGACAGCAGAAGCCCTCGCCACCGGACTCGAACTCGACGCTCAACTCACTCAAAAAGACGGCCTCGCCCCCTTCGACAACCCCATCGCGATCGCCACCCAGCTCAACGAGCTCAGCCTTAGCTGCCTCGTCGCCGGTCACGAGCCAAACATGTCCTACCTCGCCTCCCTGCTGCTCACCGGAAACGGCGACTTCCAACGCGTCGTCTTCCCCAAAGCCTCCATCCTCTGCCTCAGCCGAATGAAAGTCGGCTCCCAATCCACCGACTGGCAAATCGAGTGGCACCTCAGCCACAAACACTTCAAGTAACCAACTCCCCCAGAGGAGGGCTACGCTCCGTCGTAGCCACCCAATGCAGGATCCACCCAAAAAATCCAACCACTCAACCCAACACCACAAAACCTCCCAAACGGCATCAGCCGTTTCCCCGCCACGTTTGGCATTGCCAAACGTTCCAGTCCAACATTCGCGGTAAAAAAAAAGCACAACCCGATCCACCCTTCCCCACTTCATCCCAACCCATGAAAATCCTCCTCACCGGAGCTTCCGGCCTCCTCGGATCAGCCTTCGCTCAAGCCGCCAATCGTCGCGGCCACGAAGTCATCGGCCTCGTCGTTAGCTATTCCGGAAAAGTCGACGGCCTAGCCACCCAACGCACCCTCGATCTCGCAGATCTAAACGCCCTCGAATCCCTGACTCTCGAGCTCTTCCCAGACGCCATCGTCAACTGCGCCGCCATCTCCGACCCCGGCAATTGCGACGCCGATCCCGACTCCTCCCGCCAGATCAACGTCGCCGTTCCACAAAAGCTGGCCCTACTCTCCCGCCATCTCTTCGCCACCCTCATCCACATCTCCTCCGAGCAAATTTTCGACGGCAAGGCTGAGCTCTACTACCGCGACTCCCAACCGTCCCCACCCAACGAATACGCCCGCCAAAAACTCGAATCCGAGCAACGCGTACACGAACTCGCCGCCGAATTCGCCACAACCCTGCGCCTTCCCCTCCTCATGGGCAACAGCCTCTCCGGAGAACGCAGTCTGCACGAACGCCTCTTCCTCAGCTGGGCCGCCGGCAAGCCCACCCCACTCTTCACCGACGAATACCGCCAACCCTGCCTCGTCGAAAACGCCGCCGCCGCCATGGTGGAGCTCTGCGAGCGACAAGACCTCAAAGGCGTCCACCACTGGGCCGGCGAAAAATGCCTCTCCCGCTACGAAATGGGCCAGCGCCTACTCCAACACTTCGGCCTGCCCGAATCCCTCATCCAAGCCTCAGAACGCGGCGAGGATCCTCGCTTCGCCCACCGCCAAGCCCGACTCGCTCTCGATGTAGCCCCTCTCGCCAGCAAACTCAAAACGCGGCCACAAGCCTTCGCAGACCAGCTCGACGCTCTCATCGTCCCCAAGCCCGCCCGAGCCTGGTTCAACTCCATCTAACTGGCAGGCTTCGCCTCGTCACGAGTCTTGAAGATAAAGATCAACATCCCCAGCGCCATCAAGGCAGGGATCACCGTCATACCCGCCCGCTGCGAATCGAAAAGATTAACCATCTGCCCATAAAGCAGAGGTCCCAGAAACGCGGTCGCCTTTCCCGAAAAAGCGAAGAAGCCAAAGAATTCGTTCGCCTTCTCCTCCGGGGTCAAACGGCTCAAATAAGCGCGGCTCGCCGACTGGTTCGGACCAAGGAACAAGCCGATGATAATCGCGCACACCCAAAAGCCAGACTGAGTCGTGACAAACAAAGCCGCGACCGTTCCAATCACCAAGCCGATCAAAGAGATAACAATCGTAATACGACTGCCAATACGGTCCTCCACAAAACTGAAAACGAGCGATCCCACCCCAGAGCACACATTCAATGCGATCCCAAAAACCATCAGATCCTTGAAAGTGAACCCAAAAACAACCGTCGCGTAAATCCCGCCAAACGAGAAGATAGCGACAAGCCCGTCATTATAAAACATCCGAGCGATCAGCATCCAGAAGAGCTGACGGTATTCCCGCAAGTGATGGAAAGTCGCATTGATTCTACCAAACGACTGCCGAGCCACCGCTATCAGCCCCGCGCTATGCTGCGGAGCTTTCGCCTCTTTCACCCAAAGCAGTAACGGCAAACTGAATACAGCGAACCAGAGAGCCACCAGCAGATTCGTCGCTCGCACATTCTGGCCAGCCTCCCGCGTCAGACCAAACCAAAGCTCCTTACCCTCGCCCGGAACGAATCCCATCATCGCAATAAACAAACACGCCAAGCCCCCAAAATAACCGAGAGCGAAGGCCATCCCCGACACCTTCCCGTGCGCCTGCTTAGGAGCCACCTCGATCAAAAACGCGTTGTTGAACATGATCGAAAGCTCGGTCGCCACCAACGCTCCGCCAAACAGCAATAGCGCCATCCACACATCTCCCGGCTGAGGCAAATACAAGGCAGCCGTCAGCAGACTGGCAGCCGTCACCGTCACCACCATGAAACGCTTCTTCCAGCCAAACGCATCCGCCGCCGCGCCCAGAGGCGGTGACAACACCGCGATCAAGATCGACGCCACCGCTACCGTATTACCCCAAAGCATGGTCCCCACGGATTCGCTCTCGGCTATCGCCTTGGTAAAGTAGCTATTGAAGACAAACGTTAGAACCAGCGTCCCGAAAGCCGAGTTCGCAAAATCGAAGAAGGCCCAGGACCAAACGCGTTTAGGGGAAGATTCAGGCACAAAAAAAGGGCCTAGCGACTCGCACGAAAATAGCGAGCCAACTCAGCCCCTTGCCTACGAAACGTTTACCGAACTAGCGTTGCCCGTGATTCACATCGTAGGAAACCGCGCCTTCCGACTCCTTCAGAGCGATCACCTTCCCGTCAATCATCAGCAGCTCCGCCACGAGCGTTCCTTTAACTTGCTCGTTACGGTAAATCTGCTCGCGCACCGTCACCAGCTGCCCCGTCTTGTGGTCGACATAAGAACGCTCCTGCTCCCCATCCGACTCGATCGTCGAGCTCTGCACGTACTCTTTCTCGTAGTGCCAGATCTGGGCAATGACCCCGTCCTGCTCGATTTCATCCACCGAATGCGGCTCTCCAAGGATGGCAATCACTTCCGCCTCAGTCATCCCTTTCGTAACGGTCGCTGGCGGCTCCTCCTTTTTCCCGCCTGCAGAATCCGTGGTTTCACAGCCTACAAAGAGCATGGAGCAAACTGCCGAAAATAGCAGAGCGAAGAAAGTGCGAGATGTCATGTTCGAGAGTCTCATTTGAATATTCTATACGTTAAAGGGACGAAAATATACCCCAGCCCGATTGAGACTACTTCTTTTTAGCTCGCTCAATAGAGCCCATTAGAACGCTTCATTCCCTCTTCAAGTCGCGACTCATCAGGCCCAACAGGGTCTGTATCGGCGGCTTCGACTCCAATCGCCATGACAAGTCGCCACCAGATCCCCCAAACCGCTCAAACCACAAAAGGTCTCCAAGCTCGATCTCCGCTTCCCAACAAACGCCCCACAATCGCCTCCGGCAACTCGCCCTTCAAAATCGCCGTATCAAGTTTCGCGATACGCTCGCATCGACTCTGCTTGCCCCCGCCGACGAGCGAGCAAAGTCGAACCCAAACCGCACGTCTTTGTAAAAAACTGCAGAAAGTTCTGTGTATAAGCGCTTAATTAATAATTTCTGTTGAACGCTTCTGAACAAATGTCGTCTTTAAAAATAGCTCTAAAGTTTTAATCCCTCTAAAATGCTGCAATATCTCAAGTCACGCCTCAGACGCTCCCCCGTTCGGGAGGATGCCATGCTTAGGCGCTACGAGGAGAACGATGGCGTGAAAAACGTCCAGTTCGTCAGCTTTCTGCAGCAGAGCGGATTCCGCAAACAGGCTTTAGCTCGTCATGACAAGACGAAGCGATTCAAGAAATTCGTAGCCCTCGCCGCCATCTGGAGCTTCCTCATCGCCTGCGGCTGGATCGCCTACGAAAGCGCCGAAGCGCTCGAACTTTTCTAGTTCAAGCGTTCTGAACTCTCCCGCTGGATCTTCCAGGCGACCATCACCCCGTCCGCCATCAAAAAGAGCGTCTCCTCAACCGACCGAGTGGAAGAAGGAGTATAGACCGCATCCGTAATCGTCATCCTGACTCCACCGACTTCCGGCCCCGGAGTCTCCACCATGCCAGAAACTGCCAGAGCGACATTCTCGCTCACCTTTCGATAAACCCAAATCTCCGTACCATCAGTAGGCGGAGTCGCCTCGCGAACCTCGAACGGTTCCCCCAAAGCCGCCAGCAAATCCTCCGCCTTCATCCCTTTGTAGATTTCGACCGGCTCGGAAACCTCAGAGCTCCCGCTTCCCCCAAAATCCGTCGTCAAGCAACCGACGAGCAGAACGATGGTAAATAGAACGAAAAGCGGTGGGAGCAGAAAATTCTTCATGAGGCACTTAAGCAATAAGCTGATACACCAACTCTCCACCACTCCCTTCGTAAATCCCTTCGCGTAGAAATGCGGAACGCACCCCGCGCCCCAAGCGGCAACAACGACGCCAGGAGGGCAATGCTCCGTCATTGCCGGGCCAAGCTTGTCTCAGAAGAGCGGAGACGGATGGACAGTCACCCACCCCAAAAAACATCAGCCGATCCCCATCACCTTTGGCATTGCCAAACGTTCTCATCCAAAAATTCGTGGGCAAAAAACTCCCCCAAAATCGGGGTGAACCAAAAAAAAGGCGACCCCACTCAGGAGTCGCCTTTCGAGATAAATGAAATTTCGCGGTTCGGCTTAGTCGAGAGCCTTCGCCTGGAAGTTCTTGCGAAGCGTCGCGCCGATGAAGTCGCGATTGAGCTTGGCGATGAACTCCTCGGAGATGAGCTTCGGACACGCTGCGGAACACTCGTACTGGTTGGTGCAGTTACCAAATCCAGCCTCGTCCATTGCCGCTACCATGTTGAGGACGCGCTTGTCCTTCTCTGGTGCACCTTGCGGGAGGAGATTGAGCTGTCCTGCCTTCGCGGATACGAAGAGCATCGCAGACGCATTCTTACAGGCCGCCACACACGCGCCACAACCCACACAGGCTGCCGCATCCATGGCCAGGTCAGCGATGTCCTTGCCGATCGGCAAGTTGTTCGCGTCCTGGCAAGAACCGGTGCGAACGGTCACGTAACCGCCAGCTTGCTGGATCTTGTCGAGAGCGGAACGATCGGTGATCAAATCCTTTTGTACCGGGAAGGCCTTCGCGCGGAATGGCTCGACCGTGATAGTGTCGCCGTCCTTGAAGCTGCGCATATAGGTCTGACAGGTGGTAACACCGTTTTCAGGACCGTGTGGCTTGCCGTCGATCATACAGTTACACGTACCGCAAATACCTTCGCGACAGTCGTGAGCGTAAGCGATCGGATTACCTCCATCCTCGATGATGCCTTCATTGACGACATCCATCATCTCGAGGAAGGACATGTTTGGATTTACCTTGTCAGCCTCGTATTCTTCGAAGCCGCCTTGCGCGTCAGCGTTCTCTTGGCGCCAGACTTTTAGTTTAACTTTCATTACAATAGCTTTGGCTGAAGATTACTTGTAGCTGCGAGTTGCCATCTTGACGGACTCGTATTCGAGAGCTTCCTGGTGACGCTCCGGAGCGGCATCCACACCCTTGAATTCCCAAGCGGCAACGTGGTTGAATTTTTCGTCGTCACGCATTGCTTCGCCGTCCTCTGTCTGGTGTTCCTCGCGGAAGTGACCACCACAGGATTCTTCACGAGCAAGCGCGTCGCGACACATCAGTTCGCCGAGTTCGAGGAAGTCCGCTACGCGGCCCGCAACTTCGAGAGACTGGTTGAGGCTGTCTGCGGTACCTGGAACGCGAACGTCTGCGTGGTACTCTTCGCGGAGGGCTGGGATTTCCTTGAGAGCCTTCTCGAGGCCGGCCTTGTTACGAGCCATACCACAGTATTCCCACATGATCTTACCGAGACGCTTGTGGAAGCTGCGAACGGTTTGCTTACCGTTGTTATCAAGCAGCTTTTGCGTGCGGCCGATAACATCCTGCTCGGCTGCCACAAACTCCGGAGAGTCGATGGATGGAGCAGCTTCGCGTGGTACGTCGGCCAAGTAGTGAGGAATTGTATACGGAAGAACGAAGTAACCGTCCGCCAGACCTTGCATGAGAGCGGAAGCTCCGAGGCGGTTCGCACCGTGGTCGGAGAAGTTCGCTTCACCCATCACGAAGAGACCTGGAACGTTGCTCATCAAGTTGTAGTCAACCCAGAGGCCACCCATTGTGTAGTGAACCGCAGGGAAGATACGCATTGGAACTTCGTAGGCGCTCTCGTCAGTGATCTCCTTGTAGATGTCGAAGAGGTTACCATAGCGAGCACGGATTGTGTCTTCGCCGAGACGCTTGATCGCGTCTGAGAAGTCGAGGTAAACGCCGAGACCGGTTTCACCTACGCCGCGTCCATCGTCGCAAGCTTCCTTCGCGGCACGTGAAGAAATGTCACGTGGAGCAAGGTTACCAAAACTTGGATACTTACGCTCGAGGTAATAGTCGCGCTCGCTTTCAGGGATCTGAGAAGCGGGACGCTTGTCACCCTTCTTCTTCGGAGCCCAGATACGACCGTCGTTACGAAGCGACTCGGACATGAGCGTGAGCTTCGACTGATTGTCACCAGAAACTGGAATACAGGTCGGGTGGATCTGAGTGTAACAAGGATTCGCGAAGGTCGCTCCCTTCTTGTACGCTCTCCAAGCCGCTGTCGCGTTTGAGTTCTGAGCGTTGGTAGAGAGGTAGAACACGTTTCCGTAACCACCTGTACCAAGCACAACCGCGTGAGCGGAGTGACGCTCGATCGCACCGGAGATCGTGTTACGGGTGATGATGCCCTTGGCTTGACCGTCGATAGTGACGAGCTCGAGCATCTCGCGGTCGTTGAACATCTCAACGTTGCCGGCAGCGATCTGGCAGTTCAGCGCAGAGTAAGCGCCGAGCAGCAGCTGCTGACCTGTTTGACCGCGAGCGTAGAAGGTACGAGAGACCTGAGCGCCACCGAATGAACGGTTGTCGAGCATGCCTCCGTATTCGCGAGCGAATGGGACGCCTTGAGCGACACACTGGTCGATGATGCTGGCGCTGACCTGAGCGAGACGGTAGACGTTCGCTTCACGAGCGCGGAAGTCACCGCCCTTAATCGTGTCGTAGAAAAGTCGATACACGCTGTCACCGTCGTTCTGGTAGTTCTTAGCGGCGTTGATACCACCTTGAGCAGCGATCGAGTGAGCGCGACGTGGGCTGTCGTGGAAAGTGAAGCACTTCACCTTGTAGCCGAGCTCGCCGAGAGTGGCAGCTGCGGACGCGCCGGCGAGGCCGGATCCCACGATGATAATCTCGTACTTCCGCTTGTTCGCGGGATTGACGAGCTTACCCTCCATTATGTGTTTCTCCCACTTCTTCTCGAGCGGGCCGGATGGAATTTTTGAATCGAGTTTCATCGGAGGGAAAATCTAGTTGATTGAAGCGATACGAGATTCGCAGACTTCGCAGTCGGCCTGGCAAGCAGCAAGGGCTGCCTTCACCTTGGCGTTCTGCACTTCAACGGCCCCTGTGAGGCACGCTCCGACGATTGCCGCATTCCCTAGGAAGTAGAGAACACTCACGATGACCGCGATCTTGTTCAAGCAGTTCGACCAAGCGCGAGTGCGAAGGCCAACCGACTGGAACATACTAGAGATGCCGTGGCTGAGGTGGATACTCAGCAGAGCGATCGCTACCAAGTAGAAGATCGAAACCAGCGGCTTCTGGAAGCCGAGCACCATCATGGTGTGGACGTCGAGAACCTGCTCGCCGTGCAGATCAACCATGAACAACTCAGGACCATAGGCATGCTTAGTCGTGAAGTGGAGAATGTGGTAGATGATGAAGGCGAGGACGATCAAGCCGCTCCACTTCATCGTGCGAGAAGCGAAAGAGGCGCGAAGCGTCTTTTGGCCCGCGTAGCCTTCAGCTCCGCGAGCAGCCTTGTTCTCGAGAACGAGAGATATCGCTGACCAGATGTGGAGCACGACAGTCAGCAGCAGGAATCCGCGGATCGCCCAAAGGGCTCCCCCAAGCGACTGGAGGAAGTGCGCGTACGCATTGATCTTTTCCGGCGGAGAGAAGATCTGCAAATTGCCGACCAAATGGCCGATTACGAACCCGACCAGGATCAAGCCAGTGACCGCCATGATCACTTTCTTCCCCAGCGAGGTCTTGAAGAGGGCGTTTAGGATATTCATCGGATAAACTAGTCAATTAACTCGCGTCCAAACGATCCGAACACGGACCGCCCTTAGCAAGGGCCGAAACGAGTACTGTCTTATCTTTATTGGGTCAATTAGGAATGGGACTTATAGCCCCAAGCCAAACAAAAGATTAGCTAATAACATCAGGGCTATTAGAAATTCTATTCATGAACTATCTACGACGCGCTCTAATCCTTAGCCACTCGGGGTAAAACTGGAAAAGAGCCGCCACCACCAGCGAATGTTTGATCTCACCTCGGTGGGCCATGGCGTAAACGTCGTCGATGGGGAACAGCCGGGTCTCAATCTCCTCATGCTCGTCCCAATTTAGCTCCGCTTGCAGAGTCACGGCATCCGCCCAGACGAAGTGGCAGGTATTGTTCATGATCGCCGGATTCGCCGCGACCTCGCCAATCAAGCGACAGGATCGAGCCACGTATCCAGTTTCTTCACTCAACTCGCGGGCCGCCGCCTCGAGCGGATCCTCTCCAGGATCCATTACCCCGCCCGGGATTTCCCAAGAGTCGGACTCGATCCCGAAACGATACTGCCGAACCATGACAATCTGATTGTCCGGCGTCACAGGCACGACATTCACCCAGTCCCGCGTCTTTAAAATGTAGAAATCCCCTTCCGATCCACGGACCGGATGACGCAAACGACGCGAAACCAGATCAAACACCGGACAGGAAAGCAGATCCTTCTCATCCAGGATGTCCCAAGCGTGAATATCACCGTCCGAAGACGATCCGACCGTGTCAGTACCACTCATCGAAGCTTGGTGTCGCGATAGCTACAACCTCAGCAAGGAAGCCGCCTAGTTGGACGGAGCAGGGATCACGATCTGCTGGCCAATTCTCAAGCGACGCGAGTCGATTCCCGGGTTGGCCGCCTGAAGCTGGCTCAAAGTCACCTTGTAGGCAGCCGCGATCTTGCTGAAATTGTCTCCGCTCTTGATTGTGTAGACGCCCGCCTTGCCCGGCTTCGCGTCAGGGGCCTTTTGAGCCGCCGGCTGAGTCGAGGTCGAAGGCTTAGAGGAGCTCGTTGTAGAGGAGCTGCTCGGCACGACCGCGACCTTCACGCCCTTCTTCTCAAGATCCATCACCATCTTCTTCGCCTCTCCCGCAGTCATCATCACCTTGCGGATATCGCTTTGCGATTTCTTGATGTCGGTGTTGGCAGCCTTGAGGGCATCGCTTACCCCCTTCGAGAATTTATTGGTGTCCTCCGCCAGCTTTTGGATGCGGTCAGTATTCGCTTGGACAGATTGCTCAAGTCCCGTGTCAGCGCTAGCCGCTTCCTCCAAGCGTTTAATTTCCGCTTCCAAGGCCGTCGCGCGAGAAAGGCCCATCCAGCCAAGAGCCAATGAGACCAAGGCGACGAGAACCGCTGAGATCGCTATGAAAAGGGGCGTTTTCGAAGGAGAATCGAGTTCTGAAGAAGATAGGTTTTCCATTTTTTCCAAAAGAGGGCGTCCACAAAGGGCGATTTTTAGAAACAAGAAGGGCTTTCCCGCAGAGGCGCAATGCCTTATTTCACAAGAGATCCCACGAAAATCGACAGATAGCCTCAAAGAATTCGAACTTGTTCTTGACAGGAGTCGCGATTCTGAATCTTTTGGCCGTCCTTTTTACGGGGTGTAGCTTAGCCTGGTAGAGCGCCTGGTTTGGGACCAGGAGGTCGAAGGTTCGAATCCTTTCACCCCGACCATTAAAGAAGCCGCTTATTCGAGAAATCCGATAGGCGGCTTTTTTGTGTCCGTACCAAAGGATTAGAACCTTCGA
>NZ_JAENIL010000026.1 GCF_016595505.1 Pelagicoccus mobilis | reverse complement strand
AAAAACTTAACGTAAGAGGCTGCTCCAACGCCGTAAACGGAAGCATAACAGACTCTTTATAGGGGCCTTACGACTTAAGTTGACGCCAATGCGCATTGCGGGAACAGTTTCTTCCGAAGGCTCGCCACTAACATTTTGAATACAAAGCCCCGATCTCAACAAGAGGTCGGGGCTTTTTGATGGGAGAGCTACAACGACTTAGCTCTCACATTGTCGTATTTCATCTGCCGACCAATCACCGTGAAACCGAATTGCGTATTCGTCTGGTGAGCCAGACCAGGCGACTTCAATTTACCTTCCCTTTTCCCATCAATGTCCACTGTCATAACATCTCCCTGCATTCGAACCGTCATCGTATACCAACGACCTTCTTCAAACATAAAGGGCACAAAAACTTTAGTTTCAGCCAAGACCTTCTCCACATATTCCGCATTCGCAGGATCCTTTCTTAGCTCTCGAAACTCCAAGTTCATCGCCCCGGTATAGTCGTCCTGAATAGAGAAACCACGTTTGGAAACAGACACTCGACACGTGTGGCCAGCGTGCACCTCCTTGCAGTTTTTGTCATCGACCACAAAATTGAAACGGTCAGCGCCATCGAACATGAAATCATACTGGATTTCAGCGTCTCCAAAATTCCACTGCGCTCGTGTAACAGCACCATGATTGGCCCCTTCATTCATCCAGGCATGAAGAACACCATCTTTGATCTCAAAGGACTTGGCGTGACTCATCCACACATCACCAAACTCGGCACGGTTGAAATCGTCACTATAACTTTTCGCTGGATTAGCTAAAACGGGAATGGTCGATAATAGCCCAAGAGAGCAACAGAAGAACGCTTTACACTTCATTGTATCTGTCAGGTTGAGGTTTTCGGCATAAGGCGAAGGAACCCCTTCGCCTCGCCATCACCAAAGCCTAGGCGACAAGAGAGAGCGATTCGCGTAGAACTGAACCAATTCAAGGTAACATGACTCCTGTAACACGAAACCTAATACCTACTCCCGATCAATCCATCTCGTTGAAAGGGTGCTCTCTAAGAAGCTCTTCTACCGAATAGAAGTCATTTTTGCCCATTGTGCTTTCGCGAACGGATTCGACTGCTTCACTCGAAATAGAACGGGCAACCCCCTTACGGTCACCAAAGTTAATTCTGACATAAGTTAGAACCGCTGCAATCTCCTCATCGGTTAGCATCCCTTCGAAAGCGGGCATCGGAGGCACCCCAGTCGCTGGATCGTACACTTTACCAGCTACTTCGATTTTGCCAGTTATCCCCTTTAGCACGAGTTTGATCAGGCGTTCATCGTTACCTTTTACCCACTCGCTATTTAGAACAGGCGGATAAATTCCCTCGATAGCCCCCTTGCCATCGTCGCCGTGACATGTTCCACAGTATCCGTCCCTATGATACACTTCCTTACCCATATTAAACTGGGCTAGATCAGTAGCAGAAAGATTCGTGATTTCGACAGCCTTACCTTTAAAGGAGAAGCGTTTACCACCTTTGGCATAGGCAACCAGCTGTCTATCCCCACCGAGATCAATTCCGGATTGTTCGTACGCCTTCCTAATCTCATCCCCATAGATCTCAAGACCAGCGTTAAGCGTGGGCTTCAACCACTTAGTGATGGGGCTAGATAAGGACTTCACAACAAGCTCTGGCCCAATCTCACTCGCATGAGAAGCCGTCACCAATGCCGCTAAGCGGACTCGCGGGCTTTCATCTGCGATCGCCTTGCGAAGGTAGTCGTCAGCATTCGCTACATCATCATAAACAAAACGAAGCACAGTAAGCGCAGCAGTACGGGCACGGAAATCATCAGCGTTTAAACACTTTTCAAGCAGACTTACATCTACTTCGCCCACACCCCAGCTCACCCAGAGGGCCTCCAACAACAAGCGTTCGTAGTTCGTATCCGATTTATCAAGATTCGCTACCCACGACTTTATAGCAGGAACCAGCTCATCCGCAGATCGGCCACGCAGCTCGCGACGGCTACGATATCGAGAGCGGTACTCGGAAAGCTTCAGGTTTTCTAGCAACGTTTCGATGCTGGCTCCGTCGATTTCCGCGGGCGTCACCAAGTTTCTAGAGGGGTAGCTCAAGCAATAGATGCGACCGTGGGCCTTATCCCGATTCGGATCACGAGCTGAGTGCTGCATGTGACCTATCAATGGATTGTACCAATCGACAATGTACAAACGGCCATCCGGCCCAAACTCCAACTCGCATGGTCGATAATTGGGATCGGTGGATGAGATCAAATCCTGACGCAATTCACCGGTGAACCCTTCCTCGTCATCGCTCACTATCATGTGCTGCTTCGTACCAAGGAAACCAATCGTATTGTTGATCAAAAAGTCGCCTTGGACGTCGTCGGGAAAATGCCCGGATGATACAAACTCAGCTCCAGACGTGGGGCGCACCCGGTGTGTAGTGAACTGGGCGACCTTCCCCATCTCGCGTCCATGTGGCAGTTTAGCCATGATCGGCAATCCCCACCAATTCGCGCCACCAGAAGCATCCGCAAGAAACAGCTCTCCCCAATCGTCAAAAGCGATTCCCCAAGGATTAGATACGTCAGTTTGAATGTATCTCTCTAGCTTCCAGGTTCGTGGGTCAAAACGCCAAACGCCCCCATCTGTGCAACGCTCGGTGCCATAAGGGGTTTCGACCTGAGAGTGCAGAAAACGTCCTTCCGCCATGTAGATTCCTCCCTCTGGTCCCGCACTGAAAGAAGAGATTGAGTGGTGAGTATCGTGCGAATCAAAACCATGCAAAATGTACTCAGTACGATCAGCCCGATCATCGCCGTCTTCGTCAACCAATAGAACGAGATTCGGCTGCTGTGCCACGTAAACCCCTTCTGGAGCCAACTCAAATCCGATCGGCATGTGTAGTCCGTCTGCAAATACTGTTTTAGTATCCGCTCTCCCATCTCCATCGGAATCTTCCAAGATCAAGATTTTGTCATTCGGCTTCCCGTCGCCTGGGCGATAGTGCGGGTAAGATGGAATAACCGCCACCCACATACGTCCCTTCGCATCGAAAGACATCTGCACCGGACTTCCCAAATCCTCAAACTGAGCTTCGGAAACGAACAGATTCATCTGATACCCCTCCGGCAATTTGAAACGCTCCAGCGCTTGATCTTCAGGGAGAAACTCGATCGGGTTGCGGTAGTTCGTTTCGATCGGCGACAGCTCTCGCGTCTTTGAATCATCGACTACGATTCCTTCTCCGCTTCCTGTACGCGCCAGTTCATCAATCGCAGCTCGGCGCAAATCAGTCATCTGACGAATTTTCTCTAACTCCTCGGGATAATTATCATCGCCAAACGGATTATAGCGACGTCCAAACACATGCACTCCATTCAGGATTCGGTAGTCACTTCTCCAGTGCCAATTCTTATCTTCCACGGCAGCATACATGTGATCGTAGTCCGCTGAGCTCTTTCTCTTTGAGCCTGGATACAGAGCGTCCACCAGTCGCTTCGCTACGAAACGATACCCCTCATCGTTCATCAGAAACCCATTGATCGTGTAATCGCTTTCCGGTGACGAGAACAGGTCTAGTGTAGGCTGATAAAGGTCTATAAACTTGAGTCCTCGTTTCTTCGCGACCTTACGCATGACCGCAGAGTACGCCTCGAGGCGTTTGTTCTCCTCCACCCCGTCAGGTAAATCCTTGCGGCTGGACAGGTCTTCAAAAGCAATCGGAGAGACTAGAGTGAGTTGCGGTGAAGAATCTCCATTGTAACGCTGATTCAGCGTGTGCGTTACGAAGGCCTCCAGTTCTTGCTCGTAATGAGCAAGACCATCCGATCCGGAAAAGGACTCACTGTATCCGAAAAAACCTAGCACGTGGTCGGTCTCAAGACGCGTTAACCATTGATCAGGTGTCTCGAAATGTCCTCGCCCATGATGGATCTTGAATTCTGGACGAAATCGTTCCGCTCCCGGAAAGGCCCACGGAGAGTTACGAGCGGGGTGTGGACGAAACCCTGGCGTGTCACCAGGACGACAGAGATTATTGAATACAACCTTCTTGTCTGGGAAACGCAACTGGAGTTCAGTCTCGAAGTGAGGATAGTAGAGCATACGCTCACCCAATCCTCCGCCTACAGCAGATATCGTTTCAGTATCGTCAGCAGCGAAAAGGCCACTGACAGCAAAGACCAAGGAAGCAGATGCAACCAGCGCCTTCACCCGTGTAGTAGCAAAAAAAGTGGGCTTAAAGATCATGATCGCTTACTTGAATATTCTTTTTCTGATAGTAACCGTCTTCTTTGTAGAAATTATACATGGTTGGCTGGTAGTCGCCTACGACTTCTAGTTTCACGCCAGACTTCGGAACCTCCATTCCAAGGCTCCAATAAACGGCATTTCCTAGCAACGTGCGGACTCCGCTTTCTAGGAAATCCACCGAAGCCCCGATGGTGGCCATGAAGACTTTGCCCTTATCGCCTCCCTCAAGTTGGTAACTCTTAGTCCAGGCGATCGGCATCATCGGATCGTTCTTATCGAAATTTGGATCATCCTTTCCGTACTTCGGAACCTTCTCATACGGTCCTTTGCCTATCGGAGGATCGTCGTGATTCATACCTGCCAAGACTTGCCCCATTACCACGGGCTCGATGTCCGCATTTGGACGAAACTTCACACCGTACACATCCGAAGAGCTCCAGATCTCACCTTCACCGATTCCGCGAACGAGCTCATTGCCCTCGACCACGATCCCGCGCTGGCTTTCCTTCTTGTGCCAGCCATGGTGGGACACCCATGTAGTTCCAAGAATGAACTCGCCGAAACCGCCGTGCCATTCCGTTTTCTCCCCTTTGTAGTTGAAACTCCAATGCGCCCATTTCGAATCCTCCTTGGTTCGAAATCCATGCGTCGCTGTCCGCAAACCGATGACCGGTTTCCCAGCTAGCAAGTAGTTCTCGAGCAATTGCATCTGCTCATCGGGCAAGTCGCGAAACCGAGTAGAGATGATCATGAGATCAGCTTCTTCTAAGGTTTCTAGTCCTGGTATATTGTTCAGATAATTTGGATCCACCAAGCCCGGAGCCTCTGGGCTTTGGGCAAAGAGCACGGTGCAGGTAAAGCCATACTGCTGGGAGAGCATCTTACCAAGCTGCGGCAGCGCCTCTTCTGAACGATATTCTTCATCGCCACTCACCAATACGATGTGCTTCCCGGCACCAGGGCCGCCTTTACCTTTGTAAGTCTGCCACTGTTTCACCTCGTTGCATCCTCCCGCTCCCATCAACATAATCACTATCCCAATTAATAAGCCGATTTTCTTCATATCCAGTCTTTGTCTATCCTCTTAACAATTCACGATCGGGATGAGCTTATCCCGAACATATACTCCATCATCACTCGCTATCTTATCCGGATCTACGACAGCCTCATCGCATTCGTCTTCCACGACGATCCAACCTTCGTATCCAGAATCCACGAGATAGCGGGTGATCTCCTGGTCATCGATCGATCCCTTTCCAAGTGGAGCCCAACGCCCGTCCTCAAACATATCCTTATAGTGAACGTGAACCACCAACTCGCGATACTCTTTGATAATCACCAGAGCATCCATCCCTCCCTTAGCAATGTGACCTGCATCCGGAATGTAGCCAATGACCTTTGCATCCAGACCATTCAAAAGAACCTCATAATCTTCCCGCGTCCGATAAACTGAACCAGCTGGCGAATTCGGGTGGTAACCGACACGGATCCCTTTATCGGACGCACGTCGAGCGATCTCATTCACGCACGTCAGAAGATTCGTTTGCCTCTCCCTCAGATTCTCTCGATCTGTCCCTGGCATCTGACACAAATTGAGCAGCGTGTCTGGAAAGTTTTCCAAAATTTGGATACACTCGTCTGCCCGCTTGCGTTCTGCATCCGTCTCCCCGTCGCCCAGCCAATCCTCAACGAGAGTCAAGGCTGGCAACTGAACAGAATTTGCAGCCAGCTCTTCCTTCAAAAGCACTGGATCCTCAAGTCGGCCTAGGAAACGCGTTTCTGGCTCAACGCCAGCGAAACCGGCGTTTCCCGCAACCTTGAGAATATGATCGAGCTGGCCGTCGTACTTACCGCCGCTCATCTGCCAGGTATAAGTCTGGGTTCCGATCCGAATTCCCATCTATTTTCCCTCCAGCAAAAATTCAGTTGTTACCTTATTGAAGCGTTCCAATGCTTCCCAGTGGTGAGTATGCGCACAGTCCTCAAAGACGACGAGTTTCGATCCGTCGATGTGCTCCTTCAAATACTCAGCTCCTTCGATCGGAGTAAAAATGTCCTTATCGCCAGCAGTGATCAAGGTTGGCACCTTTATCTGATCGAGACGCCCTGTAGTATCATGATTGGTACATGCGTCGCACTGCCCCTCGAATCCTTGTCGAGGCTGCGGTAGCTCAACGCCTTTCATATCATAGCGTGCCTCCTGTAAGGCATCCTCATTTTCCGCCACATACTTTGGTCCCCAAATCCACAATTGAAGCAGCATCATGAAATCCTCCAATTTGCTGTGGGCACGCATCGGCTTGAAGTGCTCGAATACCAACTTCATGTAAGGGCTGCACTTGGCCCAAGTCGCGATGAGAACGAGCCGACTTACCTTCTCTGGGTGACGAAGTGCTAGTGATTGGGCGATCGCTCCACCCATTGAAATACCGGCGACTGGAGCAGAAGAGATACCTTCTTTCTCCATTAGAGCGGCCACGTCATCTGCCATTTGATCCGTGGTGTATGAGCCCTGAGGTTTTGGCGACAAGCCGACCCCACGGTTATCAATCAGGTAACACTTGAAGTGTTTTTGGTACTCATTGGCGTGCTCTTCCCAGACCGGACCATCAGCGCCCAGTCCCATAATCAAGATCAATGGGTCGCCTTCTCCAATTGTGGTGAAATTCAGTTCGACAGCCTCGCTCATTTCCGGTCCTCCAATAGTTTGTTGACGAAAGGAATCGCTTTGCGCCCGTCCTCTTCGGTTGTTGGGCAAAAGCAAAAATCAAAGCACCACCAATCCAGCGATTCCACAGAGTCGCCAAGCTCTTCCAACACCGCTGGGAAGCCTACAAAACCGGCGCCGAACGGAGCGTGCACACTTGTCTCTTCGTCGTGCAATTTACCGTCACTGTCGATCAAGTGAAAATGCCCGATGTGTGGCTTCGCAAGGCGAGCGTACTCGTTTAGCCCACCCTCTAAAATCTCCTTTTCGCCATGGTGACGCGCACCGATTACTGCTCCCATGTAAGCATGGCTCGTGTCGAACAGCAGCTTGAACTTGTCATGGTCAACAGTCTCCACCATGCGAATCACCTCTGATGCCTTGTTTAACCAGAACCCTGGTTCAAACTCCCATACGATCGTCTGTCCGTTTTTCTCAGCGAGTTCCGCTGCGGCTCTCCAGTTATCCGCCAACCGTTTAAACTGCTCCTCGTAGGCTGCTCCTTCGATCGGCTCAGGAGGCGTTATTGTATCAGTCCTCAACAATTCGATGCCCATGCGAGAGCAGAACGCTGTACACTTCTCAACTTCAGCCATGTAAAGCCCTTGCTCGACCTTAGCTGGAGGAGCCATCGTGAAATCAGGAGCGTATCCAGAAATCCCAAGTCCGAGGCCATCGAGGTACTTCTTCAACTCGGCGCACTTAGCATCTGAGTTATAGACATCCGGATGAGGGTGCGGATGAAAACCGTTTATCTCGATTCCGTCATAGCCCGCCTCCGCAGAATACTCGCAAACCTGGTTAAAGGTCCATGGGTTCTTCTCAAAGGGGCCAAAAGAAAAGGCCCAGCTCCCAATCGAAAACTTCGGTTTTTTCGTCATAACTTTTTCTATACAATTAATTTGAATCAAGCGGCAGGACAGTCGCTATCCGGGATCCTCACTTACTTTACGTGAGTTTCTCGGTAAACCTGCGGCGTCGCCTGCATCAAGCGGGCAAACTCTTTTGTCATGTAACTCTGGTCGCAAAAACCACAGTTCGCAGCGATCTCAGCGATCGTTTGATTCGTCTGAACGAGCTCACGACAGGCAGCGTTGATCCTTACTTTCTTAACGTAAGCACTTGGGCTAATCCCAAATTTGCTCTTAAACTTTCGTTCGAACGTTCTCAGCGTGAGACCCGCTTCTCGGGCCAACTCACCGACTGATATACGTCTCGCATAGTTCGCTTCAACGTAGTCGATTACCTTATACATCTCCGGGTAGGCACCGAGAACACCGCTCGCGACTGCAAATGGTCGTGTCATTCCCTCAAGACCGATGATCTCTCCATTTCTCCCATAAAGCGGCACCTTTGTAGTGGTGTACCAATGAACCGACAGGTCATTCCGCGTGACCAGCTCCACTTTGTTGGACATTACTTCGCCCTGCCCCATCACAAGCTCGTCATCCTTTAGATAGGCCTCAGCCAGATAAGATGGCACCAACTCAAAGTCAGTCTTGCCAATTATCTCCGACTTAGAAACTCGACCGAGCAATAAGACGAGCGGTTCGTTCGCAGCCATAATACGCCCTTCTCGATCTTTGGCGAAGTAACAAACATCGCCCATATGAGCGAATAGAGAAGAGCCGCGACGGCCCGAATCAACTTGAGCAAAAAAACGCTCAGCCACCGATTCTGTTGATTGTGCGATCATCTTAACAAATAGGGAGGGCTACGCTCCGTCGCAGCCGGTTAGTTTCATTCTTCCAGAACCAACTTGAGATGGCTCTCCAGCCAGTTAGACAGTACAGAGGGCCACTGCCTCTTGCAGGGACTTGTAGGGATCACGCGTCGGGATGTATTCATGCCCTACATACCCTTGATATCCAATATCCGCCAAAGCCTGCATTACGGGCCGGTAGGCGATCTCTTGTGTGTCGTCGAGCTCACCTCGACCCGGGTTGCCAGCAGTATGAATGTGTCCGATCACATCCTTGTACTCGCGTAGGCGGCGGATCAGGTCCCCGTCCATTATCTGAGTATGATAGAAATCGAGCAGGAGCTTTACGCTCGGAAAGTTTACACGTCTTAAAATATCCACGCAGTACTCGATATGCTCCCCCTGATAGCCGGGATGCCCTTTCATCGGGTGAGTGTCATCGCGCGTATTCAATGGCTCGAGACAAAGAGTCACGTTCATCTTCGCCGCGTATTCGGCCATTTTCTTGAGCCCTTTCACGCAATTGCCCGCCCCCTCTTCCATACCGATCAAGCCACTATTGGGGTCATCCGGATTCTTGTACGCATAACCTGTAAACGCGATTACATTTGGACAGCCATACTCGGAGGCGGCGTCGATCGCCTTTTTAGTGCGCTCGAAGAGCTTTGGCCAATGATCCGGGTTGTTGTAACCGTGGGTGAATGGCGGATTCGGCGACATATCTAAGCCAAGCAAGGCACATGTAAGACCGTGCTTCTTGACGGTTGCCAATTCCTCCGCCGTGTTGACCAGCTCGACACTCTCGCACCCTAGCTCCTTAGCCACTTGGCAGATTCGTTCCAAGCTCCACTTCTCCCCTGCCGCGTTAAAGCACCAAAATGCGATTGATTGTTTTAGCCGGCCTTTCTTCATGTGTGTTTCCGCCATCATACTTGTTCCAGATAAGAAAGAGGCACCAGCGATGCCCACCGAACTGCGTAGCATTTCACGTCGATTCATAGGTTTTGGGGAGTTTCAGGGTTTAGTCGCCGATCATTCGGCTAGGCAGGGGGAGCCTTCGCTAAAAGGTATAGCAGGAACTACACACTTTGCATAGAGCCGAGCAGTGCTTTCCATTGTACTTTTACGCCAACTATTCTCTCCTGAATCAGTTAAACCGAAAAAGCTATTAGACCTCTCGCAGTGGCTGAAAAGCTGAATCAGATCAACTACTGGCTCATGACGCATTTCCACAATTCCTAAGACCTAGACTCGCTCCAGCCCCAGAAGGCCGATCAATCCACCCGTTTAACCTCATCCATCTCAATGCGAAAGGAGTACAAAACCAGAAACCGTGCCAAGGTAAACGCCTCTCATTAGTGAGTCTTACTAAAACGATAAAACCGTAACGTTTTTGATTTACATTATAGTTGGCGAGACCATCCCCGGCTCACATCCCCTGACTTTTCACGCTAATCCATCCCTCTCGTTCTTATGCGAAAACTCATTCCGACCCTAAGTCTTGCCGTTGCAGGCTTCGCTTCAAACGCGCTCACAGCTGACGAGGCAAACATCGCCAAAGGCGAAGCGATCTACCAGAGCATCTGCTTTAGCTGCCACGGCAAGAACCTCGAAGGAGCAACCGGTCCAAAACTCACCGATGCCGAGTGGGTCCACGGTTCTTCCGATCAGGAAATTTTTAACAGCATTGCCAATGGCTTCCTGGAAAAAGGAATGCCAGGATTCAAAGGCGTTCACACCGACGCTGACCTTCGCTCAGTAGTTGCATTTATCAAGTCTCGCCGCCAAGGCCTAAGCAACCTCAGCTACGAGCTCTACGAAGGACTCAGCGACGAGGATTTCTCATTTGAGAAAATTGCAGCAGTCGAACCGACAAAAACCGGCGAACTTCCCAATGGAATTATGGATACGTCCTTCGTCGAGGTTCAGGACTACGCGATTCTTTTCAAAGCCAACCTCAAAGCGCCCAATCCCGAGACACGTCATTTTAAGGTCAATGGAGGCTGGCAGAACCGTCTTCGTGTTCTACTCGACGACGAGGAGCTGAATACTGGCGAGCACTTTAACGCCACTGACAAGGTCCTCGAAAGTTCAGAACAAGAACTGCAAGTTCTCTGGCAGCGTAAGCATAAGAATCCACGCATCCGGATCTCAGCGTTTCTCGTGGGAGACAACGAGCAAAACGGGCTTTCCCAAGCCGCCGTCGAACACCTCAAGAAAACAGTGTTCATGGTCAAAGCGGAAGGCGACGAGCCTTACCTCGTTCGCAAGTCCATCGATCGCGTGCCTGACAAGTCGATCGCCGTCGGTTTTCCAGGCGGTCTCAACTACGCCTATCACGCCCCTACAGGAGCGATCGTTGGAGCGTGGAAGGGAGACGGCCTCAACATCGGTCCAAATATCATCGGCCGTGGACAGGAAGGCAGCCGACCAATCGATCGCTGGGTCTTCGCCGACTCAACTGGAATCGGCCTTACTGTCGACGGACAGCCAACCGCATTCAAGCTAACCGAATACACACGTGGCAAAACTCCGACTTTCCTTAGCAAAAACGGAGACTATCAACTCCAAGTGGTTGTAAGCCCATCAGGCCCAAGCGCATTGAAAGTCAACTACACGCTCAGCGGCAAGACCCCGAAAAGCGTAGAGCTCAACGTACCCGCCGAGGCGAAGATCCAATGCGAAGACGGTTCTTTAAGCGGGAATGTCCTTAAGATCGCCCCTGCGAAACTCACATCTTTCACCCTCACCCTTTCCGAGTAAGCACGAAACGAAGGTCGCGGCCGTCTGACCTGATGGCCAACAACACGAAGCGCCCAAAGCCTATCATGAAAATGAATACAAAATTACTCACCCTTTCTGCTATCGCCGCAGCATCTACTCTTTCGTTAACACTATCCGCCGACGAGAACTACGCACCATCGGGGTACAGTATCGAAACGGTCACGACACCTGATGACGTTCTCTTCCACATCACTGGCCTAGACACCGCAGCAGACGGAACCGTTTATTGCGCAACTCGATTTGGCGATGTCTGGACTTACAAGAACGACTCCTGGACAAAGTTCGCAGATGGGTTGCACGAGCCAACCGGCCTGCTTGTCGACGAAGACGGCTCGATCCTCGTGGCGCAAAAACCTGAACTCACACGTCTGGTAGATTCTGACTCCGACGGCATCGCTGACCGTTACATCAGCTTCTCAGACGGCTGGGAGTACCATGATAATTACCATGAGTTCACATTCGGTCCGGTAAGAGACAAAGACGGCAACTACTTCGGTACCCTTAATCTCAGCCACAACGATCCTGACGCCTTCTCCCTCGGAGCGATGGGCACCTCAGGAGGCTATAGAGGATTCGCCTTCAAGGTTTCTCCAGATGGAACGTTTTCGCCTTACGCTCACGGTCTACGCTCGCCTGCAGGGGTCGGCATTAGTCCGAACAACGAAATCTTCTTCACTGACAATCAAGGCGACTGGGTCGCAACGTCCAAGCTCCACATCATCGAGGAGGGAAAATTCTATGGGCACCCAGTTTCCCTCATTCAGATCGATGGATACGACCGCAAAAAGATCGCAGCCATGGAGCCTGAGGAGTTTAACCCTTTCCGCGAAAAACCTGTTCTCTGGATTCCCCACCAAGAAGTGGCCAATTCGCCAGGTAACCCGGAATGGGACATGACAAAAGGTAAATTCGGGCCCTTCTCTGGGCAGATTTTCATCGGAGACCAAACTCAGTCCAACATCTTCCGTTGCGGTCTCGAAAAGGTGAACGGCCAATACCAAGGCTTCCTTATCAATTTCATGAGCGGATTCCAAAGCGGCAACATCCGCCTCGATTTCGACTCGCAGGGACAACTCTGGGTAGGCCAAACCGCTCGCGGCTGGGGAGCAAAGGGTAACAAACCCTTCGGCCTGGAAAAGGTCGTCTGGGATGGCACACATCCATTCGAGCTACTCGACATGAAGCTAACGAAGAAAGGCTTCCAGCTTACTTTCACACAGCCAGTCAACCCTAACTCTATCGACGCCGAGTCACTCGTATTCGAAAAATGGGGATACAACTACTGGGGTAACTACGGATCACCGAAAGTCGACGAAACACCCGTTGCGGTGAAGTCCGTAAAACTGAAAAAGGGCAACACGGTGATCGACGTTCAACTCGATCTGCAAACGGATCAAGTGTTCAGCGTCAAATTCCCAAGCGTAAAGAACAAAGACGGTCACTCCCCTAGCGTGACTCAAGCCTACTACACGCTGAACGAGCTTAAATAAGGAGGGCTACGCTCTGTCGTAGCCATAACAATCTACTTCCCCCGAAACGCGACCTAACCCGGTCGCGTTTTTTATACCCTAACACCTATAACCCAGCACCTACCGCCCCGCAACTACCGTTCCACCGAGTATCCTTGCTCCCGATACGTCTGCAAGAGAGCAGCCATTCGCTCGACTCGCTCAGGATGTTGTTCGGCTAAATTCACGCGCTGCCCCGGATCTTTCTCCATATCGAAGAGCAATGGCCCCTTCTCGAAATCTTGATAGCCACGTAGCTCCTTGAACGCCTGCGGCATTTTGGAGTGTTCGCCAGTCTTCTTATTGATATAGCACCATTTGCCCTGCCGTAGCCCCCAAAGACCATCAAAAGTATTGTGAACAGTCGCCTCTCGTAGACCTCCATCCGAGCTTTCGCCACTCCAAACCCGGCTCAGATCATAACTGTCAACCGCAGCTCCATCCGGTAGGTCGGCACCAACGACTGAAGCGATCGTCGCCATGATATCGACTTGCGAAATCACTTCATCCGAGACACTTCCCGCTTCTATCTCACCTGGCCACTTGACCACAAAGGGAACATGATGCCCACCCTCCCAAACATCACGTTTCAACCCTCTTAACTCTCCCATACTGAAGTGACCAAATTTCTCGGCTCGCTCAAACGCGTACTTCTCAGGGCCGTTATCAGCAGAAAAGATCACGATCGTATTCTCGTCGAAGCCATTCACCCGCAGAGCCTCGAGCACTTGCCCGGCAACCCAGTCAGATTGGTACACGAAATCTCCATAGGGCCCCGCATCAGACTTCCCCACGAATTCCTCATTCGGGATGATCGGGGCATGCGGAGACGGAAGAGGAAAATATAAGAAAAACGGCGTATCTGATTTCTGATTACCGATCCACTCAACCGCTTTTTCAGTAAGTGTTGGCAACACTTCATAAGGATTCCATCCCTCTACCTTAGGCCCGGGACGGAACTCCCAATTTCCCTCGGGGATCGGGAAGCCGATATCATGCGGATCCATAACAGCAGTCGGTACCTCCAAAATCTGTTCATTCTCCACCCATGCGTAAGGAGGAAAATTGATAGTCCCATCACCAAAATAGTAATCGAACCCTCGATCGAGCGGTCCCCCTTTCAATGGACCGCTCCAATCGACCTCCTCCGGGAGATAGAACTTACGCTTTCGATTCCACTGGACCACTTCTCCAGATGGGCCTCCGTTGAACTTCCAGTCGAAGCCCAAATGCCATTTGCCAATACATGCCGTGCTGTATCCAACTTTTTGCAACATATGAGCCAGTGTGAAGTCCGAATCACTAAAGAACGGTTTCCCAAATGAATTCACAATCCCGTGCTGACGCCGCCAGTGGTAAATCCCCGTCAATAAAGCGAAACGACTGGGTGAGCAAATTCCGGAAGAGCTGTGAGCATCTATGAATCGCATTCCTTCGGCCGCCAACTGATCCAAGTTCGGAGTGGGAATCTTGGAGTCCGGGTTTTGGCAGGCGAGGTCTCCGTAACCCATATCATCCGCATAGATGATAACGACATTCGGACGCTTCGCGAGAGCGAGCGACGTGACTACAAGAGCGGCGACACAGCAAAACAGGGATTTCATACTAAACGGGGATAATCGTTCGAATTGATGAGCAAGATACAGATGCAGTCAACGAACAGATCGAAACTACTAAGTTTTGACGAACGGACTACACAATCCATGTCACTGAATTGATAATTCAGAAAACTCACGCTAACTCTCGCTTGGCGACTCCTACTCAAACTAATCCCAACACCAGCAAAAAAGTGAATCGCGAGAAAGCATTCGACGCACTTTCCCATTCAAACGATCCCTTCGATCTTTTAATCATTGGCGGCGGAGCTACAGGGCTAGGCACCGCTGTGGATGCTGCGACTCGCGGACTCCGAGTCGCCCTGATTGAGCAATCCGATTTCGCGAAAGGAACCTCAAGCCGTAGCACCAAGCTTGTTCACGGCGGCGTCCGTTACCTTCGGCAAGGAAATGTTTCTCTTGTGCTCGAGGCGCTAAGAGAGCGCGGGCTGCTCTACCGAAACGCGCCTCACCTAGTACGCGACATGGCGTTCGTAATTCCCAACTACAAGTGGTGGGAAGGCCCGTTCTACGGAGTCGGTATGAAAGTCTACGATGCGCTTGCCGGCAAACTCGGCATCGCCCCTTCCCGCTGGCTCGACAAAGAGGAAACCCTAGCTCGTATCCCAACCGTCGAGACAGAAGGACTTACCGGCGGTGTAGTTTATCACGACGGCCAGTTCGATGATTCCCGCCTCGCAATCAATCTCGCCCAAACCGCTGTGAAACAAGGAGCGTGTTTGGCTAATTACGTCAAATGTACTGGGTTGATTAAGGAGGACGACACGGTCCGCGGCGTTCAGGCAGAGTGCCAAGAATCTGGTAAGCAAATCGAGGTCCGAGCAGACTGCGTTGTAAATGCCACTGGCACTTTCGTAGACGGACTCCGTCAAATCGACGATCCCAGCTGCCATGCAATCGTTTCGCTCAGTCAAGGTATCCACATTGTCCTACCCAAGTCGTTTCTACCAACGGACTCCGCAATCATGATCCCTAAGACAGCAGACGGACGCGTGCTCTTCGCAGTCCCCTGGCACGACCGCGTCGTCGTCGGTACTACAGATACTCCACTCAAACAGAACTCCCTCGAACCTCGAGCGCTCGAAGAAGAGCGAGCCTTCATAATGGAGCATGCCCAACAGTACCTCACCAACGATCCAACTCCAGACGATGTGCTCTCCATATACGCTGGCCTTCGGCCACTCGTGAAGGCGGGCAATAGCGAGGACACCGCAAGCCTCTCTCGCGACCACACCATTCTCGTATCCAATTCAGGCTTGCTCACCGTAACGGGTGGCAAGTGGACCACATACCGGAAAATGGCTGAGGACGTAGTTGATCACGTCGAATTGCTCATAGGAAAGGAAGCGGAGCCATGTTGCACCAAGCAGCTTCCCCTCGTCGGCTCTACCGACGAGCTAGACGCTTCTGCCAACTTAGCGCTCTACGGCAGCGAAGCATCACACATCCAAAGGATCCTGAGCGACCGCCCCGAAAGCGTCGAGTTAATCCACCCTCGATTGCCCTACCAACAAGCCGAAGTCATCTATCATGTGCACACCGAGATGGCACGCACTGTCGAGGACGTTCTTTCCAGACGCACAAGAGCGCTTCTCCTCGATGCGAATGCAGCAAGCGAAGCGGCTGCAACAGTGGCTAAACTGATGGCAGTTGAACTGAAACAAGACGATACCTGGCAGCAGAAACAAGTATCCGATTTTCAAACACTCGCACGGGGCTACATCTTCACCGACTCAGCAAGTCTCCAATGATGCATCACCTGAGAGCACGATCAACGATCGCGGCTACAGAGGCGACTAGCAGGTAAGTTAACGCTCCCTAAGCTCGCGGGTGAGCTTGGTCGAAAGCATCCTTCAAACGACCTATATTGACGTGCGTGTAAATCTGCGTGGTGGAAAGCTTCGCATGTCCAAGTAACTCCTGAACGAGCCGCAGGTCCGCACCGTTGTCCAATAGGTGCGTTGCGTAAGAATGGCGAATCTTGTGCGGCGTCAGATCCATCGGCAAATCCGCGAGCGCTAGATACTTTTTGAGTAGCAACTGCACTCCTCGAGGAGTCCACTTTTGGCCACGATTACTCAACACCACCGGATCCGAATATCCCGTCGCGGGAGCAAACTCCTGTCTCCATTTTTCCAAGACAGCCATGGCTACCCGTCCCAGAGGACAAATTCTAGACTTGCCGCCCTTACCGACGATACGTGCAACGCCTTCGTCGAAACTCACTTGCCCATAGGTCAACTCGCACAGCTCACTTACACGGAACCCCGCTCCATAGAGGAGCTCCAAGACCAGACGGTCACGCCACGCCTGCTGAGCTGGTATCGACTCACCTTCCAACAACCGCATCGGACCTTCCAACAAGCTCCTCACTTGCTGCTCTGTCATGAAAGCAGGCAGTTTCTTCGGCAGCTTCGGAAGCGCGATTCCGACAAACGGACTCTTCTCGAGCTTTCCTTGACGCATCCAATATTTGAAGAACGTCCGCAGCCCGGAAACGTAGTTATGGACCGTTCGGCGGGAAACCCGGTTCTGTTGTTCGATCACGAAATCGCGAGTCTCCCGCAATTCGACAGAGGAGAGATCCCCCTTCCACTTTCCCATCGAATCTAGGAAACCGAAAAAAGCCACCAAGGCCGTTTCGTAGTTTCGACAGGTGTAGGCTGATAAACGACGCTCCCCAGAAAGGTGCCGCAAAAACGGTTCCACCCATTGGCTACGCCATTTCTCCGAATCGCCCATAATTAAGTTAGACTCAACCCGCTTCCTCTTGAGCGTCGTTCGCCAATCCCTCGCTCTCCGCCATCACTCGACGAGCAAACTTACGAACAGCGCTCTCCGGATCGATCCCCTTAAGTCTGCAGGCAGCTGAGATCTCGAAGAGGATATGTCCCGCCGCTTCTTCATCCAGTTCGGCAGCCATCGCTTCGATCGCTTCCATATCGACGGAAGCTCCAGTTGGCAGAGCCTTTTTCTTGATCTGCTTGAAAATGTCGTAAGCGAACATCAAGGCCGGCAATGCAGGTGGTAAATCCTTAAACTGCGAATCGCTCTTCGGCTTGTTCGCCTTCTCTCCCGCCTTAATCTTCTCCCACTGGGCTAGGACCTGTTCGGAGTCCTTCAAATCCATATCGCCAAAGACATGCGGATGGCGACGTACGAGCTTTTCATTGATCTCAGCGGCTACTGCCTCGAAGTCGAAGTGACCTGCTTCCTTCGCTAATTGGGCATGGAAAACGACCTGCAGAAGTACATCGCCCAATTCTTCACGCATGTGCTCCATGTCGAGTTTGTCGATGGTCTCAAGCAGCTCGCTGCATTCGTCGACCAAGCATTGGGCAATGGACTGATGATCTTGCTCCATATCCCACGGGCACCCGCCAGGTCCCCTCAATCGAGCCATAGTTTCCTGCAAATCTTCGATAGCGCTCACGCCCGCCATCAAGGAGCCCCGCTCCCCGCAAAGCAATTCCAGATTCCAACACTCTCAAACAGCACCACAAAATTTGTATCGCATTAGCGTCCATTCGAGTCCATTCGCGGTTCTGAAAATCTCAATCAAATGGACAAACTGACAGAGATCATGAACTGGAAGGCCGAGGAAATCGCGGATCGAATCCGCGACGTTTCTTCCGACGAACTCGAATCCTTCGCATCCGAAGCAACTCTCCGCGGCTCCTTCCTCGAAGCCCTCAAAGCCCCTCAAGGTCTCGCCGTCATTTCGGAAATCAAACGCCGCTCCCCATCCGCCGGTCAAATCAAAGACCTCGGCCCCTCGATCGACCAAGCCGACAAATACCTAGCCGCAGGAGGCGATTGCCTCTCCATCCTCACCGACACCAAATATTTCGGCGGCGAACTCTCAGACCTGTCCTCAGTCACAGAAAAATTCCGAGAGCAAAGCAAAGGCATCCCCTGCTTACGCAAGGACTTCATGATCCATCCCATCCAAGTCCTAGAAGCTGCCCAAGCAGGAGCTTCCGCGATCCTGATCATCGTCCGCGCATTGTCAGACCAGCAGATGACCGACCTCCGCCAGGCTGCCGACCTCGCTGGACTCGACTCCCTCTACGAAATTCACAGCGAACCGGAACTCGAACGTGCCGTCACCCAAGACGCCAAGATCATCGGCGTCAACAATCGCGACCTCGCCATCTTCAAAACCGATCTCGCCTTCTCGGAAAAACTAATCCCGCAATTCCCTAAGGACGTGGTCGCCGTTTCCGAATCCGGAATCTGGACCGGCGAAGACGCAGCGCGCGTCAAAGCCTGCGGAGCCAAAGCGATCCTAGTCGGCGAAGCTCTCATGAAAGCGCCCGACACCGCCCAACTCATGGCGGACTTCCACAACGCCTAGAAAGTCCTTTCTACCACAAACGTCACAATCGCAAGTTGCCGCTTTCCCCTTCACAGACTCGCGAGCTGCTCGAGCAGCTAGGACACCGGCCCCGCAAGCAGCTCGGCCAGAATTTCCTCATCGACGGAAACATCGTACGCAAGTCCTTAGAGCTGGCCAATGTCTCCAGCGGCGATCACGTTGTCGAAATCGGCCCTGGTCTCGGCACCCTAACTCGCGCTCTCCTCGAAAAGGGAGCCATTGTACACGCAGTTGAATTCGACCCGAAACTCGGGGATCACATCGAATCCATCGCCCAAGACGAAGCGAATCTCCACCTCGTCAAAGGAGACGCTCTCGATCACCCACTCGGTGATCTCCCCTCCGACATCGGCGACTACAAGATCGTAGCGAACCTACCCTACGCTATTTCAACTCCTTGGATGGCAGTCGTATTGGAGAGGCAACTACCCAGCGTCATGACGCTGATGCTTCAAAAAGAAGCCGCTCAACGTTATGCCGCCAAATCAGGCACCAAGCAGTTCGGAGCGATCAGCATCTTCCTCCACGCCGCATTCGATATCCTGCCAGGACACGACGTATCAGGTTCCTGTTTCTACCCCAAACCCGACGTCGGCTCGACGCTTCTCCACCTGCGAAGGAAAAGCGATCCCTATCGTTTTTCGCCAGAGAGTTCGCAACTCATCCGCGACATTTTCCAGCAACGCCGCAAACAGATCGCATCGCTTCTCCGTAAGTCCAAATCGGATACTGCGAAGGTTTGGTTGGGAAAGCTAGAGAGCGTTGGTATCGAGCCCAACGCACGCCCAGAACAAATAGAAACAAAACTCTGGATCGCTCTAGATAAAGAGCAAAGCTGAGCCCTTAGCTCACGACACCCACTCAGTCGCCTTAACGAGGCAACCACTCGCCCCTAGCAACATACGACGTTGACGTCTTTCCCGTATCCAGGTCGGAATGACAAGCAGCCGGCGGATCATGTTTTCACTACGACTATCAGCCGCCAAAATCAGACGTTCTTGCTTACTCATCGTTAGCGATCTCCATGCTGAGGTTTTCAAGAAAGGAAATCAGCTCGCCAACCTTGCCAGTGTCCTCGGCCAACGAAAGCTCTGGAGCGATTTGGCGGTTTAGCACTTCACGCTTGGCCATTGACCAAGGGTTGGGGCGATCCTGCTTGAGCTTTGGCTCCTCTAACGTCTCCACTTCCAAGGAGAATCCAAATTCGTCTTGCAGGCCCAACTCCCAGCTAGGAGTCCAATTTTCTTCTAGTCGATTGATCGTGTTCATGCATCCAAACTACCACCCAGCATCAGACATCTCCTGTCCTACCCCTCAAAATATAGGCAATTTCCCCAAAAAAAGAGCACTTGTAATCGGGAATCACTCAGCCTAGCCTTCTTAAAGTTAAGAATTTCCCTCCCACCCACACACACCACCCTGCCAGGCCGTCCCCCTCGACGGCCTGGCAACTTTTTGGGGCAGAGCATTGAACCTTTCGCGTATTCTCGCTTGCCCAAGGGAATCTTAGCCAAAGACTGCGTCCCAGGTTCAAACACGCCTTTATGAAACGCTCTCTGCTCCTCTCGATCCTCACCGCCTTCTGTATCGCTGCCACAAGCTGCTCCGAATCTGAAGACAGCCAGCCTACCATGCCCGAGACGCTCCAGGTCGGCGACAAGACCATCACGATCGAATTCGCGATCTCTCGCAGCGAGCAGACCAAAGGCCTGATGTTCCGAGACGGCATCGACGACGATCACGGCATGCTTTTCATCTACAAAGAGCCGCAACGCATGTCCTATTGGATGAAGAACGTCGATTTCCCCATCGACATCGGCTTTTTCACGGCAGACGGAGTTCTAAGGGAAATTTACCCGCTCTATCCGCAAGACACCCTGTCACGCAAATCCATCCGCGACGATATGCTCTACGCCCTCGAGACACGTTTTAATTGGTACAGCGACAACGAAATTCGGCCTGGAGCGAAGCTGGACCTCGAAACCGTCAGTCAAGCCTTGGCCGCACGAGGCCACTAAATCCGAAACAGGCGAAGGCTAAAAAGAGCTGAATCCCTGTAGAATCTTAAGAAACGGAAGAAACAGGGCAAGGATGATCAAAACGATGGCAAGTGCCATAAACACGATCATCAGCGGCTGAACCATCGACGTCAGACTCGAGATCGAATTGTCCACCTCTTCGTCATAGACATCCGCGATCTGCCCCAGCATTTGCGGCAGGTCCCCCGTTTCCTCGCCGACCTCCACCATACTCGTCACCATCGTAGGGAAAATCTTGGCCTCGGTAAGCGTGCTAGCAATTCCTTCCCCGTCCTTGACCCGGTTGCGCACATTTTCCACAGCCGCCTCTACATGTAGATTGCCACAAGTGTCCTTCGTGATTCGCAGAGCCTCCAAAATAGGCACGCTACTCTCGATCAAAGTACCCAAGGTACGTGAAAAGCGGATCACATAGATCTTGGTAAACAAGTCACCCACCCCGAAAAACTTGATTTTCAGCCAGTCGTAAAGCTGACGCCCTGGCCGCGTCGCCCCGAAAAGCTTAAACAACAAGAAGCCGCCGAACAACCCGCCAAACACCGCATACCAATAGGCCACCAGAAAATCGCTGACCGCCAAGACGTAGACCGTAAGGATCGGCATCTTGTCGTCGCCAATCTGCTCGCTGAAGATCCCTTCGAATTTCGGTACCACGAAAATCAACAGCAGCAAGACGATGAGAAACGAAAAGATCATCACCACCGTGGGATAAGTCATCGCCGACGCGAGTCTCGACTTCATGCGCTCGGTCTTCTCCAAATAAGTCGCCAAGCGAGCCAGTGACACCTCAAGCATGCCGCTCGCTTCCCCCGCTCTCGCCATATTTACGTACAGGAAATCGAATTCTTTCGGAAAGGCGGCCAACGCATCGGAGAACGTACTACCTGACTGAATACTCTCGATCATGTTGTTAAGTATCCAGCGGAAAACCACGTTCTTCTCCTGATCCTTCAACACCTCCAAGGAGCGGATCAAAGTCAGTCCCGCCTGAAGCAAAGTCGCCAGTTTTCGTGTAAACTCCGAGAGAGCCTTCTTCTTGATCGCCGACCCAAGGTACATCGGCCTTTTCGTCGCTTTCCCACTCGAACTCCGTGTCACGGTAGCAGAAGAGTCCCCCTCCCCAGCAGAACGCACCACGGTCACGCGAGCAGGCGTTAGACCATAGCTCCGGATTTGCTTAACCGCGTCTTGGCGAGAGCCAGCATCCACCATGCCCTTGCGCTCCTTACCTTCCCCATCAATTGCAATAAACCTAAATTTCGACATAACAGCTCGATTCCGCCCGCTCAATCAGAGCGCTCACGAGTAACGTATCACTTCCTCCACCGTAGTGACACCGGTAAAAATGTTGCGGAGACCATCTTCACGAAGCGTTCTCATTCCTTCATGCAAAGCCCGCTCCCTCACGGCGACAGCGGGACTGCCTTCGCTTATCAGTTCTCGAATCGACTCCGTCACGCTTAACATCTCAAAGATCCCCAACCGCCCGCTGTATCCTGTAGCCGCGCACGCGGAACATCCCGTTCCATGGAAAAACTCCTTCTGCTGGAGAATGCTCGGATCCAAGTTCAACTGATGCAGCAGAGCGGTGTCCGGCAAATACGAACGCCGACAGCTCGAGCAGATCTTGCGTAGCAACCGTTGAGCCAGCACCGCCTCGAGCGAGGACGAGATCAAAAACGGCTCCACCCCCATATCCATTAAACGCGTCACCGCTCCCGCCGCATCATTCGTGTGAAGCGTGCTAAGCACCAGATGCCCCGTCAATGAAGCCTGGATAGCTATCTGAGCCGTATCCAAATCCCGGATCTCGCCCACCATGATAATGTCCGGATCCTGACGCAGAAAGGACTTGAGCGTATTGGCAAAGCTCAGCCCGATATGCGGATTCACTCCCACCTGCATTATCCCGTCGATCTCATACTCGATCGGATCTTCCGCAGTCATCAACTTCGACTCCACCCGATTCAAGCGCTTGAGACAGCTGTAAAGGGTAGTCGTTTTTCCGGAACCAGTCGGGCCGGTAGAGATAAAGATCCCATTCGGCCGGGCGATCGCGCTTTCGACCGCACCCAGCACATCATCCGGCATTCCAAGAGTATTGAGCTCCAATTGGGTCGCCCCTTGGTCCAACACACGCAAAACGACACTCTCGCCAAACTGTGTCGGCAACGTGGATACACGCAAATCGACATGACGCCCAGCCACCACCAGACGAACCTTGCCATCCTGCGGCACACGTCGCTCCGCGATATTCAAATCGCCCAAAACCTTCACGCGCGAGATGATCGGAATCGCCAACTCCCACGGAGGAGGAGACATCTCATAAAGCGCTCCGTCGATGCGATAACGAATCTTAAACTCTCGATCAAACGGCTCGAAGTGAATATCCGAGGCCTTGTCTTTAATTGCCTGAGCCAGGACGAGGTTAACAAAGCGAATGATCGGAGTTTCGCCCGCCATTCCCAGCAGATCATCCGCCGTCACATCCTCTTCGCTCGCGATATCCGAAAGGTCGATCTCCTCGAGGATTCCGGTATAGTCCACATGCTGCGGGCGATAATAGACATCCAGCAACTCGTTCACCACCTTCGGATCGAGCAACAGCAACCTGACATCGCGGTTCACCGCAAAGGCGACGTCGTCAATCACCGACGTACTAAAAGGGTCCGTGGTCACAATCGTGACTTGCCGCTCGGAACTCTCGATTGGCACGACATTGTGCATACGCGCCAAAGTAGGATCAATCATCTCGACCAGTTCCGCCGGGATATCGTAGGGAGCGTCCCTCAATCGCTCGATCCCTAAATAGCTCGCAACCGTATCCAAAAACACAGGCCTGCGAACACCCCCTTCTGCCAAAATCTTGTCGGCGAGCGAGACCTCCTCACCTTTCGCCAACGCCAGCAGCTCATCCAAACGCCCACGGTCGAGCAGACCGTGAATTTGGCAAAGATCATAAACTGCCTGATTGTGAGATTCGTACATCTAGAGGGTAGATTCGTACAAACTACGAGTACCCCTCCCCCTCAAGCAATCGAAAAGACAGCCCCCTAAGCGGGCTCATTCGCGAGCGGACAAATCCCTGATAGCCCTCTTAATCTCATGCGGATGAGACCAAGGGATGAAATGGTTTACCCCCTCCAATATCCGCAATTCAACTACGCCCTCCGGAAAGACTCGCTTCACGTAGTCCGCATTGCCAGGCGGCACGAGCTTGTCCTTGTCACCCTGAATCACGATTGTCGGAGTCCTCAAGTCTCCTAGTTTCGCGCCCAATTTGACCAATTCAGACTTGTGCGGAAAGATCTCGTCGTTGCTATTGCGCCATTCGTAGGAAAGCCCCCAGCGAATCGGTGGAACCTTTCCAAGCCAATTGAACCACTTCCGCTTCTCAAGCTCGGGATCCATCGACGGAGCGACGAGCACCAGCCCCGAGACCGATTCCGGATAATCCGCTGCGATCCGCGCAGCCACTGGACCACCCAGCGAATGGCCCACCCAAAGCGCAGGCACAGGCGTTCCGCTGGCGATGACCGCGTCGTGGATGCGCCGCGCTTGCGCCTCCAACGAGGGTTCCGCCTTTTTTGGCCTCGTCCGACCAAATCCCGGCCTGTCCACCGCGGTTACCGTAAAATCCGACGTCAACCCGACATCCGACAGCATATGAACATAGTCCCCCCAACTCCCCGGAGAACCATGCACAAACACCACTCCAGCCCCCTCGCCTTTTTGCGCCAAGAACACGGAGCCGACATCATCCTCATGCTCATAAAAATCCGGAATCGATTGTCCCCGTTCGCTAAAGTGCGACTCTATCTCCGCATCCGTCTTCTGGAAACTCATACATCCCGAAAAACCAACCGAGACACCCAGCAGGATCAGCAAAAACAACCCACCGCTCACGGCAGCTCGCTTCCAAGTTATGATGCGATGGCTCATCTCCATCACTAACGAGACACTCCCAAGATTGATCGCTCAAGAAAAACGGCCGTTGTTTCCAACGACCGCTCAAAAAAGCTAAAACCTAGTGGCTATGATCTCCGTGTCCATGGGAGTGGCCTTTCTCTTTGCACGATTCACAAGAGCCATCATCACAACAAGCCTTGCCATCGGAACAGCATTCTCCGCCGCTGCCGCAACAGTCCGATCCACTTTCGCCTGCCGCGTAACTCCCCGTCTGCATCCCACAAGTCAGCATCATCGAACCATAGTATGGGTTTCTCAAAGAAGACTTCGCTTGCAGCCAAGTCCCGCCCGTGTTGTTAAAAGCCATCGGGCAATGCATCTTGTACGCGACTCCATCGCTCAAACCGGCCTTGTCTACCTTTGCCAGCAACGCATCCGACCAATCCTTAAACGCCTTGCGGGCGATCGCGATGTCCGACGATCCAGCAATCGCCTTCGCCGCATTCAATTCGGTCGCGCAGCAGCTATCCTCTCCCTCGGTACAAGCAAGCGTTTCAGCGTGGGCGAGAAAAGCCTTCGCCCCTTTCTTGGCAGCAGAAAGATCGTCGCCAGCCAAGCCCTCCTGGGTCGAGAAATAAGTCGATAGCTGCTCTTGCGCGCAACTCGAGCAGCCAGCGTGCTCGCCTTTCATCTCATCCATGGCACAGGTCCCACAATGCGCGTGCAAAGTGGATACGGCTGCAAATGCCGCAATTAAGCTAAGTATCAGTTTTTTCATAGTAGTACGGGTTAGTATTTATCTAATTCTAAGTTCAAAATTTTCAATCATTGAGAGCCGTTCGCCGCAGTTTCCACTCCTCGACCGAGCAATAAACAGCCGGAACAAAAAACACCGTCAGAAACGCGACGCACATTCCTCCAAACACCGGGATCGCCATCGGAATCATCACATCCGCCCCTCTGCCGGAAGAGGTGAGCACCGGCAGCAACGCCAGCATCGTCGTGGCGCTCGTCATCATCGCGGGCCGAATCCGTTTCTTCCCCGCCTCGATCACCGCCTTGCGCAATGCCTCCTTCGTGCGAGGCGATTGCTCCGCCAAAGTCTGCTTCAAATAAGTGCAAAGCAAAACGCCGTCATCAGTCGCGGTACCGAATAGAGCCAAAAAGCCGACCCAGACCGCGACGCTTAGATTCACGGTGCCTACCTGGAAGAGACCCCTAAGGTTCGCCCCCAGAGGGGCTAGATCCAGAAACCAATCCTGACCATAAAGCCAAACGAGCCAAAATCCTCCTGACCAGGCGAATGCCACACCAGAGAAAACGATGAACGTCGTCACCGTATTGCGGAACTGCAAATAGAGCAGCAACCAGATCGATAGCATCGCGACTGGCAACACGAGGCGCAAGGTCTTCGCCGCTCGGACTTGCCCCTGGTAAGTCCCGGTAAACTCGTAGCGAACTCCAGTAGGCAATTTCAGCTCGCCACTGCTCACCTTCTCCGCGAGCAAAGCCTCAAGTCCCTCAACCGCATCCACCTCCGCGATCCCTCCAATCGGATCCATCAAAACGTAGGCCATAAGGAACGTATCCTCGCTTTTGATCATCTGAGGCCCGCGTTTGTAGACGATCCTCGCCAGATGCGACAAAGGGACCTGAACACCCTTCGGAGTCGCCACCAATATCCTCTCCATCGCCTCCAACGAGTCGCGACGCTCCCTCAAGTACCTCAACCGAACCGGATAACGTTCGCGCCCCTCCACCGTCTGCATGATCACGCGACCGCCGATCGCCGTCTCGATCACCTCCTGGACAGCCCCCACTGTAATGCCATAACGCGCGATCGCATCCCGGTCTATTTCGATTTCGAGATAGGGCTTTCCTACAACTCGATCCGCAATAACCGCCCCCTTCTTCAACAACTCGGATTCCTTGAGAGTGGACTCTATAGCGAGCGCCGCTTGGTCGATTGCCTCCAAATTCGGCCCAAACACCTTCAGCCCCATGCTCGCCCGCAAGCCCGTTTGCAGCATGATTCGACGAGTCTCGATCGGCTGCAGCATCGGAGCGGAAGTCACACCAGGAATCCGAGCCACTCTCTCGATCTCATCCCAAATGTCCTCTGGATTGCGAATCTCATCCCGCCACTGACGAACCCACTCTCCGGATTCATCCTGAACAAACTCAGGTTTATAAGAAATGATGGTCTCCACCATAGAGATCGGAGCCGGATCCAAAGAACTCTCAACGCGACCGATTTTGCCCACAACCGACTCCACCTCGGGAATGGACTTAATCGCCATATCCTGTTTCCGCAAAACATCCATCGCTTCCCCGATCGATGCATGCACCATCGTGGTCGGCATGAAGAGAAAAGACCCCTCGTCGAGAGCAGGCATAAACTCTCTCCCTAATCCCGGAAAGGTATCGTCAAGCGCTTGCCAAGCCGAAGCCTCTTTCACCCAAAGCGGGGACCACGAAAAGACCTTGCCCCAGCCCAACCAGCAAACGCTCCCCCCTAACACAACGACCAAACACGAGGAGACGAATACCACCTTCGCCTTGAGTATCCAACCCAGCACGACAGGATACCCCCGAATCACCAAATGGGCAAAACCTACTAGGAGCCCAAGAGCCAGCACAACAAAAAGAACATTGCGAACCGGAGACCCCAGGCCGAGTGGCTGCCAATCATACGCCAACACAACCGCCAGTCCCAAAGACAATGCAATCGCCATCCCTCGACTAAGAGAGCGCCTCCCGCGCTTTGACACTCGAGCCCCCCCCTTGCGGTAAAACAGGTGAATCAATGCAGGAATCAAGGTCAGCGCCACCAGAATACTGCCCAACAAAGTAAAGGTCTTAGTGTAAGCCAAAGGTCGAAACAAGCGTCCCTCCTCTGCAATCATCGTAAACACCGGCAAGAAACTCACGACCGTCGTTAAGACCGACGTCAACACAGCTCCTCCCACCTCAACGCAGCCCTCGTAAATAACTTTCAATCGATCAGCATTCGGATTCGCCGTCTCCAAACGCCTTATACAGTTTTCAACCAATACGATAGCCATGTCCACGATCGTGCCCACCGCGATTGCGATACCTGAAAGCGCCACGATATTCGCATCCACACCGACGAGCTTCATCCCCACAAACGCGCTCAAAACCGCGAGAGGCAGAACGCTCGAAACCAAAACCGCGCTTCTCAAGCGAAGTAGCATCAGAATGACCACGATTACCGTAACCAAAATCTGCTGACGCACCGCCGTCTCCAAAGTATCAAGCGTCTCTTCAATCAAGCCCGAACGATCATAGAACGGAACGATTTTCAACCGGCTCACACTCCCGTCTGCTAGCTCCTTCGCGGGCAAGCTAAGCTCCAAATTCTCAATTCGCTCTTTAACCCGCTTTATAACCTCCAGCGGATTCTCACCAAAACGAGCAACCACGACACCCCCAACGGCCTCCGTCCCTCCTTTGTCCAAAGCCCCCCTACGCAAGGCCGGACCAAACTCGATTTCAGCAACCTCCTCCAAAGTGATCGGGACATTGTTCCGCTCCGCGATCACCGCTTTGCGCAAATCATCTAGGCTCTTAACAAATCCCAAACCGCGGACGACATACTCGGCATTGTTAATCTCAATCGTGCGTGCCCCCACGTCCAAATTACTCGAGCTCACCGCAGCAGCCACTTCTTGTATCGACACATCGTATACACGCAACGCATCCGGATCGACATCGACTTGATACTCCTTCACAAAGCCACCAATCGCTGCGACCTCCGCAACTCCCTCAACTCCTTGCAGAGCGTAGCGAACATACCAGTCCTGCACACTCCGGAGCTCAGCGAGATCCCATCCTCCCGCAGGCCGCCCTTCCGCGTCCCTTCCTTCAAGCGTATACCAAAACACTTGACCAAGCGCCGTCGCATCCGGCCCTAGCTGCGCCTGAACTCCATCCGGAAGCGTTCCCTTAGGCAAGCTCGAGAGCTTCTCCAATATCCGACTGCGCGACCAATAAAAGTCGATCCCATCTTCAAAAATCACATAAATGGAACTGAAGCCAAAACTGGAGCTGCTCCGGATGCTCTTCACTCCCGGCAAACCAAGCAAAGAACTCGTGAGCGGGTAAGTGATCTGGTCCTCGATATCTTGCGGGGACCGCCCACTCCATTCCGTAAACACGATCTGCTGATTATCTCCAGTGTCAGGAATGGCGTCCACCGGCACTGGCCTACGATCCAAAAACTCAATATCCCAATCGAACGGAGCCACAACCAGCCCAGCCAACGCCAAAAAACCAGCGAGAATGAATACGACGAGCTTGTTGCTCAAACAAAAGCGAATCACTCGATCAATCATCGCACTACTCCTCTCCGTAGACCTTCAGCTTTTCGCCACAGGTAAGCATCATCGCTCCGAAATACGGATTACGCAAAGCCCCATCCCGTTGCAACCAATCGGCAGCACCATTGTTTGGATACACCATCGGGCACCGCATCCGGGCAAGCTCAGTTCCTTCGAAATCAACTCCACCTTCCGCTGTTGCGATGAACGCTTTCGAGAGATCATCGAAATAAGGACGCCGCATCGCCGCGATATCCTTCGCCTCCATAAGGCCATGGATCGTCTCCGACAGAGCGCTATCGTGTCCAAGCGCCACATGAAGCGATTCCACCGCACGTGCCGCCGACTCAAAGTCATCCCCAGCCAAAGCCTCTTGCAAATCGAGATAAGCCCCAAGGCCTTCCGAAAACGCTTCAACATTCAAAACGGGAGCGTCATCCGCCCCCGCCTGCTCGTCCTTTGCAGGGCTCATCATGCTCGGCTTAGCCAGAATCTGCAAAGCGCTGTCGATCTTAAACGCCCCTCTACTGACGACCCGTTCCCCTTCTTCCAATCCCGATACGATTGTGAAAAACTCGCCCGCCTTCTGACCAATGAGAACTTCCCGACCTTCGTATAAACGATCCTCGCCTGACTCGCTTTCAACATAGACGATCGAACGCTCCCCCGTCCGCATAACAGCCGAACTCGGAACGATCAAAGGAACCTCTTCAGACTCTCCCGAAGTGTATCCAAGCTCGCTCGCTGGTACGAGATCCATCCCGCAAACATCGCAGCTTCCCGGTCCATCCTTTACGATTTCAGGATGCATCGGGCTAATCCACTTGTCCGCCAAATCCGGAGCAAAAACACCGCCCCCTTTTGTCACCAAAGCTTTCACCTGCCCAGTGGCGAACATGCCTGGCTTCAAAACTCCTTTCGGATTGGATACATTTACCCGCAAGTGAGTCGTTCTGGATTCACGATCAACCTCCGGCGAAATGAATACGATCCTGCCCGTAAAAACCTCACTCGGATACGCCTTGACGGTAAACTCCAGCTCCTGCCCGATACGAAGCCAAGCCAAGTCCGACTCGTACGCATCCAGCATCAGCCAAAGCCGACTGTAGTCAGCGATCTCAAAAAGAACGTTGCCCTCATCAAGATAGTCGCCTTCCCGTACCAGCTTTTTACTGACAACTCCGCCAAACGGAGCTCGTAGCTCAAACTGATCCGAAGATTCCCCGCGATCTCGAATCAGATCGATCTGATCCTCCTCCAGCCCCCAACGACGGAGCTTCTGACGAGCCGACTCTACAAACGCGCCGTCTCCATGCCTCTCATACGCGAGCAATAACTCCTTCTGAGCGCTTAGAAGCTCCGGACTATAAATACTCGCAAGGTGTTCGCCCTTTTTGACAGGAACACCACGATAGTTTACAAACAGCTCCTCAATTCGAGCCGGGAAACGAGCCGTGATCGATCGAACCATCGTCTCGTCCAACTGCAAAGTCCCCACCAGCCGGATACTTGTTTCCGGCATTCTACGCTCCACCTCGACCGTTTCGACTTCAGCCAGAGCCCGTGCCGCAGGACTCATTCGATAATGTCCACTATCTGCGGATACGGAATCATCACCCGCTGGAATTAGGTCCATCCCGCAAATCGGACACGCCCCAAACTCCGCCTGTTGGATCTGCGGATGCATGGAACAGGTCCAAGATTCCGGTTCACTCGGAAGCTCTTGTCGCGAATGAGCCCCCCCTGACTCTAAGTTGTCGGGAGCCGAACAACGGCCTGCCCAAAACGTAGCGCCAATCGTCAATACGCCTAAAGCGATAGCTACTTGCTTGTTCATGGTATTTGTAAAGTCGTGACCGAATATGCCCGGTCAAAGCACACGAGATACGGAGCCTTTTCCAAAGGTCTCCCAGATAACAAGAATCCCAGGCTCTAAGACCCGCTAGACTCCCCAATTAGACACGGTTGCCTCAACAACCGCCCGACTTCACATCAAAGCAAATACACGCAGTACGCATTGCCTAGCTCAGCTGCATGACAAGCCCACAACTCGGGAGGCGAGCGAGCCAGCACTCTACAATCGCTAGAGCTCGTATCGGCAAACGCAGTTAACTCCGCCAAGCTGAAAACCGCGACCAAAAGCGGCTTGGACAGCTGGAAGCCAGTATCCCCATCAACAATTTTAGAGATACGCTCCACTTCGTGCGGACACTCGTCTCGATCCTTAACCGGAACAGCTTCATCAGAGCTAGCCATGCTGCAGCAGGAGTGAGCTTCCACCTTCGGCTGCTCGACAATCTTCTCCCAAACCGCATCCACGCCAAAACAGCAGCAAAGCGGGTTCGCTATGGCAGCTACAAGCAGAAGAGTGATGGCTTTGAAACGGTTCACGAGACTAACTCATTGATATATCGGACACCAAAGGCGTCATTTCAAGCACGTTGAGCGAAAGTTCAACTGCGCCTAATCATTATGACGAGCAAACCGGGGAAACGATTCCCCAGTCAACCGTCAACTCTACCCCAATTTGACAGCCTAGACCAACTAACGTTTCGCTCGAAATCGAGCCCCTGACAGATACCCCATGAAACGCGTACACTTCAGCTTTTCAAAATCCATCTCTCGTCGATCCTTCCTCCGCGGAACCGGAGCCGCCATCGCGCTTCCTTGGCTCGACGCCATGACACCGGCCTTCGCCTCTTCCCTCGCCAGCCAAACTCCACGCCGCTTCGTCAGCATCAGTCTCGCCCTCGGCTTACACGCGCCAAACCTCAATCCCATCGAAGCCGGCCGCAACTACACCCCATCACTCTACCTCTCAAAAATCCCCGACCTCCTCAACGACCTCACCGTAGTCACAGGGTCATCACATCCTGGTGTCGGCGGCGGGCACCGAGCAGAAGGCTCCATTCTCACCGGAGCTCCCTACTCCAACAACGCCACTTTCAAAAACACGATCTCGATCGACCAATACCTCGCGAAACACCAAGGCCACCACACGCGCTACCCGTCGCTCGTACTGAACATCGAGAGCAACAACAGCCCTTCCTATACCGAAAACGGCAGCATGATCCCAGCGGAGTTCTCCGCGTCGCGACTGTTCGCGAAACTGTTCATGGCCGATTCCAAAAAAGCGCAACGCCGCCAAATCGAGCGACTCAAGCAAGGCCGCAGCATTATGGACATCGTAGCCGGCGACTCCAAGCGCCTCATGCGCGAGCTCGGCACTGGCGATAAGGAGAAGATGGACCAATACCTCAGTTCGGTTCGCGATTTCGAAAAGCGACTCGGCGAATCCGAGGAATGGGCAGGCAAAGCCAAACCCAAGGTCGAAATGAAGCCTCCCGTCGACATCCAGGATCGGGCGGAAGTCATCCGAAGAAAGAAGCTCATGCTCGATATCATGCAGCTCGCCCTACAAACCGATTCCACGCGTTTCATAACACTGCACCTCAACGGCGAGGGAGCCACCATCCCGATTGAAGGCGTCAACGAAGGCTACCACGGCCTGAGCCATCACGGTCTCGACGAACACAAGCTAGAACAGCTCACCATCGTGGAAACCGAACTGATCAAGACCTATGGCGGTTTCCTACGCGGACTAAAGCAAACACAGGAAGCAAGCGGTTCCCTCCTGGATAATACCAGCGTCCTGCTCACCTCCAATCTCGGCAACGCCAGCTCGCACGACAATCGCAACATGCCAGTTCTGCTCGCCGGCGGCGGATTCAAACACGGTCAGCACATCGCCTTCGACCAAGAAAACAACTACCCGCTTCCAAACCTTTTCATGAGCATCCTCCGTCGCCACGGCATGGATACCAAGAAGTTCTCTACAAGCACGCAGGAAATGTCTGGCTTGGAAATGATCTAAGCGAAGAGCTGAACTTATCTAAACCGAACAGAAAAATGCTTCGCACCATCATCCCTGCCTTGGGGATCTCTATCGTCACGCTCGCTTACGCAGACCTTCCCGCTGAAGAAGAGCTCCCTGCCGAGATTCATGACTTTCTCGATCTAAACTGCTACGAGTGCCACAACGAAGTAGACAAGAAAGGCAATCTCGACCTCGAATCCCTCTCCTTCATCCCCTCCGACCCCGTCTCCATGAAAAAATGGAGTTTCATTCACGATCGGGTTCGAAATCAGGAGATGCCGCCCAAGGACGAATTCGTCATCGAACAAGACGAGCGACACGATTTCCTCAAGACCTTCGAAGAGAGCTTGCACCTAAGCTCAAAGAAGCAGATCGATAGCCACGGCCGTGTCCGCTCTCGTCGCCTCAACCGTATCGAATACGAGAATACGCTTCACGACGTGCTCGGTGTCGACATACCGATCCTCAACCTGCTTCCCGAAGACGCCGAGCAACACGGATTCAGCAACCAGGCAGAAGTCCAAAGCGTCTCCTATCATCTCCTCGAAAAATTCATGGAGGTAAACGATCTTTGCCTCGACGAAGCCTTTGCCAGAGCCAGAGCTCCGCTTCCTCAATACAGCCGAACGTTCCCCGCGAGCGAACTCTCCGTCGGCCCAGAACGAAACGGCAACAATCGACAAGCCTTCTTCATAGACGACCATTCAGTCGCCTTCCCCACTTCCTACGCCTTCCATGGCAAGATGGACGCCACAGAAGTTCCCGAAAGCGGTTGGTACCGTATCACCATCCGAGCCAAAGCGTTCAACCCCTCCGACGAGCGCCCCATCTGGACACAAGTCGAAAGCGGGTTCTGCAGAGCCCGAGCCCCCACCATGTACTGGATCGGCAAATTCGCCGCACGCGAGGAACCGCAAAACTTCACCTTCGACGCTTGGCTCGAAAAAGGCCACATGCTCTCAGTGCGTCCCGGCGACCGGACCATCGAATGGTCGTCGACCCAAATTCTAAGAGAGCTAGACCTTCCCACAAACATCTTCCATCGAGACGACAAACCGGGTGTCGCCGTAGAGTGGGTACACATGGAACGTGTTTCCCTAGGGCTCGATCAAGCCGCTTTGCAACAGCGTCTCTTTGGCGACCTCGAGTTGCGCAAAGGCCAGCTCCGCGGCAAGACTCCCCTCAAAGACATAAAAGAGCTAGTCAGCAAATTCGCAGAACGCGCCTTCCGCCGCCCTGCCAGCGACGAGCAACTTGAGCCTTACCTGCAGTTCGCCGCAGAGGAGTACGCGACCAGCAAGTCGATCGCCGCCGCCCTTCGTGCCGGCTACCGCTCCATCCTTAGCTCCCCACGCTTTCTCTATTTCGTCGAAGCCCCGGGAACACTCGACGATTTCAATATCGCTTCTCGCCTCAGCTACTTCCTCTGGAGCTCCCCACCCGACCAGGAGCTAATGCAAGAAGCCAAAGCCGGAAACCTATCAAACCCCAAAAAACTCGCCCAACAAGTCGACCGCATGCTCGACGACCCCCGAGCCAAAGAGTTTTCCAAAAACTTCACCGATAGCTGGCTCGACCTCAAAGAGATCGACTTCACCACACCTGATCGGCGCATGTATCCAGAATTCGACTCTATACTCAAAGATTCCATGCTGGGCGAAACACGCGCCTTCCTCTCCAAAATGGTGGAAGAAGATCTCAGCGTCACAAACGTGATCGATTCCGAGTTCGCGATGCTCGACGACCGAATCGCACGCCACTACGGCATCAAGGGAATCGAGACCGACGACTACGAAGAAGTCGTTCTCTCCCCCAAGTTTCATCGCGGCGGCATTCTCACCCAAGCCAGTATCCTCAAGGTCACCGCCAACGGCACCACCACATCGCCCGTCATTCGCGGCGTTTGGCTCCTCGAGCGCATCCTCGGCGAACACATCGCCCCCGCGCCTGACAACGCAGGCTCCGTCGAACCCGATATCCGCGGCGCCGTCTCCATCCGCGACCAGCTCGACAAGCATCGCTCCAGTGCCTCCTGCATGTCCTGCCACCAGAAGATCGATCCACCGGGCTTCGCCTTGGAAAACTACGACGTGATCGGCGGCTGGCGTAAAAACTATCGCGGGCTCAACGAAAAAAAGAATCGCATCATCGGCCCAAGGGTCGACCCGAGCTACGATTTGCCAGACGGCGGCTTCATCAAAGACATCACCGATTTCAAAGCCCACGCCCTTAAAAGACCGGAGAAGATCGCCCACAATCTCGCCAACAAGCTGCTCACCTACGCCACCGGTTCCGAGATCCAGTTCGCGGATCGTCGGGAAATCGCGCAAATCGTTGAACAGGCCGAGACCAACGACTACGGCTTCCGCTCGCTCATCCACGCCTGCGTGCAAAGCTCGATCTTCCAGTCGAAGTAGACCATTGCCCCTACCCGTGGCGCGGGGAGTCGCTCTTACACGATTTCCCTAGTTTCTTCCTAGAAAACCGCCACCTAAGGCGCCGATTCTGCTTGCCGCCACTCTCCCTTCCAATTTGAGAAGTACTGCCTTCCGGAGAAGGCCAGTGAGAACACACGTAAACTAGCGATCCCATTAAATGATGCGTCTGAAACGACACCTTTCTTTAATTCTTCTGGCTGCATTCGCCCTCGTAAGCCTGGGCGGCGCCGATCTGTTCGCCGCGGGCGGCGGTCACGGCGCGGCTGGAGATTCCAATTTCCCCCTCCCAGATTCACACTACGTTGAACTGGAAGCCGAAAAAGCGAAGGAACTCGATCGCGAGCTCACTCTCATCGAGACACTCAAGCTGCGTGCCGCGGAAGATCCGTTCAACGTGGTCGCCACCGCCATCTTCTTCCTCGCGATCTGCCACACTTTCGTAGCCGGCTCCCTCATGAAGCTCGCGCACAAATTTGAGCACGATCACGAGCACAAGCTCGAAAAGGGCGTCATTTCACACAACGGCGTCGAAGGGAAGCGCCCCGTATCCTTCAAGGCTACGCTCTTCCACTTTCTCGGAGAAGTTGAGGCAGTCTTCGGCCTCTGGCTCATCCCTCTGATCATCGCTATCGTAGCGATGAAGGGCAGCTGGGGAGTCGCCACAGGCTACATCGACACCCGAAATTTCGTGGAGCCGATGGTCGTCGTCGTTCTCATGGCGATCGCATCCTCGCGCCCAATCGTGCAAGCAGCCGAGCGCAACGTCACCCTCATCGCCGGCCTCGGCGGACGCAGCCCTGGAGCGTACTGGTTCTCTATTCTCACCATCGCTCCACTCCTCGGTTCGTTCATCACCGAGCCTGCCGCCATGACGATCGCTGCCATCCTCCTCGGTCAGCAATTCTACAAGCACAACCCAAGCTCCACTCACAAGTACGCCACTCTCGGCCTCCTCTTCGTGAATATTTCCGTAGGCGGCACCCTCACCCACTTCGCCGCTCCTCCCGTACTCATGGTAGCAGGCACTTGGGGCTGGGACATGCCATTCATGTTCTTCAACTACGGCTGGAAGGCGATCGTAGGTATCTTGATTTCCAACGTCATCTACTTCGCCATCTTCCGCAAATCCTTCTCAGACCTGAAGAAAAAGGTCGCTGAGTCGCCAAAGATCGAAAAGACCGAGTCGAACGCCCCTACCTGGATTGTCACCGTCCACGCGATTTTCCTAGCTTGGACCATCATCGTACTCCACCACCCAGCCCTCTTCATCGGCGGCTTCCTCTTCTTCCTCGCCTTCACCATGGCGACCGACCACCACCAATACCAAATCAGCCTCAAAGGGCCGATGCTGGTCGGTTTCTTCCTCGCAGGACTCGTCACCCATGGCGGTCTACAAGGCTGGTGGATCTCTCCAGTACTGAGCTCGCTCACCGAGCTGCCACTGTTTATTGGCTCCACTGTACTGACCGCATTCAACGATAACGCGGCTATCACCTACCTCGCTTCTCAAGTTCCTGCCTTCAGCGAACCTGAAGCCGCCGCCCTTCGCTACGCAGTGGTGGCCGGAGCCGGAACCGGAGGCGGTTTGACCGTCATCGCCAACGCTCCGAACCCAGCTGGTCAGTCCCTCCTAAACAAGTACTTCGACGGCGGAATCGCTCCCATCAAGCTCATGGCCGGCGCCTTGCTCCCAACAGTGATCCTCGCCCTCTGTTTCATGATCCTGTAATCGCGAAACAATCACCCTATTTTCAAAACGCGTTCCCTCGCCTGGGAACGCGTTTTTTTGTTTCCGGTTCAAGCGACTCCCCCCTCACTCTACGCGTGTTTACGTCCGATTTACACATTTACCAATTTCGGACCATGTGCTAAGCACACTCAACCTCTTGTTTCACTCGGAATCCCATCTCAACTCTTGCCATGAAAAGGTCTCGAATAGCCCTCGCCCTTGGCCTGTGCCTCACCCTCATTGGAATACTCGTCTTGCGACTGGCGGAGAAGCCCGCCAAGCCTCCCGCTGAACCTCAATTCCCGACTGCTGGTGAAACGTCCCAGCCAGAACAAGCGCTGCCGCCAATCGTCGCAACTTCCCAGCCGCCGCTTAACGGAACCCCTTTTTCAGATCCTGTCGTTCAAGATTGGATACACGGTCAATCCAAGCGTTTCTTTCCCGACGCAGAGATAATTGAAACCCAAGTCTACCGTCGCTCACAAAACATCGAAGACCGAAAAACGCTCATCGAAGATCCTTCAGAAAGCGGAGTTCGCATTCTCATCGAAGAGAGATTTACGCTTCCAGAAGGCGGCCCAATCGAGCTACAGCATTCCCACGCATCGCTAGCCAGAAACGTAGTCGTCTCGCTCCAACCGGGCTACACCGCCACCCCATCCAATCTGCAAACAGATGCGCCCGTCCCTCTAAAACAATCTCCCTACAGCCCCTACACCCTCGAAACGGGAGCGACCGACAGCATCGACTTGATTCTCGCCAGCAGAGAAGACGCCCAGTCCTTGGACGGAGTCCGTTTCATCGAACCCAACTACCTCTATTTCACCCAGACAGAACCCAACGATCCCTCATTCGCAGACGGAACCCTCTGGGGCCTCCACAACACAGGTCAACACGGGGGCCAAGACGACATCGACATCAATGCCCCAGAGGCATGGGATCTTAGGCATTCAGCCGAAGAAATCGTCGTCGCGGTCATCGACACCGGGATCTTCTACACGCACGAAGATCTCGCCGACAACATGTGGGTTAACCCAAACGAGATCCCAGACAACGATATCGACGACGACGAAAATGGCTACGTGGACGACGTATACGGGATCAACGCCATAACTGGAAAAGGAGATCCTCTCGACGATCACTCCCACGGGACACACTGCGCCGGCACCATCGGAGCCCAAGGCAACAACGAGACTGGCATCTCCGGCGTCGCGTGGAACGTGAAGCTGATGGGCTGCAAGTTCCTCAGCGCAGGAGGATGGGGCACCTTGAGCGACGCAGTCACAGCCATCAACTACGCCACAGACATGGGCGCCCACATCACCAGCAACAGCTGGGGCGGAGGCGGATACTCTCAAACCCTCTACGAAGCCCTCGAGAAGGCTGAAGATGCCGGTATCATCACAGTAGCGGCCGCCGGAAACTCTCGGAGAAACACAGATACCGCACCCGCCTACCCAGCCAGCTACGAACTCCCAAGCGTCGTCTCCGTCGCCGCCCATGATCGCCGCGGCAATCTCGCCTGGTTCTCGAACTATGGGAAGAAAACCGTCGAAATCGCCGCTCCCGGAGTCGAAATCTACTCGACCGTGAATTCAGAAGGTGGATACGCGAGCTACCAAGGAACCTCCATGGCCTGCCCCCATGTCTCGGGAGCCTTAGCCCTTCTCAAAGCCCATTACCCGGAGGAAGACACATTCCGTTTGATCAACCGCGTCGTCTCCGGAGCGAAACCAGTCGAGAGCCTCGAAGACAAAGTGATCGCCACCGGCATGCTTGACTTGGAAAACTCGATCAAAACGCCCCATTTTCCTCTCAAGCCCATCTTCACAACCTCGCTCAGAACCCAAAACTACATCGTTGGCGACACCATCAACATCGCCACCGAAGTGATAGGCGACGAGCCGATCACCTACCAATGGTACTTCAACGAAGAACCCATCGCAGGAGCAGATGCCCCAAGTCTCAGCATCCCCGAAGCGGAAGAAAACGAACAGGGAAGGTACGAACTAAGAGCGACCAATTCCGCAGGCACAACAAGCCAAAACGCTATGGCCTTCGCCTACTCCCTCACACCTGCCCCTGACAATATCAGTACATCCTCAGCAAACATACTCTGGGCAAAACAGCTCCTCCCAGCCACCAAGCAATGGCGCTTGCAAGATCGAGTCACGCCTCCGCATGCCAACCGCGACTTCGCCATGGAATCGGGAGCTATCGAGGATTCTGAACAAACCGGCTTGCTCGCACGTGTCGAAGGTCCGGGCACCATAAGCTACAGCTGGAAGGCTGACTGCGACCCCTCAGGGAAAGATGGCCTCAAACTCTATGTCGACGGAATCCTGCAAGGCAGCTTGAAGCCTTACCTGAACAAACCGACCGACTGGCGAGGTTGCAGCTACCAAATTCCAGACGGTTTTCATGAAGTTCTCTTCACATTCGAAAAGGACCAGTTTCTCTTCGCCGGAAACGACCGTGGATGGCTAGCCGACTTCACCGTGTATCAAAGCGGCACTACAAGCGAGTCAGATACTGATGAGGAAGGAAACCAGATTGGAAACCGCAGCCAACTCAGAATCGCCGAAGGACAACCAGCTCTCCTCCGCACATCCAGTTATTTCGACTCCAGTCACGAAACAGGCTGGAAGAAAGACGACCAAGATCTCGATCAAAGCGAAACCAGCATCTTCATTCCCCAGACAACTCTCGAGGATCAAGGAACCTACACCTTTCACTACGTCGGAGACCGGTGGGTCGACAACGAATGGGTGGATACCAACTACAAGGATATTTTCGAACTCCAAGTCGTGCCGCTCGCAGAAGCCCTCGTCCCGCCAACAATTGAGAGACAACCCGAAGAAGTAACCTCCAGCTTCAGCCAAGTTACACTTTCCGTAAGCGTCGACAGCCTCATTCCCGTCGAATACCTCTGGAAACGAAACGGCAGCCCAATCGAGAATTCAAACAGCCAAGCACTAATCATCTCCCCATTCGGGCCGGAGCTAGAAGGGCAATACACCCTTACCGCCACAAACGAGGCCGGCAGCACGACCTCTGCCCCAATTCACGTTCGCTACAACACGAACACCGAAGAAGCCCCATACATCGCGAAACAACCCGACCTCGTAGTTGTTGAACAAGGACAAGACGCGCTCATTCCTATCGACGTCGAAGGACACAGCCCCCTCCAATTCAGATGGTTCAGAGACGGCGTCCCACTCCCCGGCCAGATTACCCCGACACTCAAGTTGGAAAACGCCAGTTCCGTACTGCACAACGGCACCTATCTCCTCGAAGCAAGCAACGCATTCGGCGACGCACGCACTTGGCCCATCTCTCTCAGCGTCACCTCGCCCAACGGACTTCCTGATGCGATAGATCGCCCCACCGAATCGTGGTATTCAGTCGGCACGATCCCATGGGTTCTCGACACCAAGACTTCGGCCGACGGAGAGGACTCCGCCTTTATTTTGGGAACCGACCTGAAAGCGGGCGAATCCTCCCGGCTTGAGGGCCAAGTCTTTGGCCCCGCGAAAGTCAAGTTCCTCTGGAACGTACAAGGCAACCAGTACTTCAACCTCTCATTCCTTGTCGACGGCAAGGACACCGGACTCCGACGTTTCGGTTCCGAAGGCTGGGAAGAGGCGGAATATGAAATAACCGAGCCGGGTCTTCATACGGTTGCCTGGCAAATGACGTCCCACACCCTTAGCCTTGGTGGAACGCTCCCGTTCCACATGCTCTCGTGGGTCGATGATGTCGAGATAACTCATCCTGCTCCCCAAACCTTCCTTCCAAGCGTCATCACATTCAGTCGCAACCATCAACTGGATACAGCCATAAGGATCGAAGGCTACACAGACATGGAAATTGAAGGGCTACCGGATTGGCTGAGTTTGGACAAATCTAACCTTAGCCTAAAAGGAACCCCCTCCTCAAACCTAGACCACTGGCTCAAAGTAAACATGACCAAGCAGGACGGCTCCACCGACACCGAATGGGTCAAACTTCAAAACGATAACCTTGAAAATGACGACGCCTGGCAGCCAATCAACTTGGCGGGCGAAAGCATCGTAGGGCACTACTACCTCAACAACGCCTTAACAATCGTCCAACCCAACGGCCAGCTCCACACGAGCGAAGACGGAGAGAACTGGACCCAGTCCTACCTACCCCTCAGTTCGTCATCAGAAAGAGTCTACAACGTCTTTCAAAACGGCGGACAAGTCACAATCTACGCATCCGGTAACACCTTTACCTCCAGCGATGGCAGGCACTGGAACAAAGCCGCCTCGCTCTACGGCGAAGTCCCATCCTACCGCCAAATATTCCGAAATCAAAACGCCTACTACGGCCTCAACTACGGTTATCTCAGCTTCTCGCATGACCAGGAGTCCTGGGGAAGGATCCCAGAGGGCGACAATTTCAAATACCTCTACCGGATCTTCGAAATCGACGGCGATCTCTACGGACAGGCCCACAACAGCATCCTACGCTACCTTCCGGAAACAAACGACTGGGAAGACAACGCGATCCCAATTTCCCCAGGCAAACAAGCCTTCCAGCATGGAGAAACGCTCTATTGGCCCGAGTCCATCTCAGGCAGCGCCAAACTTCGAATCGTAAAGTCGACCGCTCCTCTCGCTGACTCGCCTACCACTCTCTTCGAAACCGACATTCTCTTCTCCGGACTAGCAGCAAACGACGAGTATATCCTGCTTTTCGATACAAGCCAATACTCTCTGCTCGACCACTCGGGAACGCTTGTCGAAAGCGGCAGCCATGAAGCCCTAAGCTCGCTCGACTCCTTCTGGTTAAACGTCGCCAGCGTCGGCTCCCACTTTACCCTCTACACGAGCAATAGCCTCCTCCAAGTGGGAACAGGCAAACACGACCTGCCAGAATGGACCGACGGCTCCCAAACCTACCACCTCGTCACCGCCAACGACTCGAAAGTTCTCTTCTCAAATGGAACGAACCACCTCGTCAGCTCCGACGGTATCGAATTCCAGGAAACGACCACAACCCAATACATAAACTCACTAATTGGATACAAAGACCGGTTCATCGGTCTCCGGGGCAGAGACGTCTACACTTCGACCGATGGAAGCTCCTGGACTCAGGTTTCATCCTATCCTGAACCTGGCGAATCGGAGCAAAACCTACATCCGACACTTGAATACAAAAACGGCCTATTCTACGCCACCTACACCAGCAACCAAATCCTCCACGAGTACCTCAGCAAAGATGCAGTCGAATGGCGCAGCATACAAACCCCGACCGACGAAACCTTCTCATCCGCTGGATACGCTCTCTTGAGAGAAGACTATCTCAAACTCGCCTATTACTCCGATCAAAGCGGCTGGGGCAACAAGCTCCTCAAATTGAGCGATGAAGAGGTCTGGGAAGAAGTCCGATCATTTCCACGAGAAAGCCTCACCCTCCACTTACCTCAAGGAAGCAACAAGCTCACCCTCAAGTCCTACAACAAATTATATCAAACCACCGATCTTGAAAACTGGGACGAGCGAAGCATTCCCCACAACTCCGACTACATCCAAGACACAAATGCCCTACTCTATAGCATCGCCCAGAAGAAGCTCGAAATCTACAACAGCGACTTCGTCAAAACCCACTCTCTGACCCTGCCCATAACGCCACAGGAAGTTTCGTATTTCAACGGCAACCTCTACCTCACCGACTCCAATGGCAACGCCATTCGATACCCAATCCCAACTGAGAACAACCGTATCCAAAGTCCACTACACCAGCGATCAGGCCCGATAGACACGACCCCCTTCCTCTACGTCACCACTCCCGAAATCCTTGAAAACAATGCCAACCTCAACGAAGAGGTCGGCACCATCGGCCTAGCAAACTTGGAACTAGCGAACCCCATATCATTCACCCTAGCTCAACCAAGCCCGTCCAACCACAACGGTTTCTTCAGAGTCGAAGGCAATAAGCTCTACGCCAAGCAAAACGCCAATTTCGAGACGCACCCGGAGCTACTCGTCGAAATGACCGCAACCGGCTCCCAACAAGCCTCGCTTACCGACCTCATCCCGATCTCTGTTCTGAATCTCCCCGAAGCGCCAACCGACCTGCGCCTCACCGCGCAGATCTTTGCAGCAAACACCCCTAGCGGCACCCCGCTCGCCACATTCTATGGGATCGACCCAGATCAATACGAATCATTCTCCTACGAATTCGCTTCCGGCGAAGGCAGCGACCATAACGAGCTCTTCGAAATAGCGAACAACGCCCTCGTTTCCAATTCATCCTTCGACATCGAGCAACGCAGCACCTACAAAATTCGCGCAAAAGTAACCGACTCCACCGGGCTTTCCTTCTCGCGAGCCTTCATTCTGAACCTAGTGCCTCAAGACAATCTCAATGCCGGGGCATTCGATGTTTGGATACGAGAGAAACTACACGAACACTCCGCCGGATATGAGCTTTTCTCCGTGGATAGCGATTTCGATGGTCGCCCCAACGGGCTCGAATACTACTTGAACTCCGACCCAAGCCAGAGCGACAAGTCTCCGAACGCACTCCTTAAAGCGACACCGACTCACGAAAACACCGAATCAATTCTTCTGCTAAAGGTAAACGATCCCCACTTGATTTGGAAGTGCTTCCATTCCCAGGATCTAAAAACCTGGCACGATACGCAGTTGGAGTTCAACCAAGGCCAATGGAGTCTCCCCTCCGATAGCCCTCTCGAACTCACACAAGCGACGCACGTCGACGTAGGCCTTTGGGAGCTGCACCTTCGTCCCATCGAGCCAGCAACCACCCTTCTTCTGAAGCTGGAAGTCCAGTACAACGCTCCCAACTAGACCAAGTCCAACTCGAACGCCCTCCCGCTTTTCCTTTCAAAGAGAATTGATTACGCCGCAAGCACGAGTACCTTAGTCGACGGTTCCACTTTGCCAAGACCGCCGAAACATGCTCGCCTCTCTTCTCCCACTCGCTGCATCCGCACATAGCTCCACCATACTCTCCGATCTCGCTTGGATTATGCTAGGAGCCGCTCTTGCCTCCCTCATTTGCGCGAAAATAAAGCTGCCCCCACTTCTTGGATACCTGTTCGCAGGTTTCTTCCTCGGCCCCAACCTCGATCTTTGGCCCGCCCTCGTCACCCTCTCCAATGTACAGGACCTAAGCGAACTGGGGGTAGTCTTCCTGATGTTTTACATCGGGCTCGAGTTTAATATCGAACGAGTCAAGCAGGTCTTCGCCCCCGCCTTCAGCGCCCTCGTGCTGCAAACCCTCCTAATGCTCTTCATCGGGCGACAGGCAGCGGCCTGGCTGAATCTCTCAACCATGGACGGATGGTTCCTCGGAGGACTGCTTTCAATCAGCTCGTCCATGGTATCCGTCAAATTGATGCGCGAAAACGGAAGCTTCAACCGACGGCACGGCCAGCAAGCAGTCGGTATCCTCGTGTTCGAGGACATCCTAGCCATCCTACTGCTCGTGCTGCTCAACGGTATGGCCGCTGAAGGCAGCTTCGACTACACCGCCCTCGGACGCACTGCCTTCTTCATCGGCCTCTTCATCGTGATGGTGTTTCTCATCGGCAAACTCGGAGCAAAACGCCTCGTCAAACTGCTCGACCGCTACGGCACCTCCGAAATGGTCACCATGGCAACCCTCGGCCTCATCTTTGGCGTCAGCCTCATCGCCGAACAATTCCAATTCTCCTGGGCCCTCGGCGGCTTCTTGGCCGGAGCCATCCTCTCCAGCTCCCGAATCGCCCATAAGATCGAAAACCTCACCGAACCGCTCCGCGACCTCTTCTGCGCTCTCTTCTTCGTAGCGGTCGGCATGCTCATCCAGCCTGCCTCCCTCTGGCAAAACGCCCCCGCCATCCTCATCCTCTCAGTCGTGGTGATTATCGGCAAATTCGTAGCCTGCTGGCTCGGTCTATTTCTCGGTGGACAACACGCGGATGTCGCAGGACGGGCCGCCCTCATAAAGTCGCAAATCGGAGAGTTCAGCTTCGTCATCACCGCTATCGGAGCGAAGTACGGAGCCACCAGTCCAGAGCTGCAGTCCATCGCCTCCGGGGTCGCCTTCGTCACCATCCTGCTCACTCCCGTCCTAATCGGCAGCACAGGGCCAATCCTCAAAACGATCGAGAAACACTCGCCCAAAGCCGCCAAGGAGTTCACCCAACTCTACGCCCAGTGGCAGGACAATCTCGAACTCTCCTTCAACCGTAGCTTCCTCAAGCTCGCGCGCGGCCCCATCCTTCGCGTCGGCCTCTACTTTCTCATCATCAACGCCATCATAATCGGAGCCGCCATTATCTCCACAAACGTCTCCAAACCAGACTTCATCCCCGTCCAGCCTGAGCACTTTCGGCAAGGGCTCTTCCTCTGCTCCCTCCTCTTAAGCCTGCCCTTCTTCGTCGACACGATGCGCAACCTCAACGTGCTCGTACTGCTGCTCTCCGACGTCGCCCTGAGCAAACGCCTCTTCCATCAATTTTCAAAAGGAGCCTTCCGCAGCGTATTCAATGGGCTAATACTGCTGCTCCTCCTCTTCGTCTACGGCAGCGTTTTCCTTATCGTAGCCGCTCCCTTCTTCCCCACCGGCACCGTCTTCATCGCGTTTGTCACGGCGGCATTGATTCTCGGGTTCGTTTTCTGGAAACGCCTCGTGCATATGCACAACAACTGGGAGCTCGCTTTCGTCGAATCGATGGAAAACGAGTCCCGCAGCCAAATCGAGAAACGTATCGAGAAGAACCTTACCAACTTGCAGCAGAAGGACCCTTGGCTCGTGCAGGTAGAGGCGGTCGACATCCCGTCCAACTCCCGCTGGGCCGGCAAGGAAATCAAGGAGATCGACCTGCGGCGCCAGACCGGCACCACCATCGCCGGCATCGAGCGAGGAGGATTCGACCTGACCGACATCCAACCCTACTCGCGAATCTTTCCACACGATAAGCTATTTCTTCTCGGAGAGCCGTCCCAAATCACCGCCGCTCGCAACTATCTCAATCAGGCGAAAGTCGATCCAGACGCCGCCCAATCCCCCTTCCGCTTCTCCAAGGAAGCCATCCCCCCCATGAGCGCCTGGGAAGGCCTATCCATCAAAGACACTCAGCTTCGATCCGAGCACGGCGTCACCATCGTCGGCATCCAACGCCATGGACAACGCGTCGTCAGCCCCAGCCCCGACGAAATACTGCACGAAGGCGACCTCCTCCTTCTCATGGGGTGCGAAGATCGCCTGCACAACGTAAGCAAACTACTCGTAAACGACGAGCAGCCCACCCAAAGCTAAGCGGCTCGTGTGGAACTAAGCTTCGTTCGGCAAAGCCACGATTTGCAACACCAACCCTTTGAGCAGCTCCATCTCGATCGGGTTCAACGCAGTGATCGTCATCTTCTCCCGAGCGACGTACACCGAGCCCACCCGCACGACTTCACCTTGGCTAGGCGGAGCGCCTTCCAACTCTTCCTCTCCCTCCAACGCCGCGATCGGCGGAGCCGTCTCGGGCAAAACATAGACATCGAATATCGTCTCAGACTCACCTTCGAACAAAACGACCTCTCCCTCGTAACGGTTGAAAAACGGATGACGATCCAAGGCCGCCACAGCATTGTGCTTTTCCGCATCAAGGAAAAAGCTGACCCGGCAAGGGTCTTCTTGCACCGGATCGCCCTCACCTGGCGCCGGCGGCGTTCCTAGACCATCCCGCTCATCCTGGATCTGGGCGCAAATGTTCCAAACCTCCGGAACCGCCTCTTGCAAAGCAGCAGGGATCCTCGTCGGCCCCTCACCTAGATACTCTTCGATTTCCTCCTGGATTTGCCCAAGCACATCCGGCGTCCCTACAAACACTCCGGGAATCACGTACAGACAATTCTCATGAACCAAAAAGCGGCCAAACATCAAAGCTCCCGCTTCCAAAGGCTCTTGATCCCCAAAATCCACATACAGATACTCGCCACCGCCGTAGAGGTCTTTCACCGTGTAGTACGGCAAGCCAGGATTCGGCTGCACGATCTGCACCAGCTTTGCTTCGCTCTGTGCCAATTTTTCAAATACGAGACGAGCATCGCTCTTCAAGCCACTCTCCTCCTTATCCAGAAGCGCCCGTCTAACCTCAGGAAACGCCACTCCATCCAAGGCTTTCCGCAGCACAAGCCGCTGCGCCTCATACGAAATGAGAGGCAAATCCCTCTCCGGCGCAAAACGTCGATCCATCGCGTCCACATGCCGAGCCCACTCCCTCGGAGTCAGCAATTGCTCGAGCCAGCGCCCTGCCGCCGCCAAGCCCAAGCCCACGATCGCGTCAAACGCCTTCGGCGCCTCCGGATTAAACGGATTGAAGGGGCAGCTCATCGGACAGTTCGCTTCCAGAATTCGCGTCGACACACAACGCTTCACCTCAATCGATTTGCCGCTTGCCGGGCAAAACCGACGCTGGGGGCTTGAAATGGGAGAGACCATAGGAGCACAGCACTACCATCTCCAAGGGAGGAATCCAGCCCCAATCAACATCCCGACAGCCCAATAGTAAGAGCACCGTAGCACGTAATTCTCTTTTACCTGCGTCCCATTTGAGCGAAGCTCAGCCATCATGACTCCAAAAAAGTTCGCATCGTTTCTCTTGCTCGCCCTCTGCTTCGCAGCCACCAACGGCGTCGCTCAGCAATTCAAAGCTCTTTTGTACACCAAGACAAACGGCTGGCACCACGACTCCGTAAACGCCGGAGTCACCGCCATGGAAAAGCTCTCCAAACTGCACGACTTCAGCCTCACTTGGACGGAGCACACCGACCGTTTCTTCCACGACGAATCGCTTAAAAACTTCGACGTGGTGATCTTTCTTCTCACCACCGGCGACGTCCTAAACGACGAGCAACAAGCAGCCTTCGAACGCTACATCCAAAACGGAGGCGGCTACGTGGGCATTCACAGCGCCGCCGACACTGAGTACGACTGGGATTGGTACACCGAGATGGTCGGCCACATGTTCCACATCCACCCCGCCGTGCAAACCGCCGTGCTCAAGGTCGAGGATCCCAATTTTCCCGGCATGGACCGCTTCGCCCCCAAATTCATCTTCACCGACGAGTGGTACGAATTCGACGCGCCTCGCAGCGACGAGCTCATCTATCTCATGAGCGTCGACGAAAAGACCTACAATCCCGAAGCGAATTGGGGAGAAAAACGCGGCCACGGCATGGGCGACTTTCACCCGGTCAGCTGGTACCGAAATTACGACGGCGGCCGTGCCTTCTACACAGCTCTCGGCCACTTGCCATCCACTTACTCGGACACCGACTTCATGCACCACGTCTACGGCGGCATCTACTGGGCCGCCACCGGAAACAGCTTCACCGCAGGAGAGTAGGCCCAGAGACAGCTCCTTATTTCGAGAAAGCTGTGTCCGTTAAGCCAATCGCGCGGCGCAGCTGAGCCACTGCCACATTGTAGCTGAAAAACGCCTCCTCCTGATTGAGCCGCGACTCAGTCAGCGAGACCCGAGCCTGCAAAACGTCGAGCTGGCTCGCATCTCCCGCCTCGTAACGCACATCCGCTAGGTTAAGCGCTTCCTCCGCCTGCTCAACCACCTGAATGCTCGCGTCCGCCAATTCAGCCGCCGCCTGCATGTCCGAGTAGGCTCGACGCACTTCGACTTCTACTGCCAACTTGCTTTGCTGAAGTTCGATTTCAGCCTGCTCCAGCTGGGACTTCGCCTGCACAACTTGCCCGCGCGTCCGGCGCCCATCGAAGATCGGCACATTAACCTCTAGGCCCGCGACCCAGCCATCCAGAGCATTGTCAAAACTCGATGACTCGTTCGCCTTGTTAAATTGATACGCGCCAATCAAAGCCACCTCGGGACGATATCCAGAGCGAGCAATCACCACTCCCTCCTCTTGAGCCGAGACGAGTTTCTCCAAACGTTTCAACTCTGGTCGCTCCTCGTGAGCTTTCAAGAGAGAGGAAGCGAGATCGTATTGCGACTGCGAATACGCCAGCTCACCTAGCAGTTCCGGCACCTTACGCTGATCCGCCCTGACACCGGCCACATACCCGAGCAACTGCCGCAGCTCTTCGATGCTGAGACGAAAATCGTTCCGAGCCTGAATCAGGTCCGGTCGCGCGTTCGCTAGCGAAACCTCCGCCCGCAACACCTCGAAGCGAGATCCCGTCCCGACCTCGTAGTGATTCTTCTCGTTTTCCAGCAGCTCCTCCAGGAGCACCATGTTCTCCTCCTGCACTCCGATTCGAGCCCGAGCCAATAGCGCCGTGTAGTACGCCACACGAGTGTCGAGAAGCACATTGTTGATCACCGCTTCTAGCTCCAGAAGGGCCGACTCCTCGATCAAGTCCTGCAGACGCAAAGCCGCTCGCACGCCTCCCCCCGAGTAAAGCGTCTGACGCGCCCTAAGCGCCAGCGACCACTGCGTACTCACCGGCGGACCAAATCCATCCGGATCGCTCAAGCCCTCATCCAATTCGAAATATTCGCCGCCCACCGATACGTCCGGCAGAGCCTGAGCGCGCACCTCGATGACCAAACCATTCTGCTCCTCGATACGCTTCTTCGCCTTCAGGATATCGAAGTTATACTCGAGAGCGAATCCCAGAGCCGTCGGCAAATCCAGTCGATCCGGAATTTCGTAGGAATTTGTCTGGGCGGAAATCCAAGTTGTCGCGACAAGCGAGCTTAGTCCCAGAAAACGTCGAAAGTGATTCAGTGTACGCATGATAGAAGAGAGCAGCGAATTCGAAAGTCAGACTGTTCGGGCTTTTATTTGCTTCAAACCCATAATTGACTCAGGGAACCCACTGACTACGCCCATATACGAACAGAGCCTCGCTCTGGTTACGCAAAACTAATCCGCCATTCAAAGAATCCCCGAATCCTCCATTTTTTTACAGCCCCCAAAAAAAGTTCAAAGGATCCTTGAAACCACACAAGGGTCTGAAACGTATCGAAATGCTCAAGACGCTTGTCTAGCCGTTGCAGCAAGCCACCAATCCGTCGAACCATTCAATAAACCGAACTCCGCTACCTATCGCCCCCGTATTCACCGCTGGATACAATGAGCCCAATCCCCCAAATCTCCATCTTTACCTCACAATTCGCTCTAGCGATTTCGAACTTACCTACTTGGCAAGCCATCAGGACTAGCTAACTTATCTCAAAATGTCCTTGGATCCGTCCACATACCAATCCTTGAAAAGTATCGCCAGCACCTTGCCGGGGTACGACTCAACCGCTCCCGAGGACAAAAAGCTCAGCTTTTCGCCAAACGCCCTCAAAGCCGCCCTCGACGCAGCCTACGAACAGGGAAAGAAACAACGCGAAAACCTCAGCGAGGAAAACAACCCCGAGCTCCTATTCTGGCAGCTCATGGACAACCTCCCCGACCACGTCTACTTCAAGGACCTGCGCAGCCGCTTCATCTGCGTCAACCGAGCCCAAGCCAAGTTTCTCGGCCTGGACGACCCCAACGACGCCATCGGCATGTCGGATTTCGACTATTTCCCCGAAGATTTCGCCGCGACCCAGTTCCAGGATGAGCAAGAAATCATCGAAACCGGAGTCGGCTACAGCCTCCACGAGGAGAAACACGTCCGGGGCGAAAACAACCGCCAGCGCTTCATCATCTCCAGCAAACTGCCGCTACGTGACAGCGACGGCCGCATCCGAGGCACCTTCGGCATCTCCCGGGACATCACCACTCGCTACCTCGCCGAGCGTGAAGTCGAGCGCCAACGCAACCTGCTCGACCTCATCATCCAGATCCTCCCGTGCCGCATCTTCGTGCGTGACCCAGACGACCGATTCGTCCTCGCCAATCAGACCTACAAGGACGCCCTCGGCATAAAACGCTCCCGCGAGATCATCGGGCACCGACTCTCCGAATTCAGCGACGAAGAGCGCGTCAACCGCATCCGCGAAGAGGACAAACGCGTCCGTGAAGGCCATTCCATTCTCAACCAAATCGACAACGATCTCACCGTTTTCAAAGAAAGCACCTGGATCGTGACCTCCAAGGTCCCGCTCAAAGGCCGCGACGGCAGTATCGAGGGGATCGTAGGCATGACCTACGACATCACCGAGCAAAAGAAGGCGGAAGAAGAAGCCCGCCACCTCTCGAAGCAGCTCGGAATGAAGAACGCCCAGTTCGAAGCCGAACTCCTCGTCGCTCGCCAACTACAGGAAACGCTCATGTCCATGGGCTTCGACCAGGAGCGGAGCTTCCTTCGCCACGGGCCAAGCTGGAACGTTGAAGCCAGCTACTTCTACAAACCGAGCCATCACCTCGCCGGCGACTTCTTCGATCTCATCCCCATTTCCGACACCAAGCTAGGCATCCTCGTCTGCGACGTCATGGGACACGGCGTTAAAGCCGCCCTCGTCACCATGCTGCTCCGCGGGCTCATTTCCGAGTTTTCAGCCATCCTCGACCAGCCTGCCAAAGTCCTAGCCCAGCTCAACAAACGCCTCTGCGCCCTCGCGGAAGACCAGGAATTCCCACGCTTCACCACCGCGGTCTACCTCATTCTCGACATCGAGAACGGCACCGCCCGAGTCGCCAACGCAGGCCACCCCGGCCCGCTCTGGAAAACCCGAGACGAGACCGGACGCGAAATGTTCGAGCCTTGCCCCTCCGCAGAAATCGGGCCCGCCCTCGGCCTGATCCCGGAACAGGAATTCGTTCGCCACGAGTTTGAGATCACGGAAACCACCGAGTTCCTCCTCTACACAGACGGCATCATCGAGCAAAAGGACGCCATGGGCCACGAGTTCGGCATTCAAAAACTCGAGGAAATTCTCCTCAACAACCAAGGCGACGGCCTGGCCAGCCAGATAAAAACCATAAAGTCCGCCCTCCGACTCACGGCCGGTACCGACGAATTCGACGACGATATCTGCATCGTCGCCGTAAAAATGACTCCTAACGCCCCGCGGGAAAACCTAGACTAGCCTAGGACTTTCTTAACCTCCGCGGAGGCCAGCTTCATATCGAGGGCAGGACCGTTGTCCGACTTTAGCTTCGCCATCACCGCTCCCATGTCACGCATGGACGAGGCACCGGTAGCTTCGACCGCGTCAGCAACCAGCTGCGGGTATTGATCCGCTTCCAGCTTGGCGGGAAGCAAAGCCTTCAGTAAATCCGCGCACGCAGCGATCTCATCCGCCTTGTCATCGCGGCCAACCTTCGCAAACGCCGCCGCCGACTCGGCAAACTTGCCCGCCTCTTTCTCCACCACCGCGAGAACCTTCGCTTCCGCGAAATCTTCGTTGGCTCTCACTTCGCCCTCCTGAATGGCCGCCAAAGCAGCGCCGTAGGCTTCAGTCGCAGTCGCGTCGCGAGCGATTCGGGCCTTTTGATGAAGTTCCTTGAGCTTGTTTTTCATTTCGCCGCCATTGTCGGATCGACTTGCCGCTTGGCAATTGCAAATTCAGGGGGTGAAACTCCTAGGAGAATTTCCTAGTTTCTTGCTTTGCCTACCCGAATCTCCAATTAGAAGTCCGATTCAGTTAAGCGAAATCCCGAATCCACCATGTCCGAATCCAAACGAACGCCCTGGCTCAAGTACGCCCTTTTCGCCGCCGCAATCGCAGCGGCCTACTTTATCAACGTCGAAGTGCAGACCCGACTCGGAGAAAACGTCCTCGAGAAAATGCCTTTGGAACGCCACTCCCTAGACCAAGCCTTCGCCAAAGCGAAAGCCGAAAAAAAGCTCGTTTTAGCCGATCTCTCCGCCATCTGGTGCCCGTCCTGCCGTAGTCTCGACAAACACGTCCTCTCAAACGCTACGGTTCAAAAAGCAATCGAGCAGAAATACGTCTTCGCCCGCATCGAATACGAATCGCCAGAAGGGGAGGCCTTTATGGAACGCTACAACACACGCGCCTTCCCAACCTTGCTCATCCTCTCTCCCGAAGGCGAAAAGGTACGAGAACTGCCCTTCACGACAGAGCCCAGCGAATTCCTGCCACTTCTCTAGCTTCACTTGCTTAGATCAAAACCACTCCCCTGCTTTCCGGCTAAACTTGACATATTATATTTTCAGTATTTTCTGAAAACCTAATCCAAAATATTCGAACCCCAAGAGGTAGCAGCCGCTGTCCCAGCGGCCAAACGCATTGCGCGAGCCACGCTGCAAGCTACCGGCTATTTGAAATCAGAAAGAACAAACTTTTCTCATGAACGAACTCGCTGAAATCAAAGAAGACTTCGTCACCCAATGGGGAGCGCTTGGCAGCCAATGGGGCGTCAATCGCACGATGGCCATGATCCACGCTCTCCTCCTCGTATCCCCCAAAGCGCTGACCACCGACGACATCATGCTAGAACTCTCCGTCAGTCGTGGGAACGCAAATACAAACCTCCGCGAGCTCGTAAGCTGGGGCTTGATACGGCAAATCGTGATCAAGGGCGAACGCAAGGACCACTACGAAGCGGAAAAAGATACCTGGAAAATCTTCTGCATCGTCGCGCGCGAACGTAAACGCCGTGAAACCGAACCAGCCAGCAAGGTCCTCTCCCACTGCATCGATCGCTCGAAAAAGATAAAATCCGCAGAGGGCAAAGAACTGCATCAACAGCTAACCGCTCTAAATGACTTCGTTGACCTAGCCAATACCATCATGGAGAAAGTAGCCTCAAAAGAACAAAGCGCCCTACTCCCCAAAGTTCTCAAGCTGCTCGCCTAGCAGCTTTTTTCATATGATTAGTCAGGCGAGGTAGGGCTGTCTGGCCCAGACAGCCGCAATGCAGGATCGAGTCTCCACGGCGGCCTGCGGCGAGGCCGCCCTACCTTTCACATCCAATGAGATAGTGCCTATTCATAAGAAAACTCGGCTAGCAGCTTTTTTTCAAACTCTAATTTTCAATTTTTCCTGAAAGTTCTATCTAACACGACAAGGTAAACGAAGATGAAAAAAATAGTGATCGCCGGAGGTACCGGATTTCTGGGTCAAGCCCTTGCTACCCATTTTGAGAGCAAAGGCTGGAAAGTCATAGTGCTGACCCGCTCAGAAAACCAAACGCTAGAGGCAGGACAAACAGTCTTCTGGGACGGCAAAGAAACAGGCCCATGGGTCGAGGAACTGGAAGGCGCTAGCGCTCTCGTCAACCTCAGCGGCAAGTCCGTAAACTGCCGCTATCACGCGCGTAACCGACGTGAAATCAGAGACAGCCGGATCCAGCCAACACGCACGCTTGCAAATGCGATCTCCAATGTCGCCAAACCTCCTGCCGTTTGGCTTAACGCTGCGAGCGCCACCATCTACCGACATAGCCTGGAAACACCCATGACCGAAGCAACGGGCGAACTAGGCCATGGGTTCTCGGTAGACGTTTGCCAGGCTTGGGAAAACGCATTCTTCCAAGAACACCTGCCGCAAACACGAAAGATCGCCCTCCGAACGAGCATGGTGCTCGGACATGCGAAAAACAGTGTCTACCCAATTCTCGCTCGTCTAGCGCGTTGCGGGATGGGAGGAAAACTAAGCCACGGCACACAAATGGTAAGCTGGATTCACCAAACCGACTTCAACCGTGCAGTCGAATACGTTATCGAAGACCACGACATCGAAGGCACCGTCAATCTCACCGCTCCCGCTCCAGTCACGAACTCCGTATTCATGAGCACCCTACGTGAGTCCCTTGGCGTTCCCTTTGGTCTACCTCATTACAAACCGATGCTCGAAGTCGCCGCTTGGCTACTGAGAACGGAAACCGAACTCACCCTCAAAAGTCGCTATGTCGTTCCAGAAAAGCTCCTGCAGCACCGCTTTCTATTCCGGTACCCATTCCTCGACGAAGCGCTCCGTGCGTTGAGCGGCAACCGTTCAGATGCCGAATCCTCGATTCGCAACCACTACAGCTTGCCGTAAAACGTGCCGCGCTCAATTCGAGGCGCCACCATAGCTAAATCGCTCGATTTCGAGCGAAATCACCCTTTTTCGAGACGAATTGTCGAGCCTAGGGACGATGGCGCGGTCGCTGCTTTTGCAAACGGGATTACGTAATACGTTTTTTCTCTTTCGTATTACCGACAAGAACCCAATCCGCAAAGCACAGCCGATACCTTATGAAGTTCGCTCGATTCGCCTCCCGCGCCCTTTCCGGGCTCGCCCTCCTCGCCACCTTGCCGTTCACGCAAGCTGAACCTCTCAAAATCGGCTACTCCGACTGGCCAGGCTGGATCGCTTGGGAAATCGGCATCAAAAAGGGCTGGTTCGAAGATGCTGGCGTTGAAGTGGACTTCCAATGGATGGACTACGTCGCTTCCATGGACGCCTATGTCGCTGGCCAACTCGACGCGGTTTGCATGACCAACGGTGACGCCCTCGCCATCGGCGGAACGGGCAAACCATCCGTCGGTATCGTCATCAACGACTACTCCAACGGAAACGACATGCTCGTCGCCGCTCCAGGCATCGATTCCGTATCCGAGCTCAAAGGCAAGAAGATCGGCGTCGAAGAAGGCTTCGTAGCTCACCTTCTCGCCCTTAAGGCTCTCGAATCCGCAGGACTAGGCGCCGATGACGTGGAATGGGTGAACGTCCCAACCAACGAAACTCCACAAGTTCTCGCAACAGGTGCTGTCGACGCAATCGCAGCCTGGCAGCCAAACTCCGGCCAAGCCCTCAAGACAGTTTCTGGATCCTCTCCTGTATTCACTTCAGCTGACGCCCCTGGCATCATCTACGACCTGCTCTACGTTTCTAGCGAAAGCCTCGAAGGCCGCCGCGACGACTGGCAAAAGGTAGCAAACGTCTGGTACCAGATCGTTGAATACATCAACAACGAGAACAACATCGACGAAGCTCTAGAAATCCTCTCCGCTCGCGTCGCTCTATCACCCGAGGAATACGAGCCATTCTTCAAAGGCACCAAAATCCTCCCCCTCCGTCTCGCGAAGAAAGTTTGGGAAGACAACGACTCTCTCAAAAGCGTATACGGTTCCAGCCGCATCGTGAACGACTTTAACGTAGACCAAGGCGTCTACGATGAAGCTCTCAACGTCGAGTCCTACCTCGACCCAAGCTTCACCAAGGCCGTTAAGTAACGGCTCCGCTTCCCCTAAACGCGAATTCGGTCACTCCTCTTAAAACAGTCGGGAACCGCCCACAGTCGGCGGTTCCCACGCTTAAGCCATGCCAAGCGCCAAACCTAAAGGCCCCAGCCCCTTCTCCCATTGGTTCGCCATCGGCAAACCGCTTTCGCCCCGGAGCCGCACCGTACTCACGATTTTCTCATTCATCATCCCGCTCGCTCTATGGAGCGCCGTGAGCTACCTGCCCTTCCTTTGGCACCCGGACATAAAGCTGACCATCTCCGCTGAACGGGAAGGCATTACCACAATCTACACTAGGGGCGACCATCTCAGCCGAGAGTTCTTCCCCCAATTCGAAGCCGGAGTTCAAGCCGAAAACCAAGCGGTCTTCGAAGCCCGGGAATCAGGAGAGGAACTCACTCCTGGACGTCGCAAAAATCTCAAGACACTCCGCCACATCTCAGCCTGGGGACTCGGCAACGGCTATCTAACTCCAAACGAGGCCAAGGATGACAAGCTCATCTACCAGCTATGGGCCCGAGCAGCCGGCGGCGACTTCGGAACGAGCCCTAAGCTCAGTCCTGAAAACATAAAGGTCGTCAAAGACAACTGGATACGCATCCAACATATCGGCGACAAGTTCAGCTCTCGAGCTCTGCCCAACGAAGCTCTGCTAAAGCTCGTCCCTCAAGGCAAACGAAGCAACCCAGTCTATCTGCCCGCTCCCCACGAAGTGGTAATCGCTGGCTACTACGACCTTTTTACCGAACAACGCGACCCGGACGATCCCTCCATGTGGCAAAGAGCCCTTCATTCCATGAAGATCGTCTTTGGCGGATTTCTTCTAGCCGCCCTCGTAGGCGTGCCACTCGCAGTTCTATGCGGCACCTACGACTTCTTCTCCCGCATTTTCGAACCGTTCATCGACTTCTTCCGCTACTTGCCTGCTCCCGCGTTCAGCACCTTGCTGGTCGCGATTTTCCTAGCTCACGACGCTCCCAAAATCGCCCTCGTTTTCGTGGGAACCTTCTTTCAGCTCGTACTAGTGGTCGCCAACACAACACGCGAAATCGACCGCTCCCTGATCGAAGCCTCCCAAACCCTCGGAGCCGACCAGCGAAACATACTCTTCCGCGTAGTGGTTCCGGGAATACTGCCGCAACTCTACAACGATCTACGTATCCTTCTCGGCTGGGCCTGGACATGGCTCGTCATCGCCGAACTCATCGGCGTCAAGTCAGGCCTCACCGAGTTTATCGAGACGCAAGGACGTTGGAGAAATTTCGACCGCGTTTTCCCCGTCATCTTCCTCATCGGCTTCATCGGATTCTTCACCGACCAAATCCTATCCTGGCTCCGTGTTTTTCTCTTCAAATGGACGGGCGAAACGCCAAACGCCTTCTCTCGCCTCGTAGCAAGCAGCGTATCCGCCGGACCACGCTGGTTCCAACGCGAAGTCCTCGACCAACGCCTTGATCCCCTCGCCGAACGGAGAAACAGAAAATGAGCCAAGACAGCACTCTCCCAGACTATAAACGGCAATCCCCCGAGGTAGCTCGACGATTTGCCGAACTGAAGGAACGCCCCGTCAAACTCGACGTACGCTCCCTCGGCAAGACCTTCGATTCAGCCAAAGGCCCAGTCACCGCCTTAAACGACATCTCCTTCCAATGCCACCGCCGCGAAATGATGGGCGTCATCGGCGCTTCCGGCTGCGGGAAATCGACCCTGATCCGCATCCTTGCAGGTCTCGAAACACCAAGCCAAGGCGAAGTTCTCCTCGAAGGAAACGCCGTCACTGGCCCAGGCCCAGACCGCGGCATGGTCTTCCAAAGCTACACCCTATTCCCATGGCTGACCGTGAAAAAGAACGTCATGTTCGGCCTGGAAATGACGGGTAACAGCATGACCGCAGCCGAACGCGAAGCCCGCCAGTGGATCGAGCTTGTCGGACTCTCCAAGTTCGAAAACTCCTACCCGCACGAACTCTCCGGCGGCATGAAACAACGGGTCGCCATCGCCCGGGCTCTCGCCAACCGCCCGAAGATCCTCCTCATGGACGAACCCTTCGGCGCCCTTGACGCCCAGACCAGAGCCTCCATGCAAGCCTACCTTCTCGAGATCTGGCGGCACATCGACCTCACCGTCCTCTTCATTACTCACGACCTCGACGAAGCCGTCTACCTCGCCGATCGCATCCTCGTCCTGAAACCGAATCCCGGTGAAGTCCTCGAGATGATCGAAGTCCCAGTCGCTCGCCCGCGCTCAGCCGACCAGTTTCACGATCCGGAATTCCTCGCCACCAAGGACCGACTTGAAGAACTCATCCACCCGAAAGTCCAAACGGAAAAAATAGAACTGCCAATCGTGCGCATGACCGAGGTCGGCGACGACGTTGAGTAATACTTTTTATCTCTTTCGTAATACTTTTAATTTGACCCAAACGAATCAAAAACTAATCAGCTATGCGTTCAAACTTACTCAGATCGATGCCAAAAAAGGAAACGACAGAGCGTATTAGCATGACCCTTCCCAAGTCCACCTTGCAGCAGTTGGACAAAATGGTGGAAACCCGCGGATACGCCAATCGCTCGCAAGGAATCACCGAAATCATCAACCGCGAGCTCGTCCAACATAGCCAACAGATGGACGACACCGTGATGGCTGGGACTATCACGCTCTTCTACGCACAAACCCGCAACAACCTCGCCGGACGTCTCGCTCAAATCCAGCGCGACTACGTAGCCGAAGTGATCAGCTCACTCCACGTCCAACTCGAGAACAACCACACCATGGAAGTCATTCTGGTGCAAGGACCAGCCGTCAAGCTCCGCCAGATAGCCGACGAACTAATCACCTGCAAAGGCGTGAAAAACGGGAGCCTCAACCTCACCACCACTATTCTTCCCCCGCTCCACCAAAAGAAGTAATTTCACCATGTCACTCATTCACAAAGAAACCCTAACCGGAGCCGGCATGTGGTCCAAAGTGATCAAACGAGGCCGTACCCTCCGCCTCACCGACCTCGAAGGCGGCGCTAATGTAGGCATGCTGCTCTACAACGCTTACGAGAAGCACGAGCGCTACAACATGCCCGACACTCTCAAGGGCCAGTACATCTTCCACCTCAAAGCGCCCTACTGCCTCCACTCAGATATGGGTCGCCTCTTCGCTTCCATCACTGAGGACACAGTAGGTTGGCACGACACAGTATCCGGAGCTACCGACGCGAAAGCCGTATCAGAAAAATACGGACAAGGAGACTACCAAGAACTTCGCAACGAATTCTACCGCAACTCGCAAGAGTGCTTCCTAATCGAGCTCGCCAAATGGGGACTCGGCAAACGCGATCTCGTTCCAAACATCAACTGGTTCTCCAAGGTTGTAGCAGACGAAGAAGGCAAGCTCAGCTTTGTCGAAGGACACTCGAAAGCTGGCGATTCCGTCGAGTTGCGGTTCGAGCTCGATACGCTCGTCGTTCTAAACACCTGCCAACACCCCTTCGATCCAAATACCGAATACGCACCCAAGCCGGTCGAAATTTCGATCTCAGAAGCAGAGCCCGTAGCCGACGACGACGCCTCGCTCCAAGTTCGCTCCGAGAACCAACGTGCCTACCACAACACGACCATTTACAACAATCTCCGCTTCTAAGCCAATCCGCCATGCTCACAGAATCGACACTCGATCCCGCAAACGCAGTCTACCGAAAAGTCATCAAAGCCGGCGACCATTGGAGCCACGTCATCAAAAAAGGGCAAACCTTCCGCATCCTCGATCTCGAAGGTAACCAAGCAGCGGATACTCTGTTCTACAACGCCCACGATCCAGTCGACCGCTACTCGGCGAGCGACACGATCCGCTGCCAACAAGCGCTCTACCTTACCTCGGGCAGCAAGCTTATGTCGAGCGGCGGAAACGAGCTTCTGGAGATCACAGCTGACACCTGCGGTCGCCACGATACGCTGGGCGGCGCTTGCTCCCGCGAGTCCAACACCATGCGTTACGCCATCGAAAAAGAGAATATGCACGCCTGCAGAGACTCCTTCATCTGCGGCCTACATGACCACTCTGACGATCTCGGAAAACGAGACATCACTTGTAACATCAATTTCTTCATGAACGTGCCCGTCACGCCAGAAGGTGGTTTGACTTTCGCGGACGGAATCAGCGCTCCCGGCCGCTATGTCGAAATGGTGGCCAAGATGGACGTCATCGCCCTCATCTCGAATTGCCCGCAGCTCAACAATCCCTGCAACGCCTACAATCCAACCCCTGTCGAGGCCATCATCTGGGATTAAAACCAATCTGCTTCTACTTCTTCATCTTCTTTTCACACATGCCCTTCGCCCACGAAAAAAAACAAAGACCTTCGTGAAACTTAGCGTCCTTCGTGGGCCCAAAACCTCTCAAACGCCAACGTGTTCAAAAAAGTTCTCATAGCAAATCGCGGCGAAATCGCCTGCCGCGTCATTCGCACCCTCCGCAAAATGGGCATCCAGTCCGTCGCCATTTACTCTGACGCCGACCGTTTCGCGCAGCATGTGGATCTGGCGGACGAATCCATTCGCATCGGTCCCGCCCCCGTTAAGCAGAGCTACCTGAACATCGAAGCCATCCTCGACGCCGCCCAATTGACGGGAGCAGAGGCGATTCACCCTGGATACGGACTCCTTTCCGAAAACGCGGACTTCGCAGCCAAAGTTGAAACTGCCGGTCTAGCCTTTATTGGTCCAACTGCGGACCATATGATCAAATTCGGTCTCAAGCACACCGCTCGCGAACTCGCCATAGCGAACAACGCCCCTCTGCTCCCTGGTAGCGATCTCGTGGATACCGAAGATGAAGCCTGCTCAGAAGCAGAGCGTATCGGCTATCCAGTCATGCTCAAGTCGACCGCTGGCGGCGGGGGCATCGGCATGCGCCTTTGCTGGAGCGAGTCCGAACTCCGCGAAGCCTACGAATCAGTAAAACGCCTCGGTGAAAACAACTTCGCCAACAGCGGGATTTTCCTCGAAAAATTCGTTCAACGCGCCCGACATATCGAAGCTCAAATCTTCGGAGATGGCGAAGGCAAAGTCATTGCGCTCGGCGAACGTGACTGCTCTGTACAACGCCGCAACCAGAAGGTCATCGAAGAAACGCCCGCGCCTGCGATCACCGAAGAGCTGCGTAAGAACCTTTTGGATACCGCGGTTCGACTGGCAAGCGCCGTCAACTACCGCTCCGCTGGCACCGTTGAATTCGTTTACGATGTAGACGCCGCAGAGTTCTATTTCCTAGAAGTAAACACACGCCTCCAAGTTGAACACTGCGTTACCGAGGAAGTCACCGGAGTCGACCTCGTTGAGTGGATGGTCAAGCAGGCCGCCCACGAAATGCCGGATCTGGACACTTTGGAGATCAATCCTCAAGGAGCCGCCATTCAGGCCCGCGTCTACGCAGAAGATCCAAACAAAGACTTTCAGCCTTCTTCTGGCCTCCTCACCCAGGTCTCCTTCCCTCAGACGGCTCGTGTAGACTCTTGGATCGAAACCTCCACGGAAGTCTCCGCCTTTTACGACCCGCTCCTAGCGAAAGTCATCACAAAAGGCTCCAACCGCGAGGAAGCGATCGCCAACCTCGCAAGCGAGCTCTCCCAATCCAGCGTCGAAGGCATCGAAACCAACCTCGAATACCTCGAGAATATCCTAGCTGCGGATACGTTCACAAAGGCCGAGCATACTACCAAGTTTTGCGATAGCCTCGACTATCACCCGAGCACCATAGACGTCCTCGAAGCTGGCACTCAAACCACTGTTCAAGACTACCCGGGCCGCGTCGGCTACTGGGATATCGGCGTACCTCCTTCGGGCCCCTTCGACGCCTACGCATTCCGCTTAGGAAACAAGATTCTTGGCAACGACGAAGCCGCAGCCGGCTTAGAAATCACCGTCACAGGTCCAACGCTCGTCTTCAACCACGCCACAACGATAGCCCTCACCGGAGCCAAAACGAACGCGACCCTCAACGGAGAGGAAGTCCCCTTCTGGCAAGCGGTCTCGGTCAAGGCCGGCGACGAACTTGTCTCGGGAAAGGTAATCGAAAACGGATGCCGAGCCTACCTAGCGATTCAAGGCGGGCTCGACGTGCCAGACTATCTTGGCAGCAAATCCACTTTCACTCTCGGGCAATTTGGAGGCCACTGCGGAAGAACGCTAACCGTCGGCGACGTTCTTCACTTCCACAGCACTCCTGACCAAGAGCTCGGCAATATCCAACCGTCCGTGATCCCTGAATACAGCCACCACTGGAACATCCGCGTTCTTTACGGCCCGCACGGAGCCCCAGACTTTTTCACCGACGAAGACATTCAAACCTTTTTCGGCACAGACTGGGAAGTTCACTACAACTCGGCACGAACCGGAGTACGCCTGATTGGTCCCAAACCCAAGTGGGCCCGTACCGATGGCGGCGAAGCAGGTCTCCACCCTTCAAACCTCCACGACAACGCCTACGCGATCGGTACGGTAGACTTCACCGGAGACATGCCGGTTATCCTTGGTCCAGACGGGCCTAGCCTTGGAGGCTTTGTCTGCCCGGCCACCATCATCAAGGCCGACCTCTGGATGATGGGGCAACTCAAGCCTGGCGACACGATTCGCTTCGAAAAGGTAGACCAGACAAGCGCGACACACTTCGAGATCGAACAAGAAACGGTCTTCACCAACCAACCCGCCTCCGAGCCTCAGCCATCAAGCTTCGGCTTAGAGGACGCGATTCTGGAGTTCCATGACGAACAGCCAGAATTCGATCGTCCATCAGTTTGCTACCGTCGTTCGGGAGACAAGTATCTACTCGTCGAATACGGCGAAATGAAACTCGACCTCAAACTGCGTTTTCGAGCCCACGCCCTAATGGAAGCCGTCAAGAGCGCAGACATTCCAGGCATTCTCGAACTCACTCCGGGCATACGCTCTCTTCAAATTCACTACGAAAGCTTGCAGCTTCCCCTCGACGAACTAGTCGACCAACTCAAACGAATTGAAGAAGACCTTCCTCCGATTACAGAGATGAAGGTACCAACTCGCACTGTTTACCTTCCGCTGTCCTGGGACGATGAAGCCACGAAGCTGGCAATCCAGAAGTACGAATCAGTACGCAAGAACGCCCCTTGGTGCCCTTCAAACATCGAGTTCATCCGACGCATCAACGGTCTCGACTCAATACAAGACGTTAAGGACATACTCTTCAACGCGAGCTACCTTGTCATGGGACTGGGCGACGTGTACCTAGGTGCTCCAGTAGCAACTCCAGTCGACCCACGTCACCGCCTCGTCACTACAAAGTACAACCCAGCCCGAACTTGGACCCCCGAGAATGCAGTTGGAATTGGAGGAGCCTACCTCTGTGTCTACGGAATGGAAGGCCCAGGCGGCTACCAGTTCGTGGGCCGAACGGTCCAGATGTGGAACCGCTACAAGCAGACCAAGGATTTCAAGGAAGGTAAGCCATGGCTCCTCCGCTTCTTCGACCAAATCCGCTTCTACGAAGTCTCCGCTGAGGAGCTCCTTGAAATGCGCGAAAACTTCGTGCACGGACGTTTCGAGCTCCGCGTGGAAGAGAGCGAATTCGATTTGGCCGAGTTCAACAAGTTCCTTTCCGACAACGAGGAGAGCATCAAAGAGTTCAAGACGAAGCAACAAGCTGCCTTCGATGCAGAGCGCCAACACTGGATTGAAACCGGTCAAGCGACCTTCGAAGCGGACGAGGCAGCAATCGGTGCCGTCGAAGAAAGCGAGGTTCCTGATGGCTGCCGAGCCATCCAAAGCCACGTCCCTGGAAGCGTATGGAAAATTTGCGTACAGGAGGGTGACTCAGTAAAGAAAGGGGATGTCCTTCTCATAGTCGAATCCATGAAAATGGAGATAAACATCACCGCGTCTTGCGACGGAACCGTGGAATCGCTCCTAACCTCCGAAGGCAACCCTACCAACAAGGGTCAAAACTTAGCGCTAATCAGAGAATAATTGCCCACTAAGACCACGAAGTACCGCTAAGGACACCATAGAAACAACTTCGTGAAACTTAGTGCCCTTCGTGGGCAAATATCCCAACATGACTCTCTCCTTCGACATCACCACACTCCGCCAAGGCTACTTGGCCGGCTCCTTCAAACCTTCGGACATCATTACCGAGGTCCTTTCTCGCATCGAATCTGGCGACTCAAAGATTTGGATATCCGTCGACACAAAGGAACGCCTCCTAGCGCAAGCCGCAGAGCTTGAAACAAAAGATCCAGCGACACTCCCCCTCTACGGCATTCCCTTTGGAGTGAAAGACAACATCGATGTTGCCGAGCTTCCAACCACCGCAGCCTGCCCAGACTACCGATACTTCGCAGAAAAGGACGCAACAGTCGTCGCTCAACTTCGAGCTGCGGGAGCGATCCCCATCGGTAAGACAAATCTAGACCAATTCGCCACTGGCCTCGTCGGCGTCCGCTCACCATACGGAGTCCCCGGAAACGCCTTTGATCCCGAGTACCTCCCAGGCGGCTCTAGCTCTGGTTCAGCCGTATCCGTGGCTCTCGGACAAGTTTCCTTCGCTCTCGGAACCGATACCGCAGGATCTGGACGCGTCCCAGCCTGCTTCAACAATCTCGTCGGTCTAAAACCTTCCCGCGGGTTGCTCAGTGCTAGCGGAGTCGTTCCAGCCTGCAAGTCGCTAGACTGCGTTTCCATCTTCGCTCTCAACGCTAGCGACGCCCAAACCGCGCTCCGCTCAGCAGCTGCGTTCGACCCCAGCGATGCCTATTCACGCCAGGCTCCTGTACAACTCGAAAGCCCTCGCCGAGCCTATCGAGAAGGGATGACATTCGGCGTACCCTCTCCTGAACAACTAAACTTCTTCGGAGACCAAGCCTACCTCAACCTCTATCTCGAAGCGGTCGGGCAACTGGAGTCCCTCGGCTTCAAAAAGCAGGTCGTCGACTTCTCGCCTTTCCTAAGCGCCGCTCGCTTACTCTATGAAGGACCATGGGTTGCTGAACGCTACTGGGCGATCCAAGAGCTGATCAAAGAAGCCCCAGACGCGCTTCACCCCATCACCAAAGCCATCATCGAAAAAGGAATCGATGGGACCGCGGTCGACGCATTCGATGCGTCTTACAAATTACAGGCCTTCCGTCAGGCCACACTTCCACTCTGGGACGAAATCGATTTTCTAGCAACGCCCACCGCTGGGACGCACTACAAGATCGAGGAAGTCGAGGCAGATCCGATCCAACTGAATTCAAACCTTGGATACTATACGAATTTCATGAACTTGCTCGACCTCGCTTCGGTCGCAGTTCCAACTGGTTTCACTCCTAAAAAGCTCCCGTTTGGCATCACTGTCATAGCCCCCGCCTTTCACGACGAAAAGCTACTCCAGGTAGCCAACAAACTCCACGTGGCCAGTGACCTCGCCCTCGGCACGAGCGATCAAAAAGTATTTCCTGAGCTCGCCCCTTTCCCGACCGAGACCCTCTCCATCGCCGTTTGCGGCGCCCATATGTCCGGCCTACCGCTTAACAGCCAACTCACTGAATTGGGAGCGACTTTCAACAGAGCCGAGAAGACAAGCCCCAACTATCGCCTGTTCGCCCTCCCGGGCACAACCCCTCCTAAACCGGGCATGGTACGCGACAGTTCGGCGGGGGCCTCCATCGACCTAGAAATCTGGGAGCTGCCCAAAACCCAATGGGCCGCGTTCATCGAGCAAATCCCCTCTCCGCTCGGGATCGCAAATATCGAGCTAGCGGACGGGACATTCGTCAAAGGCTTTTCGTGCGAAGCTTGGGCTACTTCAAACGCAACAGAGGTCACCAATCACGGTAATTGGAGAAAGTATATCGCAACTCTGGGCTAGCTAATTAGCAGCAGTCTCGGAGTTTGACCTACTTCAGTAGTAGGAGCTCTATGGATACAAGGGGCGACGGGACTATCCGGACACTGGGTTGCGATTCGCCACATGTTTCCAAAGCCAAACGAGTAAGGCTTCGCTCCCGCAAGAGGACGATAGTGCAAATCGTAAAACCGCTCTTTTAAGTACTCGCAGAATCCTGCCCCATCCTCTCCGCCGTAGCGCTTCAAAAGCTCAGATCGGATCTCCGGCACATCTACATACCGCTCGACCTCGTCATTCGCGAAGCCCTCCGACGCTGCTACCGTGTAGCTGCAGAGCAGCGTATCTGTTGGCACCGTGGCGCTATCAGCGTGCAGGTCATAAACATCCACTGGAACAAGATCCGCTGAATCGGCCTTCGGGTAGGCAGGAATCAAATCGAGGGAAGGTTGCAACCCCTCGCATTGAAGCAGCCTTAGATCCTCTATCAATTGCCTTCGAGCTACCTGGCCTTCGGAACTGAGCAATAGAGACATCAGATCATCCTCTTCCAAGCTGGTGATTTCGTCTAAATCCCCCACCACACGAGCAAACTCGTCATAGTCTCCCTTCAATTCACGCTCCCAGCAAATCGCGTTTACCTCCCCACAAAATGGCGTTCCGATCAGCTCCTCGAAGCTGTGAACCACTTTAACGCAGCGGTTTCCTAGACTGTCCCGGCTCAAACTCACTCGAAGACAAACGAGCGACGATTCAACAGACTGTCCACCTCAAAGAGAACAAAGAGAAAAAGCGCCTCCAGCCCAGAACCGGAGACGCTTCGCTATCGATCAAATAATCAGACGCTAAAAACTGAAGGTATTCGAAATCGTCCAGGTGGTAGGAGCTCCGATGCGGAAAGTACCCGCAGAACCATTCGGCTGAACCGTCACCGGATAAAGCTCGCTGCTCTCAAACGCATTGCGAAGATTCAGCTGCACCCGCCAATCGATCCGGTCTGAAAGCGACGTTTCATAGCCGACCCAAAAATCGACATTCGTTTCGCTATCACCCTTGTACGGATTTGGCACATCGTAGGTTTGATTGCCGTCCGCATCGTCGATAACGGGGAACCCGACCGTAGGTGCGTCCTGGGTACGCAAGCTACCTCCGATATTCAAACCATCGAACCTGCCGTCAGTGAAGGTGTAATTCACTACCGCGTTGTAGCGCCATTTCACGAGTTCCGGCACGTCGCTACCAAGCAATGCAGTCCAGAAGTTGAGGCCAGCCATCGTTTCACGGCTATACTTTCCACGAGCGGATTCTCCACCGTCGCCGTCAGGACCTGGTCCCCAGAGACGGATGTCACCTTGCGGAGTATTCGCAAAGTCGTCCCAGCGAGATTGCACCCATTCAGTGTATCCAGCCGCGAGGTTCTCCTGTTTCGCTGAAGTCTCGGAGGCGTTAAAGGAGATGGTCAGGTTTTCCGTAGGATTGTAGATCAACTCGAATTCCGTTCCCTTGGAAATGGTATCCGCAGTAACTACAAGTCCGGCCGGTCCGAAGTTTGTAACGCCCGCTCCATTCGCATAGTCGCCCAGAGCCCAAGCATCCTGGAAATTCCCAGGCACCGGATCAGCGAGCCAAGCATTGATCGCGGCGCTTTGGATAGCGTAAGCCTCGTCAAGCTCGGCTTGCGTGTAAACATCGTCATCACCATCCAAACGGCGAGCCGGACGATAAACCACGTCCTCTCCACTGCTGGACGTGCCAAATACAGTGCTGAACGATCCACGGCCATTGAGAGCGTCAATAGCGGCCTTCTGCCCCCACGCTTCAACCGCACCGATCAGATAGTTCCCTCCGATCGAACCGCCAGCCGTACTGTTGCGAACAATCGTCTCATACTCCGTCACCTTCAGGATAAGGCGATCCTCGAACGCGGAAACAGTGAAGCCATAATCTTCTGTTTCACCGTTTGGAGACGCAACCGGGGTTCCGAACACGTCGATGCGGCTCGCATCCGGCTGGAAGTTTTCGGACTTGCTGTAGTGGAAGCTGAGATCGAATCCGAGTTTGTCCTTGAACGACTTCGGCATGTGCAACACGCCGCTGGTCGTCAAGGAGTCGCCCTTTTCTCGGTTTCCACCGCTGGACGGAATGACCCAATTGGGATCATTGAAGTCGATCGTTCCTGGCAATGAGCCACCAGGAGGGTTGCCAGCATTGGTCGCCGTGTCTTCGTCCTCCCTGTATCCAACCATTGGAACAAAGTTTCCGTCGAAGAGGTATCCCTGCCAAACAAGAGCGTAGGAATCAATCTCACGGTTTAGCTTAGACGCCGTCCGATAAGGACGATCCATCTCGCTCATACCACTGGCATGCACGATTTCCAAAGGCGTGTTAACCCACTGATTCGCAGAATTGTCCCAAGCTCGAACCGTAGAGCTTTGCGGTACGATCACGTTTTGGATACGTCCGATATGAGCTCCAGCCGCGGAGCTTGCTCCCGCAAGACTGTCACCTAGGTAGGAGTAGACGATCGCGTCACGAGCCGCCTGTCCGATTGCGCTTGTATTGTTTGGTCCATAGCCTTGCCCCAAGAACCAAGGCGACCAAGTCCTCGTGACATCATCAATCTCATTGGTGCTGTAGAGAGCGGTGAATACATGCTTACCAAGAATACGAGCGAGCGAATCATTCGCGCTTTCAGTGAAGTCGATCTGACCGTAGGCCGTTGCTCGCATCACTTCGCGATCGCGGTTTTGGATGTAACCTTGAGCGGATCCCCCGCCTCCAATCGTGAACGGACGTCCGACGTTCGGGTTTGGAGAACCATCCATCAAAGTCTCCATCACATCAACAGTCACCACTGCGGCATCGGATGCCAAGAAGGTTTGATACCCCCAGTCAGCAGACTGCTTGTCGTACGCAAGCTCGTATCCAAACTTGTTGTCGAAGAAGTTTTGACGGAAAGTCACATTGTACGAGTCAAACTCGTTGAACTCGCTCTTATTCGGGCCTTCTATCAGTTGATTACGGAAGTCGAAGATCGATGTATCAGTCAAAGACTTCGACTTGAACGCTCCGATCGACGAACCATAGAGTCCCGCATTTGTCGCGTAGTTATTGTAAGCTTGGATACCAACGATATCTCCAGCACTCACAGACGAATCAATGCCTGCATCGGGATTGGGCCACCGTGAAATCGAAGTTACAAATGAACCTTGCTGATCTGGGTCAAATACGTTCACTACGCCGTCCCAGACACGTTGGCCAGGTGCGCCGAGCCAATCGTTGTTTAACTGAGTCGCTGTAGGACCTTCAAAGGTTCCCTTGTTGAGTTCGCTATTAAACCAAGGAGTGATCGCATCCGTAGGAGGAGTTAGACGCGGGCGGTTAGAGTCAACCTCCCCCGTCTCGAAGTTCGCAGACAGCTCCGTGTTATAGCTATCGGACGAGAGCGACTTAGGTCTCCAGTCAAGAGCGCCAAAAACACGTTGGTCGTCACGAAAAGCAGGATCCTGCCGATACTTTCTCTCGTCATTGAGCAAAGCAACGCGAACCGCAAGCTCGTCTTCGATAAGGACTCGATTGAAGTTGCCTGTCAGCCGAAGCGAACCGTAGCTGCCGAAATCTACGCCCACCTTCCCTTCATTCTCGAAAGACGCCCCTTGTAGGCCCGCATTTACGATGCCCGCGGGGCTTCCGATACCAAAAAGAATGGAATTAGGACCTCGCTGCAAATCGATGCGCGTTACGTTGTACGAGTCCCAAGGAATGTCCGAAAGATAGAAGTTTCGAGTATTGTCAGCGGCCGAAAGACCACGTACTCGCGTATTGGATACTGGCTCGCGCCTGATTGTCGGATCGAGATTCGGACCACTGCCCTCACCCAAGAAATTACCGCCTTGTCCAGCGACTTCCGTGCTCGGAGCGTAGACCAACAGGTCTTCAGCATTGTTCGACCCAGTATCAGACAGGAACTCACCGGTCATAACTGATATCGACGAGCCGACATCCTTAAGACTCGATTTCAAGCGAGTACCCGCTAGAGTCGACGTCGCTCTGTATCCGGTATCCTCCGACGCATCTACCGTAAACGGAGACAACTCATAGACCTCGTCGTCCTCTACATCTTGAGCAAGAACGAACGGTGTGCCAATTGATGCAACACCAATTAGCGTCGCCAGTCCCGGGACTGTTTGCGACAAACGTGCAGCGATTTTTGATTCCATATATGTGTTTCAGTTGCGAAACCACCACGCGATTAATCCGCAGTCATGAACCTAATCGTAATCAGTTTCCAACTACTCCTCAACAATCGGGCAACAACAGATCATCAGGAAGCCATTTGCAGGCGTCCCTAGAATTGAGTCCTCAATTGAAAAGGCTAACAAAAGTTAGCGAGAGTCAGGTGCAATACTGACCTAGCAGGTCATGGTGGGGCATCGGGTTTACGGGGCAGTTTCTATTTGTAGTTTAATCGGGATACAGAAGCGTTATGGGATCGCTCCTGTGCGACTAGTTCGTACGCATCATAGAAAAAGCATCCACAGCGAGCAATGTGATCCTTTGTTCGGCGCCCCATGTTCTTTTGCCCGAAGCGACCGACCGTTTTCTCAGCGAGTGCTCCAATCCACCTCGTAAGATTCCCTCAAAGACAAGCCCAACATTCACCCCCAATCGGGCCATAACATCATGGCTTCGAACGAGCTAAGAAATTCCAAGGCACACTCCAATCGATCAGCGCTGGAATCTTCTTTAGCCAACAGATCCGGCTTTTCCGCGAACTCCGACATTCGAACACTCTATTCACAGGAAAACACCAACAAATACCACCAATCTCAAATCCTAGAATACGAAGCTCAAATTCCGCTGCCTAAACAGGCCGCAAAATCGTGCCGTCCCCAATTAAGAAGAAACTCGCCCCGTCGACTTCAGGCTATCCGTAAACTGAAACATTAAACACCGGCGTACTTATCGAAGCATTACTTAAACACCAAAGGCTGACAACTTTGCGGTTTCCACCCTACCGTAGTTTGAGTATGCCTAAACCTCTCCCCGTATCGCTTCGCCGCATCCTCCTGTCGGCCTTTGTCCTTATCGCGTCCATAGCCAACGCCCAAACCAACTTCGTCGAAGACGCCGGCCAAGATGAAGAGGAGTTCTTTTTCCTACTCGAAGGCTACACTCGCTACGGCGGCGATATCGAAGTCATCGACGGCCTCACGGGAGAGAAATACACCAAGAGCAACGAAGTCGTCAAAGAGGTCCACTACACGCTGCCTCAGATCATGGGCGGCTTGCACAACCTCTTGCTCGACTACGAGTCCCGCCACATGGACTACCACCTCAAGATCGGCGAACTCAAAGAAAGCGCCATCGCCGAAGTCGCGAAGGGATTCGGTTTCAAGAATTTCAAAATGGACCGCAGCCAATGGCTCACGCGAGAACGAGCCATCCTCCGACGCCTGCGAGCCGAACCGTTCTTCAAAATCAAGGAAATCGTCATCTGGGAAGTCGACAAGCTGAGAGGCACCTTGCCCGACAACAAATACGCCCGACACATGAAATGGGACCCGGACAGCCTAAGCTGGCACAGCCGCGTCCTCACACACTGGGAAGTCGTGCACAAGCGCTACGGCAAAGACGGGCAGCCCTACTTTTTTTATCCGGAAAAATGGCAAGGCTTGAACCTTCAAACCAACGAAGGCTTCCACATCATAGACGTCGGCCTGCCCGGAGACATACGCCCCGAAGCCTTCAAGGAAGTAGACGTTTCCTACCCGATCATCGTACGCAGCCAAGAAGACGCCCAGGAGCAGATCAAAAAGTTGCAGCGCCAGATCTACCAGAACTTCAGCCACCTCTACGACCCCTTCACCTGGATCGCCCGCCGCAACGTACGTTTCCGCCAGGCCTATTCCTGGGAGCTGCAAAACTACATCGCCGACCGGGGATCCAAGTTCCGAGACCGCAAATGGTTCGACCCGATGATGGCTCGCTTCATCACCGACATCGTCACCGTCGAGCTCGAAGGATTGGAAGAGGTATACGACCTCTACATCACCCAACAGTTCGGCAACTCCAAGAACACCCTCGGCAAGGACCTTGACCTCCTAAATTGGCACGAAGATGAGAAACGCGAGGGCCAGGCCTCGAAGAAGGACGGCAAGATTTGGATCAACTTCGACAATGCCGACGGCGCCCGCCTCGTACTGCTCGACGTGTATTTGCGTTATGGCGACAAGTTTCTCGAGGCCCTACGCACAAACATCACAAGCGTGAAAAAACGTCAGGAAGCACGTCCATTGATTCGTCAGACGATTGAAGAAGTGACCGGCATACCTGCGGACAAATACATCAAAGCCGCTGCCAAAGCCCAAAAGCTCGGCATCGAAGACAAGCTTCGGGAGTACCGCGAGCTACGAGCGAAAGCCGATTCCGGATCTTTCGGCTACAATTAGACCTACTCCGAAACACTGGAACTCAGCAAGGATTGCGCTTTCCTCCACGGCGTTTTACGCACCTACTATGTCCCGATTTCTCGCCCTCTTCATCATTCTACCTATGACCGCTCTAGCCGGAGTCCTCGACAATCCGATCACACTTCCTCTCTACGAAGGAACTCCTCCCAACCATCAGGATTCCTCCCATCAGGAAATCATCGAATCAAACGATAGGCGTATCTTTATCCGCCAGGTCACTACACCAACGATCGAAGTCCGACTCCCCGCCAAAGGCAACGCTACCGGGCACGCCGTCGTCATCTGTCCGGGCGGAGGCTACCGAGGACTTTCCTACGACTGGGAAGGCATCGACGTCGCCAGCAGGCTAAACGGCCAAGGCATCGCCGCCATTATCCTCAAGTCCCGCTTGCCAGACGACGAAAGCAACCAAACACCCCACCTCAGCCCCTTGCTCGACGCAAAACGCGCCTTGCGCATCGCCCGCCACAACGCCGAGGCATGGGGCTACGACTCCGACAAAATTGGCATCATGGGCTTTTCAGCAGGAGGCCATCTCGCCTCCACCCTTGGCACAAGTTTCGATGCAGGCGAGCCAGAGGCCGCTGACCCGATCGAACGCCATAGCTCCCGCCCGGATTTCATGATATTGCTCTATCCGGTGATCAGCATGCGTGAGAGCTTCGCTCACTCGGGTTCCCGATCGAATCTGCTGGGAAATTCTCCCAGCGACGAGCTCCTCGAACGCTATTCCAACGAAACGCAGGTTTCCCCCAGTACGCCCCCAACCTTGCTAATCCACTCCTCCGACGACGAGTCAGTGCCTGTCGAAAACAGCATCGCGTTCTACCAGGCCTGCCTCAAACACGGCGTTGAGACGGAAATGCATCTGTATCCGTACGGCGGACACGGTTTCTCGCTCGCCATCAGCCACGGCGGCAGACTATCCACCTGGCCAGATCGCTGCCTTGAGTGGATCAAAGAGCTGGAACTCTAGAAAAAAGCACACGCCCAGAAGACTTCTGTCCTCCCTAAAAATACGGATGACAGCTTGCAGTTTCAAACGTGGAACCGTTATCCGGAGCACGAATCTAAACCGGTCATCGGTCTGACAGGACCATTCATCTAATCCACTTGTCGCGCTTTATATCACTTCTAAAAACCGACAAAACGTGTTCCACGAACATCTCCGATCCGTCCGCCAGAATTTAGGTCTCAACATAAAACAAGCCGCAAAACGCTGCGCCTTGAGCCAAAGCAGATATCTAGACTACGAACAAGGTTTCGAACAACTAGACCACCTGCAGCGCTTCGGAGTACTATCCTTGCTAGGACTAGATAGGCACGCGTCCCAGAGATTGATGCACCTGCTCAAAGACGAACGCCCCGAGTCACCCCCTCTCTCAGCCGACCAGCGAGACCAGCAATACGTCTACGCAAACAAGCACTCCTACGTCTTCGTCAACAGAGATGACCTTTCGGAATATTCGATTCCCGTGCACGATGTCGGCTGGACCGAGGACATCCTTCGCGTCATCAGCGAGATGATCAAACTCGACTGGATTTCAAACGTACACATCAAGGCCTTCATCAGACTAGCCTGCTCCCGTCTAGACTTTGAGAAAGTAAGCTAAAACCAGCGGTCCTCCGTCGAGCCCGCACGCAACTACTCTGCCTTGGCTAAAACCTCCGCCTCTTCCGGAAGGTCGCTCCTCACTTGCTTCTTGCCGTAAACCCAACGGAAGAAGTTCCCAATGTCATTCACCACAAGGTTTGTCAGTGGCACGAAATACAGGGTGATAAAGGTCGCGAACAAGATTCCCCAGCCGAGAGAGATCGCCATCGGGATTAGAAACAAAGCGCTGCGTGAGCTTTCAAACATGATCGGCAGGAGACCTGCGAACGTCGTCAGAGAAGTAAGCAAGATCGGTCGGAAACGCTTAACCCCCGCCAAACGAACAGCCTCCGGCAAGCCCATGCCTTCCTTGCGGCGTTTGTTGATGAAATCGACCATCACCAGACTGTCGTTCACCACGACTCCCGACAGGGCAAGCATCCCCAGTATCGACATCATGGTGACATTCACCACCGGATTAACGGCACGATTCAATATATCGTCATAGACAAAGCTCATCAGATCGTGCCCCACCAAAGCGCCTGCCACCCCAAAGGGGATAGCGGTCATAACGATGAACGGCTGCACATAGCTCTTAAACGGAATCGCCAGCAGGACATAGATAATGATTAGCACGAGATAGATGCCCCGCATCAACTCCGCATTATTGTCTCGCGTACGAGCTGCATTGCCCTGGAGCGTGTATTCCATCCCCGAATATTTGCTCACGAGCTGCGGCAAAAAGTTTAACTCGAGATCAGCTTGGATCGCTTCCTCGTCGGTCTGGTTCTCATCTCCATCAGCCGTCACCCGGATGATCCGATTTCGATTAAAGCGCTGAATCGATGGCAAGCTCTTTCCAGGGACAACTTGAGCGACCTCCTCAAACGGCACCTCTGCACCGCTCGGGGTTCGTATCTTCATGCTGTGCAAGGCCGCCACGCTTTTGCGTTGAGCTTCTGGATACCGCACCATCACGCGAATATCGTCCCTTCCCCTTTGGATACGCTGCGCCTCGATCCCGTAAAACGCCTGGCGTACTTGCGAGGCTAACTGACGAGAGGTCACTCCTAGATGCACAGCCTGCGGCTTGAGCTCGAGCTCAAGCTCCTCCGTCGCTCGCTGAAAGGAATCCTCGATATCGTAGAGCCCTTCATAAGTCGCCAACTTTCGCTGCAACTCCTTTGACGCCTCGACCAGCTCTTCGATTCGCGGTCCTTCGAGCTGTACATTCACAGCGCCACCACCACCAAAAGAGAACGAGAAGCTCATCGACTCCGCCTCTGGAACCGGGCCAACCATCTGCCTCAGCCTCATGGTCAATTCCCGCACACCGATGTCCACTCCAGTCTCCTGCGAAGACGCCAACTCGATTACGATCTCACCCTCTTCCGCGATACCAGCCGAAGTGCGCCAGCTACTAAACGGACGGCCACCCGCTGTCGCAAAAATGTTCTTCAAGATGTCTACTCCATGTTCTTCCTTGAGGTCCTCCTTCAAGGCCAAAGCCGCGTTCTCAACCTTGTCTACAACCACCTGAGTCGATTCGAATGCCGTACCCACGGGCATGAATACATTCGTTGTTATAATTCCTCGCGGCAGCCGAGGGAAGGTGGAGTATGAAATCTGTCCCGCCATATAACGGGCGATGAAAATTCCGAGCACCCCGATGAACACCATCAACACCGCGTAACGGTAGCGTAGCACTAGTTCCAGCGAAGGACGATAGTACTTCTCGATACCGTACTCTAAGCCGTTCGCAATCCTACGTTGCACACGAGTGATGATCGACTTCTTGGACGTGTTCGCGTTGTTGATCGGGCGACAGTGCTTCAAGTGAGCAGGCAAAATCAGCTTCGACTCAACCAACGAAAACAAAAGAACAGGAATGATCACAAACGGGATCTGCTTAAAGAAGTTCCCGCGGAAGCCAGTCATCTCCACGAGCGGATAAAAGGCCACCATCGTGGTCAGAACACCAAAAACAACCGGTACCGCGACCTCTTGCGTCCCCTTAATCGAAGCCGTCAGCGAATCCTCTCCAGACTGCATCCGCTGGTAAACATTCTCCCCAGTGACAATCGCATCATCCACCACGATACCGAGGGCCAAGATGAAAGCGAAAACCGTAATAATGTTAAGCGAGACGCCGACAACAGGCATCAGGAAGAAGGCCCCGCAAAACGCGATTGGAATCCCCAGAGAAACCCAGAACGCAAGCGAAGGTCGCAAAAACAAAGAAAGAACCATGACCACCAAAACGTATCCAAAAATAGCGCTCCCCTTCAGCATACTGAGACGCTCCACGATTCGCTCCGAGTCGTCTTGCCAATAGTCAAGAGTGATCCCCGCCGGCAGCTGCTCGCGCTTTCGATCTAGGTAAGCCTTCACCTCACCACCGAGTTCGATTATGTTCTGCTGCCCTACCCGATAGACATCCACCGCTACCGAACGCTGCCCGTTAAAGCGAGGATTGATCGGTGTTTCGTCGAAACCATCGCTCACTCGAGCCAGCTCACCAACCGTAATGCGAGTCCCGTCTGGGCGCGTAAACACTACGATTTCTTCAAACTCCTCTCGAGTGTAGGCCTGTTGCGATGTGCGCAACATGATGTCCCCGCTCGACGACTTGATACGTCCCGCCGACAGATCTAAAGAGTGATTTCGGATAGCCGAGCTAAGGTCATTAAAAGACAGTCCATACTGGCGTAGTGTCTCTTCGGATACTTCTACCGAAATCTCATAAGGCCGAACCGCTTTGAGAGAAGCGATAGAGATGCCATCAATATTCGTAACTTCATCTCGAACCTGCTCGCCGAGTCGCTTCAACTCCAGCTCACTTAGATCGCCCGAGATAACAATCGTTATAACCCGCTCGCGCCATTCAGGCATAGCCACACGCGGACGCTCCGCCTCCACCGGAAAGGTTCGAATCGAATCCACCCGATTCTTAATCGTATCCTGAGCTTCCGCCAAGCTGTAGCCTTCCTCGATTTCAAGCGTAACCGTGCCAGAGCTAGAAGTCGCCCGACTGGTCATTTCCTTAATGCCGTCTACATCGTAGAGCTCCTCCTCAAGACGCGTGATGATCGCTTGCTCTACTTCTCGCGGAGTCGATCCCGGATACGGGACCGTCACCGTGATAGAGCGGGACGGATAGTCCGGGAACTCCTGCAAAATGATCTTGTTGAAAAGCGTATAAATCCCGACCGACAAAATCGCGACCATCAAGATGTTCGCCGCAACGCTATTCTTGGTAAACCAGGCAATCAATCCGTTCATCTTAGTATCCGATTTATGGGTTCACACACTAGCTACGAGGACGTCCACCACCGCTTCTTGGCGGCATTTCCTCTCCATTAGCCTCCGCCCATTCAGAGATTTTCCCCATAAGCGGACGCATTTTAGAAAAGTCCATGTTCGCCTTCAGAGCAACCAACTCATCCTTCAGGTCTGCTGGCATCCTGTCTCCGAACTTCTCAAGAATCTGGTCGAAATAAGCAGTTGGTCCCCCTCCGCCACCGGAACTTGGGCGACGTCGTTTCTTAGGCTCCTCAGCTTCAGCGACCATCGCGTCAGGACTTCCCTTAACCTCTTCCATCTTCTGAGCGACCTGCCAACCTTCCAAGGCGTAAGGCACGTCTGTCATGCAAAGTAAATCCCCCGCAGAAAGGCCGCCATTGACGATGATGCTCTTATCATTCTCCCAAACGACATCGACCTTCTTACGCTCCAGATAGCTCTCGCCATCAACTAAAAGCACATAGCTATTTTCGCGGAACATGTTGCGTGGAACCACAAACACATCCTTCAAAGTCCTGCCCTCGATCGCTGCTTGCACGAAGGTCCCGACTTTCAACGGCGGGCGGCCGTGTACCGTCTCGCCGTAAGGATCCTCAACTTGGGCGACCACGAAGATCTGCCGCGTCCGCTCGTCCACCGCTCCTTCGGATCGAACGATACGACCTTCCCAGGTATGCGTCTTGCCGCCAACGGTAGATAAAAGCTCAACCTTCGGACCATTTTCGATCGAAGGATTTGATCCGCGATAGATCGAAGGCAGCGACAGATAATCAGCCTGCGAAGCCGTTAAAGGCAAACGCACTTCCGCGTAGTCGACCGCATAGATCTTAGCCAATTGATTTCCGGTCGAAACAAACTGTCCTACATCCACACTCTTGGTCAAAATTCTTCCCGCGTAAGGCGCTTTCACCTTGGTACGCTCCAGGTTAAGTTTCGCAGTCTCCACACGAGCTTGAGAAGAAGCCACCGCAGCACGCGCCTGACGAATCTGTGGCTCGCGCAAAGTCAACTCTGTCGCCTGCACTCCAGGATTGAGACGCTCCCAGTCGCGGCGAGCCTGTTCGTAGCGCGCCTCTTCCTGATGGAGGGCAAGCTCAGTTTGAGCCAAAGAAGCCTCCGCTACCCTTAGCTCCGAATGGTAGTCCCTGTCGTCTATCTCCAGCAACACCTCGCCTTCCTCAAAAAACGCTCCGTCCTGAAAATTCGGAGACACCTTTACGATCCGTCCACGGACTTCAGGAATCAGCGTGCTCTCAGTCCTTGCCTTGACCGATCCTTGAGAACGCAACGTCACCTGAAAATCCTCAGGAACCATGGAGCGCACCACGACCTCGGGACTCGGCGGAGAAAAACGTCGTCGCTGCGGCTCCTCCTTGTTGGCGAAAATCCAAAAAATGATCCCCCCGAAAACGAGGGCTATTACGACGGGAAGTACAAATTGAAGGGTGCGTCTCATGGCAAAAGCGTGTCAGTGGTCAGATGGTGCAATAGTAGAAATTAGTAATCAGCTCTCGGTCTCAAACCCGCCCCCAAGTGCGAGGTACAAGTCGATTCGGCTCTGTATTCGTCGATTCGCGACAAGAATAAAAGCACGCTGGGAATTGATAGCGCGACGAACGGAATCGAGCACCGTGGTTATTCCAGTCAAACCGCTGGAATACTCCTCCCAAGCGAGCTTCTCCGCCTCTATCGATTCCGAAGCGGCAACCTTAAGCGCCTCGTAATCGACAGCAAAGGAGTCCTGGTTTGAAAGCGCGTTCTCCACCTCTCGGAAGGCGGTCAATACAGTATCGGAATAGTTGGCGACATTCTGTTCGTAAGTCGCAATCGCTCTCTGGTAGTCAGCCTTCAACCTCCCTCCGCGAAACACAGTTTGGGCGACGCTCAAAGACTTCGACCAAATTCGATTGTCCATCAATTCGAAGATATCTTGAAAATCCTTCGCGCTGGTCCCGCGACTCAACGAAAGATTCACATTCGGAAGCCGAGCCTTGCTCTTCTCAAATTTCCGCTGTTCCGCAGCTGCCAATCTTCGCTCCGCAGCTACGATATCAGGCCGGCGCAATAGCAGCTCCGAAGGCAACCCCACCGGAATCGACGCCTTCAAGTCAGGAAATTCGGATACAACATCGATCTCCTTCTTCGGATAGCGACCCAGCAGAACCTCCAAGCTGCGTATCGACGCATCACGATTCCGGCGACGATTCTCCAAGGCGCTCCGGCTAGAGGCAACATTGGCTCGGATCAGTCTAACGTCTAGAGCCCGAGCAATTCCATTTGCAAAGTTTTCCTCGATGATCCGCGAACTCTCGGTGAGCGCTTCCAATGTCCTCACCTCCAATTCGTACTGCTGATTCGCTTCGATCGCGGAATACCACGCCTTGGCAACTTGGGCTGCGATCGAGAGCCTCGCCGCCTCGTAGTCCGCCACCGCAGCTTCCCCGTCAGCGAGATCACCCTTGTATCCATTTCGGACCTTACCCCACAAATCGATCTCCCAGGTCATACGCGCATTAAGACCGTAGGACTTGTTAGTCGGAGTCTGATTGATCCCGGACGCGCTGCTGCGACGCGACTCCGACCCATTTCCGCTGAGGATAACACTCGGGTACAGTTCAGATCGATTGAACCGCGTTCCCGCAAGTGCCGCATCCAACCGGGCCCCCGCACGCTTGAGGTCGTAGTTGTACTCCATCGCTTCGGCCAAAATCGATTCGAGCTTCGGATCCTCAAAGTCTTTCATCCACGACGAAGCCTCGAAAGCAACCTGCTGCTCAGATCTCGACGACCATTCCGTAGGGACCTCCGCATCGAGTTCACCTAATTTCGAAGGTGGCGTACTCACGCACCCCGCCAGGCCAAAAACGACGACACCGAGAAGCCCAGACTTCGCAGTCTGGCGCTTAAGTTTTGATTGTTGTGAGAAGTCAGGCCGAAGTGGCATATCTGGCTAACGAAGCTGTCTGGGTTGATTTTCTATGCGTCAAGGCGGCAGCGTTTGCAAATGCCGCGCCAATTCCCCTGCCTATCCCGCTCAAGGAACGCTTGGAACACGAAAGCGAATTCTAACATTTCAATTATTCTAATATATAGAACGCTTTCTCCTTCACGGGCCCGAAATTTCGAATTTGGAAGTGAATTGCCTTGCTCGCTTTTAAACAAACGTTTGATTTTTTTGAGCAAACGGATGAACAAAACCCAGATCAAGTTAATTGAGGCTGCGGAACGGGAGTTTGCCGACCGCGGATTTCATGGAGCCTCCGTACGGGACATCACCACACGGGCAGGCACCAATGTCGCTTCCATTAACTATCATTTCGGATCCAAGGAAGAACTGTTCCTCGCCATGATCCGCCACCGGATCGAGCCCATAAACCAAGAGCGCTTCGAGCTGCTAGAGGCGGCTCTACAAGAAGCGAACGGAACCCCACTCGAAGTAAGAAGCCTCGTCGAGATTCTGATTCGTCCACTGGTCAATTCCTTCAGTCGCGGCACAAACAGAAAATCCTTCATGCGAGCCATGGGACGAGGCATGTCCGAAGAGACGCAGTTCACCTCCATCCTCTACAAAGACGTACTCGGAAAACTCATAAAAACCTTCCGCTACGAGTTTGGCAGATCGATGTCTGACCACCCAGAGGAGCTCGTCGACCATTGCTTCGCCTTCCTCGGCAGCTCCATCAGTGGGGTCATGCACCACCGCCAAAAAGCGGACAACGGCCACATGCGTATCAATTTTCCTGATGCAGACCACCTCATTAACTTCGTCACAGGCGGAATAGAGGCAGTCGTCGCCGCCACCCGTCCGTAATTCCAACGAACTCTCCGATCTATGAAATCGAGCCTTAGAATTGGTCTGAGCGCTGCCATCGCCTTTCTCCTTTCCAGCTGCAGAACAACCGAGGTATCCACTGAAACCTCGCTTGATGACGTCCCCGTTCCGCAAAGCTGGAGCGAAAGCTCCGGCACCTACGCTAGCCAGGATTGGGTCGCTACCTTCGGCTCCTCCAAACTGAGCCAGCTCGTCATCGAAGCGCAGGAGAACAACTTCGGCCTAGAAAGCGCCTACCAAAACGTCAGGGCCGCCGAAGCGGCCGCCCGAATCAGCGGAGCCAACCGCCTCCCAAGCGTCGGAGCCGGACTTCGCTCCTCCGATAGCCAAAGCTTGTTCAGCTTCGATCCACCTATAACCGTCGATAGCGAGAGCCATGCTCTGAGCTTAAGCACCCGGTGGGAAGTCGATATCTGGAACCGCCTGGCCGAAGAACACCTCGCAGCCAAGTCCCAGTACCGAGCAAGCGAAAACGACTACCAGTCCTTCCAATTATCCCTCTCATCTCAAGTCGCTCGAGCCTGGTTCAATGTCATCGAATCGAAGAGCCAGTTCGAACTAGCCGACGCAAGCGCCAAGGCCTTCGACTCAAAACTCGAAGTCCTCGAAAGCCGCTATTCGCGCGGACTGACTGACGCCTTCGACCTACGCCTAACCCGAGCCCAAGCCTCGTCAACCCGAGCCTCCGCCATCGCTCGTCGCAGCCAGATGGATACCAGTGTTCGACAGCTAGAGACGCTGCTGGGACGCTACCCATCCGCCGAACTGCAAACCTCTGAAACGCTGCCAAGCCTTCCCGAAACGCCAAACGCCGGTCTGCCCTCCGAGCTCATCGAACGTAGGCCCGACGTGCTCGCCCAACAAAATCGACTCCTCGCAGCGCTCGCCCTCGAGAAATCCGCCTCCAAAAACTGGCTTCCCAGCCTCGTGCTCACCGGATCGGACGGCACGCTTTCAAACGATTTTTCCGATCTCCTCGACAGCGACTTCAACGTCTGGTCCATCGCCGGAGACCTCACCATCGCCCTCTTCCAAGGCGGTCGCCTCAAAGGACAACGCGACCAACTAAAAGCCAGCCAGCTGTCACAACTCGCCCGATACAAAGACACCGTCATTTCCGCATTCCGAGAGGTAGAGACCTCGCTCCGCGCCGAAAAGGACCTGCTCGACCTAGAGCAACAAACCGAAATCGCCTCCAATGAAAACCAGCTCGCCGAAGAGCAAGCCTGGAAGCTCTATGCCCGCGGCCTTGTAGACATCACCGCCGCGCTCGACGCCGAGCGACGCTCCTTCGAAGCGCAAAGCCAGCTTCTCTCCATCCGCAACCAACGCCTTCAAAACCGAATCTCGCTCCACATCGCCCTAGGCGGAGATCTCTAATTTCCAAAGACACACACAATGGACCAAGACCTAAACCGCCCCTCCGTTGCCAAATGGCTATTCCTGCACGTCGTCCCCGCCATTCTCATGCTCGTGATCGCATCTGGCGCCGTGTTCGGCCTCGCCATCGCCCTTAAAAAGCCGCCCGAAACACTACCGGCCGAAAAGATCCTTCCCGCAGTCGACGTCCTCGTCGTACAGCCAACCACTCACACGATCTCCGTCGAAAGCCAAGGCACCGTCGAACCTCGCACCCAGACCACCTTGTTCGCGGAAGTGTCAGGCCGAATCGAATCAATTTCCCCCGCCCTCTACGCCGGCGGATTCTTCAAAAAAGGCGATATCCTCGCTACCATCGACGATACTGACTACATCGCCAATTTGGCTTCCGCCAGGAGCCGCTACGCCGACGCAAACCTAGCCTACCAACAAGAACTCGCCACCTCCGCACAAGCTCAAGAAGACTGGAAAGCCCTCAGCAACGGAGAAACGCCCACCGACCTCGTCCTACGCAAACCGCAACTCGCCAGAGCCAAAAGCAATCTCGAAGCCGCCCAAGCCGCCGTAGCATCAGCCGAACGCGACTTTTCGAGAACAGTCGTAAAAGCCCCCTACAACGGCCGGGTACAAAGAAAATTCGTCGACGTCGGCCAATACGCCAACGCCCGCCAAAGCCAAATCGCGAGTATCTACTCTGTGGATACCGCAGAAATCCGACTAGGCCTATCGCTGCAAGACACCCAACTCGTAAGAGTTCCCGAAACCTACAGCGACGGCTCCGAGAGCGGAACGCGCCCTGGCGTAACCATAAAGTCCATCTACGGGGGAGAAGAATACAGCTGGCGTGGTACGATCGACCGCTCCGAAGGCGCCGTCGATCCGATGTCCCGCCTTCTCTACATAGTCGCACAAGTCGACGACCCCTACGGCAAAGACCCATCTGGCGAACGCCCGCCCCTTAAAGTGGGATCCTTCGTCACCGCCGAAATCGACGGTGCGAAGCTCCAAGACGCTTACGTCATTCCACGTCGCGCCCTGCGCGAAAACGACACCCTCTTCATCATACGAGACGACAGCACCCTCGAAATCCGCCCCGTCACTCCCATCCAAAAGACCACCGAGATAACTGTTATCCAAGGGCAACTCTCACCCGGCGAAAAGGTCTGCCTCACACCTCTCCAATACGTCGTCAACGGTATGGAAGTCATTCTGCCCGACGAGGAATCCGCAAACTAGAGAACCAGACAACCACTCGCCATGATCGCTTGGTTCACCAAAAACGGAGTCGCAGCAAATCTGCTGATGCTCATACTCGTCATCGGAGGAATCGGTTCCACCTTCACTGCCAAGACCGAGCTCTTCCCGGAATTCTCCCTCGACATGGTTTCGGTACGCGTGCCGTTTCTCGGAGCCGCTCCAGAAGAGGTCGAAGAACTCGTCGTCATTCGTATCGAAGAAGCCCTGCAAGGCGTCAACGGCATCAAGGAGATCAACTCTACCGCGTCCGAAGGATACGGCTCGGTGACCGTCACAGTAAACAAGGGCTACTCCATCTCCAAACTCAAGGACGACATCAAGACCCGCGTCGATGCAATCCCAAGTTTCCCAGCCAACACCGAACGTCCCATCGTAGAGGAAATCCTGATACCGAAAGACGTTATTCGCGTTTCAGTCTATGGCGACGCTAGCGAGATCGAAATCAAAAAGATCGCCCAACGCGTACGTGACGAGCTCACGGAAATATCCGGCATCTCCCAAGTATCCGTCGAAGGAGTACGTGCCTACGAAGTCGCGATCGAAGTCACCGAAAACGCTCTGCGTTCCTACGACTTAAGCTTCGACCAAGTCGTCAATGCTGTCCGCCAAAACTCCCTCGACCTCCCCGGCGGAATTATCAAAGCCAAAGGCGGAGAGATCCAGCTGCGCACTAAAGAGCAGGCCTACAACGCCTACGACTTCGAAAACATCGTGCTGCTCACCCAGCCAGACGGTGCCCGCGTGTACCTCAAGGACGTCGCTCACATCAACGACGGCCTGGAAGACACGGACCTGACTTCATTCTTCAATAACAAGCCAGCCGCCACGGTGCTCGTTCGGGAAGTGGGCGACGAAAATCCGCTCACAATCTCGGACGAAGTCTACACCTACGTCGAAAACGCACAGCAAACTTGGGTTCCCGAAGGAATCACCCTGGAAGCTTGGAGCGACTCGTCCTTCTACCTCAAAGGCCGTATCGACATGCTACTGGAAAACGGAGCTATCGGTTTCGTGCTCGTCCTCATCTCCCTCACCATCTTCCTGCGCCCTTCCCTAGCGTTTTTCGTAGCCATCGGCATCCCCGTCAGCTTTTTGGCCACCCTGGCAATCGGCCCCTTCGTCGGCATCACTGTAAACCTCATCTCCCTCTTCGCATTCATCCTAGTGCTCGGTATCGTGGTGGATGACGCGATCGTAGTGGGAGAGAGCGTCTTCACCGAATTCCAGACAAGCGGCCCCGGCACCGAAAGCGCCATCAAAGGCACCCACCGCGTATCCACTCCTGTAACGTTCGCGGTCATCACAACCATGGTCGCCTTCGTACCCATTTTGTTGTTACCTGGCATGCCGGGCAAATTCATGGGCGTCATTCCCTGGGTCGTCATTCCCACCCTAGCTTTCTCGCTCGTCCAAAGCAAACTCGTGCTTCCTTACCACCTCTCGCTCTGCAACGTGGGCGACAAGCACAACCGCAACGAGCTCAACTGGTTCTCCCGTATTCAGAGAGGCATCTCCGACGCCCTCGAGCGATTCATCCAAAAGACCTACCAAAAGTGGCTCAAGCGAGCCATTCGCTGGCGCTGGTTTACCTTCGCTTTCTTCGGCATCTTTTTCGCCATCGCGATCTCGCTACCCGTCTCGGGACTCATGCGCTTTGTCTTCTTCCCAAGCGTACCCTCGGACTACATCTTCACTAGCCTGACCATGATCGAAGGCACTCCCGTGGCCGAAACGCAAAAGGCGATGGACCGCATAGAATCCGCCCTCGAAGAAATTCGCCAGGAAGACTCCGCCTCAGGCAAAATCGATCCGGTGAAGAACAAGCTCGTCATGCTCGGGGCCGCCTCGGCTCCCGGCGATCCTTCCGGTGGCGGAGCGTCCGGCGGAAACGTCGGCCAGATCATTCTCGAACTCGCGAAAAGCGAGCTGACCGACTCGAACGCCAATGACGTAGTTGAACGGTGGAGACAAAAAGTCGGCAACATCCCCGGAGCCAAACGCCTAAACTTCCAAGCCAACGCCGCCGGCCCAGTAGGCCTTCCCGTCGACATCCAATTAACCGGACGCGACTTCGACAAACTCAAGGCCGCCTCCGTCGAAATCCAGGAAGAGCTCCGCAATATCAGCGGGCTCCACGATATCCGCGACACCTATTCCGAAGGAAAACGCGAACTCAAGATCCGCCTCAAAGACAACGCCCGCGCCCTCGGAATCAACGCTTCCGACCTGGGCCGCCAAGTTCGCAACGCCTTTTACGGAGCGGAAGTTCAACGCGTCCAGCGAGACAAGGAGGACGTAAAAATCATGGTTCGCTATCCACGCGAACAACGCCAATCCCTCGGCGACCTGGAAAACATGCGCATCGTGGCCCCCACCGGGGCCCGTATCCCCATGTATGAAGTGGCCGACATCGAAATGGGCATCGGCTATCCCTCCATCTCCCGGTTAGACCGCAAACGTATAGTCCGTATCCAGGCCGAAGCGGACAAAACAGCCATCACGACAGAGGAGATCCGTCAGAAAGTATACGTCGAGATCCTCCCCAAGATCTTGCAACGCTACCCGAGCGTGACCCCGGCCATGGGGGGCGAAGCAAAGGACTTCGCCGAGTCCACCCCCGTACTGATCGGCGGCTCCGTACTCGTGCTCACACTAATCTACATGCTGCTGGCCATCCCCTTCAGAAGCTACCTCCAGCCAATCATCGTCATTTCAGTCATCCCCTTCGGAGTAGCCGGAGCGATTGTCGGACATCTCTACGGCTTTCAAGAGCTCAGCCTGCTATCCTTCATCGGCATGATCGCGATGGCCGGAGTTGTAGTGAACGACTCACTCGTACTCGTCGAACGCATCAACCGCCTACGCGAAAGCGGGCACAGCTTGATCGACGCCGTCCGAATCGGAGGCATGCAACGCTTCCGCGCAATTTTGCTGACTTCGGTCACGACCTTCGTGGGACTCGTCCCCATTCTCCACGAAACCAGCCTGCAAGCTCAGTTCCTCATCCCTATGGCCACTTCGCTAGCGTTCGGGGTCGCCTTCGCCACATTCATCACTCTCTTCCTCGTTCCCTGCGTCTACTTGATGCTCGAGGACTTCAAATGGATCGTAGGCCTCTGGTGGAAAGGTTTGATCTCATACTTCAAGAAAAGCCAAGAGACAGCTTAGCCCACCCCTGCTGAGGAAAGGATTCTCAAGAGCATTCCGCAAGATCTCCTTTAAACAGGGCATTCTATAGCAAGAGCTCAACTAGCAATTCCAACGACTTGCACTTTGCTCCTTTCGCATACTCTCTCTTAAGAGTCAGCTCTTTCACAAGAGCGACCTAGAACATCACTCCAAAACTAAACTCATCACATCACCCCTCATGGACAAACCCCGCGTACTGATGAAGGACGTGGCGAAAGTCGCCGGCGTCCACCAAACAACCGTATCCCTGGCTCTACGTAATCACCCTAGCCTGCCTAAAAGCACGCGGGAACGTATTCAGAAGCTAGCGGACGAAATGGGCTACCGCCCCGACCCGGCACTATCCGCCCTCGTCGCCTACCGCCAAGCCACTAAAAACCGACCGAGCGAACAAGTTATCGCCTGGATCATAAACGTTCGCGACCCCAAGGGCGTCAGCGAGCACCACGTGCATCGCGACCTTCTCGCCGGAGCAAAGGAACGCGCTACCGAACTCGGCTACAAGCTCGACACCTTCTGGCTGGGCCATGAGTACAAAGACTCGAAGTCGCTCAACCGCGTTTTGCAGGCTCGCGGCATCCAAGGAGTCATCTTCGGAGCCTTCGACTATTTCGACGAACCATTCGAGCTCGACTGGGAGCAATACTCTCTCGTCAAAGTGAATCCATTCCCGGAATTCCTTGAGTTCGACTCAGTGCAAACCAATCAAATCGAGTCCATTCGCCTCGTGCATCGTAAGCTCAAGGAAATGGGAATCCATCGCATCGGACTAGCCGTGTCCGAGTTCGAGGAAGAGCACAAGCACTTCACCTACGCCTCCGGATTCTACAGCCTCAGACGCGAGATCCCCGCCGAGGATTGGATCGAGCCACACTACTTCCAGCACGGAGCCGACTACAAGGAGGACGTCCGTCCCGCAGCTTTGGAATGGGCCCGTGAAAACAAAGTCGAAGCCATCATCAGCAACTGGAACAACATGGCCGATGTCGCCAGATCCATGCTACAAGAAGGCAACGAATGCCGCTTCGTCCCCCTAGACGCAAATAAACGCTCCCTCAAGTTCGGCGGCATCGACCAAAACCACCACGAAAACGGACGACGAGCTGTCGACATGGCTGTCGGTCAAATCAAGACCTTCCGACGCGGAAACGAGAACACCCCCTGTACCACTCTCGTCTCGCCCAAATTCCTAAAAATCCCAGAGCAGTGCCCCATCAAAGAGGAACTCGCTCAATCGCTCGTCTCGCAATAGAGACATCGGATCAAGCAAACCACTCTCGCCCCTGCCACAAAAGGCAGGGGCTTTTTCTTGTTCAACCACGATTCAAAAATCAAAACGCCTTACCTAAACGCTCTTTTTTGAACAACATAGCCGCCGAAATTTGAAATCAGCCTAGTCCGCCACTAGTTCAGCTTCTAAAGAACAACATTTAAAACCAAACACATCGATGAACCTAGAAACAGAAACCGGATACAAAATCGGCACCGCCGCCAAAATGGCAGGCATCTCACCCAACACCATTCGCACTTGGATGCGGCGCGACTACTTCGCCGCCTCGATCGAAACGGAATCCGGCGAGCGCATCCTCAGCAGCCAAGACCTCAAACGCCTCATCAACCTCAAGTCCCTCATCGACCTAGGCGACTCGATCGGACAAATCGCCAGACTCGACAGCGAGGACCTGCAAACGCGCCTCGCGGAGTTGAAGTCCACCAGCGAACTCGCTTTCTCAAACGAAATTCCCTCGCTCTCCAATTTGGAGGCAGGCTTCGTCAGCCCGTCAGCCAGCATAAGGCTAAGCGCCGCCAAGCCGCTATTCTGGAACTCCAAGTCCTTCACCACTCTCGAAGCGCTTTCAGAGTACATCAGCGGAGACCATCACCTGAGTCTCGTCCTCATCGACAGCCAAGGCCCCAATCCCGCAGAAAAATCCGCCGTTCTGGAATTTTCACGACAAAACCCCGACATCACCGTCATTCTCATCTTCGACTTCATGCAGCGAAGCTTGCTCAGGGAACTCGCCAATGCCCAAGTCCACCTCCTGCGTTGGCCGGTCAACAGCATCATGCTCGAGCGATACCTCTACAGTATCATGCCATCCCTCAACAAGGCTCAGACAATCACCCCCACCCAATCAACCGAGCCTCCGCCAAGACTCCTTACCGAAAAACAGCTAACCGAACTCGCTAACTCCGCGCCAGATCTCGATTGCGAATGCCCACGGCACGTGAGCTCACTCATCACTAGCCTCTGCGCCTTCGAGAACTACAGCGAGCAATGCGAAAACGAAACGCAACAAGCCAAAGAACTACACCAATACCTTTACCGCGAAACCGCCAAGGCCCGCCACATCATGGAACACGCCCTCATCAAACTCTGCAAAGAGGACGGAATCCAAATTCCACCTGCCTAAAACTTGCGAATGTCAAATGATGCCGTTAAATAATTACAAAACTTTCTTTAATTAAAGTTTGTAAGAGCACATCGATTAGTCGATATGATGATTCTGATTCACCAAATGCATTCGGCTAATGAACATACTGGTTATAAACTGCGGTAGCTCATCACTAAAATTCTCGGTCATCGATACGGAAACCGGCTCCGATCTCGCTCGCGGACTCTTCGACAAGCTCGGATCCGAATCCCCCAAGTTCAAGATGGAGAGCAGTCTCTTAGACGCTCCCCAGACCGGCAACCTGCCACCAAACGGAGAACACGGTGCGGCCCTTGATACACTCTCGCAATTTCTCGCCTCCGATGCCGTCCAGGTGAAAATTGAAGCCGTCGGTCATCGTGTCGTACATGGCGGAGAGCGCTTCACAGGAGCCTGCCTCATGGACGACGCCGCTCTCGAAGTCGTAAGAGATTGCTCGTCACTTGCGCCGCTGCACAATCCGGCTAATCTACTCGGCATCGAGTCCTCCACACAGCACTTTCCAGATCTTCCCCAAGTAGGCGTCTTCGACACCGCCTTCCACCAAACGATCCAGCCGGAAGCCTACCTCTACCCGATCCCGATGGGACTCTATCGAGAGCACGGCATTCGCCGCTACGGTTTCCACGGATCGAGCCACAAATACGTCACCGCCGAAGCAGCACGCATTCTCGGGAAACCACTCTCCGAAACAAGCATCATCACCGCCCACCTCGGCAACGGCTGTAGCGCCGCGGCAATCGAAAACGGCAGCTGCGTCGATACCACCATGGGACTCACTCCTCTAGAAGGTCTCGTAATGGGAACCCGCAGCGGAGACATCGACCCAGGCATCATCCTGCATCTGAGCAGATCTCTCGGCATGAGTATCGAAGAAATCGATACCACGCTCAACAAAAAGAGCGGACTCCTTGGACTCTCTGAAATGTCCAACGACATGCGCACGCTACGCCAGGCAGCCGCCGAAGGGAACGAGGCCGCAAAACTCGCCGTAACGATCTTCACCCGCCGACTCGCGAAAAGCCTCGCCGCCCTCAGAGCTACGCTCGGCGAGTGCGACGCCCTGATCTTCACTGGCGGAATCGGCGAGAACGATTCAAACGCCCGTGAGGAAACCCTCGCCCGCCTCGCCCACCTCGGCATCGAAATCGATGCAGAAGCCAACCAGAACGCAGGCCGCGACAATCAAGGCATCATTTCCAAACCGAATTCTCCCGTAAAGGCCATCGTCATCCAAACCAACGAAGAACTGATGATCGCCCGCGAAACAGAACAAGTCGTCGGAAACCTTTAAAATGAAGCACGTTTTCTTAACCGTACCGACGGGAGCCAAAGTAGGGCTCTCTACCGTATCCATCGGACTCGTACGAGCCCTCGAGCGGCAAGGTGTCCGCGTCAGCTTCTTCAAGCCGATCGCCCAGCCTGTAACGCCAGACGAGTCTGGAGACCGTTCCACCAGCTTTATCCGAGCGGTGACGACTCTCACGCCTCCCGATCCGATACCGATGGAGGAAGCCAAAAAGCTTCTCAGCGAGGACCACCTAGAGCTCCTCCTCGAAAACATCATCCAGCGCTTCGAGGAAGCAAGCGCAAACGCGGACGTAGTCATCGTCGAAGGCCTTCTGCAAACAGAGCGTTTCCCCATGGGGGCTCGACTCAACTCCAAGCTCGCCCAAACCCTTTCATCGAAACAAATCCTCGTCTCCGCCCTCGGCAACCGAAGCCTGGACAGCTTCAACAAAGAGATCGAACTGTCCGTATCCGATTTCAAAGGACGCGTTGCAGGAGTGGTCATCAACAAGGCGAACATCGAAACCGCCCGCGAAACGATCAACTTCGACGGCATAGGCATCGAGCCTCTCAAGCAATTCATCATCGCGAACTGCCCTGTCTTCAAAAACGAAGACCTTGAGCTCATCGGCATGATCCCTCATGACGAGAAGCTACTCGCTCCTCGCGTCTCAGATGTCGCTCGCCTCATGCAAGCAGAGATTCTGAACGAAGGAGATATGGCAAATCGCCGCGTTTTCCATATCGAGCTCTGCGCCCGCAACGTTCCAAACATGTTGCACACTCTCAAAACAGGCAACCTGCTCGTTACACCTTCAGACCGTAGTGACATTATAATGACAGCCAGCATGGCTTCACTCAATGGCACACGTCTCGCAGGTCTCGTACTCACAAGCGACCAGCGCCCGGATGAACGCATCGTCAAACTTTGCAATATGGCTTGGAAAGGAGGGCTCCCAGTCCTCCGCGTAGGCAAGACCTCCTTCGAAACCGCCCGCGACCTCTACGACATGAATCTGGAGATCGCCCCCGATGACAACGATCGCATCAACCAGGCCATGGAAACAGTTGCGATCAATATCAACAGCAATTGGATACGCAGCACGCTCTCTTCCGAAATGAAGCGGCAGCTCTCGCCTCCCGCATTCCGCCACATGCTGACGCGCTCCGCGCGAAAGACACCCAAGCGGATCGTACTCCCTGAGGGTGACGAACCACGCACCATGCAAGCGGCCGTCAATTGCACCGAACGCGGCATCGCCAAGTGTGTTCTCCTCGGCAACCCCTACGCGATCCAGATGAAGGCGGACGCCATGGGCCTCTCCCTCCCGACTGGACTCGAGATCGTAAATCCCGATGTCATTCGCGAGCGCTACGTCCCCTCTCTCGTCGAGATGCGTAAGCACAAGAACATGACCGAGAAGATCGCTCGCGACCACTTGGAGGATCATGTGATGCTCGGCACCATGATGCTGGCCCATGACGAAGTCGACGGCCTCGTGTCTGGCGCAGTTCACTCCTCGGCCAATACCGTTCGTCCGGCTATGCAATTGATTAAGACCAAGCCGACAGCGAAAATCGCTTCGTCCGTCTTCTTCATGTGTCTGCCCGATCAGGTACTTGTCTACGGTGACTGCGCGATCAATCCAGACCCGAACGCGGAACAACTCGCCGACATCGCGATCCAGTCAGCCGATTCCGCGAAAGCGTTTGGAATCGATCCCCTCGTAGCCATGATCAGCTACAGTACCTTGGGATCTGGAGCAGGAGCAGACGTCGACAAAGTGGTCGAAGCGACTCGCCTCGTCAAGGAGCTCCGCCCTGACCTCGTAGTCGATGGGCCACTACAGTACGACGCGGCAGCGATCGCCGATGTCGCCCGCACCAAGGCTCCCGACAGTCCAGTCGCAGGAAAGGCAAACGTATTCATCTTCCCTGACCTGAATACAGGCAACACCACCTACAAAGCCGTGCAACGTTCCGCGAACGTCATATCGATCGGTCCAATGCTGCAAGGTCTCAGAAAACCAGTAAACGACCTCTCAAGAGGCGCCTTGGTCGACGATATCATCTACACCATCGCCCTCACCGCGGTCCAAGCGCAGCAAAACGACTAGGATCAATCCGCAAATTTAACCGCTACTAGACGATGCTCGACGGCGTAGCGCGTAATCGCTGCGACGTTGTGCACGTCTAGCTTGCGCATCATGCTACAGCGGTGGTTATCCACTGTCTTGACGCTCAGACTTAGCTTCGAGGCGATCTCCTTGTTGCTATTCCCCTCCGCGATCAAGCAGAGCACTTCGCGCTCACGATCGGTCAGACTATCCTTCTGAGCCGCCACTTTCTTCTTGGCGGATACCACGGTACGCAACACTTCGGTGATGTTGAATCCAAAGAAGCAACCACCTTCGTCGACCATTTTTACCGCCTTGAGAAACATCCCAAACTCCACCGACTTCTCTACGAAACCATGAGCTCCCGCTTGCAAGCACGCCTTGATGTTCTCTCCTTCCTTGTCGTCGGAAAAGATTAGGAACCGGGTATCTGGAAGCGCTGCTCGCACCCGCTCGATAAGGCTAGCGCCTTGCCCATCAGGTAAAATCATTTCCAATACGACCAAATGCGGCTTGGCCTCTACGATCTCCTCGATCGCTTCTGTGATTTTTTCTGAAGTACCGGCAACTATGTAGTCACGGGATGACAGACTCTCAGCAAGCATCTGACATACCGCCTTTTGGCCGTCGACAATATAGAGCGTGTTCATTGGTGGGATAACACAAAAAGGCAGGAAACCATACGATTCCCTAGCGAATTTTTTCAAAGATTACGGATGAAGCAGCTAGAGTTGGAGAGATTCTGGGGCTATGACAAATGTAATTCCTGAAGTGAAATCCACTAAGGGCTTTTTTCTAAGTTTTTTCAATTCCTTGCCTTAGTATTGAAAAAAGGGAGCGAACCGCAATCAAGCTTTGGGAATTCAAGCGAAGATTATTGACCCAATCGCTCCCACTACTACCCCTAGGCGGCTTTCCGCCTTGCTTCTCGAGAGCAAGAAGACGGATTCCGTTGTCCGAGCAATTAATTACACCATGAAAAACTCATTCCGAGAAAACTGGATCTCAAACGCTCCGCGCGACCTTCTCGCCGGCACAGTCGTGGCCCTCGCCCTCATCCCTGAGGCGATCGCGTTTTCCATCATCGCGGGTGTAGACCCGAAGGTCGGACTTTACGCCTCCTTCAGCATCGCGGTCATCACCGCTTTTGCAGGCGGACGCCCAGGCATGATCTCCGCCGCCACCGGAGCGATGTCCCTTCTCATGATCGACCTCGTCAAGGACCACGGTCTGCAATACCTCTTTGCCGCCACCGTCCTCACAGGGATAATACAGATAGTCGCCGGCGCACTGAAACTTGGTGACTCCTTAAAGTTCGTCTCCAAATCCGTGATGACCGGATTCGTAAACGCTCTGGCGATCCTCATCTTCATGGCCCAGCTCCCTGAGTTTGCCGGACAAGATTGGCGAATGTACGCCATGGTAGCTGGCGGCTTAGGCATCATCTACCTGCTTCCGCTTTTAACCAAAAGCATCCCTTCACCCCTCGTCTGTATCGTCGTGCTCACAGGTCTCGCCCTCTACTTCGACATGGACTTCCTCCGCACCGTCGGAGACATGGGCGACCTTCCCTCCGCCTTCCCTCCATTCCTAATTCCCGAAGTTCCTTTCAACCTTGAGACACTCCTCATCATTCTGCCTTACTCCGCTCCGCTAGCGGTCGTTGGACTTCTCGAGTCCCTCATGACTTCCACCATAGTCGATGAGTTAACCGATTCCGAGAGCGACAAGAACCGCGAATGCCGCGGCCAAGGCATCGCCAACCTCGTCACAGGTTTCTTCAGCGGCATGGCTGGCTGCGCCATGATCGGCCAATCCGTCATCAACGTAAAATCCGGTGGCCGCGGACGCCTTTCCACTCTCTGGGCCGGCATCTTCCTCCTCATCCTTATCCTTCTTCTAGACGACTGGGTCAGCCGCATCCCGATGGCCGCCCTCGTGGCCGTGATGATCATGGTCTCCATCGGTACCTTCAGCTGGAGCTCGATCATCAACCTTAAGCACCACCCGAAGTTCACCTCATTCGTCATGCTCGCCACCGTCGGCGTCGTGGTCTACACCCACAATCTAGCCCTAGGCGTCTTCGTCGGAATCCTGCTCGGCACCCTCCGCTTCGCCCATAAAATCGCCGAACTCGTCGGCGTCCACAGTACCCGAGAACCCAATACACGCGTACGCACCTACTTCGTCGAAGGACAACTCTTCTTCGTCTCAGCCTCCAACTTCTCGGACAGCTTCGACTTCTCCGAAGTCCTCGAAAAGGTCACCATCGACGTCAGCCGAGCTCACTTCTGGGATCTTTCAGCCGTCGCCTCCCTCGACAAGGTCGTGCTCAAATTCCGCCGTGAAGGAACCGAGGTGGAAATCCTTGGCCTCAACGAAGCAAGCGCTACCCTAGTCGGAAAACTCGCCGTACACGACAAGCCAGGCGCGGACAAAAACCTAGGCGGCCACTAATCCCTTCCCAAAAAACAAACCGATCCCACTCCTTTTCGCATGAAAACAGTTCTCAGCTTCACCGACGGGTCACGTTACGCCGCAAGCGTGTACGACCACGCCCTCTGGGCAGCCCAACAGCTCGACACCCAACTTCGCGTTGTACACACCCTGAACCCACACCGCGAAAAAGCCGCCCTCGCCGACTTCTCAGGCAACATCGGCCCTGAAGCCTACGACAGCTTGATGAACGAGCTCGTTGACGTTGATCGTCAGCGCGCGCGCCTCGCCCAAGCTCGCGGCGAAGCCATCCTCGCCGAGGCCCACCGCCATATCACCGAAGGCGATTTCAAAAACGTCGATACCGAGCTCCGTCACGGACTCTTCGTTGATGTCCTCGAAGACATCCAGGACAACGTCGACCTCATCGTCATCGGCAAACGAGGCCAAAACCACTCCATCGCCATGAAGCACCTCGGCACAAACATCGAGCGTACGCTCCGCGTCGCCAAGTGCCCTGTTCTGGTTTCTGCCCGAGCCTTCAAACCCGTCAAACGCTGCCTCCTCGCCTACGACCACGGACCTAGCGCGATCAAGGCCCTCGATTTCATCGCCACCCACTCCCTCCTTAAGGACGTCGAAATCGACATCCTCCTAGTCGGCCGCGACGACGATCGCCACCGCAACGAAGTAAGAGACGCGGCAGAAAAACTGACCCAAGCAGGCTTCACCACCACTTCCCGAATCCTTGACGGCGAGCCCGCCAAGGTGATCACCGATCAGGTCGAAAACCACGACTACGATCTCCTCGCCATGGGCGCCTACGGACACTCCCGAGCAAAACGCCTACTCATCGGCAGCACAACCGCCACCTTGGCTCGCGACTGCCACGTACCCATCCTAATGTTCCGCTAGGAACGAAAAAACGGTAGGGCGTGACCGCCGCGTCACGCCTCCAACATCAGACGGCACAAAAAAAGACTCTCCTAGCTCGGAGAGTCTTTTTGAAATTCTAACGAGTAAGTATCGACTTAGTTGTCGTACTTGCAGCGGATCATGTTGTTGAACGCTGCTACCTTCTTCTGGCGACGCTTGGTCTGCGAAGGCTTTTCGAAGTAGCGGTTAGCGCGTACGTCCTTGATGACGCCTTCGCGGTCGAGCTTCTTCTTCAGACGGCGGAGTGCACGTTCTACTGGTTCGTTTTTGCGGATTTTTACTTCGATTGCCATGATGGAAAAATTGAAAGACGCCCAACAAGGGACTTTTCCCCCTCCTCGTCAACCCATTTTTGGCTCCTTCCCTTTAAATAAGAACAGGATCGCAAAAAGTGTCTTCAAGAACGGCCTTCAAACTACCTGCTTTTGCTGGTTTCGTCAAATTGACTCCCATGCTGCTTATTTCCCATATCAAGGGCTCGGACCAACAGCAAATTCCCGTTACAGCAAGATCCTCAAGAGCTTGCAAATGCGGTGAATAACCCCTGCGCAACCTTGTGAACAAGTCCGCATTTCTTTGCTTTGAAAATCCGGTAAACACCGCTTTCCTTCCTCGCTTATGTCGAATCCCGCAGAAGGCCCCTTTGTCCATCTTCACAACCACACTCACTACTCCCTCCTAGACGGCTGCGCCAAGCCAGCCCGCGCCGCACAACGCTGCGTCGAACTCGGCATGCCAGCCCTCGCCATGACCGACCATGGCAATCTCTTTGGCGCCATCGACTTCTACCGTTCCTGCAAGAAGGCCGGCATCAAGCCGCTCATCGGTTGCGAACTCTACTACGTCAACGACCACAAGCAGTCCGAACGCCCTCGCCGCGAACGCAAACGAACTGACGATATTGGCGACATCCCCGAAGATTACATCCCACCCAAGGAGGATTTTCCAAAGTACCAGATCCACCACAAAGGTGTCATCGCCAAAGATTTCGAGGGCTACCAAAATCTCTGTAAGCTCGTCTCCGACGCCCACGTAAACGGGGTCTACTACAAGCCGCGCGCCGATATCGAAACCCTCGCCAAGTACTCCAAAGGCCTGATCGGCCTCTCCGGCTGCATCAATGGCGTCGCCGCCCAGTACCTCATCTACGGTGACGAAGAAAACGCCCGCAAAGCCACCGCCAACTTCGTCGACATCTTCGGCAAGGAAAACTACTTTATCGAAATCCAGGACCACGGCATGCCGGTACAGCGCCGTATAATCCCAGGCCTCCTCAAGCTCGCCAAGGAGTTCGACCTGAAGGTCATCTGCGCCAACGACTCCCACTACGTCTACAAGGAGGACGCCCTCCCCCACGATGCCTTGCTCTGTATCCAGACTGGCAAGATCATCAATGACGAGAATCGCATGAAGTACCCTTCCCAGGAGTTCTACCTCAAGAGCCGCCAGGAAATGTACGAGATCTTCAAAGAGGTTCCGGAGTCACTCGACAACACTGTGCATGTCGCGGATATGGTCGACCTGGAGATCACCTTCGGCGAGGACCACTACCCGATTTTCGAGTGTCCTCCAGAACTTGGATACAAAGATGACCACGCGTCCTTCGACCGTGTCCTCGACATCTACGAATTCGAAAAGACGAAGGTCAACAAGCAGAACGGCGACGACACCGTCTGCAAACTCACCCCAGAAGAACGCGCCGGACATAAGAAAAACGGCTTCGTACTACTAGACCTTTGTAAACAAGGCCTCAAAGAGCGCTACGGAGTCGACTACGATAACCGCTCCGCTTATGTGCCCAAGGAAGGCCAACGCGAAGATTTCGCTGAATTTGTCTGTCAACAGATGGACTTCCAGCTGGCCATCATCACTGGAACCGGCTTCGTCGACTACTTCCTCATCGTTTGGGACTTCATCAATTTTGCACGTAGCCAAGACATCCCCGTCGGGCCAGGCCGTGGATCGGGTGCAGGCTGTATCATCGCCTATGTATTGAAGATTACCGATATCGACCCACTCCGGTTTGGTCTTCTCTTCGAGCGTATGCTCAACCTCGAGCGTGTTTCCCCGCCTGACTTCGATATCGACTTCTGTATGCGTCGTCGTGACGTAGTGGTAAATTACGTACGCGACAAGTACGGCCACGACTCCGTCGCCAACATCATCACCTTCGGTACCTTCGGGGCGAAGATGATCGTCCGCGACCTCGCTCGTGTAAACGACCTGCAGTTCGCCGAAGCCGACAAGCTCGCAAAGATGATCCCGGACGAGCTCAACATCTCGCTCGACGACTCCGTGGAGAAGTCCGCAGATCTGCGCAATGAGATCCAGCACAACCCCGTCGCCAAGAAGATCGTCGAACACGGCAAGGTCATCGAAGGCATGGTTCGCAACACCGGCAAGCACGCCTGTGGTATCATCATCGGCGACCAGCCCATCCACAACCTCGTCCCGGTCACCAAACAAGAAGGCGACCTCACCACCCAGTATCCAAAGGGACCATCCGAGGACCTCGGTCTCCTCAAGATGGACTTCCTCGGGCTCAAGACGCTCACCGTCATCTCCGACGCCCAGGACAACATCAAGCAAACTCAGAATCTCCCCGATTTCGACATCGAGAAGGTTTCGCTCGAGGATCCGAAAACCTACGACCTACTCAACGCCGGCAACACCGTCGGCGTGTTCCAGCTAGAGTCGGGTGGCATGCAGAACCTCTGCAAGCAGATCGGCTTGTCTGTCTTCGAGGAAATTATCGCGTTGATCGCCCTGTATCGACCAGGGCCGATGCAGTTCATTCCACAGTTCATCGAAGGTAAGCGCGACCCGAAGAAGATCCAGATTCCTCACCCACTACTCAAGGAACTCGTATCCGAGACCTATGGCGTCCTTGTCTATCAGGAGCAGGTTATGGAATCAGCTCGTATCATCGCGGGCTATACACTTGGCGGTGCGGACATGCTTCGCCGTGCGATGGGTAAGAAGATCGCTTCCGTTATGGAGGCCCAAAAGCAGATCTTCGTCGACGGAGCTGAAGCGACTCACGGCATCAAGGAAAAGGAAGCTCTTAGCATCTTCGCTATCCTGGAGAAATTCGCCCAGTACGGTTTCAACAAGTCCCACTCCGCAGCTTATGCGATGCTTTCGTATCGTACCGCCTTCCTCAAAGCGAACTACCCGGTTGAGTTCATGGCGGCCCTTCTATCCGCGGAGCTTGGCAACGCGGACAAGGTTTCCCATTTCATCGATGAAGCCAATAGCATGGGCATTCGTGTCCTCAGCCCGGACATCAACAAGTCCAACGAAATGTTCACCCCAGTTCTCGATGCAGAGGAAGGAGACGAACATCTCGGCTCCATCCTCTTCGGTATGGGTGCGGTCAAGGGCGTGGGCGACGCCGCTGCCAAAACCATCATCGCGGAACGCGAAGAGAATGGTCCCTACGAGGGTCTAGACGAGTTGCTCGAGCGTGTGGATACAAAATCCGTCAATCGTCGCGTACTCGAGTGCTTGATCAAAACCGGAGCCTTCGACTTCACCGGAGAGCCTCGTGGTTGCCTTTTCGACCGACTCGAAGGTGCCATGAGCCAGGCGGCCGAACAACAGAGAGACCGGGAAGCCGGACAAAACTCGTTCTTCGACATGCTCGCCGAGGAACCTGCCCCCGCTAAAGGCGGCTCCGATCGCCCTGCCGTCAAACAGTGGGATCCTCGCAAACAGTTCACCAAGCCGGAAATGCTCCAATACGAAAAGGAGCTCCTCGGCTTCTACGTATCCGGGCATCCACTCGATGAATACAAAGGCCTTGCTGAGGCGCTCACTAACTTCGACTTGGAGAAAGTCGACGAACTCGGTGACAAAGTTGAGTTCCAAGCCTGCGGCGTCGCTGGTGGCGTAGTCAAAAAACTCTCCCGCCGCGACAACCGCCCCTGGGCCTTCTTCAACTTGGGAACCCGCAAAACCTCGCTCACCGTCAATTGCTACGCGGACGCATTCGAGGAATACGGCCACAACCTGGAAAACGACGCCCTCATCGTCATCAAAGGCACCGTCATCAGACGCGACGGCGAAGTCCGGCTCAACGTTCTCGAAGTCCATCCGCTCCCCTCCTTCCTCCCCGGTCAGATCAAACACATCACTTGGGTGCTCGACCCGGACAAGGACACAGACGACTTCCTCTACAAATTCCGGGCGGCCCTCGACAACAGCAGAGGCTCCACCGGAAACTCCATCGCCTTCCGCATCACCGACAGCTGCATCACTTCCGGCCAGACCGCAAAATCCTTGAGCTGGAGAGTAAACACCAAAGAGTGGAGCGAACTCAGAAAAAATCCCGCCGTTGTCGGCTGCATCGTCGAGACCGAACCTGTAAAGGTAAAGCAACGCGAACGACGCTGGGCCCCTAAAGCGAGCTGACGGGGCACACCTCAGCCCACAAGTACGTATTCACACTAGTTCTTTTCCGGAAAAATCCACTTTTCCGGAAAAAACCGGTGTATTCTACGCATACAAGGTCAAGAAGAGCCCCCTAGGGTCGATCCCCAAAGAGCCCGAAATCCGCCTTGCCATGAGTTCATCACGCTCCAAACACCGCATCCTCGTCGTCGAAGACGATCGTACCTCCCGCAAACTCCTTAGCCGTATCCTAGAACAAGACGGATACGACGTAATAGAATGCGAAGAAGGTCGCGATGCCCTTCATTTCGCTGAAATGAACGCCCCGCGAGCCATGGTGATAGACATCATGCTACCTGATATGAAGGGGCACAAAATCCTCGAGGAGCTCGAGAGCAACAAAGACTGCCGCTTCACCAAGTACATTTTCCTGACTGGGATCCTTTCCAAAAAAGATCGATCCAAGAAGTACTTCTTCCAACTGAACGGCAAACGTTACCGAGCCCTCCCCAAGCCCGTTAGCAAGAGCAAGCTCCTCAAGCAGCTCGCAAACTGCGTTAACGCATCGATCGAAGAGGAGCACGCAGAGAGACGCGCGAACAGCGAGCGCAGCTCTCTGCCTCCCCTCAAATCCCTTCGAGAACAGATCGAAGAAACGAGCGAAGAGGAAGAAGAGGTCGTCCTCGCCCTTTGAGGCTTGTTCACTTTTTCCTAGGCGAACGCCGCGCTTTGCGCTACCAATCCGCCCCTTCCATGAAGCGGTTCGCCCTCTGATCGGCAATCGCATCGCATCGACAGAAAACAACTTCTGACGCCGCGAACTCAACAGCGCCCAATCGGGCAAAGCAGTCGTCAGATCGGAGCCAACGCGAAAACGCGTGTGGCCGCGACCGCTTCCAACGCACACCAAATGCCATTCGACCAACTCGGACTACGTCCGGAAATCACTGATGCTGTCGCCGCCAAAGGCTACACGGAACCATCACCCATCCAGGCCAAAGCCATTCCCGCCATCCTCGAAGGGAAAGACGTCCTAGGAGGCGCTCAAACCGGAACCGGTAAAACCGCCGCCTTCAGCCTCCCCCTATTGCACAGGCTCTCCCAGTCGCAGTTCAAAAACAAGCGGCCACGCGCCCTGGTTCTCGCGCCGACCCGCGAACTCGCAGCTCAGGTTCATCAGAGCATCATCGACTACGGTTCCGAACTACGGCTCCACTCGGCCTGCTTCTTCGGTGGCGTAAACATCAATCCGCAGATAACCAAGCTCCGCCGTGGAGTCGACATCATCGTCGCCACCCCAGGACGCCTGCTCGACCTCTGCGAACGCCGCGAGGCCAATCTCGGAGCCATCGAAACTCTCGTCCTCGACGAAGCCGATCGCATGTTGGATATGGGCTTCATCCACGACATTAAGAAGGTTCTTAAACTTCTCCCCAAAGAACGCCAAAACCTCTTCTTCTCCGCCACCTACGCCAAAGAAGTAAAAAAGCTCGCCGACACGATTCTGCGAAATCCAGTCGAGGTGGAAGTCGCCCCACGCAACTCCACCGCAGACCAGATCGCCCAAGAGGCCTACTCAATCGGTCAAAAGAACAAGCGCACCGCCCTCTCCGCCCTCATTCAAGACGGCGACTGGCAGCAAGTCCTTGTATTCACTCGCACCAAACACGGAGCAAACCGCCTCGCCAAGCAACTCGAGTCCGACGGCATCACAGCCTCCGCTATCCACGGCAACAAGAGCCAATCCGCTCGCGAACGCGCCCTCGAAGACTTCAAAACCAACTACATCCGCGTCCTCGTCGCCACCGATATTGCCGCCCGCGGCATCGACATCGCGGACCTTCCACATGTAGTTAACTTCGAACTACCAAATATACCTGAAGACTACGTGCACCGCATCGGACGCACCGGACGAGCAGGCAAAAAAGGCAAGGCCATCTCCCTCGTATCCAACGACGAAGAAGCCTATCTCGTCGCGATCGAGAAACTGCTAAAACGCGAGATCAAGCTCCTTGAACTCAGCCCTAAAGGCAAGATCGGCAACGAAGCGAAACGCATCACCAACCCACAAAAGCCCAAGAAAAAGGCGAAGCAACAACCCGCGCGCCACGATCGTTCGAAGCCCAGACCTAAGAAAGGCAAAGACGAGCAGCAACGTAACAGCCAACGTCCCGCGAATTCGAAGCCCTCGCGTCCCCGCAAAAATCGCAAGCCACAAACGAGCAGCAATTCTGAAGCCGCTCCCGCGAAACCTGCAGCTCCGAGCCGCCGAAATCGCTCTCGCCCACGTAACAGATGGTAGGACCACTCGTACGTCGGTAGCCACTTCTAGACCTTCCTCGATTCATACAAAAATCGAGAAGGTTCATAATCTAGCGACCATTGTTGCAGTCGCCCCCAAGCACGTGTAGAGCTAGTTTCTTCACGTGCTTTGCTCTATCCAACTCTCGACTTAAACATGCCTGATTCCATCGACGCAGTCATAGAAGAACTAGATGCCATCGTCAAAAACAGCATCGAACAAGCAAGCCCACTAGGCTACTTCGCCGCATTGTACAAACGAGTAACCATCCAAGTACGAGACGCGATTAAAGAAAATCGTTTCGAGGATAACGAGCGTATGGAGAAACTGGATATCATCTTCGCCAATCGATATCTAGAAGCCTACCGCTCCTTTCAGGAAGACAAAGTCCCAACACAGTCCTGGCAGGTCGCGTTCAAGCAAGCCGACTCAAACAAGCTAATCGTTTTGCAGCACCTTCTTCTCGGCATGAGCGCCCATATCAACCTCGATCTCGGTATTGCCGCGGCCCAAGCCACTAGAGAGAACCCGCTCGCCAGCAAGTCCGATTTCATGAGCATCAACAAGATTCTCAGCGACCTGATCAACGATACCCAAACACGGCTCACCCGCATCTTCCGTCCTCTCGGACTCATAGACCGCCTACTCGGTCCCATCGACGAGAAACTCAGCCTATTCAGTATCGGCTACGCCAGAGACAAAGCCTGGACCCAAACACTCGAACTAAGCCTCAGCAACGGAAGCGAACAACTCAAACTCATTGCTGAGCGTGATCAAGCCGTCGCAAACTTCTCCTCCAGCTTAGTCCGCCCTCCAAAGATTAGCCTCAGGATCCTGCTCCGTCTGATCCGCCTACTGGAACGAGGCCGCGTCTCGGACCGTATCAAAACCTTAGATACTTAAATGTGGATTAGGAATGATCCTTAACGCCGACGAAGCGGTCCCAATAATTCGACAACTTTAGGCTCGTCACTAGATTGCCAAAAAGCGAAGAACTCAGCGAAACATGAGAGTTTTGATAGTCGGAAAAATTTGGCCGGAGCCTACTTCATCCGCCGCTGGCACACGTACCCACGATCTCATTCGTGCACTGGTCTCTCGCAATTGGGAACTCCACTTCGCCTGCTCCGCTCAGACGAGCCCTTACAGTTCTCAGCTCTCTGAACTCTTCCCAGTTCAAACTCACGAAATCGAACTCAACTCCTCAAGCTTCGATCTCTGGGTCCAAGCACTAGGGCCTGACATCGTAATTTTCGACCGATACATGACCGAAGAGCAATTCGGCTGGCGAGTCGCTCAAAGCTGCCCCAACGCTCTACGCGTAATCGATACCAGCGATCTTCACTGTCTACGCGAAGCTCGACACCAGAGCCTAAAAACCGGGCAACCAATAAACCTGCAAAACGAAACAGCGCTCCGAGAAATCGCAGCCATCCTGCGTTCCGACCTATCACTTATCATTTCCGAAACGGAAATGGAGATCCTGTCAAAACACTTTCACGTCCCTCAAAACAGCATCGCCTACTGGCCATTCGCCCTCCCTCGCCCACAACAGGACTCCCCAACGTTCTCGGAGCGGGAACACTTCGTGATGATCGGCAGCTTTCTCCACGAGCCCAACTGGGACGCCGTCCGTTTCTGCAACGAAGCCATCTGGCCTAAAATCCGCGAAAAACTTCCAGAAGCCCAACTCCACGTCTACGGCTCCTACCCGCCGCCCAAAGCGCAACAACTCCACAACGAGTCAAAAGGCTTCCATGTTCTCGGCAGAGCGAAAAACGCCATAGAAACCCTTTCCCGCTACCGCCTGAACCTCGCCCCACTTCGCTTCGGAGCTGGCTTAAAAGGCAAAATCGTCGACGCCTTCCTCGCTGGCACGCCCAGTATCGCTACCCCCATTGCAGTCGAAGGCATGGGAAACAACACCGACTGGAGCAGTCAAGTATCCGACGATCCCCTACAATTCGCAAACGAAGCATCCAGACTTTACCAAGATCAAATTGCCTGGTCACAAGCACAGGCAAACGGCTACCAGATCGCAGAGACACGCTTCGCTGAATCCGAATGGCTACCAAGGCTTCCCGAAATCCTCGAGAAAGCCCAAGCCAACAGAGAAGAAAACCGGAAACGCAACTTCGTGGGCCAACTCCTAAACCACCACCATCACCGTTCTACGGAATTCATGTCCCGCTGGATTGAGGCCAAGAATCGCAATCAACCTCACTCCCCATAGTTCATATGTCCGAATTGCCCACCGAAGAGCAGCTCAGCCACACAGTCACCCACCTACTGGCCCCATCGCTATCCGCACTCATTTTCCTATTTGTGCTAGTGTACTTCAGCCTGGTCAGGAAGCGTATCAGCCACGTCTACCCCTACTATGCGCTCTTTCTAAGCTCCTTTGTCATCTTCCTCATCGGCCGTCCCATCCAGGCATATACCTCGTATTTAAACGGCAACGACACCCTCTTTATTCGGTTCATCATTCTCTACGGGATAGGAATCCCTTCCCTACTGGTTGCCGCCTCAATCCAATCTGGCATCAAAAATAGGAAGACCTGGCTACGCTACTCCTACGCCTTGGGCATGCTTATCGCCGTTCTCTACTGTATCAGCGTCGACGCGGCCATTCATGAACGATACGTATCCAGCAAACTCCTAAGCGATCTCGGACTCCCCGTTTCACTAAGCGTCGCTCATACCTTTCAAGTACTAGGAGCGATACTCCTGCTTGTCATTCCCTGCTCCCTACTCCTCGTCACGGAGCTTCGCTCCGAACGTAAGCCCCAATTAATCGCCTACCTGAGTGGCTCTCTTATTTTCGGAATTCTCATTACCATCGCCATCGTCAAGCCGATGAAGCTCGAATACATGTATATCGGCTCGATTCTCACCGCCATCATCTGGGTTTGGGCAGTGTTTCGAGACATCGGTGAAATGACTGGCCGAGTCGGCATGCTGAAAGACGAGCTGCAAATGCTTGTCCGTTCTGGAAGCCCATCAATCACTCCTGAGGTCGAGCGCCTCCTTGACGATCTCGAGCGACACTCGGAAGGGAATCTCGACATCTACAAAATGCGTGTCCGCGAGATTCTTAGCCGAATCGCCGACTCCACAATCGAAGCCGGTGGCGACTCCGAGGAGCTCCTCAAGCGAAACCGAGATCGATCCCAAGCCGCCGATGCAGCCCAGGCTCCAGAGGATCTCCGTAGAATCGTCACCGACGAGGCGGTTGCCCTCTCCGAACTGATCGCTTCTATCCCGGATACACCAAGCAGTCCGATCGTCGAAAATGCGAAATCCTACATCGCTGAACACTTCAAAGAAGCCATCACCGTTGATCAGATCGCTGAACACCTGAACGTCAGCCGCTCCCACTTCATGCGTCGTTTCAAGCTAGAGACCGGCAAAACGGTAAACCAGCATATCACTGGAGTGCGCATCCAAAACGCGAAACAACTGCTGCGGACCCAATCTGTGACCGAAACAGCGTTCGCCGTAGGCTTCAACGACTCCAATTACTTCAGCACTGTATTCAAAAAACAAACCGGCAAGACACCACTTGAGTACAAAAAGGTGAACGACGATACAAATAACCAAGCCTAGGGAGGAATATCAAAACGACCACTACAGTCTATTGTTCAACAACTTACGCGCATATCGCACGATTTTAGAGATCAGGAAGCACGAATTTCGAGGCACTAGCGTGAGGGATCCGCTAGATTGGGGCCACACGAACCCCACGTATGAAAAGATTCCTAATCGCTATAATCTGCCTCCTTCCGTTTGCCTCAATGCAAGCGGAGGATGGCTTCCAAATCTACAAGCTCAAAGGCTACGAAGGTCTCCCAAAAATCGGAGACACAGAGTTCACCGTCCACCAGCCAGACCGTCCTCAGCCACCACGGGTACAGCCCCCCGGGGACGACGGCAGCATCGGCACTCCGACGCTAAAGTCATTTTCGACGGCACTTCTCTCGACCAATTCCAAGAGAACGAGTGGAAGATCGTAGATGGCAATCTTATCGCCACTCACAAAGGGCTCGTCACTAAAGGTCACTTCGGCGACTTCCAGATGCACGTGGAGTGGAAAACGCCTGAGGATCCATCCAAGGCCCCCAAGCCGGGCGACATCGGCAACAGCGGTCTCTACATCATGCGGCGCTACGAGCTGCAGGTTTACGATTCCTACTCCTGCAAAATCTACGCCGACGGATCCGCCGGCGCCATATACGGCCAAACGCCTCCCCTCGTAAACGTTTGCCGCAAGCCCGGCGAATGGCAGAGTTTCGATATCGTCTTCACCGCCCCCGTATTCGACGGCGAGAAACTCGCCTCCCCGGCTCGGATTACCGTCTTCCACAACGGCGTTCTGATCCAAAACGACACCGAAATTTTGGGTCCTACCAAACACAAGCAAGCCAGACCCTGGGTCGCTCATCCAGCCAAGCAACCGATCGTCTTCCAAGCCCACGGCAGCCCTGTCGCCTACCGCAACATCTGGATACGCGAACTCTAGCGCCGCTTCATACCTCATAAATCATTAATTCATACATTAAGCACATGAACCGCAGAACTTTCATCAACAAGTCTTCCGCCGCCGGCCTCGCAGCCGCTGCGATTGCCCCGACCATTCTACCTTCCACCCTTTTCGGAGCCAACGCTCCTTCCAAGAAGGTGACACTCGGTGTCATTGGCCTCGGTCCGCAGGGCATGAAGTCTAACCTAGCAGGTATGCTCCGACATCCGAAAGCCCAAGTAGTCGCGGTCTGCGACTGCAAGCTAAGCCTTGCCCATGAAGCGAAAATCATGGTCGACAAAGAATACGGAAACCAAGACTGCAAGGTGTACCAAGATTTTCGCGACATAATCTCTCGCAAAGACATCGACGCAGTTGTCATCTCCACTCCCGACCATTGGCACGTCCCTATGTCCATGATGGCGCTCGACGCTGGCAAGGACGTCTTCTGCGAAAAACCAAGCCTTACCATCACCGAAGGTCGCGATCTCGTCGAACACGCCACCAAACTTGGCAAGGTCTTCCAATGGGGAATCGAGGACCGCAGCTTCATCAAGTACTGGATGCTCGCTGGCATCGCCCGCACCGGAGCCATCGGAAAGATCCACTCTGTAGAATGTTGTCAGCCCTATAAACCACTCTACGACAAGGAAGCCCCCGGCCCAATCCCTGCCGACCTCGACTGGAATCTCTGGCTTGGCCCAGCCCCTTGGGTTGAACACACTCCTCGCATAACTGAACGCCAACGCTGGCGTCAAAACACCGACTACTCCGGTGGCAGCCTTACCGACTGGGGTTCCCACCTTTGCGACACTGCCCAGATCGCCATCGGCATGGAGAACATCGGTCCCTCAGAGATTCTAGGCACGAGCAACCAGCTTCCGGATACATCCTACGTCAATACACCATCCGGCTACGATGTTCTCTACCGTTACTCCAACGATGCGACCATCCGCGTTCGTGACACCGCCAAAAGAATCTCTATCCGCATCGAAGGCACCGAAGGTTGGGTCGAGTGCAAGAAATGGAACGGTGAACTCGCCGCCAGCGACATGAATCTCTTCCGCAACAAGGAACTCGGCAACCACCCGGACTACTGGCCACGTCCCGATCGCGAGCAAAAGGAATTCATCGACGCTGTCATCAGCCGAGGTCAGACTTCCTACAATGCCGAAGCCGGTCATCGTCTCGCCACTACACTCCACCTCGGACACATAGCCATCCGCTCCGGCGAGACCATCCATTGGGATCCAAAAACAGAGTCCTTCACAAAGGACGCTGCCGAACACAAAGCCAGCATCATCTACCAACGCGAATCCCGCGACTGGGAGAAAAGCTCATAGTGTCAGCCCTCACACGTAGCGCGGTGCTTTAGCCCGCGTCCGTAGAATACCCAGGCCTGAGAGCTGA
>NZ_JAENIL010000025.1 GCF_016595505.1 Pelagicoccus mobilis | reverse complement strand
GACGGAGCGAAGCGGAGATGGGGCACGCGAAGCGTGAGTCCGCAGGACCGAAGAGACGGAGTCTCGAAGCCAATCCCTGTCGGGCTGCCACTTCTCAACGAAGAGTTCAGAATGAAGAACGAAGAAGTGGCACGACGCTTTCCCTTGAGAAAAGGGATGAAGAACCCCGAAGGGGTTTGATGGAGCGAAGCGGAGATACTGGGGCACGAAAAAAGACGCCCTGGTTTTGAGCGTCTTTGTGAAATTGTTTTGTCTCTTTTATTAGAAGCGGACCGTTAGGGCGTCGAGGGAGCGATTGCTGCTTCTGACTTGTCCAGTAAGGGCTTCGTCGATTTGGGAGAAGCTCACGTGGTGAATGTCGTACACGCTTCTGTTCGAGTGAGAGGCGGGAAGCGTTCCTGTGAGGGGATCCGCGTATTTTCCCAGCATGTAAGCATTTTCGAAATCCCAGACCCCTTCGACTTCTTGGTCGGCTTCGTCGAGGCTTACGAGTTCAGTGTCAAAGAGACCGTTTGAGCTGAGGAATTGGTAAGCTGGTGTAGAAGTTGGTCCACTCGCGCGATTTGCACGGATGGTTTTCTCTAGCGAGGCCAGGGTCTCGATCGCGGTGAGCTGGGTTGGCGTCGGCGTTTGAGCGACTAGACCAGACTGGTGTACCACGACGCGAGGGGCGTTTGGACGGGCTAGGGTGGAAAATTCCTTCAAACCGACCTCTTGGATCTGAGGTTGTTCGGCTACGGCGACCGTAAAGGTGGGCTCTTCGGCGGCGCCAAGTGGAGCGCTTACTTCGGTTTGCGCGAGTTCGGCATCGCCGATGGGCGTTTGGATGCCTAAGTAGACCGCGACGGCTGCGATGCCGCAGGTGGCGGTGAAGGTGCCGACTTTGAAGAGTCTGGCGGAGAGTGGTGATTTGAGGCGAGACTCGCTGACGAGCTGCTTTTGGATGAGCAGTTTTTGTTTCGTCTTAAGTTCGCGTTCAAAACGGACCCAGAATTCGGGCTCCGGTCGCTCGTTGCGTTTCGCACGCATGAGCTCTTCTAAAGTAAATTTACCTCGGTTGTCCGGCATCGTTGTTGGTAGACGCACGTTTTCTGAAAGCATTCAACTTTTTTGAAGTTTTTTCTAAAGTTGAGGGTTTTCGCTAGATCAGTTCTAGGGAAAACTTGCTGTTCGGGAGTGCTTTTTGTCTAGAATAGAGTAACAGACCACCGTTTGGGGGCTTTGTTCCGGAGGGGTTAGCGTTTGCGACGACCGCGTTCGGTAGGAGTGTCGCTGTGGATCGCTTTGAGGAGGGGAAGTTCTCGGTGACGAATGACGATTGTGATTCCGCAGCAGATGAGGGTGACGATGGCGAGCATTCCGAGTTCGCCTCGCGGCCCCTCCCATCCGAGTTCTGTGATGTGGCCAATGACCGCTCCAGCCATTAGGCAAGCCCCTAGAAGCGCTCCATATACTATACTAGAAGGGATAAGCAGGAGAATGCAGGCCACGAGCTCGAGCGCTCCGATTAGCAAACGCCCTTTGGGCTCCATTCCGAGCTCGCTGAAGAGCTGCACGGATTCTGGGTGAGCGGAGAATTTGAAGAAGAGGGTTTGCCCCATGATCACGACGGCGACGATTTGGGTGATCCAGGAGATTATTTTGAGTTTAGGGATAGTCATGTGGATTAGCTGTGGTTGGCGAAGGGATAGAGGGCAGATTCGTTGGGAATGTAGAGGTGATCGAAGGTGAGGTCGCTAACGGTTCTGGCTCCGGCGGAGCAGAGAAGCTCGTCGAGATCGTGTTCGAGACTGTGGATGTAGTTTGCCACTCTGAGAGCTTTGTCGGGGATGTTTATTCCGCGCTCCAGGTCTGGGTCGTGGGTGGTGATGCCGACGGGGCAGGTATTGCTGCCGCATTGCAAGGCCTGAATGCAGCCGATGGAAAGCATGAATCCTCGAGCGGTTGCGACCGCGTTGGCTCCGAGGCAAAAGGCGATGATTTGGGAGCCGGGGCTGATTAGTTTGCCGGAGGCGATTATTTTGACGCGTTGGCGGACGCCTGCGGCGAGCAGAATGTCGTTGGCGGATTTAAGGGCGGGGAAGAGTGGCATGCCGACTCGATCGAGGAAGGCTTTGGGGGCGGCTCCGGTGCCGCCTTCGGCTCCGTCGATGGTGATGAAATCGGGGAAGGCGTCTTGACGTTTCATCTCGCCGACGAGCTCGAAAAATTGCCTGGGGTCGCCGATGCAGAGTTTGATGCCGACAGGGAGTTGGGAGATTTCCTGAATGCGTCGAATGAAGGCGATGGTGCTGGGATAGTCTTGGCATTCGGCATGGTGGGTGGGGGAGACGATATCCCTTCCCATCGGTACGCCGCGGAGCTCGGATATCTCCTGGGTGATCTTCTCTTTGGGGAGCATGCCGCCTTTGCCGGGTTTTGCTCCTTGGCTGAGCTTGAGCTCGATCATTTTGATTTGCTCTTTGGCGGCGAGTTCGGCGAGCAGCTGGTCGTTTAGGGTGCCGTCTCGATTTCTGACTCCGAATTTGGCGGTTCCGATTTGGAAGGCGAGGTCGCAGTTCTCCATCAGGTGGTATTTGGGGTAGCCTCCTTCTCCGGTATTCATGAGGCCTCCGGTTTGGGCGATGCCTCGGGCGAGCGAGCGAACGGCGCGTTTGCCTAGGGCTCCGTAGCTCATGCCGCTGATGATGATGGGGACGGTGAGCGTATAGGCGTTTTGGATACCTCTCTCTTCGCCGAAGGTCATCCGGTAGGGCTCTACGTCTCCTCGGGAAATGGGGAAGAGGGAGTGTCGCAGCTTTATCTCGGTGGCGTCGAAGTTGTTTTGGGAGCCGAAGGATGCGGCGGAGTCTACGTTGTTGGCTTTGCGGTAGACCTCGCCTCGCTCGGTTCGATTGAAGGGGCGTTCTTCGGTGTCTCCGGAAAACAGATACTGTCGGAGTTCTGGTCCTAGACTTTCGAGCATGTATCGGCCTTGGCCAAGGATGCCGAAGTTTCTCAGCAGTGAGTGGTTCTTCTGTCCGAAGAGGTAATAGAGGTTGACGAGAAGAAGCCCGAGCAGGGGGACGGTGAGGAAGTGGTAGTAGAAGGATATGTACCTGCCGGCTAGGAAGAAAATCGTAGCGAGGATGGGGATGGCGGTATTGGTGAAGCGGGCGAGCTTATGCAGGTTGATCGCTAATTTCGTAGACATTTGCGGGGGCGGTCAATTTGTCGTGTGCGGGCGATTTGTGGCGAGTTGGGGGAGTGCTATGTAGACGCTAGCGAGAAAGGAGGCTTACGCAATTCTAAGCCTTCGAAAGTTTGGGATAAGCGCGTCGTGAGTAGGGAGATACGGTGTTGGTGGGATTTTTCGGATTCGGGGGCGTGTATGCTTTGAGCAGCTCTTTTTGATCTAGGAGTTGCGGGATTGGGCTTCGAGGGATAGTGGTTTGTTGCGAGTCGAACTCTGAAGCCTATGATGCCTAAGCGATACAATCTGGAATGGAGCGTGGGATACACGTCTGACCCGAGCGTGAGTCCTTCGAAAACGGTTCCGGCGTCGGTTCCTGGGGCGGTGCAGCTTGATTGGGCTCGTGCGGAAGGGTGGCCTCACTTCTGGCAGGACGGGGACGTGGGGCGTTACGCTTGGATGGAGAAGGTTTATTGGGTGTATTCGGCGACCGTTCCGAAGGTGGCTTTGGAGGAAGGTAAGCGGCTTTTCTTCGTTTCTGGCGGTGTCGATTATCGTTTTCTTGTGAGGCTAGGGGGTAAGACTTTGCATGCTCAGGAGGGGATGTTTAGCAAGGTGGAGCTCGATTTCTCTCATGCGGCGGGAGACGGGCAACTTTTGGAGGTAATTGTATTTCCGATACCGGATTCGGGCTTGGGCGAGGGACGGATTGAAGCGAGCTCGTCGGTCAAGCCTGCGGTCAGTTATGGGTGGGACTTTCACCCGCGTTTGGTGCCGTCGGGGATTTGGAGGGAGACCTTTCTCGAGTTGCGGGAGGATACGCATATCAAGGAGTTGAATTTCGACTATGTCGTGGAGGAGGGCTTGGCTTTGTTGCGTTTGGACTTGTCGGTGGAGCTGAGCCGGGCAGCGAAAGGCTTGCTCGAGTGGAGTTTGGTCGATCCGCAGGGAGCGGTGGTGGATGGGGAGTCGATCCACTTGGATGAGCAATCGATGGTGGACGGGTTTTGCGAAGTGCATGATCCGGAGTTGTGGTGGCCGCGTGGATACGGTGAACAGTCTTTGTATTCGCTGACGGTTTCTGTCCATGGAGAGAATGGGGACTTGTTGGACGCGTGTTCTCACACGATCGGGTTTCGCACGGTCCGTTTGGTGATGAATCATGGCGCTTGGGAGGATACGACCGAGATGCCCAAGAGTCGAAATGTGGCGCCTATGACTCTGGAGCTGAATGGGCGTCGAGTGTTTGTGAAAGGGTCTAACTGGGTTGCTCCGGACGTATTCCCAGGAGTTGCCGGTGAGGACGCCTACCGGCCTCTGTTGGAGCAGGCGGCTAGTTGTCATTTCAATCTGCTGCGTTGCTGGGGGGGAGCTGCGGTAGGGAAGCCCTCTTTTTTTGAGCTGTGCGATCGGCTGGGGCTAATGGTCTGGCAGGATTTTCCTTTGGCGTGCAATTGCTATTCCGACAGACCCGAGTTTCTGGATGTGCTCGGAGAGGAGTCCGAGTCGATCATCAGGCAACTGAAGGGGCATCCCTCGGTGGTCATTTGGTGCGGAGGCAACGAGCTTTACAATTCCTGGTCGGGCATGACGGACCAGTCCAAGGCGATTCGTCTGCTAAATAAGAAGTGCTTGGAGATAGATCCGGATACGCCGTTTCTGCCGACTTCGCCGATCATGGGGGCAGGGCACGGTGGCTACTTGTTTCGCGATGCGAGCGGGAAGGAGTGTTTCGAGGTTTTCCAGAGGGCGCGGAATTCGGCGTACGTGGAGTTTGGCGTGCCTGGGCCTGCATCGGTCGAGAAGTTGCGCAGCTTGTTGCCCGAAGATGAGCTTTTTCCACCGCGTCCGGGGGGAGCGTGGGAGTTGAGGCATGGGTTTGGAGCTTGGGATGTTTGTCCGGAGTCATGGCTCTGCCTGGAGGTGATCGAACACTATTTTGGCCGTTCCGAATCGATCGAGGAGCTGGTACAGTGGGGGCAGCTTTTGCAGTCGGAAGGCTTGAAAGGTTTGTTTGAGGAGGCCCGCCGGCAAAAGCCGTATTGCTCGATGGCTGTGAACTGGTGCTTCAATGAGCCTTGGCCAGCTGCCGCGAACAACAGCCTGATTTCTTGGCCTTGCGAGGCGAAGCCTGCTCTTCGCGGGGTGAAGCAGAGTTGTCGCACGACCTTGGCGTCGGCCCGGGTGAAACGGTTTGCTTGGCGTAGCGGGGAGTTGTTCGAGGCGGAATTGTGGATGCTGCACGACGGCCTTGACTCAGTGAAAGGGGATCGGGTGGAAGCGTATCTGCGTTTCGAGGATGAGGAGAGTTTTGTGCTCGGCTGGTATTTCGATGCCCTGGAGGAGGATGAAAATCGGGTTGGCCCGGTGCTGCGTTTTCAAGTGCCGGAGATGGAGGCTCAGACTTTCCGGCTGATTCTGCGTGTCGAAGGCCGCCCCGACTGGAATTCGGAGTATGAGTTCTGTTGTTTACAGGACTAAGAAGGCAGCGGGATCTCTCCATTCGCATCGCTAATTGACCTTAACCCCGAGGTAAGCGGCGATTTTAGTTGAAGGAGAACCGTTTCTTAGTACATTGATCAGCCTTCCTACTAACAGGGAGAAAATAAAATAAGAACATCTAATCTTAAGACATAATGCCAGTCGCAACACCTAAGCAGTACGCAGCGATGTTGGATGCCGCCCAAAAGGGTGGCTACGCATACCCAGCCGTTAACGTAACGTCACTCACGACGATCAACGCAGCCCTCAAGGCTTTCGCGGATTCCAAATCAGACGGTATCATTCAAGTTTCTACCGGTGGCGGCCAGTTCGCTTCCGGCCTCAATGTAGCTGATGCAGCTTTTGGCGCGATCGTATTGGCTGAGGCGACTCATCGTCTCGCTGAGAAGTACGACATCCTCGTCGCTCTTCACACTGACCACTGTCACCCAGCTAAGGTTGACGGCTTCCTCAAGCCTCTGCTCGAAGCGTCTCGTCAGCGTATCGCTGAAGGCAAGGGTCCTCTCTTCCAGTCTCACATGTTCGACGGTTCCGTTGTTGCTCTCGACGAAAACCTCGAGATCTCCAAGGAACTCCTCAAGGAGTGTGCCGAGCTCGACATCATCCTCGAAGTTGAAGCTGGCTGCGTAGGTGGCGAAGAAGACGGACACGACACTTCCGGTCTCCCAGCTGAAAAGCTCTACACGACTCCAGAAGACATGCTCGAAGTTTACGAAGCGCTCCAGCCAATCGGCCGCTTCCTCTTCGCTGCTACTTTCGGTAACGTTCACGGCGCGTACAAGCCAGGTTCTGTTAAGCTCAAGCCAACCATCCTCAAGGACGGTCAGAAGGCAGTTACAGACAAGCACGGCGCGGAAGCTGAAATGGACCTCGTTTTCCACGGTGGTTCAGGTTCCGAGCTCAGCGAAATCCGCGAAACTCTCGACTACGGTGTGGTTAAGATGAACATCGATACTGACACTCAGTACGCGTTCACTCGTCCAGTCGTAACTCACATCTGCGAAAACATCGAAGGCGTTCTCAAGATCGACGGTGAAGTAGGTAACAAGAAGACTTACGACCCACGCGGCTACCTCAAGAAGGCTGAAGCCAACATGGCAAAGCGTCTTCAGGAAGCAGCGTCTGACCTTCTCTCTGAAGGGAAGACAATCTTCGGAACGGTATAAGCTGTAATTGTAGCTTAAATACGTTTTTCTTAACCGGTCTCGGCAACGAGGCCGGTTTTTTTGTTTCGAGCCGCTTTCGATTCGAAAAATCACAAAACCTAATTAGACTATTACCTTATGAGCAGGGAACGAATCGCATTTATCGGCACTGGAGTGATGGGTGCTAGCATGGCTGGTCACTTACTCGCGGCTGGGTATCCAGTCAGCGTATACAATCGAACGAAGTCGAAGGCGGAAGGCCTGATTGAGAAGGGGGCGGTCTGGAAGGATTCTCCGCACGATGCGGCGGAAGGCGCGGATGTCGTCATCACGATTCTCGGTTACCCTAGCGACGTGGAAGCGATTTATCTTGGGGAGACAGGGATTCTCTCCGCTTTGCACAAGGACGCGATCGCCATCGACATGACGACTTCGAGCCCGCTGATTGCCGAAACGATCGCGGAGGTCGGCCGTCGGCGGGGAATCGGTGTGCTTGATGCTCCGGTATCGGGAGGTGATTTGGGAGCCCGCGAGGCTCGTCTATCGATCATGGTAGGCGGAGAGAGGGAAGTGTTCGATCGCGCTTTGCCAATTCTTGAGGTAATGGGCAAAAACATAGTCTACCAAGGAAAACCAGGAGCTGGCCAACATACTAAGATGTGCAACCAGATCGCGATTGCCGGTGGTATGGTGGCGATCGGAGAGTCTCTGAGTTATGCTCGCAAGGCGGGGCTCAACCCCGAAGCGGTTCTGCAAAGCATCTCAGCGGGAGCTGCGGGAAGTTGGACGATGAGCAATCTCGTCCCGCGAGCTCTCAAAGGCGACTATACGCCAGGTTTCTTTGTGAAGCACTTCGTCAAGGACATGAAGATCGCTCTCGAATCCGCGGAAGAAATGGAGCTCGATTTGCACGGACTCGACCTAGCTAAGAAGCTTTTCGAACGCTTGGTGAACGAGGGGGCGGCTGACGAGGGGACTCAGGCTTTGTTTAAGTTGTATTTGTAATCCTGAGGTAGCGGCCGACGTCCTCAGCGGCCATTGCGCGCGGTATTACTTTCGGGAAAGGAGGATCTTTTGTAGGTAGGCGCCGGTGATGGCTCCCGCGATGGGAGCTAGGATGTAGACGGTGAGCCAACCGTGTCCGAGGATTTCGAACGGATAGCTGCCCCAGCCAGCGAGGCTTGAAAAGAGTCGTGGAGCGAAGTCGCGGGCAGGGTTGAAGCCGGCTTGGGAGATCGGGGCGAGCAGAGAGATCAAAGCTGTGAGGGTGGCGCCGATGGCGTAGGGCACGTGCTTGGCTTGAATGCCGGAATTTTTCGGATCGGTAAACCCGAAGACGGCGAAGGCGAGCATCGCGGTGCCGACGAACTCGGCGAGAAGAGCTTGGGTGGTAGTGATGTGTTCCAACGCTCCAGTGGTGAACGCGGCTCCTCCGGGATTTGGGTAGAATTCGCCGAACATCATGGCGCTCGCTTCGCTGCCGGGTTCGCCGCGCACGATGCCGTTGCTGCTCTCGAAGAGGGCGATGCCTCCGCTGAAGAGGCTGTAGAGGACGGCGGCTGCGATGAAGGCGCCAAGGAATTGTGCGGTGATGTAGAGGGGGACGCGTCGCCATGGAAAATCGCGGACGGTGGCGAAAGCGAGCGTGATGGCGGGATTTATGTGGGCCCCGCTCTTTGCTCCGGTAAGGAGAATGGCGATACAGACGCCGAAGCCCCAGACGATGGCGACTTGGAAAAGGCCGATTTGGGCGCCCATCGCGACTGCGGCGGCGACGCTGCCGCACCCGAAAAAGACGAGAATGAAGGTTCCGACGAGTTCGCCGAGGAAGGCGGTGGAAGGCTTAGGTTTCATGAGTCAGGAGCAAGGAATGGGCGTTCTGCCCGTTTAGGGGGGAGGTGGCAAGCTCTGCGATCCGCATTGTTGGATTGCCTATTGGTGTAGTGGATTGCAACGATGCCGATAGTAGGAATGATTTTCCTTTGCCCACTTCATGCTTTCTGTTGATCCAAATTCCCCTCAGCTGATCCCAAGCTGGATTTTCGAACAGGACTTTCTGGTGTTCCTGTCGTTTTTTGGATGGATGCTTGTCGGCTTGCTCGCCTTGTCGAAGCCTTTGTCACAGCACGGCGCGGCGAAACTGCCGTGGTTGTGGATTGGCTTCTATGCGTTTTCGCAGGCGTTGCAGGATTTTTTGCGGACCTTGTCTTTCTCTGACGCGTTTTTTCGGGCCTTCAATTTAGAGGTGGGGTTCGAAATGCTGGGCTACGGGCTCTTGGTCGAGACGGCGATCCGGTATGCGAAAAAGGATGAAGAGCGGAACTTTTTTCCGTACTCCGCGGTTGGCGGTCTGTTTCTGGGCTTGTCGATCGAGATTGGGGATTCGTTGTATACGCTGGTTGTTTCGTTGCTGGTTTCTGCGGTCGCGGTGATTTGGTCGTGTCGCTGTTTTGCCAAAGCGGCGATTGAGGAGAAGCGTCGGGAGCTTTATGTGATCGTGGCTGGATTGGTGATCCTTTTTCCCACATGGCTGCTGGCTCCGGGACGATTGGGGGCGGTGTTTCCTGTCGAGTCGCTTACGTATGAGGATTTTCCATACTATGGGTTCGATCTCTTGCTGTTACGGATCGTCGCCGCATGGACGATTTTGAGCGGCTTTTGGTACTACCGTTTGCAGCGTCGGATCGAGGATGTCGTTCCTCAAGTAGGGGCTCAATTGAAGCTCTGGGGTCATCGAGTGCTGCCTGTGGCTTTGGCGGTGGTGGTAGGTGGAAGCTATCTGGTGACCACTTGGAATGGGCAGCGGATGAAGGATCGGATGAGCGAGGATTATCTTTCTCGAGCTCAAACCGCTGCCGTGCCGCTGGATGTTTCAAGTATCGGCGACTTCGCGGAATTGGCTGACAGCGGACGGCGTTTGGGTGGGGATTTAGCGAGTCAACTCATCGCGCTGCAACGAATCGGATCGGACGTGCTTAGCGTGTATTTGTGGAGTGGAGACGAATCTGGAATTCGCACGGCGGCTTTCGAGACGGAGCAAGGCGAACGACCGTTTTTGGCTAAGTCGCACCTCGATCTCTCGAAGGTGAAGGGGTACCAGGAACAGGAGGCCTTTTTGTCGGGACCTTACGTTGTGGACAGCAAGTCTATTCTCCACTTGAGCGCGCCAGTCCGAGCTCGTGGCACGGGGGAAATCGCGTATTGGTTGGGGATCGATATTTCGGGCTCTTCCTGGTTTCGCAATGTATCCCTTTCTCGGTTGCAGACGATTATCATCGCGGGCTTGGTGATGGCCTTAGTCATCTTTTTCCTCTACTACCAGATCGAGCATGAGAGCGAGGCTGACTTGATTTTGGCGAAAGAGCGTGCGGAAGCGGCGGACCGTGCGAAGAGCGAGTTTTTGGCGGTTATCAGTCACGAAATTCGCACGCCATTGCAGAGTGTTCTTGGTTATAGCGACTTGCTGAAAGGGACGCGGTTGGATGACAAGCAACGTTCGTGTCTGGATACGATCCAATCTGAAGGGAAGATCCTGCTGCGCATCGTTCAGGACATTCTGGACTTCTCGAATTTGCGGAAGGCGAACTTTCAGTTGGAGTATGGTCCGGTGCAATTGCGGCGCTTGATCGAAGAGACGTTTCGCACCATCAAGCCGAATGCGGATCGGAAGGGGCTTAAAGCTCATCTGGAAATTTCGGCTGAAATTCCTGAGTTGGTGGAAGCGGACGGCGTTCGTTTGAGGCAAGTTTTGCTGAATCTATTCGGAAACTCCGTTAAGTACACCGAAGAGGGCGAGGTGTTTTTGAAGGCGTTCGTCGAGCCGTCTGCGGAGGAAGGGGCGCTTCCTCTAAAGTTCGAGATTTCGGATACGGGGGTTGGGATCAAGGAGTCTGATCTCGTCCGTTTGTTTGAGCCTTTTATTCAGCTTGAGCATTCCAGCAAATTTCCACGGGAAGGAGCTGGGCTTGGGCTTGCGATCGTGAACCGTATCGTAGAGCTGATGGGAGGACGGATCGACGTGCAAAGCGAGGTGGGCGAAGGTTCGTGTTTTACGGCGTCCTTTGGATTCACGGAGCTGGAGGTTGAACAAAGGGATGAGTCTGTTTCGTTTGCTGACATCATGGAAGAGGAAGAGGTCCTGATGGGGCAGAGGTACCCGCTTAAGATCCTCGTCGTTGATGACAACCCGATGGTGCGTCGCCTTATCCTGCAATATTTGGAGTCGATCGGTTACGAGGCCGACGAGCTGGACGGAGGGGCTGCTGCGGCGGAGGCTGGTCTGAATTACGACCTATTGATCATGGACCTTCGAATGCCGGAAGTCGATGGACCGCAAGCGGCCGAGTTGATCCGGAAGAAAGGCAGTGAGTCGATACGACCTTGGATTATAGCGGTATCGGCTTCTTTGCAGGAGGACGAGGTGAAGCGAGCTCGCGATGCCGGTGTGAACGATTTTCTTGGCAAACCGTTCTATGCTGGTCAGCTGCAGGAGAAGCTTGAGGACATTCCTTGGATCGAGGAGAAACGTGTGGAAGCGGTTGCCTCGCCTGAGGAACCTGCAGCGGAAGAGCATGTGCCGCTTTTTATAGGACCCGCCGAAGTTGAGGAGGTTGCTCCGGTCGAAGAGACCAACCCCGAGGTTCCACAAACCGTTTTTGGCGGGATCGACAGTTATCCAGAGGAGGCGGTAAAGGCTGCTATCGCTGAAGTGTTTACCAAGCAAATGGACATGGAGAAAAGTGCGGCGGAAGGGGATTGGGCCATGGTGAAGGAGGATGCTCACTATCTGGCAAACACAGCGATGGCGCTAGGAATAGACCAGCTGTATTTGGATTCCAAGGACTTGGAAAAGGCGGCTGAGGATGTTGATGAACCTAAAGCGATCAAGTGCCTCGAGGAGCTGAAGTTGAACTTCGAAGCGTGGGCGGAGGATTGATGAGGAGTGCGGTGCTTTCGGCCGCGTTCGTAGCTTGGAACTCGGGTTGTGGACGCGGGCTAAAGCTCCGCGCTACCTTAGGCGCCTTTAGGACGGAACGCTTTCATCACTTCGTCATCGGTTTCAAGGCGGGCGCCGCCGATGAGGTCGATGCAGTAAGGGATCGCGGGAAAGACTGCCTCTAGGTTCTCTTTGATGGCTTTGGGCTTGCCTGGTAGATTGACGATCAGGCAATGGCCACGGGTACCGGCTGTTTGGCGGGAGAGGATGGCGGTCGGTACGTACTTTAGGGAAGCGGAGCGCATGAGCTCGCCGAAACCGGGCAGCATGCGTTCGCAGACCGCTTCCGTCGCTTCGGGAGTGATGTCGCGTGGGGCGGGGCCTGTACCGCCTGTAGTGACGACGAGACTACAACCTTCTTCGTCGGCAAACTTTTTGAGCGTGTCCTCGATTTGATCTTGCTCGTCGGGAACGACTGCATAGGAAACCTCGAACTCGGTTGTCAGCCATGTCTTTAAGAGGTCGAGGCAAGCTTTGCCGGGAATGTCTTCGTAGATGCCTTTTGAGGCGCGGTCCGATATGTTGATGACGCCGATGCGTGGTGAGGGGTGGTTTTCTGTAGCCACTTGTCTAAGTTAAAAGGTGGTTAGGCTGCCTTCTTTTTGAAGATGCTTTTGATGCGGTGTTCGCAGGCGAGTAGAGATGGCGTGAGGATAAGCGTCAACACGGTTGCGAAAGCGAGTCCGAAAGCGACAGAAGTGGCGAGCTGCGTCCACCACTGGGTCGAAGGCGCTCCGATGGATACGTGAGGCGTGAAGAAGTCGAGGTTTACGCCGAGTACCATTGGGATCAAACCGAGGATTGTGGTTACGGTTGTGAGTAGCACCGGGCGGAGTCGTTGGGCTGCGGTGAGCAATGCTGCTTGGTAGGGGTCCATGCTCTTGCGGTGGAGGTTGAACGTGTCGATCAGGACGATGTTGTTGTTCACCACGATTCCAGCGAGGGCGATGACGCCGATGCCGTTCATGACGATGCCGAAGGGTTGGTGGGTGATGAGGAGTCCGATGAAGACGCCTAGCGTTGAGAAGAGGACCGCTGTAAGGATGAGGCCGCTTTGGTAGATGCTGTTGAACTGGGTGATCAGGATGATCGCGATGGCGAAGACCGCGACCAAGAAGGCTTTGCCGAGAAAGGCTTGGGCTTCTTGTTGCTCCTCGTCTTCACCTCGGTATTCGACTCGGATTCGCGAGAAATCGATGCCGGACTCTGGAAGCCAATCCCTTAGCTGTTCGAAAATGACGGCGGGTTGTACGCCTTCCTTCACTTCTGCCGCAACGGTGTAGACGCGGCGCTGTTCGACTCGGTCGATCTTTTGAACTCGAGGAGCGGCTTTTTGTGATATGAAATTGGATACGGGAGCTAGTCCTGCTTCGGTGACGATTTTTAGTTCGTTCAGCTGGTCGAGGTTGCGTTCATCGAAGGGGTAGCGAGCGCGTATCTCAACTTCGTCGTCGGCGTCGAGAGGTCGGTATTCACCGATTTCGACACCGTTGGTGAGCATCTGTATTTCGTTTCCGATGACCGTTATGTCTGCCCCGTATCGTGCTGCCTCGGTACGGTCGACCGTGATTTCCCATTCGAAGCCTTCGATGCCGCGGGTGTCGGTGATGTCAATCAGGCCTTCGGTTTCGTTGAACTTGTCGACTACGATTTGGGTGGCAGTTTTCAGTTCATCCGGGAAGGGAGAACTGAGCTGCAGCTGCACGGGTTTGCCGACGGGTGGTCCGGCGTCCGGTTTTGCGAATTCGATGATGATGCCGGCGAGATCTGCGGTGCGAGCTCGGATGACGTCGAAGATCTCGTACGCGGTGGGTCGGCTTTCCCAATGGGAGAATTCGAATTGGATTACGCCGACCGTATCTTCCGGGACGTTTTGGGCTCTTAGTTCTGGATCTGCTCTCGTGTACAGGAATTTGAGTCCATCCACATCTTGGATACGGGACTCGACTTGGCGAACGAGGGCATCTGCTTCGTCGACGGACAGGTTTCCTCGAGCTCTGATGTTCATGCTGGCGAACTCAGGTTCTACATCCGGGAAGAACTCAACGCCTTTGCCGAAAGCTCCATAGACGAATAGAACCGCTACAAAGAGGGAGGCGATCGAAACGAGCTGTAGGATGGGGTGGCGGATAACCTTGTTTAGCAGGCGAGCGTAGGAGCCTGTGAATCCGGAGAGTTTAGTTAGATCCGCGTGTTTTGCTCCATCAAGGGCGTCGAGGGCATCGTTGTTCGAGTTGTTGGGCTTGCCAAACATCGCCCCGAGTGAAGGGACGAAGATAAGGGCCATCGCCAAGGACGCGCTGAGTGTCGCGATCAAGGTGATCGGCAGGTATTTCATGAATTCCCCGACCATTCCGGGCCAGAATAGGAGAGGGGCGAAGGCGGCGAGGGTGGTGAGGGTGGAGGCGATGATGGGCAATGCCATGCGTTTGGAGGCCTCGGCGTAGGCGGGGCCTTTGGCCAGGCCTTCCGCCATTTTGCGGTCGGCGAATTCGGTGACCACGATCGCTCCGTCTACAAGCATGCCGACGGCCATGATGAGAGAGAAGAGCACGACGATGTTTACGGTGAATCCGACTGCGTAGAGGAAGAGCACGCCTGCCAAAAAGGAGCCTGGGATCGCGATGCCGACGAGCAGGGCGGAGCGTACGCCGAGGGCGATGATGACGACGATCATGACGAGCAGGACGGCGCTGATCACATTGTTTTGCAGGTCGAGCAGCATGTCGCGAATGCCGGTGGACTTGTCCTGGGAGTAGGTGACGGTGAGGTTTTCCGGCCAAAGGGGGCGAGTGCTTTCGACGAGTTCTTTGACGGCGGCGATGGTATCGAGAACGTTTTCGCCGGCGCGTTTGGAGACTTCGATGCCGATGGAGGGCTCGCCGTTGAGGCGGGCGTAGGCGCTGCGGTCTTTGAAGGTGCGGCGGACGGTGGCGACGTCGGATAGGCGAATGACCTTGTCTCCGTCTCGCTTGACGGGGATGTCCATGACTTCTTGGGCGCTTTTGAAGAGTCCTGGGACTTTGACGGCGAAACGTCCGTCGCCTTTGTCCATGTTGCCGGCGGCGACGATCTTGTTGTTGCGAGCGACGAAAGCGATGATTTCGCCTTGGGAGAGGTTGTAGGTGCGCAGGATCGAGGGATCGATGATGACTTCGACGACTTCCTCGCGGTCGCCAATGACGCGAGCCTCGAGGACTTGGCCGATGCTTTCGATCTCGTCGCCGAGTTCCTTGGCAATTTTCGTGAGGGCGCGCTCGGGTACGTCGCCGGAGAGGGTGATGACGATGACGGGAAATTCGGAGAAGTTGATCTCGTGCACCGTCGGTTCCTCGGCGGCTTGGGGAAGTTCGGCTCGGGCGAGGTCCACTTTTTCGCGTACATCGGCGAGAGCGGTATCTGGGTCGAAGCCTGCGTCGAACTCGAGCGTGACGGATGCTGAGTTTTGGGAAGCGCTCGCGGTCATCTCTTTTACGCCTTCGACGCTGGAGAGTTCTTGCTCCATGGGGCGCACGAGCAGTCGCTCGCCGTCTTCGGGCGAGATTCCTTCCATATACATGGAGACGTAGATGGTGGGGATCTGCACGTCCGGGTCGGACTCTTTGGGGATCTGTATGTAGGCGAAGAGGCCGGCAGCCAGGATGAAGAAGAGAGTGAGGTTGACCGTGCGTTTACGGCTGAGAATGAGTTCGATCACAGTGTTGGGTTCCGGGGTTCAGGTTCCGGGCTTCGGGTTTGGGTGGCAGGGTGATCGCTATTGGAGGGCGCTTTCCTCGACGGCTTCAACGGTTGCTCCGGGGACAACGAAGCCTTGGCCGACGGTGATGAGCTTTACCTTGTCTGGGAGGCCGCTGACCCAGAATCCGTCGTCTCCTGTGCCGATGATTTCGGTTTTGTAGAATCCCACGGTGTCGCCTTCCTCGACGGTTTTGAGTCCTAGCTCGCCGTCCGTATCGGCGCTGAGGAAGAGTACCGCAGGCGTGACCTTGTGAGCCATGGCGCTTTCGGTGGTGGTGACGATGTCAGCGGTCAGGCCGGCTTCGAAGCTGAGGTCCTGGTTGTCGAATTCAAACTCTACGGTGTAAGTACGCACGGCTTCGTTGGCCGCTCGGGAAAGGTAGCGGATGCGCCCTTGCACGGTGCGTTCGCCAATTTTCGCGATGGCGGGGGAGTCGTGGTCAATTTTTTGGATCTCGAGGGCGGTGGCTTCTGCGGAGACTATCATGGGGTGCAGGGCGAGGAAGTGGGCCATGGGGTCGCCGACGGCTACGAACTCGCCGACTTCCACGAGTCGTTCGTTGAAGATTCCGTCGAAGGGGGCGCGGATGACGGTGTTTTCGAGGGCGATTTCGGTCGCTGCGACCTGGTTTTGGGCGTCTGCGAGCAGAGCTGCGAATTCGGCGAGTCGGGTTTCGGACTGGTAGCCGTTGGTACGAAGTTTCTGAGCGGCTTCGTATTCGAGTTTTCGTTGAGTGAGAAGGGTTTTGGCCGCTGCCAGTTGCTCTGGAAGGTTTTGCGAGTCGATTTCGATGAGGGGGGCGCCAGCTTCGACCTGAGCGCCGCGGGGCGCTACGATGCGAAGAATTTGACCGCCGATTTCGGCCTTGAGCACGCTGTCACGGGAGGCTTCCGTTTTTCCGCGCAGGGTGATTTGAGCGGCGTAGGGTTGAGCGATCGAGTCACGCACCCGCACGCTGGGGAGCGGTTTTTTTTCGTTCGCGGCTGCGGTTTGCGCTTCCGCGTCTTCGGCGGCCTTCTGGTTGGCGCCGATGGAACCGAAGATCATCCAGGCGGTTAGAAGCACGACGATAGTGATCGCGATGGTAAGGTTGGTTTTCATGCGTTTATGCAGATGGGAGAGATTGGTTGCAGCTGTGTGCTGCTTGCGAACGTGCAAGTATTACGCATCAAGGCTGCGAGTGGTTACGAAAAATGACTGCGGCGCATTTGGTCACAACTTTCTTTTTGCAAGATTGACAGTCTGGGCAGGGATTTGTGGGGTGCAGAGCTGAGAGTTGAGCGTCTTATCGAGAGACCCATCCACTATAATGAAAGAGCACGATTTTACGGAAGTTGTTAGCCTGATCGTAAAGGAGGACCCGCGTTACGCGAAGAACGGGTACCTCTTTCTCCAGAAGGCCTTGAACTTCACCATCGACAGGGAGCGCAAGCGCCAAGGAAAGGTGGTTACCAAGGTGGCCAAGCGTCACGTGTCAGGGCAGGAGCTGCTCGATGGAATTCGCGAGTATGCTTTGGAGCAGTATGGTCCGATGACTTACTACATTCTCACCTCCTGGGGCATCACCAAGTGCGAGGATTTTGGCGAGATGGTATTCAACCTGATCGAATACGGCGTTTTCAGTAAGAACGAGAACGACGCCAGAGAAGATTTCGCATCCACCTACACCTTCAAGGAGGCGTTCGAGAAACCTTTTAAGCCGAAGAAGCGGTTCCTGAAGCGTCCGAGCTACCGGGCGATCGAGTCGCTGTAGCGTTATCGGGTAGCGGCCGTTGTCCCCAACGGCCAAAATGTTTTGCAAGAGTGTCCGCTGGGGACAACGGACGCTATCTATTTTTCCAACCATGGACCACTCCCCCCACAATCGCGCGCTTGACGAAGGTCAGGCGATGATCGCTCCTTTGCTCAAAGAGCCGGTTGACCGTTTTGTTTTGCCGAATGGGCTGACGGTTTTGCTGAAACCGGATAACTCGTCTCCCGTCTGCTCGGTGCAGGTTTGGGTGAAGACAGGGAGCGTGCATGAGGATCGTCATCTGGGATCCGGCATCTCTCACTTCGTCGAGCACATGCTCTTCAAGGGCACGGAGAAGCGTCCCGGCAAGGAGATCGCCCGTGTGGTGCATGAATCGGGCGGCTATATCAACGCTTACACGACTTTCGATCGGACGGTGTATTACATCGACATGCCGGCGGAGAATGTGGATGTGGCTCTCGATGTGTTGAGCGATTCGGTGTTCGGCTCGACGTTTCCTGCGGAAGAAGTCGATAAGGAGCGGGAAGTTATCAATCGCGAAATCGCGATGGGTGAGGACGATCCGGACAGCAAGCTGATGCACTCGCTTTTTGAGACCGCGTTTAACAAGCACCCCTACCGCTATCCGATTATTGGATACAAGGACGTGTTTAACCGGATCTCGCGTGAGGACTTGGTCGAGTATTATGAAGGGCGCTATGTTCCAAATAATGCGGTTCTCGTGGTGGCGGGGGATTTCCACGTGCCTGAGATGAGGGCTGCGGTTGAAAATCACTTTGGAGAATTCCAGCGTCGCTCGCTGGCTCCGGTTTATCTTCCTGAAGAGCCTTTGCAGTTGTCTGATCGCCGCCAGGATTTGTACGAGGAAGTGCAAATTTCGCGAGTTGCCATGGGATTTCAGGTGCCTGGTCTCACGCATGCGGATACGCCTGCTCTCGACGCATTGGCCCTTGCGTTGGGCAATGGTGACAGCGCGTTGCTTTACCAGCATTTGCGTGAAGAGAAGCAGCTCGTTCACATGATCGACGTGTCGAACTGGACACCGGGAAATGTGGGCGTTTTTTACGTCTCGATGATTTGCGATCCTGACAAGAGCGAGGCGGCTCTGGAGGAGATGCGTCGGTATGTTCTTTCCTTGCAGGAAAAGGACTTTACGCCGCAGATCATGGACAAGGTCCGGCGCCAACTGCTGGTAAATGAAGTGAACTCTCGAAAGACGGCAGCTGGCCAGGCGGCTCGGTTGGGAACGGCTGAAGTGGTAGTGGGAGACATCGGGTATGCTCGGAATTATTTGAAGCGAATCGCGGAGGTGACGGCAGCGGACCTGAAGCGTGTGCTTGATGCTTGGATACGCTGGGATCGTTTGACGACGGTGACGCTGAATCCCAAAGATCGGCTGACAAAGGAAGCCGATGACAGCGATCAGTCGAAAGCCGCTCTCGATTTCGAGGAGATCGTGCTGGCGAATGGTTGCAAGATCCTGCTCCGCGAAAACAACCGTTTGCCCAATCTGCACTTTCGTGTGGCCATGCAGGCAGGGGCGATGTTCGAGCCTGAGGGGAAGCAGGGGCTGACTGCATTGCTCTCAACGATGATGACCAAGGACACCGAAAAGCGTAGCGCGCTTGAAGTTGCCGAGGCGATCGAAGGAGTTGGGGGCAGCTTTTATGAGTTTTCGGGTAACAACAGTTTGGGATTCGCCCTCGAGGTCTTGCCGTCGGATACCGATCTGGCCCTCGATTTGATCGAAGAGTCCTTGCTTCGCCCAAAGTTCAAAGAGGAGGTCTACGCTGTCGAAAAGGAGTCGCACTTGGCGGGGATTAAGGAAAATCTCGATGATATCGTGACTGCGGGCCGTCGTGCTTTGCGAAAGCGTTTCTTCGGAGACTACCCGTTTGGAGAAAGCGGTAGTGGAAGTTTGGAGACTGTTTCTTCGATCACGCTCGATGAAGTGCGGGCGTTCTGGGAGCAGATCGTGGTTGGCGGGAACGTTACGATTGGCGTTTCCGGCCAGTTTGACCGAGGCGCTCTCAAAGCAAAATTGGAATCGTTGCTAAGCAAGCTGGACCAAAAGGTCTTGCCGGCTAGCGGCTCGGTATTTGCGAAGCCAGCCGAAGTAGGCGAGCATCGGGAAGTGATGGATCGTCAGCAGGCGATCGTGTTTCACGCCTATCCGGCTCCGGGGCTGAAGGGGGACGATTATTACGTCTCTGAGGTCGCCGACGAACTGTTTTCGGGGATGTCGAGCGAGCTTTTTGATCGGGTTCGCGAGAAGTTGAGTCTAGCTTACTTTGTGCGTTCCGCACGTATCGTCGGGCTGGATGCGACGATGTTCTATTTTTATGCAGGGACTTCTCCTGAGCGTTTCGAGGAAGTGATCGTCGAGCTTGATCGTGAAACGAATCGTGTGATGGAAGGGGTGGGCGAAGAGGAGCTTGCTCGTTGCAAGAAGCGCCTGAAGGCTGCAAAGCGAATGAGCATGCAGACCAACTCGAGCTGTGCGAGCCAAGCCGTCTTAAACGGGGTCTATGGTTTGCCGGTGAACGAGTGGCGGAATTACGACGAGAAGATCGATGCGGTTTCGGTCGATTCTTTGCGTGCGTTCGCGAAGCGCTACTTTGCAAACGAAAACCGGGTCGAACTGGTGATCGGACCCGGTTTCTAAGGAAGTTAGCGGCCGTTGTCCCCAACGGCCATAGTCTGTTTCGGCGTTGCGCCCGCTAGGGACAGCGGGCTCTACCCTTTCGTTACTGCACGACTGCTTCGCTTGGGGCGGCTGGCGGAACGTTGGCGTAGGTTTCTGGGTCGTCTACTTTGGTTTGCCAGGAGGCGGTGCCGTTTTTGAGTTCGCTCGCTTTGACTTCGAGGGCAGGGAAGACGCTCTCGCCGAAGACGTTGATGACTTCGTAGGCGAAGCTTGGGTCCTCGCCGGTCATGTCGAAGCTGAGTAGGCCGAAATTCATGGTAGTCGAGTACGGCTCGTGGATGTGGATGGTGGAGGGATCTTGCTCGTCGAAGGTTGCTGTGGGGTCTTGGGCGAGCGGGCTGCTGACGAGCTCGTAGAAGTCGTATCCACCAGCGTTTGACATCGGGATCGCTTTTATCTCGGCCTGATCATTGTCGCCGGAAACGAGGATCACGCCGGGGATGTCTTGCTGTGTGATGTAGCCGAGAAGTTCGTCACGCTCTTCTGGGAAGGCCATCCAGGTGGAATCGGTGTGTTCCTTGATGTCAGTCCAGCTGCTGCTGCTGAGGAGGACTTTGAAAGGTGCTTCGCTGGCTTCGAGCTCGGATTTCAGCCACTGGATTTGAGTTTCGCCGAGAAGGGTCGCGGATTCGTCGTTTTGGCGGTAGCTGTAGGTATCGAGTACGAAGAAGTCTACGCCGCCGTAGTTATGCTTGAAGTAGGAACCGGGAGCTTCCGTTGTTCCGTAGGCTGGATTGGCCCAGTAGCGTTGGAAGACCTCGAATGACTTTGCTTCGTCAACGCCCGGTCCGTCCCAAGTGGCCATTTGCGGGATGGAGCGGAGGAGGGGTTGGAGGAACGGGATGCTGCGTTGCTTGCGGTATTGCTCGGCTTGGAACGCTGGGGCGAGGCCTTCGGCGGACTCGTTGTCGCCGAGCCAGAAGAAGGCGTGCGGGCGAGCGTTTTGCACTTGGAGCCAGATGGCTTGCATGCCGTCGATTTCGGTTTTGGCGCCTGCCCCGAAGGCGACGGTGAACTGCACTTCCATGTCGGAAGGCGGCGCGGTGAGGAGCGGGTAGCCTTCGTTTTCGCGGGGGGAGGCGAGCGGTTCACCGTCGACGAGCACTTGGTAGTAGTAGAAAGAGCCCGCTTCGAGCCCGTCGATGGTCGCTTGAACGCAGTAGTCGTTTTCCGCGGTGGCACGGATGGCGGGGGACTCGAGGGCTTCTGTGAAGTTGGGGCTCTTAGAATACAGGATGGAAAGGTCTGCCTCGCCGGCGACGCGGGCCCAGATTTGAGCGGAGCTCTGGTCGACGTGGCCGAGCATTGGGCCTTGCATGAGCTTGGGGGCGGCTGTGGCCGCGAGGGCGGAAAGGGTGGCGCAGCTTGCTAGAAGAGCGAGGCGGATGGAGTTGATGCGCATGGATGTTGTTTTGGGTGAGTTGATGTTAGTCCGGCGATTGTAAAAATGCCGTTAATGTAAATGGATTGTTAAATCCGGTCGCCTTGATGGGAAGCTCGAAAGATATCAGGGCTCATTGATGTGGCACTGGGGGATCGTCTTAGGGTGCGAGCGTTTCTTGAGTAATTAACTCTATTAGAAGTCGCCCTCGCTATTGCCTTTAAACGCTTCCCTACTAGGGTTTTGGGATGGAACGGACTTTTGATAAGGACTTGCTCGAGCGGCAGTTAGGCCGTGTCGCCGACACGACGCGTTTTTTGAAGGCGATCGGGGAGATGGATTTGCTTAACGACGACGATCCGAATCGCTACGCGATGGATGGAAGGAACGTTGGCTACGAGTTGTTCTTCTCGGTGCAGCTCACGCGTTGGCTGCTGCAGCTCGCTCCGGACGCGAGCGAAGCGTTGATGTTAGCGACCCGTGGTCAGCACATTTGCCGTTGGATGATTCCGCGCGAGGACTATTCGCGTGATCGAGCGGGCTATCTGAAGTGGCGTGCTGACCTGAAGAAGTTTCATGCCCACAAGACCACTGAGGTCTTGGAGATGATGGACTATGACGCGGAGACGATCGCCCGCGTCTCGGATTTGAATCTGAAGAAGGGGATCAAGTCGGACCCGGAGTGCCAGGCTCTTGAGGACGCGCTCTGTCTTGTGTTCCTTGAAAAGCAGTTCGCCCAGTTTAGCGAGAAGACCGACGAGGAGAAGATGGTGAACATCTTGCAGAAGACCTGGGCCAAGATGAGCGAAGCGGGTCACGAAGCAGCCCTCTCGCTTCCGCTTGGCGAGGCGGAAAAGGCTCTGGTAGGGAAAGCGTTGGCGAGCTGAGCCGTTAGGCCTCACTTAAATTTTATACGCTATTTCTCAAAGCGAATTAGTTTTAGAGCATCTAAAGTGATGCTTTGCAAATTGGTGTTCCCCTAAATCGACAACGCTTACTGACAGTATGAACGAACTTCTCGAACTTGATGGTGAATGGACTTTGACCGGTCCGAAGAAAATTGAAATTCCGGCGATTGTGCCCGGTTGCGTGCACGCTGATTTGCATCGGGAGAAGCTGATTCCGGATCCGTACTATCGAGACAACGAGAAGCTTGTCCAATGGGTGGGGGAAGAGTCTTGGACTTACACCCGCGAGTTTGAGGCAAGCGAGAGTCTGCTAGGGCGGGATCGAGTGATGTTGCGTTTCGATGGGCTGGACACCTTGGCGACTATTTCGATCAACGGGCGAAAGCTGGCCGAGACGAACAACATGTTCCGGGAGTGGGAGTTTGACGTGAAGCCTTTGCTCAAGGCGGGAGCGAATCGGATTTCCATCAAGTTTGCCTCTGCTCTCAAGTATGGTTTGGCGAAGCAGAAGGAGCGTTTTCTTTGGCAGACGGGTATTGATCACCACCGACTCGAAGGCGGGCAATGGGTGCGCAAGGAGCAGTCGAACTTTGGTTGGGACTGGGGGCCGATGATCGTTACCTGCGGTATCTGGCGTTCGGTGCGTATCGAGGCGTTCGATACGGCTGAGATTTCTCAGCTTCTGGTAACTCAGTCGTTGTCGAAGAATTTCAGGAAGGCGGACTTGGAAGTCGAAACCAGCGTTTCGGCGACGCGTCGTGGAAAGCTGAAGGCGTTCGTCACGCTATCTCTTGGCGGCTCTGTGGTCGCGAGCGGGGAGAGTCAGGTTTCGCGTGGAAAGGCGAAGACGCAGTTGACGGTTAAGCAGCCTGAGCTCTGGTGGCCTAATGGACTGGGCGAGCAACCGTTGTATGTGTTTGCGGTGACTTTACTAGATGCGGAAGGGGAAGTGCTCGACCAATCGAGCAAGCGAATCGGAATCCGCGAGTTGAAGCTGGTTCGCGAGAAGGACCAGTGGGGCGAGTCTTTTTGTTTCCAAGCGAATGGAAACCGTTTCTTTTCCAAAGGAGCGAATTGGATTCCTTCGGACCAGTTCGATGTGTGGGGAACCAACGAGCGAAATCGCGATTTGTTGAAGTCGGCTGCCGAGGCGAACATGAACATGATTCGCGTATGGGGTGGCGGGAAATACGAGCGCGACGATTTTTACGACGCTTGTGACGAGCTGGGGATCTGTATTTGGCAGGACTTCATGTTCGCTTGTTCGGCGTATCCAGGGTTTGACGACGAGTTTGTCGATAACGTGAAGGTAGAGGTGGCCCAGAACGTGCAGCGGATACGCCACCATGCGTGTCTTGCTATCTGGTGCGGCAACAATGAGATGGAGCACATCCCGCCAATCCTGGGGGATGAGCCGGGGCAGATGCCTTGGGACGAATACATCAACCTCTTCGACAAGGTGATAGCGAAGGTGGTGAAGCAGAATGATGCTCAAACGGACTATTGGCCTTCAAGCGAGCATTCGCCTGTGGGAGATCGCAAGTTTTCGCAGAATCCGGATTGTGGAGATGCTCACTTGTGGAAGGTTTGGCATGGGCGTCGCCCGTTTGAGTGGTACCGCACTGCTTATCACCGTTTCTGTAGCGAATTCGGTTTTCAGAGTTTTCCGGAACCCAGCACGATCGAGACTTACACGAACAAGGAGGAGCGCAATGTCACTTCGTACGTTATGGAGCAGCATCAGCGTAGTCCTATCGGCAATAGTGCGATAATCGACTACATGCTCAGTTGGTTCCGCCTACCGGTTGGTTTCGACAACACGATTTGGCTGACTCAGATTTTGCAGGGGCTTGCGATCAAGTATGCGGTGGAGCACTGGCGCATGAACAAGCCTCGTTGCATGGGGGCTTTGTATTGGCAGCTTAACGACTGCTGGCAGGTGGCGAGTTGGTCTTCGGTCGACTTTTTCGGAAAGTGGAAGGCTCTGCATTACGCGGCTCGAAACTTCTACAATCCGTTGTTGGTGACTGGTGTCGAAGACTTGGATACGAGTGAAGTCGCTATCCACGTGGTGAACGATTTGCTGGAGGCAAAACCGCTGACGGTAGGCTGGAAGGTCGTCGATGTGGATGGGAACGAGTTTGAAACTGGAACGAAGAAGGTCCGCTCTCGGGCGAATTCGACTGGAGTCGTGAAGGTTCTCAAGTTGAAGAAGTTGGTGGCCGAGCAGGGGCAACGTGGCTTGATGATTAAGCTCTCGCTTAAGGATGGCCGAAAGGTTGTGAGCGAGAACTTGGTGACGTTCGCTCGTCCGAAGCATCTGACGCTTGTGGATCCAAAGCTTTCCGTAAAGGTGAAGGTAGCTCCGCGGGGCGCGTTCGATATAACGATTTCCGCTCAGAAACCTTCGCTTTGGACTTGGCTTGAGCTAAAGGGGATGGACGCGCGTTTCAGCGACAACTTTGTCCATCTCATGGCAGGGGAATCAAATACGATACGAGTCACTCCGACTGAGAAGACGACTTTGGCCAAGGTCAAGAAGGCGGTGGTCGCTCGCTCCGTATTCGATACGTATCAGGAGAAATAGGACGAAATTACAGTGCCCGTTGAGGACAGCGGGCACTACCGTTTATACCGTGCCGCGTCGTTCTTCTAGTTGGGTGCGGATCTCTCTCATCTTGCTGGCGGTGAGAGGGAAGTTGAGAACGAAGATAAAGGAGAGGATCAGGCCTGCGATTGGAACTGCTGCGAGGAGGAAGCGGATCCAGAAGATGGCGGAGTCGCTCTGATCGCCGCCGAGCTCTGCATCGAAGCCGGTAAGGTCTAGAGTGACCCCGCTAATGAACATGCCGAGCATCATGCCGATTTTCATGATGTAGGAGCCGCATGCGGAGAAGGCGCCTTCACGACGCTTGCCGTTCTCGTATTCGTCGTAGTCGATGACGTCGGCTCCGATCGAGCCATACATCATCCAGAAGGCGGCTTGAGTGAAGGCGATGGAGCCGGAGGCGAAAATTTGTAGCCACTGTACTTCCGGAGTGTAGAGCCACCAGGTGGCGGTGAAGACGACGATTCCGGAAATCTGGATGCAGAGAATGGTGAATCGCTTGTCGGTGCGATGAGCGAGTAGCCCCCAAGTGAGCGGGCCCATGAAGCCGAAGACGGTATTGGCGAGTCCCATCCCGGCGTTCCAAAGGTAGCCTTCGGTCAGGTTGCCTTGGCTGACGTAGTAGAGGGTGGCGTAGAGTCCGAGGGTGCCGACCATGCTGAGGCCTAGTGAATAGGAGAGCCCCATGGCGAGTTGGGTGCGGAAGGGGCGGCATTTGAGAGCTTCCCAAATGGTTTCCGTGATGCGGATCTTGTCCTGCGACTTGCTTACGATCTTGTCGTAGTAGCGCTCCTTCAGACCAAAGAAGAGGAGGAAGCCGATGCAGATCATCAGGATGCCGAGAATGACGCCGTAGACTTGCGCTCCGAGGAGGGTATTCACGTTTTCGCCGCCGTCGCCTGACTCGAGTCCGAACGGGGTGGCCATCAGGCTGAGCGCTGCCGCGAAGTCGAAAGTGAAAAGGGCTCCCCCCATGGAGCCGAGCCAGCTGAAGGCGTTGCTGACGAGTATGGCTAGTTTCTGCGGGACGTCTGCCCAGGTCGCGTTGTCCCAGATGAGGGCGGTGGCGAATGCTCCGGCGGTGAACATCGCGATCTCCATGATCTTCTGGATGCTGCCTTTGAATTTGAAGATGCTGTTGCGCTCTTGGTAGTCGGGGCTGAGTTCAGCTCCGAGGCTGGAGTAGGGCATGTTGAAGCAGCTGACGAAGGTCATGAAGACCATGGAGCTGCCGAGCATCCACCAGAAGTAGGCGGTGTTGCTCCAGTCTTTGCCCACGAGGAAGAGCATGGGGAAGAAGAGTCCGCTGAGGATCGAGCCGACGAGGATGAAGGGGCGGCGGCGGCCGTAGCGTGTTCGTGTGTTGTCTGACCACCAGCCGAACAGGGGGTCGGTGATGGCGTCCCAGCCGAGGCGCAGCATCAGGGCGGTGCCAATCAGAGTGCCAGGAACGCCGAGAAACTGGTTGAACACGGTCCAGGCGAAAGTGACGTAGAGCCAGTTGCCCCACATGTCGTTTCCTGTCCCGAGGCCGTAGATGATTTTGCTGCGGGTGGAGACGGGGGCGGTTGAACTTGCGGGTGCGGAGTCAGGGGCCTCGGGCATGGAAATTCGTGTTCGGGATGTTTGCTAAGGGGTGTCTCGATACCGCCAATTTTGAAAGTGCGAGTCAAACTTCTATGGCGGGCGGACGCGCTTTCAGTAGTGGAGGTTTTGGCACAAAAAAACGCCTCCCGCGAAATGGCGGGAGGCGCTTTGGAAAATTCGTTTTCTAGGCTTAGACGTGGGCCTCGATCTTGGCCTTGAGGTCGTCCTTGCCGATCATGCCGACGATGGTGTCGACCTGCTCACCGCCCTTGAAGAGGATGAGGGTTGGGATCGCGCGCACGTTGTACTTGGCGGCGATGGCGCTGTTTTCGTCGACGTTCACCTTGGTGATGGCGGCTTTGCCGTCGAGCTCGCCCGCGATTTCCTCGAGGAGCGGCGCGATTGCCTTACAAGGTCCGCACCATGGCGCCCAGAAGTCCACGAGGACTGGGCCGTTGGCGCTGGAAATCGCGTCGTTAAAGCTTTGTTCATTCAAGTTGATGATGTCTGCCATGATTAGTGCGTGTTAAAATAGATGAGTGTCGCGAATGCAAGAGAAGCTGTCGCGCATGTGATGCTAATCGCTAGCTCGAGAGGAGATATGCTATCTTTTTTACGAGCGGCGTATTCCTCGAGCAAGGTCAACGAATTGCCCTGCGAGTCGGTTGCAATGACGACTTGTTCTTCTGTTTTCTGCCCTTCGGGCAACACTTCGTCGCCTTTGCCGTCTTCGATGGAGAGGGCGCTGGGGCGTGGAGTGTCGGGGTCGCGGTGGGCCATGGGAGGAAGGCCGGTCGTCGCTCGGCCTTGCGTTTCTACTCGCTGGGGCGGTTTTTCTCGATGAGTTCTGCGAGGTGCTTTTTCTCGATCGTTTCGAGCTGTTTGCCGGCCTTTTTCATGTCTTCGAAGGTCTTGACGACGGTTTCGGTCATGCGTTCGTGGGTTTCTTGGGAACCGCCGACGATGGAAAACTTCTCGGCCTGCGTGATTCGTTTGTGGCCGTCTTCGTTGTCCAGGCCGACTCCGAGTAGATGTGATTGCTTGTTCGCTAGGCTTTCGTCTCGCACAACCTTGAGCGTGGGCTAAGGGGCGGGCTGTTCAAGCTCGTTTTCTTCCTCGAAAGAGAGGCGCTCGCCGCCTTCGAGTCCGGTCACGATGAAATCGCAGAAGGCTTCGTCCTGCTCGACCTTGAGGCGTTTGAGGCGGGTGAGTTCGAGGATGGCGATGAAGGTGGTGACTAGTCGTCGCAGGCCGATCGGGCCTTCGAACAGGGTGGAGAAGTTGAAGACGGGCTCGGTGGTGATCTTGGAGATCAGCATTTCCATCTGGTCGACGACGGTGACGGAGTCGTCCTGGATTTCGCCCACGACCAGCTTTTCGGTGAGGCGTCGAAGGACGATGTTGTAGGCGTTCCAGACGGAAATTTTATCCTCGGGTTTGAGGGGGCGCTGGGGCTTTTCAGTCTTGTTGACCGAGTCGTAGTCGCGTTCTTTAAGCAGGGCGGCCCGGTCGGAGAGTTTGTCGATGGAGTCGGCGGCTTCCTTGAATTTCTTGTACTCGAGGAGCTGATGGACGAGTTCCCAGCGGGGGTCGACTTCCGCGTCGTCATCGTCGTCTTCGGAGGCGCTGCGTTTGGTTTTGGGAAGCAGCAGGCGGCTTTTGATCTCCATGAGGGTTGCGGCCATGACGAAGAAGTCGCCTGCGATCTCGAGTTTCACCTCCTTCATGGAGTTGAGGACTTCGAGGTACTGGTCGAGTACGAGCTCTATCGGGATGTCGTAGATGTCGATCTCATGCTTGCGAATGAGAAAGAGCAGAAGGTCCATTGGGCCTTCGAAGACGGAGAGCTTTATTCTTGGATCTGCTTCGGCTACCACGGCTGGGATTCACGGAGCGGGGCGCAGCGGTGGCAATGCGAAATTATTCACAAAGCCGTGGAGGGCCTTGGGAGGTGGGGTGGAATTGGGAGAAGAGCTGGGCTTGGCTTCTATTCGAATTGGGCTTTGAAGCTGGCGAGTTCTTCCTGGAGCGCCTGGATGGCGGCGGATTGTTGGGAGACGGTTTGCTCTAGAGTCGCGATGCGAGCTTCGGCCTCTGCGGGGAGTGCGGTGGCGACTTCGACTTTCATGGGTTCTCCGCTTGGCTGGGCTACGACTGTTTGGGCTTCGATTTCGGGCTCGCCGGAGAGGAGGTGGGCGAAGCGAGCGTCTTTTTTGCCGGGTTGGCGGGGGAGTTCGACGATCAGCGGAGTCGGGCGGGTGGCGAGTTGTTCGAGCTCGTCGCGCATGGTGTCGAGGTCTTCGAAATGGCACATGCGTTCGCAGCGGGTGCGAAGCTCGCCTGCGGTTTGGGGGCCGCGCAGGAGGAGTTCGGCGAGGATGGCGACTTGGGGTTTGGGGAGCGGGTAGACGTTGTCGAGGGAGTGGCGGTACTTGGCGACCCGAGCGGCGGTCTGGGTGACGAGCAGGGCTAGTTTTTTGTGGCGGAGCGATTCGAGCCCGGCCGAGACGGCTTCGTCGTCGAGATCGAGTACGGGGGAGCGGTTGCTCTTCTGGTTGCTGGCGTTGACGAGTGAATTGAGGGTGAGGGGGTAGACGTCGGGGGTGGTGGCTTCCTTTTCGATGAGGCAGCCGAGGATGCGGGTTTCTACCATTGAGAGGGCTTCGTGGGGGAGTGCGTTGTCTTCGCTCATGGGCTGGGAGGCTGGGGTTCGGCGATGGGTGCCGTTTTCTTAAATTATGAAAATGTAATGTTGAGGTAACGGATCGGTAATAAAGTGCCGCTAAATTCAAAGGAACAACTCGATAACTTCAAAATAAATGAAATAGCTCGCCGGTGTCGTGGTTCTAAGGAGAAGGCGCAACATTGTTGCAAAGCCCTTAGTCTATAAACACTTTACACCTTGAGAGCTTCCCTTTTGGAACTCTACCCAGATAAATCCCTAAGAGACTGTCCAATAAGTCCAATTTCTTCGCGTACTTGCACCCTTCGGCTCCAGATTTCGTTTCCTCGTTTCGATATACCCTCCGGGTATACCTCAAATCGAAAGCCAAAATTTGGAACTCGAATTGCACTTGGTACGCTCGAAAGCAACTTATTGGACAGTCCCTAAACCCTTAATGCTGTAGCTTGAAAGAATGAGAAGGAGTAAGAATTTTCGCGGTAAGAAATCCGGTTTTACCTTGGTTGAGATTTTGTTGGTGCTGGCCCTGCTGTCGCTTTTGATCGGTTTCGGAGTGGCGAACGCGGACAAGCTTTTTGGTTCCAACCAAAACGCGATCGTTTCGATGAAGGTGAAGGAGTCGTTTAACGCTCCTCTCTTCAAGTACCGCGCTGACACGGGGCGCTACCCGACCACGGACCAGGGGATCAAGGCTCTTCTGGTCAAGCCTTCCGACGACAAGGGACGGTGGAGAGGCCCTTACATCACCAAGGCGGAAGACCTCGTCGATCCTTGGGGCAACGAGCTGAAGTATCGTTATCCGGGGACCAAGAACGTCGGCGGATACGATCTGTATTCACTTGGCGAAGACGGCAAGGACGGAACGGCTGACGACATAGGGAACTGGGAATAGGCGTTCTTCTAGCTTAAGCGCTGGGGCGGCGTCTTATGTTTCGAAATTCAAAAAGAGGGGCGGAGGGATTTACGCTCATTGAAGTCCTGCTGGCAGTGGCCTTGGTGGCTATGCTCGGCTCGGTTTTGGTGATGAATATAAATTCCCTCCTACGCGACGGAGAGCTGGAAACGCTCGAGCGCGAGTATTGGCGGGCTGTGGAATCGGCTCGGTCGGGAGCCGTATTCAATCAGCAGGTACATTTTTTGGAGTGGGACGGGAAGGAACAGAGATTTCTGGTGAGATCCGCCGGGGAAACGGAGGCGTTCGAGGTCGACACGTCTTCGATGGGGGATGTGGAGATCGAGGTTTTCTTCGAGGAAGTGGCTCCGGAGAACAGCTACGTGCTGATCGCTGGGGAGCTGGTGGCCAAGCGGGAGATCGCTACGGTTGGCTTCTATCCGGACGGGACCTGCTCGCCTTACACGGTTTCGATGAAAATCGCGGGCTTCGAAACGAATTTCCAGATGGATCCTTGGACGGGAGTGCAGCTGGTCGACCCGAATGAGGATGAAGCGGGGATTTAGGAGGCTATCGCTGGCTCGGCATTGGGGGAAGGGGCCCGCTCCGGCTGGATTGTTAGGGTTCACGTTGCTGGAGGTTCTGGTGGCGATGGCCTTGTTTTTCGTGGCGGTGACCTATTTCTCGATGGCCTACTTGAACACGCTGATGGCGGTGGAGAGCACGCAGGTGAATCAAAGTTTGGAGCAGGACATGGCGGCGATTCGGCGTCAGGTTTTGTTGCTGGGCGATATCGAGGAAGTCGAAGAGGGGGGCGATGTCGTCACGGGAGAGCATGGTCTTGCTCGTTGGAGCGTGGAATACGAGTACACGGAAGTGGCGGATCTTTTTCTGGTCACGCTGACGGTTGAGTTGGATCCGGAGGATGAGGAAAAGGGAGTGACGGAGGCGACTGAGCAGTTTTACCTGACGCGACCCAGCTGGTCCGAGCCGCTCGAACGCGATGAATTGAGAGCCCGCACCAAGGAGCGGCTGGTGGAGCGCCAGTTGAGTTCGGAACGATGAGACGGGCGAACATCCGCGGGGCTCGAGGGGGCAAGCGTAGCGGGTTTACGCTTTTAGAGGTGCTGCTGGCGGTGGCCTTGGGGGCGTTTATCCTGACTGCGATCACCAGCTTTCTCTATAGCATGGCTGAGCTTTGGGGGGCGGGTTCGAACGAGCGTTTGTTCGAGAAGCATGCTCGCGGGGTATCCCGTTTCATTGAAAGCAGTTTTCATCGTGCTAGTTTGCGTTATGCGACAGAGGAGGATGGTAACGACCCTGTCTTCTGGATGAATTGGGAGGGGGATGACGCTCGGAACGAGGAGTTTTTGAGTTTCGAGCTTGAGCAGAGTCCGGGCGCCTTGATTTGGCCGGAGAATCCTCTGCCGCACATCGTTTGCTCTCTGGAGTTCGACGAAGACGAGGGCTTGTTTTTGCTTTGGCGTTCGCGTTTGGAGGATGCGTTTGATGAGGATCCGCCGCGCAGGACCTTGGTCTCTCCTTTCGTGACCTTGATCCGGTATCACTACATCAACTACGAGGAAGAGAGTCCAGAGTGGGAGATCGAGGAGCTGCCGCAGCAGGAGGCGGATGAGTCTTACTTGATGCCGGAACGGATCGAGCTGGTGTTTCAGTTCGGTCGTGAGGAGGTCAAACGGCAGATCATTTTGCCTAAAGTGATGGAAGGGACACCGATCTTGTGAGGGGCGGATCGCGCAGTGGAAGTCGAGGATCCATCCTGCTGATGGTTTTGGTGCTGATCGTGGTGGTGTCGTTCGCCTTGACGATGTTCATCGAGAAGGCGGAGGTCGAAATCAAGAGCGAGGGCTATTTTGTGAAGCGTTCCGAGCTGAGGATGGATGCGTGGTCGATGCTCGAAGTGGCGGTGGCTGTGCTTGCTGACGTGAAAGCGATCGATGGGGCGCTTTATGCTCCGAACCAAGGTTGGGATGACCCGCTAGAGTATGCCCAGGTGGAGCCTCGCGAAGGATTGGAAGTGGAGTTTTCGTTCATCGACGAAAGCGGGAAGGTGGACTTGAACACGCTTGATCGCGATTCTCTGATTCTGTTGTTCGACGAGCTCGGGTTCGAGCTGGATATTTCGTCACGTCTGAGCGACGTGCTTCTCGATTGGATCGATGTGGATGACGAGACGCGAATCGAGGGCGCGGAGTCGGAGGATTACAGTTCCTTGGAGCTCGACGTGCATCCGGCGAACCAACCGCTTAAATCGGTAGAGGAGTTGAGGTATCTGATCGATTTCGAAGAGTTTTTCTTCGATGAAAACGGTTTGCCGCTGCCGGTGTTTAGCCAGTTGGAAGAGGCGGTTACGGTTCACGAGGTTGGGACGCTGAACGTGAACTCGGCTTCGTCGCTGGCGTTGCGGGCGATGGCTGATTTGAACGAATTTGATAAGCAAGCGATCGACGAGTTTCTCAAGGGGATGGATGGCGAGCTCGGCACTGGGGATGACAACTATTTTTCAAGCTCGGAGGATATCTCAGCGGTGCTGGTGGATGTGCCTGAGGGAGCTCCTCTTGGTCACCAAATTTCGGTGCTGACCGTCAAGGTAACCGTTCGCGAAGGGGGCTATGCTTATTCCCTGATCGGTACCTTGAGCGCGACCACCGAGGCTCCAGCTTTGGAGCAAAGCGGCGAAAGCTTGAGATACCCTTTCCTTTTCCTCGATTTGAGGGAACAACCGGGAGCTGATAATGCTCGACCCTTATAGAATTTGCCTAGAGATTTTTGCAGTAAGTGTCTGTCCTCTCCAAAATTAAACCCAAAGCCCAAGCGTATGAGCTAGATGCCTTTATGGCTCCTGGCCATTGGTTCTTTTGCCGGCGGATCGAAATCCCTTCTGATCTCGAAAGAGGAGAAGAGGAAGGCTTCGTGTTTCTCGAGCTCGAGAACTTGTCACCGTTTCCTTTGGATCATCTCCATTACGGCTACCAGCTGGACGAGTCTGGGCGCTATGCCTTTTTGTTTGCCGCGTATCGTCGCCGTTTCGAGAAGGTGGATCAGAGCGGCTGGCGTCGGATCGATGCGGTGTTGCCGGATTTCATAATCGGACTGCATCGGTCGGTTAAAGACGGGGATGCGGGCCTTGTCTTGGTGACCGAGCGTTCGCTGGTTGCTCTGGAGTTCGATAAGGATTCCGAGTTGCCGTCTCGCTTCTACGCGGAGGCGCGGGTGCTCGAAAACGAGGAAGGTGAGGCTCCTTCGTTGAATCGCCAGGTGGATGCGTTTGCGGCGAATGCTAAGGAGCGATTCGGTTTTTCGAAAACGCGTATTTGGTACGCCAATACGGACGCGAAGTGGGTTGGGCAATCCGCTTGGTTTGGCGCGGTGGACAGTAGCGAAAGCCCTGCTGCTCGCACGGAGTTTTCTCGAAATGAGATCTGGAAGGCAGATTTGCGGGATCCGGAAATGGTTGCCCAAGCGAAGCGTGACGAGCGTCAGAACGGTTTTCTTTGGAAGGCGATTGGCGGGCTTGCGGCAGGTGTCGCGCTTTTGTTGCTTGGGGAACTGTATTGGGGAGGGAGTCGCGCGTACCTCTCTTTGCGCGAGACAGGGGTTGCTGACAATGAGCCCGAAGTGTTTGAGATCTCGGAGTTGAGAAATACGACAGTGGCTCTGCGGGACTTTCAGGAGTCGAATCTGGTTCCCTTTAAAATGATCGAGGCCTTGTATCCTCTTCAGCAGTATCCGAATATCGTATACAGGAAGTTTGAAACGGATGGCCCTGACGTTCTGATTATTGATGCCAAGGCGGCGAGCCAGACTCAGGTGACGGAATTCAAGAAACGTTTGGAGCGTTTTGAAAAGGTGGAGTCGGTCGAGCTTTCAAAGCAGGTGAACAATCCTTCGGGATCTACCTTTACGACGACGATTCGGTTTCGGTTTGGGGCATTCTTTGAGCTAGCGGAGGTGAGCGATAATGGCTAAGCAGGATGTATCTTTAAACGCCCGCCTTTCGGCAGGAATTCTGAAAGCGCGTCGGGTATTCTTTAAGCTCTCCATGCGGGAGAAGGGGCTGGCTTTGCTCTTTGTTTTGGCTCTGGTGTTCATCTGGTTCTCTTGGCAGATGGACCGGCATTCGGCATTGGGGGCGAAGCATGACAATGTGCGGCGTACCGAGCAAATGCAGGAACTGGAGTTGAGCGAGGGGCCTAACATCCGTTCGACCTATCAAGATCAGATTTCCGCCATCGATCTTGCGTCTCTCCCGAGTCGGGACGAGGTGCGGGCTCAGGTGGACGCGCTAGTGCGGCGTTCAGGCTTTTCTTCTTTCGATTTGGGAGAAGCTCGGACCGAAGCCGGGGCGGACCTGAATTTTCATACATTCCAACTCGTCGTACAAAAATCGACGTACCAAAAAATCAAAAGCTTCACACAAACGATAAAGACTGAACTCCCCTTTCTCAGTCTCGAGCGAATCGTCATCCAGGCCCAAGCTCGGGATGATAACTTCTTGGACGTTCGCTACGTTTTTAAGTCAATTGAATACACAAAATGAGAAACTGGGTGCTTAAGACAAAGATAGCCTTTCTTGTGTTGGCCTGTGGGTTGACTACAACTTCGTTCGCTCAATCAGAGAGCAAGAAATTGGAGGCTCGGGACCCGGACGAGGTCGTTAGCAATTACAAGGTTGTAGACCAGGAGCTTGAAGGCGTGCTGACCATCCTTTCGGAGATGACGGGGCGTTCGATTTTGCGCCCGCAGGCGTTGCCGACGCCAAAGATCACCTTTGATAGTGGCGGGGAGATTACTGTCGGCGAGCTTGTTCTGGCTCTCGAAAGTTTGCTGAGTTTGAACGACATCGGCATCTCTCCTTTGGGCGAGCGGTTCTTGAAGGTCGTGCCGTTGAGCGAGATCCGGACTGAAGCGCCTGAACTCGTGACTGACAGTCTCGCCCAGCGCGATCCGAGCGGTAAGATCGTAAGTAAGCTCTTCCGTCTCCAACATTTGGATTCGCAAACCTTTCAGCAGCAGATCACGCCGTTCCTTAGTCCAGGTTTCAGCACGATCATTCCGTTTCAGAATTCGAATGCTGTGATCGTGACGGACACGATCAGCAACTTGCAGCGTCTCGAATACGTGGTGGGTGAGGTGGATAAGCCCTCGCGTCTGAATATCGAGCCAACCTTCTACACGCTACAGTTTGCTCAAGCGAGCGAGGTTGCTCAGCAAATTCAGCAGATGATCGAGGATGCTCGTAGTCGATTTGGCGACACGAACAACACCGCAAACAATCCGGGTGGCGGCAGAAATCAGAACAATAATCGTAGTGGTGGGGCTGACGCTCCTCCGGTCGCGAATAACGTTTCGAGCGAGCGGGAAGGCGGATCGATCAATGAGATTCTGTTTGGATCTGGAACTGCGATCTCGGCTGATGATCGTACCAATCAGATCATCATTATGACTGCTCCAAGCAACTTGCAGTTTTTTGAGGACATTATCCAGAAACTGGATATCAAGGCGGACCCGTCTACCCGGATCGAAGTGATTCCGCTCAAGCATGCTGACGCTACGGAGGTTGCAAGTTTGTTGAGCCAGTTCGTGTCGAATAGGACGAGTTCTGACACGAATGACCGGACAAATAGTCGTACGAACTCGGCGAATGCCCGGGATCGAGGGACTTCAGCAGGGCGGGCCACCTTTAGAAATGCGAACCAGCCTAATGCCGCTCCGGTACAAGCGACCTTTGCCAGCTCAAGTTCTTCAGCCGAGGACCGGGATAGCCAGTTCAGCACGTTCATGACGATCTTGGCTGATGAGAGAAGTAATTCCTTGGTGATTTCTGGCACTCGGAGCGACCTCGATCTGATGGGGGCTTTGGTCGCCGATATCGACGTGTTGTTGGCTCAGGTTCGTATCGAAGTTGTTATTACGGAGGTTAACCTGAACGAGAACGATGGTCTAACGCGTGGCCTTGATGCGTTTGCGGCCGGATATGACGGGGATACAGATGGGAATGGAACGGTAACTTTGAATACCAAGTTTCTTGGTTTGGAGCTGAGTGATGGGTCGTTGCAGTTTACGGACGGAGAGCTGACTAATATTACGATCTCTACGATTTTGGATACTGCTCGTTCGAATTCTAATGTCAGGATCGTTTCTCAGCCGACGTTGACGACGACTCACAACAAGGAGGCTTCGATCACGGTTGGCGAGTCGCGGCCGATTATCACGGGTTCTCAGGTGTCTTCGATCAGCGACAATGTTCGCTCTTCTATCCAGTATCAGGATATCGGTATCACTCTGACGGTTACGCCTCTGATTGGGCCGAACGATGTGGTGCAATTGGAGATCAGCCAGCAGATTGATGAGGTGACTGGCGAGACGGTTGAAATCGATAACAATGAACAGCCGGTCATCGGTCGCCGTGAAGCGACTTCTTACGTGAGCGTGGCGAGCGGGGAGTTGGTTGTGTTGGGAGGTTTACAGCGTGTGAACGTCACCAAAGAAAAGAGAAAGCTCGGTATCTTCGGTCAAGTACCAGTGCTGGGAGGTCTGTTCTCGAACGAGCGCGATGGGGGACGGAAGTCGGAACTTATGGTTTTCATTCGCCCGATCGTAGTCCGTTCAACGGATGATGTGTACCGAGATGCTGTTGATGTTAAGAGTCGTCTAAAGGCTGCTCCTTCGATTGATCGTGTGATTGAAGACGGGCGTTTGGATATCGATGGGCGCTTTGAGGATGATGAAGCGATCCAATCTTTAGAAGGAGACGATTCGAAGGGGGTCTCTCCGAAAGGGAAACGTTAATAGGAGGTAATCCGATGGTAGGACGATTATTGATTCTTTCGGCAACCTTGTGTGTCGTTCCGTTGAAGGCTCAGGATAGTGATAGTCCGTTTAAGACTCCTTCTAGGAGTTCGGCTGCTAGCGTCGAAGTCGCCCCGCCTCCGGTTACTACGCTCGATGGGTTTCAATTTAATGGGATCATGGAAATTGGGGATCGAGTGCGTATCAGCCTGTATGATACGAAAGCGAAGCGGAATATCTGGGTGGACGAAGACAAGATCGGGGAGTTTGGCGTTTCGTTTAGTCGGTTTGACCCGGAGAGTGAAACTGTGGTGATTGCGCAGGGGGGCGTTTCGAAAAAGCTCTCCTTGAACAAGGTGAAGATCGAGTCGTTGAAGATCGCACCGAAAAAGGTTCCTCCTGTTCAGGCTGCAACGGCGGCTGCGACGGCTACGCCGGGGCGACGTCCTGGGGAGCGAGTTGAGTCGGATGAAGAAGCTCGGGCACGGATTCAGCGTGTCGCGGAGGAGATCCGTCGGCGGCGCGCGGAGCGACGTCAGCAATTGGAAGAGCGTAATCGTAACACAGGAAACTAGACGAGTATGCAGGTTGCAGATACGGTTTTTGAGAGTCGGTTTGGTCTGACAGAAGAGCAGCTTGAGGATATCGCTGCTGCTCGGCGGGGTGAACGCCTCGATAAGGTGGCGAGCTATGCGGGGCGCAGCTTAATCGAGCTCGTGGGTGAGCTTGCTCAGTGGTGTTGCGTTTCGAAGATCGAAGACAGCCGATTCGATCTGCAGGCTTTACAACGCGTGCCGGTGCGGATTTTGCATGAGTTTCATTGCGTGCCGATTCGTTCATTGGATTCGGACGTGGACGACGAGTCTGCTGAGCAACCGTTTGTTTTGGCGACTGCGTGGCCGGTGACGCCGGAGATGGACGATTGGGTTTTTGCTGCTTGCGGCGAGCGTCCTGAGTGGGTGATCGCTCATCCGGAGCGTATTTCTAATTTCATTACGCAAAACCTTGGTGTTGGCGCGGAGAGTTTGGATGACTCGTTTGAGTTGGAAGCTGAGCTTGCTGCTGATCAGGTCGAAGAGGAAGAGGATGAGGACGCGGCGATCATTCGCTTTGTAAATGAAGTCTTCAATCAGGCGATTACTGGTGGGGCGACGGATATCCATTTCGAGCCGATGGAGGATTACCTCCGAATCCGCTATCGAATCGATGGCTTGCTTGTGCCTGTTCCTGTGCCCGAAAACTTGAGACGCTTTCAGGACGCGATTGTTTCGCGTCTGAAGATCATGGCGAAGCTGAATATTTCGGAGCGTCGCTTGCCTCAAGATGGCCGTATTAATCACAAGGTGGGGTCGACAACGCTGGATATTCGTCTTTCGACAATGCCGGTGATGTATGGGGAAAGCATCAGTTTGCGTCTCCTCAATAAGAAGGATAAGCCTCTCAGTATGGCGCAGCTCGGTATGTCTGAGCGGGATACGGGGATCGTTGACCGCGTGTTGAATCTGCCGCACGGGATCATTTTGGTAACTGGGCCAACGGGCTCCGGTAAGTCGACCTCTTTGAATGCGTTTATCCGTTCGATCAATTCCGAGGATCGACGTATCATCACGGTGGAGGATCCGATTGAGTACGAGGTGGCCGGCGTGAACCAGATTCAGGTGAAACCGGATATTGGCTTTGGTTTTGCGGAGGCGTTGCGTCACGTTTTGCGTCAGGATCCGAACGTGATCATGGTGGGCGAAATTCGTGACCGCGAAACTGCGGAGATCGCGGTGCAAGCGTCTCTCACGGGTCACTTGGTTTTCTCGACTCTGCATACGAACGACGCGGCGGGCGCGATCACGCGTTTGATCGATATGGGAGTTGAGCCGTTCTTGATCGCTTCGTCTGTGGAGATGGTGATCGCTCAGCGGTTGCTGCGTCGGGCCTGTCCGTCCTGCATGACGATGCGCGCTGCTGAACCGTCGGAGGTCGAGGATGCTTTGAAGGTTCTGGACTTGGATCCGTCGGTTGGGGCGGGGGTAACGCAGCTTCCGGAATCGGTCGGCTGTGAGACGTGTAGGGGAATTGGATACAAGGGACGTATCGGGATTTACGAAATCCTCCGCATGACTGAGAAGATGCACGATCCGATTGTGCGTCGAGAGGCGGCTCCGGTTATCCGTGGGCTTGGGCTGGAGGCAGGCATGGTTACGCTGGGGCGTTCCGGTTGGAATTTGGTGGATCGTAAGTTGACGACCTTGGAAGAGGTGGTGCGTACGATTTCAGTTAAGGAAGGCGAATAGTCAGGTGCCTACTTTTAAATACAGTGCGAGGGACGCGTCGGGGGCGTCGACACGAGGGGAGATCGAGGCGACTTCGCGAAAGCATGCTCTGCAGAAATTGAGCGCTCAGAAGCTGCGTCCGGTTTCGGTAAGCGAGAGCGGAAGCGAGACGGGGGGCGGCAAATCGAATCCGTTTGAGGGCTTGTTTTCGATCGGAGCGGGCAGGGGTGCCGTGAAACTTGATAGCAAGGTGACGCTTCCGTTTTTGACTGCCTTGAAGGAATTGTTGGCGTGTGGGGTGCAGGCTGGAGATGCCCTGCAGTTGATGAGCTCTCGTTTGAACGATCGTTCTCAGAAGCACCTCGCGACGGTGCTTTGGGATGATGTGAGGCAAGGGCGTTCTTTGTCGGAGGCGTGTCGGAAGCAGGATAAGGTTTTCGACGACAGTATGGTGAGTTTGATCGAGGCCGGGGAGGCGACGGGTAATCTCAATAATGTTTTGGGACGTCTGGTTGTGAACCTCGAGGAGACGAAGGCGATCAAAGCGAAGCTAAGCGCGGCGATGGCGTACCCGGCGTTTTTGATGTTTGTGGCCTTTGGGCTCGTGTTGATGTTTCTGTTTTTTCTGCTGCCGCGAATCGAGGGATTGCTGACTTCTCTCGGCGGAAATTTGCCGTGGTCGACAAAGTTGCTGATTGGCTTGGCGACGTGGGCTTTGTCCTATGGTTGGATCGTGGCTTTGGTGGTTGTCGGGGGTGTTGTGGCGACGATGTCTTGGAGGGCTACTGCGGCGGGACGGCTCAAGTTTGACGAGTTGACGCTTCGGATCACGATGCTGGGCAACTTTATCAGGGATGTGCAGGTGTTGCGTTTGACTCAGGTCTTGTCGCTTCTGCTGGAGAATGGGATCACCATGGTCCAGTCTTTGCACATGTCGGAGCGTTCGCTGACGAACCATGCGATGCGCGAGCGCTTCGTCGATGCGCGGGGCAAGGTGACGGAAGGGTCATCTCTGTCGGGCGCGTTCAAGGGGACGGGCTACTTCGATGGCATGGCTTTGGATATTTTTACGGTTGGCGAAAACACGGGTAACGTGGTGCCGGGGCTGAAGCAGCTTTCGCGTCAGTATTCGGATCGAGTGGACAAGGCGATCAAGTCTTTCATCGGAGTGATGTCGGTGGGGGTGTTGGTCTTCGTCTTTATTTTCGTGGGGCTTGTGGCTCTGGGGATCATTTCGGCGGTGTTTCAGCTTAGCGGGAGTTTGTCGGGCTAGGGATATCCGTGCGTTGAATACTTTAAGGAGCGCGGTAGCTGAGTTGATCTGAGATCGGCGAAAGTTGTAGTTGAATGCTCGGAACAAAGTTGCCTAGGTTGGCCGTCCCTTTCGATGACTCCCAATATTCAGATAGCGATCCGGTTTTTGATAGCGAAGAAGCGCTCCCTGTTGATGAGCCTTTGCGGCATCGCGTTTGGCGTCGGTTTTTTTATCGTGACGCAGGCTCAGTTGAGTGGGTTCGAGGAGTTTTTTATCCGAACCATTTTGGGGACGGACGGAGCAATCCGAATTGAGGATCGGTTTCAGAATACGCTCGCTCATGTCGAGGCGGCTTCGAGTACGACCTCCGGATCCAAGTTCTTCGTGGCTGACCGAGGAAACCGGCGTTATGTCGAAGGCGTGGAGTATCCGGATGAGATTATCGACGCTCTTCGCACCATGGACAACATCGCGTCTACTTCCTCGGTTTTAAAGGGGAGGGTTTTGGTGCAGAGCCCGCTTCGTTCAGAGTCGGCCCAAGTTTACGGTATTGTGCTTAATGACCACATATCGGTTTCCGATCTCGAGGATCAGATCGTTTTTGGTAGTATCGAAGAGTTCCGGTCGACCCCGACGGGGATTTTGATTGGCCGAAAATTAGCCGATCGTCTTCAGGCGAGGGTGGGTGACTCTATTATAATAGAGAACCGTGGGGATCAGAACCGTTATCAAGTGAGCGGGGTGTACGAAACTGGAGTATCAGATATCGATCGGGTGCGTATTTTCATGCATCTCGACCAGGCTCGTTCGCTTTTGAAGAAGCCGCACGGAGTCAGCTTCGTGCAGGTAAGCGTGTTCGATCGCGATCGTGCTGAGTATGATTCGGTCGTGATCGAGAATATGACGAATCACTCGGCAGCACCCTGGCAGGACCGGGAGAAGGTCTGGCTCGACGTGTTCAAGGCTTTGCAGGTATCGGCGGTGATAACGGTTTCGACCATCATCTTCATTTCTGGCCTCGGGATGTTTAATACCTTGGTGATGATTGTTATGGAGAAGACCCGAGAGATAGCGATCTTGCGTTCGATGGGCTACAGCCGGGCGGACATTTCGGCGATCTTCCTTTGGCAGGGCGGGATCGTGTTGGTGTTTGGGATTATGTTTGGTTTTGCACTCGGGGCCGCCGTGACTTGGGGAGTGTCGAATTTGCCGCTGCGCGTACGCGGGATTTTCTCGACCGATAGCTATGTCGTCGAGTGGTCGGCGATGCACTACTTCTGGGCGGCCGTGACCGCTGTTATTATAGTGATGGTGGCGAGTTTAGCTCCTGCTCGCCGCGCGGCCCGTCTCGTGCCGGGCGATGTGATTCGGGGGACTGCCTCATGAGCGATTCGGCTGTTTCAACGGAAGTGGCGATGTCTTGCCGTGGTCTGCAAAAGTACCTCGGTGAAGGGGAGACGCGGGTGCATGTGCTCAAGGGGGTTGATCTCGATCTGCACCGATCTGAAGTCTCCGCTGTGGTGGGGCCGTCTGGCTGCGGGAAGAGTACGTTGCTTTATCTTCTAGGACTGCTCGATTGGCAGGATGATGGAAGCATTTCCGTTTGCGGCGAAGATGTGCCTCGCGATCGAGATGGCACGCATACGGATATTCGCTGCGAGCATATCGGCTTCGTTTTCCAGTTTCACTTTCTGCTTCCTGAGTTTACCGCGCTCGAGAATGTGATGTTGCCGATGCGTAAGCTCGGGCAGCTCTCCGAGGAGGAAATGGTCTCTCGCGCCACGGAGTTGCTGGGGCAGGTAGGGCTTGGTGAGAAGACGGGCCGACGTCCATCGCAGCTTTCCGGTGGAGAGCAGCAACGGGTGGCGATCGCCAGGGCGTTGGCGAATCGGCCAAGCGTGCTTCTAGCGGACGAACCGACTGGTAATCTCGATGTTAAAAACTCGATGATGGTATTCGATCTGCTTACCCGTCTGGCTAAGGAGCATCAGCAGGCTGTGTTGATTGTTACGCACAATCCCGACCTTGCTGAGCGCTGCGACCGCATCCTCCGCATGGAAGATGGCCTTTTCGTCGATTGATTTGCATGTGTGGCGTTCATGGCTATTAGAAACGCGACTAATGGGGTGCGCGTGATCTAATAACCGATTCTTTGGCAAACAAAGCGCCCAACATTTTATTTGCTTTTCGATTTTTGTCTCTTTCACTCCGTTTTCCTCTAACGCCTAACCTTCTGCTCAGTGAGTTCCGAAAATTCCCGCAAATCGTTTCTGCTTGCGATCGCGGCCGTCGTGGCCGGCGTAATCGCATTGCCTAAAATACTGGCTCGCAGCCAGGCTAATAGGTCCAAGAGCGCGACTCCAGAGTCCGCCTCTAATATAAAGCTGCGGCAGGATCCTCGCTCGGTTAACCGAGAGGACTCGCGTTTCGCCTAACGACTTTCCCTTACAAGGAAGGGCAAACCATTTTCCGCTATGTCTAAAGTGTTTCCCAAGTGGACGAACGCGTTGCCACTGAAGATCGTTGTTTTTGTCTTCGTCTTCGTGACTACGCTCCTCGCTGGCATCACCTATTATGTGACGCCGAAGTATGTGCGCGTCGGCTATGAGCCGACTCAGCCGGTCCCTTACGACCACAGTTTCCACGTGAACGAGCTCGGTCTCGATTGCCGTTACTGTCACGATAAGGTCGATCAGTCCGACGTCGCAAACATCCCTGCTGCGGACACATGTATGAAGTGTCACAGCATGATCAAGACGGACAGCCCGTTGCTGGCTCCGATCCGCGAGAGCTACGCGACAGGCGAGCCGGTTGCGTGGGAGCGTGTGCACGAGGTGCCCGACTACGTCTACTTCAGCCACCAAGCTCACGTGAACCGCGGCGTTTCCTGTGTGGAATGTCACGGTCGAGTCGACGAAATGGAAGTCGTTTCCCACGCCGAGCCGATGAGCATGAGCTGGTGTCTCGACTGTCACCGTCACCCAGAAGAAGTCCTTCGTCCTATCGACAAGGTCTTCGATCTCGACTGGGAGCACCCAGGCGGCAAGCAGGGCCAGATCAAGGACGGCCACATGTTTGTTGAAGAACGCAACATCACTCCTCCAGAAAGCTGCACAGGCTGCCACCGATGAAACGCGCACCTTACACACACCCAGAAGCGGAATTGTCAGGCCCGCGCTATTGGCGTAGCCTCGACGATCTGTCGCAATCTCCTGAATTCCTCGCCCAAGTAGAGCGCGAGTTTGGACCGGAAGCTTCCGAGATGAACGAAGTGGATCGTCGCCACTTCTTCAAGATCATGGCGGCATCCTTTGCGATTGGCGGTCTCGGTTTCGCCGGTTGCCGTCGTCCGGAGTCTCACATTCTCCCGCACTCCAAGATGCCGGAGCACCAGATTCCTGGCCAAGCTCTTTACTACGCGACCGGTTTCCCGCTTCGCGGCGAAACGCTTCCGCTTCTCGTTGAGACCCACACCGGTCGCCCAACAAAGATCGAAGGTAACGACGATCATAAGGGTTACAAAGGTGGCACGACTCGTAAAGCGCAGGCTGCGATTCTCGACCTCTACGATCCTGACCGTGCTTCAGCTCACACGAAGGGAACTGCCAAAATTTCGAACGCAGACGTCAATGATCTGCTCGCGAGCCTCAATAAGAAGTACGCGGCTTCTAATGGTAAGGGCGTTGCGATTCTCGCTGAAAGCTCTTCTTCGCCGACTCGCCTCCGCCTCAAGAAGGCTTTCCTCAAAGCCTTTCCGCAAGCGACTTGGGCTGAGTACGACGCGATCGACGCTACCAACGCTGGCATCGCTGCCGCTAAAGTAACCGGCAACGACACGCTTCAGCCGAAGTACGACCTGACTAAGGCATCCCGCATCCTCGCGGTTGACGCTGACTTCCTCGACGAGGAGCAAGGTGCTGTTCAGTTCTCCAAGCAGTTCGCGGACGGACGTCGTATCCGTTCCAGCAAGGAAGACATGAACCGCCTCTACTCTGTAGAGAGTAACTTCTCGCTCACTGGCGCTATGGCGGACCACCGCAAGCGTCTCGCTTCGAGCCAGATGGTTTCCTTCCTCGCTGCTGTTGCTCTTGAAATCAACCTCGGTGTTGAAGGCAACGCTCTCAAGCCAGTCCTTAACCCGCTCGCTGGTAAGCTTGACGCGGCAACTAAGGAATGGGCAGCGAAGTGTGCGGAAGACCTCGCAAGCCATAAGGGTGAAAGCCTCGTCTTTGTTGGCCAGCACCTCTCTCCAGAAGCCCACGCTCTCGGCCTCTTGGTCAATGAGAAGCTCGGCAACCTGAAGAAGACTGTTTCTCTCGTTTCCGTTGATAACGGCAAAACCGCTTCCATCCGCGACCTCGCTGACAGCATCAAAGCTGGTTCAGTTGAGTCACTTGTGGTTCTCGGTGGTAACCCAGTTTACAATGCTCCAGCCGATCTCGATTTCGCAGAACTCATCGGCAAGGTAGGGGAGGTTATCCGTGTTGGTTACTACAACGACGAAACTTCTGAGAAGGCTAGCTACCACATCCTCCAAGCTCACTTCCTTGAGTCTTGGGGTGACGGCCGCACTTACGGTGGTGACGTGGTTGCTCAGCAGCCAATGATCCTTCCACTCTTCGACGGTGTATCCGAAATCGAAGTACTCGCTCGCCTCGTGGGTGAAGCCAATTCGGATGGATACAGCCAAGTTTACGCAACCTTCCAGTCCGACAACGGAAATGGTGGCAAGCGTGCCTTCGAAGCTTACCTCAACACCGGTTTCGTTGAAGCAGGCTACAAGACTTCAAATAGCAATGTTTCTGGTCTAGAGCTCGCTGATCTGCTCAAGGGCTTCACTGCTCCGGCAGCTCCGACCAGCAAGGACAATCTCGAAGTTCGCTTCCTCAACGATGCGACTGTCGATGATGGCCGTTACATCAACAACGGTTGGTTGCAGGAATGTCCGGACCCAATGACTAAGCTCACTTGGGACAACGCGATCATCATCAGCCCGGCGCTTGCTAAGGATCTCGATATCGTCGCTGCGGATTCTGCGATCCAGGTTGCTCGCAAGAACCCGAACAAGGTTCGCGACGGCGCTCAGTTCGCTAAGGTTGCTACGATCACAGTTGATGGCCGCGAAGTTACTGGCGCGATCCACATCCAGCCAGGTCTCGACAGCTACACAGTTGTTCTTCCGCTCGGTTACGGTCGCACGAAGACGGGCCGTGTTGGTTCCGCTTCTGGATTCAGCGCTTACGCGATCCGCTCTGCTTCCGCGTTCCTCGCGAACGCATCCCTCGCTCTCACTGGTCAAGAGTACCAGCTCGCTGAAACGCAAGAGCACTGGTCAATGGAAGGTCGCGCGATCGTTCGTGAAACGAACCTCGACGATTACCAGAAGGACCCGACATGGGTTGACCACATGGGTATGGAGTCTCACTCCCCAGCCATCTACGGCGCGGATGCGGACATGCCAACTCAGCAGAAAATCACCGAGACGCCTCGTGGCGGATCGATGTACGAACACCCTGACCTGACTGGCGTTCATCAGTGGGGCATGAGCATCGACCTCAACGTTTGTACGGGCTGTAACTCCTGCGTGATCGCCTGCCAAAGCGAAAATAACATTCCAATAGTAGGTCGTGACCAGGTTCGCCGTGGTCGTGAGATGCACTGGATTCGCTTGGACCGCTACTTCTCTTCTGGTTCTAAGGACAACACCGAGATCCCAGAAGACCCACAAGTTTCTCTCCAGCCAATCGCTTGTATGCAGTGTGAGACTGCTCCTTGTGAAACTGTTTGCCCAGTTAACGCGACAGTTCACGACGAGGAAGGCCTCAACGCTATGGCGTACAACCGTTGTATCGGTACTCGTTACTGCGCGAACAACTGTCCTTATAAGGTTCGCCGCTTCAACTTCTTCGATTACCAGCAACGCCAGCTCGACAAGCTCTACATGGGGCCACTCGCTCCAAAGGGCATGCCAGAGCTCGTTCAAATGGCGCAAAATCCAGACGTATCCGTGCGTATGCGCGGCGTGATGGAAAAGTGTACTTTCTGTGTACAACGTATCAACCAGGCAAAGATCGCTCAGCAGGCTAAGGCCGGCGACAGCGACGACGTTCGCGTAAAGGATGGCACCATCAAGGTTGCCTGTGAGCAGTCTTGCCCAACGGATGCGATCGTATTCGGCGACCTCAAGGATCCAAAGAGCCGCGTTTCAGAGCTTCGTGAAAACGAGCGTACGTATTCGCTTCTCGGTTACTTGAACACCCGTCCACGTACCACCTTCATGGCCCGCGTTCGCAATCCAAATCCTGCGATGCCGGACTACCACGATATGCCACTCTCTAAGAAAGAGTATAAGGCGAAGGCACCGAAAGCTGCTAAGCACGATTCCCATGACTCCCATTCTGACAGCGAAGGAGGACACCACTAATGGCTAGCTCCCACTCTCAAGAAGTGAGACCCGCGATTCTCGATGAGGTGAATCCGGTCGACATCCCGCGCCCCGTTTGCGTGGACAACGACCGTTCCTTCAACTGGATCACCGAAAAGGTATGCGGGATCATTGAAGAGAAGACTCCTACCTGGTGGTGGGTGTGCTTCATCATCGCTTGCGCTACCGCGAGCTTCACCTTCATCGGCCTTGCTTACCTGACTATGACAGGTGTCGGTGTATGGGGTCTCGCCAATCCAGTTAACTGGGGTTGGGCGATCGTTAACTTCGTATTCTGGATCGGTATCGGTCACGCCGGTACGCTGATCTCCGCGATCCTCTGTCTCTTAAGACAGAAGTGGCGTACTTCGATCAACCGTGCGGCGGAAGCGATGACGATCTTCGCGGTTGTCTGTGCGGGCTTGTTCCCGGTCTTCCACGTTGGTCGTGTCTGGTTCGCTCTTTATCCGGGCTACCTCTTCCCATTCCCGAACGCGAACGGCATCTGGCCGAACTTCCGCTCGGCGCTGCTTTGGGACGTATTCGCGGTATCCACATACGGTACTGTATCCGTTCTCTTCTGGTACATCGGTCTGATTCCTGACTTCGCGACTGTTCGCGACCGTGCGAAGACCAAGTTCCGCAAGATCGCATACGGCATCGTTGCAATGGGCTGGCGCGGTTCCAACCGCCACTGGAGCAACTACGAAATGCTCTACCTCCTCTTGGCAGGTCTCTCTACGCCGCTCGTACTTTCCGTACACACGATTGTATCCTTCGACTTCGCGATCTCCTTGGTTCCAGGCTGGCACACCACGATCTTCCCGCCGTACTTCGTTGCGGGCGCGATCTTCTCCGGCTTCGGTATGGTGATCACGCTGATGCTGCCACTCCGTGCGATTTACGGAATGCAGGATCTCATCACTCAGTACCACATCGACTGTATGACCAAGATCATCTTGGCGACCGGTACGATGGTTGGTTACGCCTACGGAATGGAGTTCTTCATCGCGGCTTACGGCGCGAATGAGTTCGAAATCTTCGCCTTCGTTAACCGCGCGTTCGGTAACTACGCTTGGGCGTACTGGATCATGATCTCCTGTAACGTTATTTCCCCGCAGTTCTTCTGGTTTAAGAAGATCCGCGAGAACACGACGCTCGTTTGGGTTATCTCACTCTTCGTTAACGTCGGTATGTGGTTCGAGCGTTTCGTAATCACGGTAACATCTTTGTCCCGCGACTTCCTGCCTTCGAGCTGGGGGTACTACAGCCCAACTGTCGTGGACATCTTCACTTACCTCGGAACCTTCGGCCTCTTCTCGGTGCTGTTCCTGCTCTTCCTTCGCTTCGTGCCTCTTATGGCAATGGCGGAAATCAAGGCAGTCACACCAAAGGCTGATCCTCACCACCACTAATCTCTAAACGTCGACTCCTCTAAAAATGGCGGACAAATTTGGAATTCTCGCTAAGTTCGACACCCCGGCTGACATCATGCATGCAGCTGAAAAGGTGAGGGACGCTGGCTACAAGTCTTGGGACGTGATCACTCCGTTCCCGATTCACGGCATGGACGCGGCTATGGGGCTCAAGCGCTCTTGGGTGCCTCGCTTCACTATTGTGGGCGGCACCACTGGTTTCATCACCGGTATGAGCATGATCTTCTTCACAAACGCGTTTGACTACAAGATCCTGATCGGCGGCAAGCCGCTCTTCAGCCCGATGTTTGCGTTCCCGGTATCTTACGAGCTTACGATCCTCTTCTCGGCCTTCGCGTCTATCGCGGGCATGTTCATTCTAAACAAGCTGCCGATGCACTATCATCCGGCGCTTAAAGTCGACAACGTCGCGGAGATGTCCGACGACAAGTTCTTCCTCTACATCGAGACCGAAGATCCACAGTTCGACGAAGACAAGACGCGTTCCTTTATCGAGGGGCTGCATCCGGTAGAAGTTACCGATATGGAGAAATAACGAGATGCGCTACGTATACCTGATATTTGCATTCGTCGTGATCGCGGCGATCAGCGTGCTCGGATTCCGAGGCACTACTACGACAAAGCGTCCGCTCGAGATCTTCGATGACATGGACCACATGCCACGCTACGAGCCACAGGGGAAGAGCGCTTTCTTCGCCGATGGCCGTTCGGACCGTTTGCCGGTTCCAGGCACGGTTGCTCGCGGAACGTTCGAGCCAGATGCCTACAAGGCGACTGGTAAGAAGGGCGAGACGTTCGGAAATGGTTTCCCGATCGAAGTGAACGAAGCCGCCATGGAGCGCGGTGAAGAACGCTACGACATCTACTGTGCGGTTTGTCACGGTGCAGCAGGCGACGGAAACGGTCGCACCGCAGCATTCGGAATGACAGCGATCGCGAACCTTACCGCTGCTCCTTACACAGACATGAGCGACGGTGAAATCTATCACTACATCGGTAACGGTAGCCGCAGCGGACGCATGTACGGCTACAAGGAAAAGCTTTCGGTCGAAGACCGCTGGAATGTCGTTCTCTACGTTCGCGCTCTACAGCGTGCGGCTAACGGCTCCGCCAAAGATTTGACTCCTGCAGAAAAGGAGGGACTAGGACTATGAGTGCAGAACGCGACGCTTCGCTTCCGAACCCAACAAAGTGGCTCATGATCGGCGCCGTCGGCCTGATCATTGCATTCGTCGGCATGTTCGTCGACTCACGCTTGGCCTCTTTCTGCTACCTGATCGGCATGCTTTTCACGACGTCGATCACCATCGGTATGCTTTTCTTGGTGATGATTCACCACATCTTCGACGCTTACTGGTCGACCATCATCCGCCGCCAAGCTGAGAACTTCCTCGCAGCTCTCCCTTGGATGGCTGTTCTCTTCATCCCTCTCTTCGCAATCACCTACTTCTCTGGAGACCAAGGCACAGTCTGGATCTGGATGAACGAAGACGCGCTTGTTCACGGCCACAAGGTTGCTGACGACGTACTCTACCAGAAGAAGACTTGGTGGTTGAACGAGTTTGGGCCTTTCGGCTTTTGGGCGCGTACCATCATCAGCTTCGGTGCTTGGATCTACTTCGCTCGCACTTTCCGTCGTAACTCCTTCTCTCAAGATGGTGACGGCAAGGCTGACCACACTTACTCAAGCCGTAAGCACGCAGCAGGTGGTCTCGTGGTAGTCGCGCTCACTTGGTCAATGGCCGGTTTCGACTGGATCATGTCTCTCGAGTACCACTGGTTCTCCACGATGTTCGGTGTTTGGTTCTTCGCCAACTCCATGCGTGCCGCGCTTGCGGTTCTCGTACTCGTAGCAGCATTCCTCGTAGCGAAGGGGCCACTTAAGGGTGTCTTCAACACGAAGCATTTGCACGACCTCAGTACTCTCTGTTTCGCATTCACGGTTTTCTGGGCGTACATCAGCTTCTCCCAGTACTTCCTGATCTGGAATGGTAACATCCCTGAAGAGACGTTCTGGTACAACTTCCGTGAGGAAGGCATGTGGTGGGGCGTATCCATGTTCCTAGTCTTTGGACACTTCCTCTTCCCGTTCCTTTTCATGCTGCAGTACCCGCTCAAGACGAAGTTCCCAAGCATGGTATTCATGGCATGCTGGATCCTCTTCATGCAGCTCTTCGATATCATCTTCAACGTACTGCCTTCTCTCAAGGAACACCACCACCCGGTAGACTTCATTCATCAGCCAATGGCTATCCTCTGGTTGGTTGCATCTATCGTCGGCGGTATCGGTGTACTCCTCTGGGCGTACTGGACCAGCTATTACAAGGTTAAGATCATCCCGATTCGCGATCCACGCATCGGCGAGTGTTTGGGCCACAACCACTAATTTCGAAAAATGACACAAGCGCACACACCCTCGCGTAGCTCATTTCCGGTCGTCGTTGCGATCATCGGATTGTTCCTTCTCTTCTGGTTCCTCACCAGCAAGGTATATGTGGACGGAGTCGATTCACCTGAAGAAGTATCCAACTTCACAGTACCTGATACGACTCTCGCCGAGCATGAAGGAGCAGCTCAATCCCTTCTTTCAACCAGCAAGGTAACCGACGCCGCCAACGGCAAGGTTCGCCTTTCTATCGAGCGAGCTAAGGCACTCGTTATCGCGGAGAACTCCAAGTAGGGGACAGGCCGTCGCTTCGAACGTAGCTATGAATCTGATCTGCAACCTCTTTTCGTCGATCTTCCCTTCACTCGAAGGCGATGGATCGAATCGTGATAGAGAACAGAAGATCGATGCCTCCATGCGCTTCGCGGTGCTTGGATTGATCAAGGGCTCAGTTTTCTGGCTGCTCGTCGCGTCCTTGCTTGGCTTGATCGTCTCCATCAAACTTCACAAGCCGGACTACCTTTCCGACATCTCCTGGATGACTTACGGAAAGGTCTACCCAGCGTTTTGGAATGCTCTCGTCTACGGCTGGCTTTTCAATGCAGGCCTCGCTTGCGTGGCTTGGATCGTAGCTCGCCTCGGTGGGCGCCCGGTTGGCAATGGCCCGGTTCTGGCGATTTCGACCGTAGCTTGGAACATCGCGGCGATCATAGGTGTTTTCGGTATCTTTAAAGGTGACCAAACTCCATACCGCATGCTGGAGTTTCCAACGTACGCAGCTCCCTTTCTCTTCGCATCTTTCATTGGTCTAGGAATCTGGATACTGCTCGCGTTTAAGTCGCGTGCTTACCGTTCTTCCTTTGCTTCCCAGTGGTATGCGTTGGCTGGTGTTTTCTGCTTCGTGTGGATCTACACCATCGCTCAAGTGATGATTTTCTGCATGCCGGCTCAAGGCGTTTTCCAAAGCGTAGTGGCGGCTTGGTTTGGAGGTAACTTGATCGGTCTGGTAGTCGCTCCCTTCGCGCTCGCCGCGATCTACTACATCATTCCGAAGGCGCTCGGTCAGCACATCGTTGGCTACCGTCAGTCGGGCATCGCATTCTGGAGTTGGATTCTCTTCTCCAGCGCAGCAGGGCTTGCTTCTTTGGTGAACGGGCCGTTCCCGGCCTGGGTTGCTTCCGTTGGCGTAACAGCGAGCTTCGGACTCTTCCTGCCGCTAACCGTTTTCTCGATGCAGTTCCTTTCCAGCTTGTTCGCAAGCTTCTCGAAGATCTGGGACACGCTTTCGATTCGGTACGTATTTTACGCGGTTGTCGCATTCATCGTAGCGACAAGTTTGACTATTTTCGGTTCGCTCCGCGGCGTACAGGAGGCGACACAGTTCAGCCAATTCGCTGACGGTGTTCGTTATCTCTTCCTAGTCGGTTTCGCGGGAATGGCGTTCACAGGAACGATCTATTACATCCTGCCGCGTCTTCTCAATAAGGAGATTCCAAACACTCCGCTCGCCGACCTTCAGTTCTGGGTCCAGGGCTTGGGAATCTTCACTGTCACAGTTGCTCTCGTTTACGGTGGTTACGCGCACGGTGCATTGCTCAATGGCAGCACAGCGGATACGATCGATATCCTGAAGCACACAGACACTTACCTTTTCCTTTCCACGATCGGTGCCTCAATCTTCGCGGTTGGTAACTTCGCTTACGCGGTATCGTTCATCTGGATACTCCTCTCTCCACGCACCGAGAAGGAAAAATCAGCTGACTTGATTGAGGCAGCTCCTGAACTCGAGTTTCCTAACTAATGAATAGAGGACCTTTCATTTTTATCGGCGTTCTCATCATCGTTTCCCTATCATGGGCGGTGACGCTGGTTAAGCCTATCCAGGAGGCGGGTAATCTCTCTCCAATCGGAAAGGGTGAAGACCGTATTCCAACTCGTTTGACCGGTTTGGCTGAACAAGGACGTGAAGTGTATCAAGAGCTTGGGTGTGTTAACTGTCACACGCAGCAAACGCTCGCGCTCGTTGGAACTGATGTTGAGCGCGGCTGGGGCTCTCGCCAATCTATGCCGATTGACTATATCGACCAGAAGGTCGTGTTCACTGGCACTAATCGTGTTGGCCCGGACCTCGCAAATGTGGGCAATCGCCGCACTGAAGCGGACTGGCACTACCGGCACTTCTACAATCCAGAGATCACTTCTCCAGGCAGCAACATGCCTTCGTTCGCCTTCCTTTTCGAGAAGCGTGAAATCGTGGGAGAAGGATCAAATCGTGCTCTCGCCCTTCCAGAAGCTTACGCGGTGGAAGAAGGCTACGAAGTCGTTCCGACTCGTAAAGCGGAAGCGCTCGTAGCTTACATGCTCGGCCTTAGCCAAGCGTACGAAATTGAAGAGGCTCCTGCGCCTGAAAAGCTCGCCTTCAAGTAATGCAAGACGATCAAGAACAACCACATCTTCCCGGAGTCGACGCCAGCAAGGCGAACGACGAGAGCGTACTTCGCGTGCACGCTCAGCTCCGTCGCGAGCGTAAGGAAGGCTCGCCAGTCGCATTCTTCACCGCCTTTGCGCTGATCATCGTTTTCGTATTCGCTTGGTTCTACCAGCGTCGTTATTTCGCGGAGTACGATTCAGCTAGCGTTCTTCATGACCGTCAGGACATCGCAGCGATGGAAGCTTACAAGAATCGCCCGAAGGAGCCAGCTGGCCCCGTCGTGATCGATGGCGGCAAGCTTTACGCTCAGCAGTGTGTAGCGTGTCACCAAGCTACCGGCCAAGGCCTCGCCGGTGCATTCCCGCCACTCGCTGGTTCGGAGTGGGTTACCGGTGCTCCTGAGATTCCGATCAAGGTTTTGCTCGCTGGTCTTGGTGGAGAAATCCAGGTCAAGGGCCAGACCTACAACGGAGCGATGCCAGCCTTCGGAGCTGTTTTCAACGACGCGGAAATCGCTGCGGTTACCAACTATATCCGTACCTCATGGGATAACGGTGCAGAAGAGGTTACCGAAGAGCAGGTCGCAGCCATCCGTGCTGATATCGGCGCCCGTGGCACTTGGACAGCAGCTGAGCTCGCCGAGCACTTCTAAGCTGAGCCGAATAGATACTTTTAAGGCCGTCCTGAAAAGGGCGGCCTTTTTTGTTGGAGGGCAATGCTCCGTCATTGCCGTAGTCAAGTTTAGGCAATGACAGAGCATTGCCCTCCTTTTGATTAGCCTTCCGATAACTCTACCGAGCGGTCGACTGCGTCCTGGGCGGATACTTCCAATACGTTCGGGAAGCCGTTTCGGTCTAAACTCTGTAGTAGGGCGTGGGTAACTCCGTTTGGAGAGGTAACGGCGTCAATCAGCTCTTGAGCGCTTTTATCGCTTTGGTTGAAGAGCTGGCAGGAGCCGATCGCGGTTTCGCTGGCCAGTGTCATGGCTAGGTTTTTGTCGAGACCGTGCTTTTCTGCGATTTCACCGAGTAGCTGGACGATGCGGAAATAGAAGGCAGGCCCGCAGCCGTTGATTACGGTAGCGATGTGTAGTTGCTCTTCGACTACTTGGTAGGCGGTTCCAAGCGCTCCGAGGATCTTCTCTACATTGGCCTTTAGCTCATCGCTCGGCTCGTTTTGGAAACAGTAGGTGGCGACACCTGCTCCGATTGCGGCAGGAGTGTTTGGCATCACGCGTACGATGTTGGCGGCCTTGGGAAAGGCTTTTGCAAGGTCGGCGAGGGTGCGTCCCGCGAGGATGGAGAGGACGACTTTCCCTTCCGCGAAGTCACCTTCTTCAGGTGTAATGGTCTCGAGGTGGTTCGGCTTGAATGCGAGCAAGACGATATCGCCAAACGAGATGAGTTCTTCGCGGTTGGCGGCGAGATTCGCTCCGAGGTCCTTGGCGAGGTTTGCTGCGGTCGGGTCGTCTCCGCTGATGCAGGAAATGTTCTGTGGGGCGAGACCACTGTTGACCAAGCCTGTTGCGATAGCACGAGCCATGTTTCCGGCTCCAATGAATCCGATTTTCATAAATTCTTTGGCCTCTTTGTTGAGGCGGGTAGGGGGGGGCTAGCTTTCCTCCCGATTGATCGGGTGGCTGAACTTGGCGGTGACGCCGTTGCCGTTTTCGTTTGGCAGCACGTAGATCTCGCCCCCGAGGGTACGGATCGCGTGGCGGGCCACGGTGAGTCCCATGCCTACGCCAACGGTGTTCTTTGTGCTGATGAAGGGCTCGAACATGTTCTCCTCGACTTCTGGGTCGATGCCGTTGCCCTGATCGATCAGCTTGAACTCGACCTCGTTGTCGGCGGTGGAGACTTCGAGGGTCATTGGACGAGGACCGGTGTGCTCGGTGCCGTAACTTTCCCAGGCGTTGATGATGAGTTTGGACAGGGCGTCCTCGAAGGCTTCGATATTGGTCCGGATGTAGAGCTCGCCGTGGTCGTTTTTGATGTTGACCAAATAGTCGCGGTTGGAGTCTTCCTTGGCTCGTCGGAGGCTGCCAGTCACGAGGCGTTCGAGACTCATCTCATGCAGCGGTAGGCGCGTGGTGAAGGCGACGGTGCTTAGTTGTTTGATGATTCCAACGATGCGGTTCGAAGCAGACTCGACGCGGGCGATGTTCTTGAGGACTTTATCTGGGTCCTTGTAGTTGACCTTCGCCAGCTCGAGGTAACCCATGACGACGCCGAGCAGGTTGTTGAGATTGTGGGCGATGCCTTGAGTGAGGGCGCCGATGGCGGCGGATCGACGGGATTCGCCGAGGCGGCGGGTCAACTCGATGTTCGCCTTGTTGATCGCTAGGTAGCTCAACTGGGTACGAACACGCGCGATCGTCTCGTCGAGGTCGATCGGTTTGGTTATGTAGTCAACCGCTCCGGCCTCCAAACCTTCGAGTTTGCCCTTTTTGGAGTTGTGGGCAGTCACGAAGATGACAGGGATGGCGGCGGTGCGTTTGTCTTCGCGGAGTTTCCCGCAAACGGCGAAACCGTCCATGCCTGGCATCATGACGTCGAGAAGGATAAGATCCGGCCGTTCGTTCTTCGCAACTTCAAGGCAGGCTTCGCCATTTGTGGCGGTTAAAACCGTGATGCCATCCCACTCCAATTTACGTTGTAGTAGCTGGATGTTGATGGGCTCGTCGTCGACGACGAGGACGGTGCGCTTGGCTTGAGGAATGTCTTGAGTTGGAGGGAGTTCGCTCATTCAGGAAGCGGAAATTAGCAATTAGAGTGGATGATCTAGGAGGCTGACTGAAGTTGGTGGGCTTTGAAAGTGTTTTTCATCAGCATCGCGACAGTCATTGGACCAACGCCTCCGGGCACTGGGGTAATGCGCGAAGCCTTGGGTTCTACCGCGGCGAAATCGACATCTCCGACGAGTCGGTAGCCAGACTTCTTGGACGCGTCCTCCACTCGGTTGATGCCAACGTCGATGACGACGGCTCCTTCCTTGACCATGTCAGCGGTTACGAAGTTGGCTCGCCCGATCGCTGCGACCACTACATCTCCTTGGCTCACGACCTCTGGTAGGTTTTTGGTACGCGAGTGGCAAACGGTGACTGTGGCGTTCGCATGTGAGCCTTTTTGCATGGCGAGTAGGGCGAAGGTCTTGCCGACGATGAGGCTGCGGCCGATCACGACGACATGCTTACCTTCGAGTGAAATCCCTTCGCGTTGGCAGATTTCGATGATGCCGGCAGGGGTGCAGGATGCGAAGCCTTCGGGATCTTCCTGCACGATTCGACCTGCGTTTTGCACATGGAAGCCGTCGACGTCCTTGCTTGGATCGATGCGGTTGAATGCGGCTTGTTCGTCGAGTCCGTTAGGCAGGGGAGATTGGATGAGAATGCCGTGAACGGAGGAGTCTGCGTTTAGTTCGTCGACCTTGGCGAAGAGCTCGTCCTGCGTTATTGTTTCGGGCATCTCGAAGAGCAGAGGCTTGATGCCGATCTTTTCCGCAGTGCGGTTCTTTTGACGGACGTAGGAAACAGAGGCCGGGTCTTCACCGACTCGGATGAAGGCGATGCACGGCTTTTCGCCTTCGATTTTAGAGACCTCCTCGGTCAGTTCTGAGACGATATCTTTGGAGATTTGCTTTCCGTCGATGAGTTTCATGAGAGCTTTTAGCGGGAAGTGAGGGTTTCGGGTGGAGATATTTATTGGGCCTTTTTGATGGTTTTGGCTCGGAGAATGACGTCGGTCTCGTTCTCGCCTTGCTTCAGATATCCGGATACGCGGACTTGCAGTTTAATCAGATCGCCCAGTTGAATGCGGTCAGGGATGTCCGCCGTTTCGAGGAACGCCAGTGTTTTGCCGTCTCCCGAGATGAGCTTGTATGCGGTTCCGGTGCGTTTCTTGCCTGGAAGGCCTGTCTTTTCCAAACGACCCACAAGTTCGGTAATCGCTTGGGCGGTGGACGCGCTTGGAGTGCTCACGGTGGGCGTTTCAGCGAGGCTTGTCACGATGCTGTCTGCGGCGACGGATGTGTCTTGGATATAGCCGAGCACGATTGTTTCGAGCTGCATCTTGCAGAACCAGGTGTCGACACTGAGTACGTCGACCTTGTCCTTGTCGGTGGCTATGGCGAGGGTAGGAGAGTCCTTTTCTGCGCTAAGGAAATAGGGGCTGCCTGGCTTGGCGGTGAGATCTTTGCTGATGTCGTTGTTGTTTACATACACCTCGAAGACGCCGCGGTAGTAGACGGGCTGCCAGCCTTCGACGCTCTCGCGGCCTTTGGGCCATTCTGCGGGGACGGCAAGCGAGACGGCTTCGAGCGCGCCGATCACGGGCGTTTCAGCGTCGGGATCGAGGTGGACGGGGATGGAGCTTGCCGAGAGCGAAAGAGTTGCGATTGCGGTGGATAAGAGTGCGGTCAGTAGCTTCATTGTATCGAAATTGGATTAGAGTTCTGTGTCGGCTTTGAAGAGCAGACCGACTTCCCTTGAGTTGAGGGGGATGCCCGCTCCTTTGGGCATGCCTTTTATGCTGTATTTGCCGATCTGATACCGTTTGAGTTTTTTCACGTCGTAGTGGAGGGCTTGGAAGAGTCTGCGGATTTCGCGTTTTTTGCCGTGATGCATAGCGAGGTCGAGTTCCGCAGACTCGTCTTTGTTTCTGTCACCAGCAAAGACCGCTTTTTCCACCTTTAGTTTCTCTCCCTCGAAAGTGACGCCGCGAACCAGGCGGAACAACTTGGCGCGAGGGTAGGGTTGCTTGAGGGTGACGCGGTAGCGTTTCGTTACCAGGTTGGACGGGTGCATGAGCCGGTTGGCGAGATCCCCGTCGTTGGTGAGGATGAGCAGGCCTTCGCTTTCTTTGTCGAGGCGACCGGCGCAGAAAAGGCGTTCCTGGGCGAATTCCTTGGGGAGCAAATCAAAGACGGTGCGTTCATTGTGCGGGTCGTCGTTGCTGCAGATGTAGCCCTTGGGCTTGTTGAGGGCGATGACGAGCTGTTGGCTTTTGACGGCCTTGACGCGCCGGCCGTTGAGTCGGACGTCGTCGACGCCCGGTTGCACCTTGGATCCTAGCTCGGCGGTTTTGCCGTTGATGGTAACCTCGCCGTTCTTGATGTACTCTTCAGCGACGCGGCGGGAGCAGAGCCCGGCGTCGGCAAGGAGCTTTTGAGTTCTAATCGGTTGTGGCGAGTCCATGGAAAAAGGGCAGATCGTGCAGTGGAAATCGCTTGTGGCAATGTTTCTTCACTGTCTGAAAGGCCTTTCGGCAAAACTTTCGTTGCCAAGCGGCGGGCGAGCCCTAGTTCTTCTCTTTTTCTTGGCGTCCGACCGTGCGGCACGGGCCAAAAATCCGCAACCCTTCCTATTCATGAAACTCACTTTCGACAATAAAGTAGCCCTCGTAACAGGCGCTGGTCGCGGTATCGGCCGTGCTATCGCTGAATCTCTCGCCGCGGAAGGCGTTACCGTTATCTGCGTTTCTCAATCCGAATCGTCCTGCGGCGCGGCTGCGGAAGCGATCAACGCCTCGGGCGGCAAGGCGGTTGCCAAGGCGGTGGACGTAGGGGACAAGGCGGCCGTAGCAAAGGCTAGCGAGGAGTTGCTCGCCGAGTTCGGCAACATCGATATCTTGGTAAACAATGCCGGCATCACCCGTGACAACCTGCTTTTCCGCATGTCCGAAGAGGACTGGGAAAGCGTGATCGAGACCAACCTCAACAGCGTCTTCTACTGGGTGAAGGGCCTGGCACGTCCGATGACCCGCAAGCGCTTCGGCCGCGTGATCAACATCACTTCGGTTTCCGGCATCATGGGCAACGCGGGGCAGACAAACTATTCAGCAGCCAAGGCGGGTATGATCGGCTTTACCAAGAGTTTGGCTCGCGAGCTCGCGTCTCGCAGCGTGACGGTGAACGCGGTTGCTCCCGGCTTCATCCAGACGGATATGACTTCCAAGTTGGCTGACGCGGCGCTCGATATGATTCTGCCTCAAATCCCGCTCAAACGCATGGGCGAAGTGAGCGATATCGCTAACATGGTTACGTACTTAGCGTCGGAGGAGGCCAATTATATCACGGGCCAAGTTTTTACCGTTGACGGCGGCATGGCGATGTGATCCCTCGTGACCTTTATCACTTATTTTTTGACCGATCATGGCTGACGAAAAAACAATCGAACAACGGGTATCCGAGATCATCGTAAACCAGCTCAACGTTAACGAAGAGCAGATCACTCCAGGCGCGTCCTTCCTCGACGACTTGGGTGCAGATTCCCTCGATACAGTCGAGCTCATCATGGCCTTCGAAGAAGAGTTCAAGGATGAGATCAACGGTGAAATTCCTGAGTCCGACGCTGAAAAGCTTCAGACTGTCGGTGATGTAATCAAGTACATCAACGAAAAGGCTGGCGCCTAAGAGCGACCTCACCGCAAAAGAACATTTTTCGACAAGAGTCGCTTGGAAGTCTTTGCTTCAAGCGGCTTTTTCGTACTACAACCTCAGTATTCTATGAGCGAATTGCCGGATAATCAAAGAGTGGTCGTGACTGGGCTTGGTGCCGTCACCCCTATTGGCATGGATGTCGATAGCTTCTTCAATGGCCTGCTGGAGGGCAAAAATGGTATTAGCCACGTTGATGCCTTCGATACGGAGAAGTTCACCTGTAAGATAGGCGGTCAAATCCGGGATTTTGATCCGACGGTGGCGATGGATCCGAAGGAAGCCCGTCGCAACGATCGCTTTGTGCAATTTACGATGGCTGCCGCCAAGGAAGCCGTTGCCCATTCCGGAATCGATTTCGAAAAGGAAGATCCGGATCGAGTTGGCGTATTTGTCGGATCCGGTATCGGCGGTATGGATACAATGGAGAAAAACGCGCAGAAGCTGCTCGAAAGTGGCCCGCGTAAGGTTTCTCCGTTCCTGATCCCAGCCTTGATCTCCAACATGGCTTCCGGGGTGATCGCGATCGAGTACGGCGCGATGGGACCTAATTTCTCTATCGTGAGCGCTTGTGCGACGGGTGCTCATGCGATTGGTGAAGCTCTCAAGACGCTTCGCCTTGGTGAGGCGGATGTGATGATTTGCGGCGGTAGTGAAGCTTCCATCACGCCTCTCGCTTTCGCTGGATTCTGTTCGATGAAGGCGATGTCTACGAACAACGACGATCCAAAGGGGGCAAGTCGTCCTTTCGACGCGGGGCGCGATGGCTTCGTGATGGGCGAGGGCGCTGGTATCCTCGTTTTGGAGACGCTCGAGCATGCTAAGGCTAGAGGTGCGGATATCATTTGCGAGATCGCTGGTTATGGCGCTTCTTGTGATGCCAATCACATCACTGCTCCTCACCCGGAAGGCAAGGGCCTCATTTCGGCGATGAAGCGCGCGTTGAATTCTGCGAAGATCAATTCCGACCAGATCGACTACATCAACGCTCATGGCACTTCGACTCCGTACAACGACAAGTTCGAGACTGCTGCGGTTCGTGGCCTCTACGGAGACCATGCGAACAAGCTTATGATGAGCTCGACCAAGTCTATGACGGGTCACTTGTTGGGTGCTGCCGGTGGTATCGAGTCGGTTGCTTGCGCCAAGATGCTGCAGGCTGGCAAGGTTGCTCCGACCATCAATCTCTCTACGCCAGATCCAGATTGTGATTTGGACTACGTGCCGAATGAAGCTCGTGAAGCGAAGCTAAGCGTCACTATGAGTAACAGTCTTGGCTTCGGTGGCCAAAACGCATCGCTGATCTTCAAGACGCTGTAGTTGAATATTTATTACAGATAACCTGTTCTTAAAAATGGAAAAGACATTCATTATCCTGAAACCAGACTGCATGGAGAAGGGCCTAGCGGGACAAGTCCTGCAGCGCTTCGAAAAGGAAGGTTTCCAGATCGTGGCTTGCAAGATGTCCAAGCTCGGTTCCGAGATTTTGCGCGAGCATTACGCGCACGTGGCGGATCTTCCGTTCTTCCCGGATATTGAGGAGTTCATGAGCTCACGCACAGTGATCTTCGCGGCGCTCGAAGGCGAAAACGTGATCGCTCGTGTTCGCGAGTTGCTTGGCCCAACTGACTCCACCAAAGCGCCTGCAGGTACTATCCGTGGCGATTTCGGTACCGACATGATGCGTAACGTGGTTCACGCGTCTGACGGCCCTGATACGGCGGCCGCGGAGCTGAAGCGCTTTTTCGCAGACGACGAAATCTACTCCTAAGGGGAGAGAAAGTTAACTTTCGAACCGTCTAGGCTGCCTAGACGGTTTTTTTGTGCTCCGAGCTTTCGAGAAATTGGGGTGAATTCGCCTCGTCGATTGGCGACTTGGCGGAATTCAACTATAGTGCAGCTTCTCTCCTCGTCCTAATCCCTCAAATGTCTGAGCCCGCTTACAAGTCACAGGAACTCTTCGTGCCGGAGCTGTTACTGTCCCGCCTCATGGAAGATCGGGATTTGATGCGGGAAGTGTTGGATGCATGTTTGCCGGATCTCCGCACGAATCACCGGCTTTTCAGTTCGCAGCTTGAGAGTGGCGACCTGAGGGAAGCTCTGCGCACGATTCATACGATCAAAGGTTCCGCGCAGAATGCGGACCTTAAATCCCTCGCGTTTCTAGCCAGAGATATCGAGGAGCACCTGAAAAATGGGCAAGCGGTCGAGGCGCTGGCTCTGCTAGGGGAGTTGTCTCGAGTCGTGGGGGCCTCGGTTCAGGCGGTGGAAGGGTACTTCCTAGCGGAAAAATAGGGAGAATATGGACGTCTCCCGAAGGTTGTTCGCTCACTGCAAACTTTGCCGACTGAAGGGGTAAAAAATCGGTAAACGAATTCTTGGTATTCGCGCTTTTTTAGCGAGTAGGAGCCCCGTGTTTTTTACACGGCTTAAAACGTCCGCTAATCGGGGAAATAAGCGGAAAAAAGGTGCCCCCACTCTACGTAAGGAGTATTCCGGCGCCGATTCCTAGGGTGGCGTCACAGCCAAGCCCATCGTGGCCTGCGTAGCACTGACCATGCGAGCAGGCGATTCACCCCTCGTTCTCACATACAGCACCAAGTTTTATGAATCCTACCACTGACAACGCTTTGACCAAATCTGTACCTGCGCCCGTGAATGTCTTGATCGTCGACGACAGCATTCACGACTACCGATCTCTTTCTGTGATGATCGGAGCGAACACCAGCAACGACTATGAATTTCAATGGGCTCGCAACTCGGAGGAGGCGGAGCTCAAGCTGGAGGATGGCCGTTTTGAAATCGTAGCGGTTGACTATAATTTGGGCTTGGAGGAAGGCTCGGAGGTGATCCAGCGGCTTTCGGAGCGCTATCCCGGATCGGCCTATATTATGGTGACAGGGAATCAGGACCCTGATGTTTACAAGCGTGGTATTCAGGCGGGGGCTGTGAACTTCGTGCAGAAGACCAAGGACTGCGGGGTAATTTTCGACCGGATGGCTCAATACGCGGTCGAGCGGAAGCGTAGCGAAAATTCTCTCAAGGTGGCGAACGCTTCCAAGGATTGGCTCATGTCGCTGTTGGAAACGGACTTGGCTACGCCGCTTTTCGCTCTGAATCAGCTGCTTTCCACTACTTTCAAGGAAGCGGAGAACATGCCCAAGGAGATGCTGATCGAGTTGCTTGATACGGCTTATCAAACGTCTTGCGAGGCATTGGTCGCTACTAAAGAGATGCTTGATTGGGGGCGCAGCGTGCACGGTGCGGTTCGTCCCAATATGCAGATGGTCGACGTGGCGGCGATCACGCATCGAGCAGTTCGTCTCTTGACTACGTTGGCTGACGAGAGAGGCATCTATATCGCCCAGCGAGGCGTGTTCGATTTCAAGGCCTATTGCGACGAGCGGATCATCAGCACGGTTCTGAGGAATCTGCTTTCGGCTGCTCTCAGCTACTCGGCCGATGACAAGACGGTCTGTATCGAGTCCTCGGTGGAGTCAGGATACTTGAACCTGGCGATCTCATGCGAAGGTCGTGGCATTGAGAACTCGGATTTCGCGACTCTCTGCGGTGGCAAGCAGGAGCAGGGGCACAATTGGAATGCCAAAGACCGCCAGGCTATTTGCTCCATCCAGGTGGCGAGTCATATGCTCGATTCCATGGGCTGCTCTTTGGAGTTGAAGAACGACATTCACAAGGGCGTCCAGTTTTCCTTCAAGCTGCCTTTGAAGCTGCCAATGGGTCTGCTCTAGTAACGGTTTTTGGATATTTCCGACCTGAATTGCGAAATACCTTCTAAAGAGATGGCCCCATTTGCTGGGAAGATATTTTGCGTGTAACTGGAGGTCTAGCGATGAAGTTTCCCCGCCCCATACGAATCTTGCTTGTTGAAGACAGCCGTGACCATGCGGTTTTCTTCAGGGTCGCCCTCGGAAAGGCGTTTAAGCACGACCATGAGATCGATACGGCCTGTTCCCTGGCCGAAAGCTTCGAGCGTATGGACGAGAAGCACTACGATCTGGTAGTGCTCGATCTCGGCTTGCCCGAGAGTCAGGGGATGGAGACGATCGAGACTTTTTTCAGGGTGCGGGGACCTTCCAATCCGGTGATCGTGCTCACGGCGAATTCGGGCGAGGATATCGGAGAAGACGCTATACGGGTCGGAGCCATCGACTTCCTGACCAAAGGGGAGTTTGGGGCGGACCAGCTCGCCAGGGCGGTTCGTTACGGACTGGAGCGCTGGAGGCAGCGTATGGAGTTGGAGGAAGCTCAGCGTAATCTGAAGAGCTTCGCTCACGTGGCGGCGCACGACCTGAAGTCGCCGGTCAAGTCGATCAGCCTCTATTCGGGCTTGCTCAAGGAGATGATGCAGGCCCGATCTGCGGATGAGGAGGAGATCGAGTATCTGGGGTTTGTGGAAGCCTTTGCCGAACAGGCGGAGAAGCTGGTTGATAGCTTATTGCACTTCAGTGTCTTAGGTGAAAAGGCGATTGCTCTCGACGAAGTGGATGTGGAGGCTTTGGCAAGGCAGGCGGTCTCTAATTTGACTGCCAAGGTCGGTGAGGATGGCGCTCTGGTAGAGGTGGCGGAACTGCCCAAGGCGAGAGCGGACGAGGGCCTGTTGATTCATGTCCTACAAAATCTCATCGGAAACGCTATCAAGTACCACGGCGAAAATCCTCCTCATGTGAAAGTGGAAGGCGTGGTTCGTGGCGGAGAGGTGCAATTCTCCGTGAGCGACAACGGGCGTGGAATCGATCCGAAGTACTTCGCTCGAATCTTCGAGCCATTTAAGCGTTTGACGGGGGTGAACGACCAGGAAGGGGTCGGGCTCGGCTTGGCGATCTGCCAGCGAGTGATCGATGCCCATCACGGCCGTATCTGGGTCGAATCCGAGCTTGGCTCGGGATCCACCTTCCACTTTACGCTCCCGCTTGCCGAAGGTCATGAGCAGGAGCTTGAGCCGGTTGGGTTTGAGAGAGTCGAATCGTTCCGCTGAGCCTAGTTTACGCGGGTATTCGTATGTTTAGGTATTTACCTTCACTCCTAGCTAAGGAATTGGCCCTGTTCGCACGGAGATCACTTGAGGAAAGTGCCTTCAGTGCCGATTACTAGGGGGAACTGATCCAACCTTGGGAGCTAACCCTTCCCGCCGATGCAAGACTCCACACACGACTCGCCACGACTCTTTGACTCTGAAAGCTTGCGCTCCCGTCTTATGGGGGACGATGAGCTGGTGGCTCAGGTGCTTGAGGCCTGCGTTCCCGACATAAACGCGAATTTCAAGGATTTCGCGGAAGCGCTCGAATCTGGCGAAATGAAAGATGCGACGCTCCGAATTCACGCTATGAAAGGCGCCTCCCAGAATGCGGATCTTACCGCGGTCTCTTTGTTGGCTCTGGAGATCGAGCAATCGCTGAGAGCGGGGCAAAGTCGTTTCGCCCGTGAAAACGTGGAGCGACTCGAAGAGATGGTGGGAGAGACGATTGGTGAAGTGCGTCGCTACCTGAATAACTAGCGAACAGCGTTTCTTTTGCAGCTCCGGTCAATCCGACGTTGATTGAAGAGGGCAGGTTTCTAGGGTGTTCCTTGCCTATGACATTGATTCGCTTGCTTGTTCCTGCCTGCCTTTCCGCGATCATTCTCTTCAGTTTGACGGGATGCGATTCGACGGAAGCTGCGGCTCGTAAGGCGGAGCGGGAGAGAAAGGAGGCGGAAGAGGCCCGTATGAGAGCCGCTTTTCTGGCGCGTGTCCATGAAGCCGAGTCGGACGCTTGGGCGGTGTTGCAGCCTTTGATGCAGCAGGCTGCTGGGTATCGGGCGGAGGAGACGCATGGCTTTATCGGAGCAGTGTTCGTGACGGAGGCGTTTTACAGCGAGGCCTTGGTGGAGGAGGTGAGGGCGGAAGGTTTTGGCCAGCACATCTCGGTGCTGACTGTTTTCGATGGTTCGCCGGCTGCCGCTGCTGGATTGCAAGGAGGCGATCGGCTCGTCTCGGTAAATGGCGTGAAGGTTCCGAGAGGACAGAATTCCGCTGTCTTCGCTGCCCGAAAGGTGAAGCGTCTGCTAAAGCCGGGAGAAATGAACCAGATCGAGGTGGCTCGGGGCGACGAGATCTTGGAGCTGGAGATTGAAGCGAAACCGAGTGCCTACTACGGGGTGGTGATCGATGCGTCCAATTCGGTGGACGTCCACGTGGATGGGGATGTCATCTGGCTGGGCTTGGCTCTGGTCGAATATTTGGATGATAGCGAGGAGCTGCCTTATCTCTGCGCCTATGCTCTGTCGAAGAACGTGATGCGGCATTCCAAGCAAGTCGGGCGAAACGCCTTTTTGGGGCAATTGCTTGATGTTGCAGCAGCGGCCGGAGGAGTGAATACGGGAGGAATGTTTGGTTCGATGGGAGGTGCGGCTCACGCCCATGCCTTCGATATTGAGTCAGATTTGATCGCTCTCTACCTGCTTGCGTCTGCTGGCTATAAATTTGACACGTATCCGGAATATTGGGACCGAGTGATTCGCAGTCAGAGGAAAAACGGTCAGCTAAAGTCAAAGGATGTTGAGCGTCTGGATAAAATGCGGAGCGTGATCGCTTCGATCCAATCCAAGATCGAAGCGGGAGAGATGGTTTACCCGGAGGAGTATCTCCAGGGGGACGTTTCGGAGCTAGAGGCGAAAGCTGAAGGCTGACAAACGGTTCAGGCTGAATTCGCTTTTCGGATACGAGCGGTTTCGCGAATGACGATCACGGCTCCTCCGATACAAAGAGCTGCCGCTAAGAAGAAGATGTTGGGTGGTACGTCTGAGAAGATGAGCCAACCCATTATGCCTGCGGATACGAACTGGTGGAGGTTGACCACTGCAAAGGTTTGGGCGGTGAAGTAGCGTAGGCTGCGATTGAGGGTGACGTGTCCGAGGATGGTGGGCAACACGGCCATCGCGAGCATCCACCCCGCTTCTTCCCAAGAGTCGATCGAGATGGATTCGAGCGCGAAGAAGGAGTAGATCAGGCAGATGATGGCAGCGAGCGCGTTGATTGGTACGATGTAGAGCCAGATGGATGGGAAGTCTTTGTTGATCCGAGCGAAGGCTAGGTAGGCTGCGAACGTGATCATCGATCCGAAGCAAACGATGTTTCCCCACAGGTAGCTCGGGTCGATGCTGAAGGCGTTCCAAGCCATGAGGGCGACTCCTGTCATGGCTACGGCGGTTCCTGCTATTTCGCGTCGAGTCACTTGCTCGCGAATGAGGAAGTAGGCGAGAAAGGGCATCACGGCGGGCGTCAGGTTGATAATGAGGGAGGCGTTCGCGATATAGGTCATGCGCGCTCCCCATGCCCACGATATGAAGTGGATGGCTAGGAGGAGGGCTGGAGGAATGCAGCGGAGGAAGACTTTTGGACGGGCCCAGTTCCGATGTTTCTTCCAGCTGAGGAAGAACATGGGGGAGAGCAGCGCGACTGCGAAAATCAGGCGGTAGGTTGCGACAAGGCTGGGCTCGAGCGAGCTCGATCGGATGATAATGACCGAGGTCGAGCAGAATACGACGCCTGATAGTAGTAGCAAGAACCGGTACATGAGGGCGGGGAGAGTGGCGACTTGTACAGTGCTTTACCAGAACGAAAAAGCCCCGCTCGTGCTCGGACGAAGCGGGGCTGGAAAGGTGTGTGAAACTCGCTTTTCTAGTCGCTATTGGCGAGGCCGTAGCCGTGTTCGCCGTGCAGGGACTGGTCGAGGCCGGTGATCTCGCTTTGCTTGTCGACTCGGAAACCGACGGTCTTGGTGACGATAAAGCAAATGACCAAGGTCGCTACGCCGGAGAGTGCGATGGTTGCTCCCATGCCCAGCATTTGGATACCGAATTGATCCATGGCTGTCCAGACGCCGTCGGTGGTCGCTGCTGCCGCGTCTTCGAGCCAGCTAGGGCGAATGAAGAATGCGAGCAGTACCACACCGAGACCACTGCCCACGCCGTGGATGCCGAAACAGTCGAGGGTGTCGTCGTATCCGAATTTCTCTTTCGCCTTCAGAGCGAGGAAACAGGCGAAGGTGGACGCGACACCGAGGATGATGGCTCCCATCGGTTGGACCACGCCTGCTGCGGGTGTGATGACGACCAAGCCGGCGAGAATGCCGGAAACGAAGCCAAGGGAGGTGACTTTTCTGAATTTGATGGCTTCGATCAGTGTCCAAGCCAAGGCGCCTGCCGCGCAGGAGATTTGCGTCATGGTCAGGGCGCGGGCGGTGTCGAGTCCGGATTGGACGGTAGAGCCCGCGTTGAATCCGAACCAGCCGACCCAAAGGAATCCAGCTCCCATCATAGTCATGACGAGGTTGTTCGGGTTGATGAGTTCTCGAGGTGTGCCGTGACGGCGTCCGAGCCAGAGGGCGACTACGAGAGCGCTGGTACCAGCGGAAACGTGGATGACGAGTCCACCTGCGAGGTCGATGACGCCGTTTGCTCCAGCGTTTAAGAGCCAGCCATCGCTTGCCCAAATCCAGTGGCACAGCGGACAGTAGACGAAGAGGAACCAGAGGGCTATGAAGAAGACGTATCCGCGGAAGAATACACGCTCAGCCAAGGCGCCGCTAATGAGAGCGGGGGTGATGATGGCGAACTTGCCTTGGAACATGGCAAAGATGTACTCAGGGATGCCGTCCGTGATGCTGTCGTCGATACCGCTGAGCATGAAGAAGTCAGGGTTCCAGCCAACGAATCCGCCGAGGATGCTTTCGCCAAAGCAGAGCGAATAGCCGCAGACGACCCAGAGGACCCCGATAAGGGCCATGGCCACGAAGCTGTGCATCATGGTGCTGATGACGTTTTTGGTTCGGACGAGGCCGCCGTAGAACATGGCCAAGCCAGGGACCATGAAAAGGACGAGCGCAGTGGATATGAGCATCCAAGCGGTCGTGCCGGAGTCTACTGCTCCGTCTGCAGCGGCGTCTTGGCCAAGGCAGATTTGAGGGAGGGACAGTAGAGCGACTAGTGGGAGGAGGGATTTTATTCGCTTCATCTGTGACGTGGATTAATCCGTCGTCACATGAATGAAGCAAGGGGTTTTTGATGAAATGGATTCATAAGCCATGCGCTTCTTGCTGATTAGGCTCGTGAATAGTGTGTTGCCAGTGAAGTAATCACTCTTCTCGGAGCGCTTTTACGGGATCGATTTTCGTGGCTCTGAGGGCGGGGTGGATGCTGGCGATCAATGAGACGCCGAGGACAAGTGTGGCGTTGCTGGCGAAGATCCACGGATCGGTCGCGTTGACTTCGAAAAGCAGTGACTCGAGGTAGCGTGAAAAGGCGAAGGCGGCCGCTATGCCAGCGACGACTCCGGCTCCAACCGTCTGCAGGCTTTCTTTCATGATCAAGCGCAGGACGACACGTTGCTTTGCGCCGATGGCCATGCGAATGCCGATTTCCTTCGAGCGCTGCCCAACGGTGTAGGAGATGACGCCGTAGAGGCCGATGGCGGCGAGGGCGATTGCGGCGGCGGAGAAACCGCTGAGCACTCTCATGATCAAGCGCTGGGGGGCGACGGACTTGCCGACGATTGTGTCGAGCGATGTATATTCTCCAGTGGGGATGGAAGAGTCGTGAGCTTCGAGGGCTTGCTCGACTTGAGCGATGAGGAGCTCTTTGGGCGCGCTGGAGCGCACGACCAACTCTATGGAGGCGTAGTCAGGCTGCTGACTCATCAATAGATACATCTCGGGGGAGTCGTCTGCGTCGAGAGAGCTGTGTTTCACATTGTCGACGATTCCTATGACGAGGTATTCTCTGCCATTCACAATCGCGATTTGCCCGATGGGGTTTTGTTCGGGCCAGTAGCGTCGGGCCATCTCTTCATTGATGACGATCGACTGTTGGGTATCTGCCGTGTCGAAGGCGTTGAAGAAGCGACCATCTTGGACTTTTATCCCCATCGCGTCGGCGCATCCGTAGCTGACGATTCGCGGGAAAGCGACTCCACCGGGGCCTCGTTTACCTTCTTCTCCTTTCGCTTGTACCCCCCATGAGCGATTTCTGCCCAGTGGAAGCGCGTCGGTGAGTCCCGTGTGTTCTACGGTCGGCAATGCGGCGATTCGTTCGGCGATGCCGACGTAGTAGGCGCTCCTCTCGATATTGTTCGCAAATTGGCGTTCACTATCGATCCGCCAAGCGATGGCGTTATCTTGGTCAAAGCCCACATCCACGGAGATCAGGCTTTCGAAACTGCGGATTAGGAGGCCTGCTCCGATGAGCAAGCAGCAAGCGAGCGCAACTTCCGCTCCCACGAGTGCTCGGCGGAGCCAATTTGAGCGAGCGCTTGAAGAGCCGCGTTGTCCGTCTTCCCTCAGGGCAGTGGCGGGTTGTTTTTGCGATAGCTGGAGAGCGGGCAATATGCCGCATGAGAAACCAGCGGCACAGGATATCAGGATTACGAATACGATTGATTGTGTATCGACCGAAGCTGTCTGGAGCAATGGGATGCTGAATGCTTGAAGTCCTGATATGGCTTTCGTGGCCCAGATTGCGAGAATCGCTCCTAGAAGGCAGCCACCTGCGGCGAGGAGGAAACTTTCGGTTAAGGTTTGGCGAATGAGTCTGCCACGTTTCGCGCCGAGGGCTGAGCGAAGGGCGAACTCCTTGCGGCGGCTGTTTGATCGGGCGATTAGGAGGTTCGCCAAATTCGCGCACGCAATGGCAAGGACGCATACTACTGCTCCTGCAAGAACGTAGAAGGCCGTGCGGTAGGGGCCACGAATCCAGTCGTCGAGCATAGCGGTGTTTACGCCATGGTAGAAGCGAGGTGTATTGGGATTTTCCGTGCGTATCCGCTCGGATATGACTTCGAGCTCGGCTTGGGCTTGTTCGATTGAGACGCCGGGATTGAGTCGGCCGACTATGGAGAGAACGTTGCCCCAATTGTTGGTCTGTTCGATAAGCGGGAAGGCGACGAGGGCTTCCACCTCTGTGCCCGGGGTGAAAATGGAGTCGAACTCGAAACTGGGTGGCATGACTCCGATTATTTCGGTTGGGGCGCTGTTCATGTGGACGCTGGTTCCGATAATGTTTGGGTCCCCGTTGAAGCGTCGTTGCCAGTAGGAATGTGAAAGGATGGCGGATGGTACGCTTTCGTTGATGGCTGCTTGGTACTCCGCCTCGGTGAAGTCTCGACCGATCATTGGCTTAACGCCAAGTGTATCCAAAAAACCTAATGTGATGCCCGCACCGCGAATTCGGTCGCTGCCATCTCCCGATCCATTATCGACGAGGATGCTCCAGAAATCGAAGAAAGCGAAATAGGCGCCCATGGAGGAGAACGACTCGTTCTGGTCCCGAAATTCTTCGAAATTGTCGATGCGGTGGGTTTGAGCGGAAAGGCCTTCGCCGAGATTGCTGGTGAACCAAACAAGCTCATTCGGTTTTTCGACGGGGAGCGGTTTGAGTATCACGGAATTCACTACGCTGAACATCGCGGTGCACGCTCCGATTCCGAGGGCTAGGGTGGCGATGGCGACGAAGGTGAAACCAGGAGATTTGCGGAGTTGGCGTAGGGTCAGGCTAATGTCTCTCATGATCGTTTCGATCCAAAGGACGCCACGGGCGTCGCGTAGGTTTTCTTTCATGCGCTCGAGGCCGCCGAAATCGATCTTGGCCTGGCGGAGCGCTTCGTGTTTGGGAAGCCCGGCTTTTTCGTAGTCAGCGGCGAGCATCTCGATGTGAAAACGCATCTCTTCATCCGCCTCGCGGTCGAGGTGGGCTTTGCGGGCGAGGGCCCGGATGCGGTAGCTGAGTGTGCGAAATAGGCCCACTGCGATGAAACGGCTAGGAGAGCTCGAGGACCATGTTCACGGCGGCGGAGAGACGCTGCCACTGGGTGAGTTCTTCGTTGAGCCGTTCGCGTCCTGCTTCGGTGAGATTGTAGAACTTGCCCCGGCGGTTGTTCTCGGAGACGCCCCACTCGAAGTCGATGAAGCCCTTCTCCTCGAGACGGTAGAGGGCTGGGTAGAGGGAGCCCTGCTCGACGACCAGCACGTCCTTAGACCATTGCTTGATCAAAACCGATACGCCGTAGCCGTGCATCGGGCCTCCGCGCCGCAACGCTTTCAGGATGAGCAGGTCCAGAGTTCCCTGCAGTAGATCCGCTTTAGACTTTGCCATGTTCTACTCCTAGTTTTTCTAGGAGAAGCATGGCAAGTTTATTCTCCTAGTTAATCTAGGGAAGTGGTTTTACACTTCGACGAGGGCTTCGCGGGGGCTCGCCTTAAGGGCGGAGCGGGCGGGGAGGTAGCTGGAGAGGAAGGAGACCGAGCCTAAGGCGGCAAGGGTTGCCAGGTAGGGCAAGAGGTTGAAGTGGCTTACGCCGTTGAGTGAGGATTGTATCCAGTAGATTGCGACAAAAGAGATCAGTGTGCCGAGGGCGAGTCCTATGCCTGATAGGGTAAGACTGCGGCGAAGCGAGAGAGCGAGCAGGCTGGTCGGAGCCGCTCCCAGGGCCATGCGGATGGAAAACTCTCTTTGGCTTTGGCGAACGAGCTGGCGAGTGGTGTACCAGATGCCGACAGATGAGAGCAGCAAGGCGGTCATGGCGAGGATTCCGAGGACGATGAGGGCGGAACGTTCGTTGCTGAGGCTTTCCTTTTGGGCGTCGCTGAAGTAGCGGATTTCTTGGGCGACGAATTCGTTTGCGGGGTCGCGGAGGACTGACTCTAGCGTTTTGAGGATGGACCGTGGATGGCCTTCTGAGCGGACGTGGAAGTTGACTCGCTTGGATGCTTGAGTGAGGGCGAAGAAAGGTCCGGGGGTGCTCCAAGGGCGATGAGCGTAGTCTCTGAAAACGCCAACGATGCGGACAGGCGGCTGCTCTTCTCCTCCCCATGGCTTAAAGGTTTGGTCGATGGCGGAGCTGTCGGGGAAGAATCGTTTCTCGAAGGCTTCGTTTACCATGGCGACTTCGAAGGGCCAGACTGATTCGCTTTCTAGTACGTCTCGGCCGGAGAGGATGGGGACGCCGATCGTGTCGTAGAATTCTGGTGAGACGTAGCAGTAGCCGCTTGCGCAGTTGTCTGCCTCTTCGTTGGCTTTGAATCTGTCTGTATTGATATGGCTGGTACCGTATCCTCTGAATGGTCGGGTTGTAGAGAAGCCGACGCTTTCCACGCCGGGGAGGTTGGCAAGGCGGGCTCGCAGAGTTTGGGCGGCTTGTTGGCGCCGATCGTCTCCGATGCTTTGGAAGGACACTTCGAAGTAGGACAGGCGCTCCGTATCGAATCCCGGATCGAACTCGAGGGATTTTTTGAGCGACAAGGTATAGAGGAAGGCGACGCAGAGCAGGGTGGTGGAAAGTGCGACTTGGGCCACTACTAGGAGCTTCGCCGAGGGAGTGACCCGTGATGTTCTTCCTCCTTGCTTTAGCGTTTCGGCGGAGTCTCCCCGGGCGAAGTGCCATGAGGGGAATAGCCCGCTAAGCAAGGCGGTGCACAGCGTCGCGGCGAGGGCGACGGCCAGAGTGGGGCCGTTTATATGGACGTCGACGTATTTGGTGAAGGGGAGGTTGTCCGCGAATTGGACGAGCCATATGCTGAGGATTGTACCCGAAAGGCCACCGATGACGCAGATCGTGGCGCTCTCGGCGAATAGCTGGCGGACGATTTGTAGTGGCGCGGCACCTACGGATCGGCGGATGGCGAACTCTCGCTCGCGTCGGTACGCGTTTGAGAGGAGCATGTTGCCGACGTTGAAGCAGGTGATGAGGAGGAGGGCGGAAACGAGTCCGACGATGATGTAGCTTTGAGTCTCTGCTTCAGCCGCTTCTTCGCGGGCGGCGTGAGTTTCAGGGAGGGCTGTGAGCGTCCTCTGCTGGTTGCTGTCGGGATTCGCCTCTTTGAGGTACTCGATGGCTTGGTTGAGTTGAGTCTGGTAGGCGGTGAGTTCCTGAGGCGAATCGAGCCGAGCGACGAGCGTTTGGCCGTAGAGGCCTCGGTTGTCGTAGATCCAATTGTCGAAGGTGTGGATAAGGGCCGTGTAGGCGTGGGGCTTGATGGTCCGGTTTATTCGATTCAGTTCGGGAGGCAGGATGCCGACGATCTTGAATGGCTTGCCGTTTAGGATGAGGGCTTGCCCGAGGACGTTTGGGGAGGCGGCTAGTTCGTTTTGCCAAAACGAATGGGAGATGACGGTGACGGGGTCGGAACCTGGCAGGTAGTCGTCGGCTTGGAGGAGGCGTCCTTCTTGGGCGGTCCATTGTAGGGTCTCGAACGCGAGCCCTTGGAGTTCGCAGAGGAGGAGCAGTCCGGCGTTCTTTTCGAGGGTGAATTCGACCGAGAAGCGGTGATCGTAGCTGAAGGCGATCGGGTCGGTGCGTTCAATGATGTCTCTCGCTTCAGGGGCGGGAAGGACGCCGTTGAAGGCGTTTCCGTTTACTCGGTGCAGCTGTTCGACTTGTGGAACCGGGATGGGGCGGTAGATGAGGGCGTCGACTACCGAAGAGACCGTTATGGTGAGGGCGATGCCGATCGCTACGATGCTGGTTGCTGCAAGTGTGAACGCCGGGCGTTTTGCCAAGGCTCGGAGGTTGGCGGGTATTAGATTGGGCATAACAAGAGGGGAAGGGGCGAGTCATGTCTAATTTGGAAAGGGGAGCAACGTGTTTTTTCGATGCTGCTTTTCTTGAATAAGCGCGGCTGCTGCGTTTTTTGGCTAGAATAAATACAAGTGTGTAATTAATTGCCGGTTGATTATGAGTTCGCCATGGAATGAGGAGTTGTTGGAGCGTTTTTACCCGAAACGTTATAACGCCTATGGTCCGTACCTGAAACGGCGTCTGGGGGCGAAGGTGTTTAAGGTGGTTGTCGATGCGGGATTCACGTGTCCGAATCGGGATGGGACCAAGGGGTGGGGCGGCTGCGCGTATTGCAATGTGGACTCGTTTACGCCGCGTGAGAATCGCAAGACCTCGCTCAGTGTGCGTGAGCAAGTTTTGGCGGGGATCGAGCGGGCTCGGCAAAACTATGGGGCGGAGAAGTTCATCGTCTACTTCCAGCCGAACACGAACACTTATGCTCCGGTCGAGCAGCTGGAAGGTATTTACTCGGAAGCGATCGAGGCGGCTCCGGGTGCGGTGTTGGGACTGACGATCGGGACGCGTCCGGACTGTATTGATCGGGAGAAGCTGGAAATGCTCAAACGGCGTTTTGGCGATTTGTATGTTTCGATCGAATACGGATTGGAGTCGATGCGGGACGATGTTCTGGAGGCGATCAATCGTGGGGCGACGCATGCGGAGTTTGTGGACGCGGTTAGACGGACGGCTGAGTTTGGTTTCGAGGTTTGCGCCCATACGATTTTCGGGCTGCCGGGGGAGGATGAAGGGGATTGGTTGAGAGTTGCGGATGAGCTGAATCGCCTGCCGGTCCGCTTCGTGAAGTTGCATCACTTGCATGTGGTGCGGGGATCCATTCTGGCGAAGCGGTATCGTGATGAGCCGTTCGAGCTGTTTTCGCTGGAGGCCTATGCCTCGTTTCTAGAGAGGTTCCTGGCTCGACTGTCGCCGGATATCGTGGTGCAGCGTCTGTTTGGACTGGCCGACCAAGAGGACTTGATTGCCCCGAATTGGGGGCTGAAGAAGACGCTGATTCAGCGGGAGCTGGAGCGCTCTTTGGTCGCGAATGGAGTGGTTCAAGGGATGTCGTCGGACGTGGCTGTGCGTTAACTGGAGGCTAAGGGGCAAATAAGTGCCACTTTTTCGGTCTATAAGCCCTTGATACTGGGAGTTGGCTGGATATTGTTGTTCCTGCAGGAAACGAGAGGTTTTGGAGGTTATGGGCGTGGATTTTCATCGGACACTTGTGCGGAGCGGATTCTTTGCTGGAGCGCTTCTCTTGCTTGCGGGCTGCGAAACGAGCAGAACCGAGCTTTTGGAGCAGGAAGCCGAGATGAAACGGCAGAGTTTGCTCACGGCTAAAACGAGGGAATTGCTGCGAATTCAGGACGCGGAAGCGCGTGTTTGGGATGTGTTGCATCCTCTGATGGAGGAGGCGGCGAACTATCAAAGCTCGGAGACCTACGGGTATTTGGGGGCGGTGTTTGTGTCGGAGGAGTTTTATCCGTTCCGATTGAGAAACGCTTTGAGAAGGTATTCAATTGGTCCTTACGTGTCCGTTTCTCAAGTGTTTCCAGATTCGCCGGCGGAGCGGGCGGACTTGAGGGAAGGAGACCAGATCTTGTCCGTAAATGGAAAGCGAGTGCCGCGTTGGGGGCGTGCAGCCCGTTATGCGTCTGTGCGGATGAAGCGGGATCTGGTGCCGGGCGAGGTCAACGAGATCAAAGTGCGTAGAGGGGAGGAGACCTTTTCTGTATCGGTGACTCCGGAGAAGGCGGCCTACTATTCAGTGATCGTGTCCCCGGAATCTCATGTGGATATCAGGCCGGATGGAGAGGTGATTTGGCTGAGTTTGGCCATGGTGGAAGATCTGGCGGATCCGTCGGACTTTGCCTATGCCTGCTCCTTTGCGTTGGCTCAGAGCATTATGCGGCATCCTGAGAAGAGGCGTAAGAATCTTTGGATTGGGAGCACTATGGATTTGGCGATAATCGCTACCGGGATCCCTTCGATCGGGGTGTTGGGCAATGCTTCTGCGAAGAGCAAGCAGAGGTTGTTTGATGTGGAAGCCGATTTGATTGCGCTTTATCTGCTGGCGGCCCAAGGCTATGATCTCGCGAATTATCCGAAGTTTTGGGAGAAGCAGTTCCCGAAACAAAGGTATTCTGGAATGTTGGAGAAGGAGGATGCTCTTCGCCTTGAGGTGCAGCACCAGATTATTGCGTCGATTGATGCGAAGAGGGCTTCGGGAGCGTTTATTTTCCCGGAGGAGTATTTGGCGGGCGACGCTTCGGAGGTGGTATTGCAACCGTTTGCGGGGGCTACGGAGAGGAGAAGTATGGGGAAATGAACTGGTTTTGCATTGGTTAATTCCCTGTCAAAACCCGACGGCAGGGAACGAGACTCATGCGAATCGGTCTCTCATACGTATACTAAGATAATAGGAGGGAAAATGGATACGAATCGTAAAACCGAGACCCATCACAGCGATGGGCAGCTCAAGCTTCGATATCCTCTCGAAGACTGGATTGAACAATTGCTTAACGATTACCCGGATGAGCTAAAGTCGATCCGGCCAGAGAGGCGACGCAAGCGCTCGGCGAAACTGCAGCGGATGCGTCGTGGCTTGAGGGAGCGGGCGAAACGCCAGCTATTTTAGGCGACTAATTCGAGTCGCTCACATAATTGATTTTCAGGCGGAGAAAGGATTTCTCCGCCTTTATTGTTGGTTCAATCGTGAGGAAGGTGATCTCTCCGATTTTCTTGGTAGAGGCGACCTCAACGCTCACTGTTTCCCAAGCCTCTAGATCTTCACTTTCTTCGAGAGACCAATTGAGATCTCCATTCTCCGCTACCCATGGGAAGGTTAGTAGCAGTTTATCGGATACGGAATCGTTGCTTGCGAGTGTGGCGTATTCGATTGGCTGTCGTGAGGCCAGTAGCGGGTGTGTGCCGAAGGCGTATTCCTCTAGGTTGCTAAGCCCGTCTTGGTCGGGGTCGGCGAGGAGATCGGAATCATTTTGGGGCGCTGCTGTTGGGGAGTCGGAGGTTGTCTCTCCGGGGATAAAGTGGTTTTTCCAGCTCTCGTAGTCATCGATCGCGAGGGGGCTGAGCACGACGTTCACATCGTTGTCGGTGTAGCTTGTGGTAAGCGCGGTTTGGCGTGACGGGAATTGGGTCGCGAATTGAATCGCCTCTTGGTTGTCTAGGCCGAGGGGCGCGAGATGGACTTGATCAAAGGTGCCTGTGAGCCCTAGCGCGGTCATGATCTGGAAGCTTTGGTCGGGAGCGGTCGTAAGGTCTGGATCGAGTTGCAGGACGACCGTGCCCGCGAGCGTTGATTCCTTTGAGGCGTTGAGCCAATTTGTGAGGGTTGGGGATGTTTGCTTGATTAGGAATTTAGATGTGTTTGAAAATTGAATACTTCCGATTAGAGTGAAATCTCCTCCGCGTGTTAGATCTAGTACTCCTTGGTTTACGATGCTGCCGTCAGGGCCAATGTGTAGGTCTTTCTCTGGGCTTAAGATAGCGTTCGGGTGATTGGTGAGGATGTTGGTCCCGGTGCCAAGAGCGATGTCGCCAATAATCGAACGGTGATTGTCGATTGTGACATCTGCATCTTCCGATTTGATGGCAATGCCCTCTAAGGCTTCAATGCTTGCGTGGTTTGTGAGTCTGTTTTGAGTACCGTCGAGAAACTGGATTACGCTAACTTCGCCGCCTGGGGAGAGAATGTCGCCTCCGGTCAAATTGATGGTGGAGGTGGTTGGGCTGCTGAGCCGGATCGCTTCTGAGTCTGGACCTGGGAAAATGTCGTTGTGTCCGGTGAAGCTCACTCCCGATGTCGCGGATGTAAGCGAGACGGCGGGCGACTGGTCGCCTTTTGACTGTATGGAAGATCTGGATATAACGGAAATGGATTGGTCGGCTGTGGCTTTTAAAGCTTCATTTTTGGAACCGATGGAAGCGAGTAGGGAGTCGGAGTCGAGCAGGTTGATCACGATGAATCCCTGTGGCGCGTCTGCGATGAGGCCTCGCCCGTTGTTGGTCGAGAGGATGCTGCCGCGGTGCGTTAGCTGGATCGACCCTGTCTCGCTCTTGGCGAAAAATGTCCCGAAATCGTAGGTGCTCAGATCGCCGCTGCTGTTTATCAAGATGTCTTGTTTGGCGAGGGCTGATATGGCGGTAGAGAGCCCGTTGTGTGTCGTATCGATGTTTCCGTTGGAATTGATCTCTACCATTCCTTCGGTGGACTCGGCGTCGATGCCGAAGGCTGTACGCTGGGAGTTTCCGTCGCCGATGACTTTAACGGGGCCGTTGTGCGTGATCGATACGTCGCCTTTCGCCAGCGCTTCGATGGCGTCGCCTCGACCTATGTTCAACTCTCCGCTTTTTATCTCAACTTCGCCGTTGCTCGCCTTAGCGATGAGTCCTCCGTAGTCTGCATCGATCCAGGCTTGGGAAGAGTCGATGTGAACGTGGCCGTCGCTCGAATCGGCGATGACGGCTGGGAAGCTTGTGGTAACCTTCGCTCGTTGTTTGACGGTGATGTCGCCTGCAGCTCGGACCGATATCCCTGTTCCTGGATTGCTCGAACCGAAGGTGGAGATCTCCGCTGCTGAATCAACGAGGACGTTGCCGCTCGAACTGATCGCTTCGATTGCCGATTGCACGTCGATAGCATTGATTGGAGAGTAGGCGTAGACGCCGACTGTATTCTCGGCCTGCGCGCTGACTGCGTGGCCTCCGTTAACGCTAATCTCGCCGGCGTGTATTGTAGCGCTGCCGTTCTCGGCGATTCCGGTGATTCCTCCCAGATCGCCAGATATAATCGCCTGTCGTGACTCTACGAATACATCTGAATCAGTCGAAGAGGCGAAGATGCCTGAGAAATAGGAGGTGATTCTTCCCTCATGGGTAACGCTTGCGAGTCCCTTTGCTTTCGCTCGTATCCCTTGTGTATTGGTAGCTGATATTTCTCCGTTCACTTCGACGGAAACAGGACCTGCGGTTGAATGAGCGTAGAGCCCAGCATGCTCGCCCTGGACATCCTCTGCGATTGCGGTGATTCCCCCTTCCACCGTCGCGGTGATCGCTTTGAGAGAGTGAAGGTGAATACCTGATTCGGTGAGCCCTCTGATGTCCGACTCTGGAGTGGAGGAGGTCAGGTCGATCGTGCCCTGTGGGGCGATGAGATGAAAGGCGGGGCCGTTTGCCGAATCGATTTCGCCTGTGTTGTCTAGCAGGATGTCCCCGTTCGTTGATTCCGCGAATATTCCGGCGGTTCCGTCCGTGTGGATATCCGCTGAATTGTCGATTGATAGGGTGTACTCCGATGTGGCGTTGATTCCGACTTTCTCGGCGAGAATCGTACCTGATGTGGTTGCGGTTTCGCTTTCCGCCATCGGGGTGAATCGGATTCCGTCGTTTAGCGAACTTATGAGTCCTCCTTGTGTGAGGCTGCCTTTTGCAATGAAGTTGCCTGACTCCTCGAGGCTTATGTCGAAGACGTCAGCATCTCCATTTACGGTGAGATTGGTGTTTAATTCCAATGTCCCTTTGGAAGTGAACGAGCCTACTTCCACGTTTTCTCCGGTGAGTAGCACGGAGTCGGTCTGATTGGGAATGACTACTTCTGCATCGTTTCGATTGGGAGGGAGGCTCCAGCGAGCCCCGACTGTATCCACCCAGTTCGTACGGCCGGATTCGATGTCGTTCCAAGCGGTTGTCTCGATCCCCCCATCCCATGTGTACTTGTTTCCGGATGCTGGGATCTTGGGTTCACCAATTGTGGCGAGGCAATAGTACGAATCTATTCCTGAATTTGCGGTTCGCGTGGCGAAGAGGAGTCGCTCGTCGGGAGTCCACCAAAGGGTAGACAACCCGTCTTCCGAGCCGGAGAGAGCGACTTCTTGAGGGGGTGTGTACAGGCGGGTGATCTTTCCAAGATCGCCGCCGGTTGTGACTAGGTTCTCGCGTTCGAAGGGTGTTTGACTGACGTTGCGGGCGGCCACTGTGGCGAAGACTCCTTTGTCGTCTTGAGCCCACAGAACTCCGGCTAGACTGGATGATCCGCTTTTTACCACGCCATAGATGGCGATCCGTCCGTTGGGGGAGATGGCTAGACTTTGAGGTGAGACACTTGGGGCTTCAATTTCGGGAAGAGGGAGCGATTTGTTGAATTCGATAACTTTGCTGATGCTGCTTCCATCCCACTTGAAGAGGGAGAGTGGCTCGGGAAACTCGCCGGTGTCGACTCTCGCCATGAAGTAAACGTTGCCGGTCGCGTCCAGGATAGGTTGACGACCGATCTCTCCATTGTCGGAACGGAAGCCTACGAATTCTACTGTCCCGGCATTGCTCGTTGGAGTTGGGACACCGAGTCTGGCGATCAGTTGAGCGTCCTCGCCAGGGGCCGCGAACCAGAGTGTTGTGGTACGATTGGTGAGCTCGCTCGAATTGTCGCTGACATCTGCTTTAAATGCGATGTGGCCTTGCCCGTTAAATCCGAAGGCAGCTTCATTCTCTTGTAGACTTAGGTAGGCTCCGTCTGGTTCGAGGCTTGAGTTTTCTGGGTGGGAATTGGACTCGCGAGCGATCAGCTCCAAGCTGCCATCTGTATTCTCGCGAATGAGGGCGTGGTCGTTTGAAATGTCTATGCCATCGCCCTGCAGGATGGCGGTGAAGGCGATCTGGCCCTTGGGATTGTAGTGGATGGTTCCGAGGGTCTTTATTGTCGCGCCGTCGAGGCCGGCCACTGTCTCTCCGCTCTTTACTATTGAATCGAGAGTAGTGCTGCCGGGGGCGACGCGGCCGATATCGAGAGTCGCAACATCGGCGTAGTTTCGGGCGATAGCTGAACCGTTGGGGGCGACGCCTATCAGGGTTGCCCGTTGCTCGATCTTTGTCGTACCTCCATTGACGAGCTTGAAAAGGGAATGGCTTGCATCGTCGTCGGTGGCGGAATCGAAGAAGAGTTCGTTCGCGTCGCTGATGCCAAATCGGCTGAAGTTGAAACTATCGAAGTCGCCTGTGTCGTCCCTAAGGATTGGGTTTGCTGTATTTGGAGCGTCGAGTTTGTGGAAAACATAACCGCCGGTACCCAGATCGCCGGTGTAGTCGAGGAATCGGCTTTTGAAGTAGGTATCGCCGTTGGAGTTCCAGATGGGGTAGGAGTAGAGGTCGTACTCGATTTCTCCGCCGTGGGTGGTAAGGCCTGGAGCGAGTATGAGCTCGACTGATACGTTTTGGGATAGGAGAGGGGCGGCTACTAAGACGCCGCAGGCAAGCGAGGCGAGAGGTAGTTTCATACGGAGCTTTGGTTGGAAAAAGGCGTCCGCAACTTAGAATGCTCGCTTGTTTATGGCAAGGCTAGGGTTCGAATCGAGGGATGTCTTCTATTTTCAACTCGAAGAGCTGCCGTTGCTCGTTGGCGATGATGAGCGTTTCTGGATCTTGCCAGCAGACGGCTTCGCATTGCTTTGCGTAAAAGGGGCGGAAGGAGGTTTTGCCAGCGAAGTAGTCGTCGCTCCCTTCCGGTCTTTCGAAGAGCCAGACTCCGGTGTAAGTGAGGATTGCGAGGGTGGACCCGTCGGGGCTCGCGTCAGCTGCGGTGGCTTGTCCTTTAAGATCAAAGGTGCTGACCAGTGTGAGCGGGTTACTGACTCCGGAGTCTTGTTGGTCGAGCCGGTAGAGTTTTGCGAATGGAGTGCTCCGGTTTTTGGATACAAGGTAGATTTTTCCTTCCGCGAAGAAGAGTGACTCGCAATCGAAGTTCCAGTCCTCGGGATCAGGGAAACGTTTTTGATCGGGGTAGTGGAATTCGATTTTTTGGCTGATTTGCGCTTTGGTGGTCTTGCGCGGGTCAGGCTCTGGAACGACATAGATCGTGAGGTTTCGTCGGCGATTGTCGTTGTTGCCGAAATCGCCGATAAGGAGGTTTCCTTGATCGTCTAGAGCGATGTCCTCCCAATCCTCGTTGGACGCGTTGGCGATTTTTATTCCCTTGTAGGGATCGTCGTTTTTTTTGGCTTCGGTGGCTTCGACGGATTTGCCTTTGCGAGTGATGGCGAAGATGCGGGCTTTGTCGCCGGAGTCGTTATGAGTCCAGTAGACTTTTTTGAACTGGCGGCTTTTTACTAGGCCTGACGGCTCGTTGATATCGCCATCTTTGATCTTGTCGTAGTGCTCTAGGGCGATCTTCGAGGACAGTTCCGAAATCGGTGCAACGAGAACTAGAAGCAGGGCGAGCGTGAGTTCTTTCATTGCTGTTTTTTGTTTCGCGATTGGGGCGTGTCGAACAGCTTGGGCTTAGCTGCTTAGCTGCTGGTTGTAGAGTGTCTGGTAGAGCGGACAGCGTTCGAAAAGCTCTTGGTGGCTGCCACTGTCGGCGATTTCGCCATCGTTGAACACGAGGATCTTGTTCGCGTTTTTGATCGTGCTGAACCGGTGGGCGATTACGAGTACTGTTTTTCCGGATACGAGTTTGTCGAGGGCTGCTTGGACTTTTGACTCAGACTCGGAATCGAGGGCGGAAGTGGCTTCGTCGAGGATGAGAATCGGGGCGTCTCGGAGAATCGCGCGGGCGATGGCGATGCGTTGCTTCTGGCCTCCGGACAGTCTCGCTCCGCGTTCCCCGACAAGCGTGTCGTAGCCATTGGGGCAGTTGGAAGTGTCTGTTATGAAGTCGTGGGCGAAGGCTTGACGTGCGGCTTCGCGGACTTCTTCGTCGGTGGCGTCTTGGCGTCCGAGGCGGATGTTTTCGAGGATGGTGTCGTCGAAAAGGACGGGTTCTTGCGAAACGACCGCGATCTGGTTTCGCAGTTCGTCGACGCGGAAGTGGCGGATGTCGTGCCCGTCGATGTAAATGCCGCCGTGGGAGACGTCGTAGAAGCGCGGGACGAGGTTGGCGAAAGTGGACTTGCCTGCTCCGGATGGTCCGACGAGAGCGCAGATATCGCCTTTTTGGATACGGGCGTCGGCGGATTTTAGGGCTATGGTGTCGCCGTAGGAGAAGGAAACGTTGCGGAACTCGATCTCGCCTTGGATGTTGTCGAACTCGATCGGTTGGTCTGGATCGTCGATGTCTACGGGGGAGGCGAGTATCTCTTCGATCCGTTGGTAGGAGGCTACGCCTTTAGACAGCTCGGAAGCGAAGGTGCCCAGTTTTTTGACGGCGCTGTAGGTCAGGTAGAGCGCGAGGAAGATGGAGGTGAAGACGCCGCCGGGCACTCCGTTGTAGTAGCCGATGATGAAGGCGATGGAGAGGCCGATGGAGGAGCAGAATTCCACGACGGGGCTGAGGCCGAACTGGTATTTCACGACCTTCATCTGAGAGATGAAGAGCTCGGCCAGGCGAGAGGCGAAGCGGGAGTTTTCGCGTTCTTGGAGATTGAAGGCGCGAATCTCGCGGGTCGCGCTGAGATTCTGGGCGAGGTTGTTGGTGAGTTCGCCGAGGTCCTCCTGTTGCTTGCGGGCTTTTCGTTCGATCTTCCGTGTGAAGTTGCGGATGGGGAAGATGACGATGGGGAGAGCGATGAGGCAGAGGTAGATCTTGTAGACGCCTTCGTTGTTGGCGGCGACCCAGTAGAGGTAGAAGACGGCGCCGATGATGGTGGCGGGCTGGGTGAGGACGTTGCGGGCGATGAAGGTAAGCGTCTGCTGGAGAGCCGCCGTGTCAGCGGTGATGCGGGAAATGAGGTCGCCGGTTTTGGACGCTTGGAAGTAGGCGAGCGGGAGGCATTGCACGCGGGCGAACACTTTTGCTCTGAGGTCGCGAATGGAGGCGAGGCCAGCGTAATTGAGCAAGTAGGCGCTGGAAAAGACGCAGACCCCGAGGACGATGAAGATGATGGGGAAGGCGGCGGCGACGCCGAATACTTGCGAGGTGCTTAGGCTATTGTCCTCCGACAGAATGATGGTGAAGAGGCGTTCCACGCCGTTGGTGAGACCCCCTCCGGTGACAAGTCCAGCGACGGAGCCGAGCAGGATCGAGAAGATGACCGACTTCTTGTGGTCGGCCATGAGGCGTAGGAAGATCTTTAGGTCGCTGAGCACGAGATAACGGGAATGGCGGTTCGTTGCAGTGGGTTAACCACACTTTAGCCCGAAGGTACAAGGAGAATGAGTGGTAGGGAGAACTGCCTCTGTCCGGATCGGTACTTGCCCTGCCTTGGATTCGCCCAACCTTTACGAATCTTTCATATTTTTGTATTGCAGCTTTTACCCTTAAGGGGAGTATGTTCACCTATTCGGCTAATTCTCTCTATTAGCATCACTTTTCTCTACGCTGAAGTTTTGGTGCCGCTGATATTCGCCTGTTTTAGCGGGTAAGAGCATGTTCAGCTGCGCTCCTATTTTGGCATCCTAGAAATGAAGTTTCCTAAGCTTGATTCCTTTTTGAAGAGCAGATCCTGGTCGGTTCGTTGGTTCGTACCGCTCGGGCTGTCTTTGGTTTTCCAGGTGAGTGTTTTGTATGGGGAAAAGGCGGCATCTCCCGGTGTCGCGCAAAAGGGAGATGCGTCTGGCAAAGAGACGGCGAGCGAGACGACTGGCGGGAAGCTCAAGGTGAGGCCGATCGTGAAAGTTCCGATGAAGAAGGGGCAAGAGGGGGTGTCGAGTGTACCGGCTGTTGTGCAATCTCCCAAGCCGGCGCTTAGCCTGCAGGAGTCGGAACGGGAGTTGTTTATGAAGATCGAGCGGCTGCGTTGGAAGATCGATTCCAATACTGAGATTCTTGATACGCTGCGGAAGAAACGTGCCGACGATCTTGTGAACGAGGATGAGATGGTGGTTCACATGGAAAAGGAAAAGGCGTTGTCGGAAAGGTTGAATCGGGATATGGAAAGCTATCTGAGCCTGAAGGAGGATCACGGCATTCTTACGAAACGAATCGAGGCCTTACCCGCTCAAAGAACCCAGCCGGTCGTGCGCAAGACAGTTGTAGATGCCGATGTGATCGAGGGGCCGCAGAAAAAGGAGAATAAGTCAGTGAGAGGCTCGGCTTCCTCGCTCTTCGATTCGATAGACACTTCGGGCCCCATCGAGGGCAAAACTTCGTCCGAGCTGCTCAAAAAGACGGTTCAAGAAATCAGCGAAGAGCAGAAATGAACCTGTTTCCATAACTCTTTCCGAGAGCTTCCTGCCCCTGAGTTCTCCATTCGTCTTCCCAAACAATCCTGATCCATGAAACTGAGAGAATCCAAACTTGCTTCGGGCGGTGTGCTGGCCGCGATTTGTTTAATGTTCCTTGCTGCGACAGAGCTGAGCGCCGCATATCAGCTGACTGTCGGGGTTGCCCCGTTCAAGCACAGCGCCTCTACGGTGAAGGCTGAGGAGAAGCAGGAAGTTGAAACCGTTGCGGAGGTTGAAGAGGAGGACGATGGACCCTTGCTCATTCCTGGGCTAGAAGGGCAGGAGATCGAGATTCCTGAAGCGGAGAAGACAGAGGAAGAGGCTGCAGTTGAGAAGCAAGCCGAGGTGGCCGCCGCGATCGCCCAGCCGGACTTTGAGCGGGCGAGCTTGGAGATTCGAAATGCGGAGGCGCTGGCCTTGCAGAATTACTTCAGCAAGATGCTGTACAAGAAGGGAGGCGACCTTTTCGCCTCAGTGATCAATGCTCCTGTGGGAATGGATGCGAAGAGCTCGTTCGCGGCAGCGGTCGACTTGTGGGTCGAGGTCACGGTAGAGGCGGCTAACGCGGAGGATTTCGTACTGGTTGTCCGCGCGACCACAAGCGCGGGCGAGACCTTGCTGAACCAGAAGAAAATCGGGGAGAAGATGAGCGAGGGAGCGTTTGTGGACAGCAAGAACCGCTTGACGGAAGGTTATCATGAGCCGCTAAGCGAAGCGGCGGAAGCGGTTGTGCGGGCTCTCAGAGCTAAGAACAGGAAGGGTGACTACGACCGCTACGAGAATTTCACCAACATGAAGTTCGCCATCTACATGGCTCCTGAGGTTTTTGTTCGCGACAACTACCTTAATAAAAGGGGGACCAAGCTGAAGTCGCTTCCCTCGGAGGATGATCCTTATTTCCGGGAAAGCTTGGAAGCACGCTTGGCGACGATCGAAATCTACCGTGACTTTGATGAGGAGGTGGTTGCCGCGGGTCGCACTAAGTCGTATGCAAGCTACGCGGTCTGGCGCTATCGGAGCTATCTCGCGGCGAACGAGTACTACGAGGCGCAGCGAGAGATAAAAGCCCTAAAGGGAAGGATCAACGCGGCGATCGCTCTGAAGTTGCTAGGTCCGATTGTCATAAACGAAGCCTTGAAAAAGAACAATGTGGCTGAGGACTTGGGGCTTGGTAGTGATTTCGAGAAGGTGCAGGATGCGGCGGTTATCATTCATACTCTGAAAACGCTTTCCGACGTATTTACGGTCGAGGACGGGCGTATCCAGTTTGACGATGAGCGTCTGGGACAAATGGATTCAAACTTTGCCAAGAAGTTCACGGAGCGCAGGGCGAAGATCCAGGAACTCTCGGTTGATTCCAATGGACATGCCGAAAAGCTGATCGCCTTACAGAAAGAGTTTTCGGAGGACCTTGCTCCAATCGATATCGAATACCGAGGGCGTTCCTTCACTTTGACCGGTCAGATCGAAGATAAAGTCGCGATGTTGCAGCGCATATTGAGCGAAGACTATCAGGAGAGCATGACCCAATCGTAAGGCGTCGGGTTTTGAGCTAAGCGACTGGATTGAGTCTTCCCTCGTGTATTCGAATATGCTGACACGTTTTTCGAGATGGTGCACCGTTGGATTGCACGTTTCTGCGCTAAGTCTTGCTGTCGTGTCGGTGGGACTTGGAGCGAATGAAACGCCCCCGTCTGAAGCGGAGCCAGTTTCAGAGGTGCCGGCTAACGAACCGGTCGAGTTGCCTGCTGAACTCGTGGAGGCGAAGGCTCAGTTCGAAGTTATTTATCCTCAGTATGTGGATACGTTGACTTCTGCTCCGGATAGCGTTTTGAGAAACCGGTTCTTTCGGGAGACGATCGATAGAATTTCGAAAGGAGATGATCGTATCCAGAAATTGGAGGAAGAGGGGAGTTTTGAAGAGTTAGCACGAGCCTACGAGGAGCAGATCGGTTTGGTCGAGCAGTTCTTGGATCAGGTAAAGACGTCGGACGCTCTGCTTGCTCAGCGTGATGGTGCGGAAGCGTTTCTTGATGGTCTGGAAAAGGATGGGGCAAGTCGACATGAGGAGACCAAGGAACGTTACCAAGCGTTGAGAAAGGTGCTCGCGGAGATTGATGCCACTAGCATCAAGGCGGGGGATTTCGAGCAAGCCAGTGCTGAGCTTTCCGAGTTGTCCGCGAGAAGTGCTCTTTTGCGTACGGACCTTGATCGGCTTTTCGATCTGCAGTGGCGTCAAGCTCGGGAAGCGTTTCGTACGGCTTCGGATTCCATGGATGAGGAGTTGGTTGCGACCCGCCGGTTTCGGCCTGATTTTGCTCCTGCCAAGTCGATGCACTCGCGAATCACGACACGCTACCGGATCGTACCTTTGTTGAAGGCAGCTGAAGCGGATGAGAGGAATGGCGACTTTGCTCAGGCGATCAGTCTGTACGAGACGATTCTGGACCTTGATCCGTTGACTGAAGAGGCTCAGGGAAAGTTGCCGAATCTTGAGAGATTGGCGAGTGAGCAAATCATTAAAGAGTCTCTAGCGCAGAGTCTCGAACTGATCGTGGCTGGAGATCCAGACGGTGCCTTAGTGCCTGCCAAGAGAGCCTTGAAGCTTTCCCAGGCGTATCGATTGGAAGAGAACTCTGCTCGTTCCCTCATCGAGCGTGCGGAGAGCGACATTAGAAGCGCTTCGGTCAGTGTCATCTCGGGAGAGATCAAGCAGGCTTTGGAAGAGGAAGATTGGGGGACCGTGATACGGGCGTCGGATGAGTTGCTCGCGATCCAGCCTGGAAACCATTTTGCCGTGACGTCCCGCGATAAAGCTATCGCGCAGCGGAAGCAGATTATCAGCATGGCTGAGGTCGTGGCGCAGGGGACGTTCCACCTAGACAAGGCGAGCCAGGAGATGGATCGCCCGCTGGTAGTGTATGTGGTTGAGTTGCTTGAAGAGTCCCGGAGCAAGTATCCGGACGCGATCACGGAAGAGTTTGTAGCGTTGGAAAAACGGGCGAGTGAGACGGAGGCTAGTTTCGATGCGAAGATCGATGTGGAGTTCGTTTCCAACAAGAAGGCGAATGTAGAACTGCGTGGATACGGTGATCTCGGGAAATTTCGTCGAAAGACGGTCCCACTGAAACCTGGAGTTTACAAGGCGCGGTGCACGCAGAAGGGGCATCGGGACAATTTGGTACGCATCGTTATCGAGCCGGGAAAGAGGCCTGAGCCGATCGTTTTGGAAGCAGGTGAGAAGTTTTAGATTGGTATGGAAAAGAGAGGATTAGGAAGTCGCCGAGGGGCGGCGATGAAACTCGCGATTGTCGCGATCCTTTTCGGAGGAGTTGTAGTGGCTGGGATTGTCGGGTTCCGCATGCTGATGCTGACGCCGGTTTTGTTCCAGTTCGAGATTGGGCCAGAGAACGCCGAGTATCAGCTGAGGATCAACGAGACCGATGCGGTTTCAGGGCAGGGCCCCATGACGCTCGAGCTGGCCGAAGGTGTTAATCGCGTCGAAGTTGTAGCTCCAGGGTTTGAGAAGTACGTTCGAGAGTTTGAAGTCAGCTCCGAGGGCGAGAAGAGCTTGGAAATAACGCTTCGTCCGTTGCCCGGTTATTTGATGGTAGAGACTGTTGATGTTGAAAGTGGCGCGGCTTTGGAGGGGATTGTTGTTAATATTGACGGGAAGGAAATCGGAGCGACTCCGCTTCGTTCGCATCGGATCGACCCCGGAGTCTACACGATCACGCTTGGGAATACGGGGAGTTATGTGGGGGTGCGTTCCGAGACGGAGGTTACCGTCAAGGGTGGAGGCGCGGATCAGGAACTGAAGTTGGAGATGATTCGAAACGCTGCCGATATCACCTTCCGTGTGGAACCCAGAGGCGCGAACATCAGCGACCTGAATCGCGGCGGACGCTCCCTCGGTGTGGTGGCGACGGGGGAGAAAACGATCAGTTTCGATTTGGAGCAGAATCCAATACCGCGGATCCGTTTCGAGTTGGAGAACTACCAGCCTTACGCGTGGAGTGCTCCTTTGGTGCCCGGGCAGACGAGAACCTTTGACATAAAGTTGAGTCCTAAGCCGGCGGTGTTGCATTTTACCAGTGAGCCGAGTGGGGCGAACATTTACATCGACGGACAGCTTTTAGGAAAGACGCCGATCCGAGGGATTGAGATAGAACCGCAGAAGGACGTGTCGGTCGTTGTATCGAAGAGTGGATACGAGGATAAGTCTCGAATTATGGGAGGGATGATGCCGAATCAGTCCCGCTCGATTAATGTGACGCTTGTCTCGAAAATGGGTGAACTGAAGATTACCAGCGACATCGAGGCTGCAGTGATGGTTGATGGCGAGTTCGTGGGGTTCACTCCCGTTCAAGGTGAGTATCTTGCTGGGACGCGTAGTGTGGTTTTGAAGGCAGCAGGGCAGGGCGAAAAGCAGTTTACTGTCGAGCTTGGGGCGGGAAATACGTATCCGCTTCATCATGACTTCGTGAAAACACCGGCACAGGCGGTGGTCGAGAAGGAACGGGAGGTGCGGTTGCCGCCGAAGCTGGAGTTGGTGGATGGATTGGAGTTCATTCTGATCGAACCTGGGACCTTTCCGTTTGGCGAGCCCGGCAACACGAAGGAGGTAACCATCTCTAACGCTTTTTACGTCAGTACGACTGAAGTTCCGAGTTTCGTATTCGAGTCGATCACTGGTATTCGTCGGGGAGAGCTCGACAAGCAGGGATTTAATTTGAACAAGAGCGACTACCCTGCGGTGCGGGTTAGCTGGAATGACGCTGCCTTCTTTTGTAACGAACTTAACAAAGCGCTCGGTTTTGGAGAGGTCTACCGTCAGGTGGGATCGAATTACACGACAACCGAGGAAGCTTTTTCGAGAGGCGTGCGTTTGCAGACTGAAGCGGAATATGAATACCTGATGCGGATCGACGATCGAGGATCGCCTCGCTCATTTGCCTGGGGGGACGAATGGCCACCTCCAAAGTTCACCGATAATTTTGCGGACAAGACCGGGAAGCGATATGAAGTCGAGTATCCTATTTCGGGATACGATGATGGAAATGCGTTTTCCGCTCAAGTCGCCTCATTCAGATCGCACCCTGACGGCGTTTACAACTTGTCCGGCAATGTGCGTGAGTGGTGTCACGATGGATACGAGCGATCCTTTTGGCGCTATGCCGGTTCTGAAGATCCGTCAAACTTTGCGGAAGTGGAGATGCGGGTTGTTAAAGGAGGAAGCTACATGACCGGGCTAAAGAAGGAGCTGATGGTTTCCTACCGGCAGGGAGAGCCTAAGGATGCGAAGGAGGATGATCTCGGCTTTCGGGTAGTCCTGCCTTCGCAAGCATACATTAACCTGGTGAAATCGAAATGAAGAGGCGACTGACAGCTCGATTGATACTTGCGGCGTTGACTGCCTTTGCGGCTGCTTCGCCTCATTCGTTGTTTTCTCAAGCGACGTCCAACTCGCCCTCCCCAGCTCCGCAGGTCGCGCCGAATACGGCCGGCAAGTCGCAGGTGAAAGTGGACAAGGCTGCTCGAAGAGCGGCTGCGAGGAAAAAGGAGGCGGAGATAAAGAAGCAAGGCGCTCCGGCTCGTCATCCTTACAAACGCTCGGTCGAGATGCCATCTGATATTTGATGATGCAAAATCCTGCAAAATGGGCTTTTCTCTGCGTTCTGCTTTGGCAGGTCGCTCCAATCTGTCTTGCTCAGTCGGGTCCGTACAGAATTGAAGATAGAGAGCTGGAAGGAACGCAAGGCAGCGGAGACGGGCAAGAGGCGGCAAAGCCGAGCAACTCTGATCAGCAATCAGGAACGGGAGCTCCTTCCCAAGCGGCATCGTCTTCCCAAAAGAAGAAGTCTCAGGAAAGTCTAGCTGCCAGAAAAATAGAGGCGGAAGCAAAGGCGCTCGAGGCTTCTCTTGATAAGCTGGGACGAACTTCGGCTGAAGCAAAGTCCGAGCCGGAGAATTCAGCCAAGGCGGCAGCTGCGAGCGAAGCGGCGGAAGAGGTGTTGGAGCAGGCGCAGAAACCGGGGGGCGGAGCGCCTTCTGAAGAGCCGAAGACCCTGGAGGAGAAGCAAGAGGCGGCCTCGGCCGGGGCTCAGGCTGCGATGGAGCAGAAACTCGAGCAGTTGAGCGAGATGGTTGATGGCGCCTTGGGAGAGCAGAAGGAAGGGGAACTCACTGATAAACAGAAACGCCAGCTCGAAGAGACAGCTGGTGGAATTGAGAAGCTGAAGGAAGAGCTGCAGGCAGGCGAAGGGAAGCCGCAGGATCCCAAGACGCTTGCGGAACATGCGGAAACGCTCAGTGAGTTGGCCAAGGCGAGTTCGGAAGGGCTCGAGCGAAAGGATGCCGCCGAAAAGGCGGAAGAGGTCGAGAGCGAGCTGTCTTCATTGGAGAGCGGGCTAAGCGAATTGCAAAAGGCCATGGAGCAGAAGCAAAGTGGGGCGGCTGGGGCGGAAAAGAAGCTCGAGCAAGCCTCTCAGGAACTCCAGGAGCAGGCGGACGCAATGAAGGGGGAACCACAGAGCCAGTCGGATCCGAACCAGCCCGCGGAGGCTCAAGCTAAGGAGGCTGCGAAATCGGCATCGGAAGCGATTGAAAAGCAGTTGGAAGCCTTGGAGAAGGCGATCGACGAAGGGGCGGGAGAGGCTGAGGCGCAGGATCCAAAGACTCAGGAGACTTTGAAGCAGATTCGAGAGGACGTTTCTGAACTGAAGTCAGAAGTCTCGAAAGAGAGTGAGTCGGGAGAGGATATTGAGAAACTGCAAAAGCAGGCGGAAGAAGCGAAGAGCTTGGCGGATAAAGCTCAGAAGGCGATGACCGGGCAGCAACTCCCGGAGGAGCAGGCACCTGACAAGAAGCCGTCCTCGCAGCAAGAGTCGGAGATGTCGGAGCTCGCTGAAAGCTTGCAGGAAATGGAAAGTTCTCAAAGTCCGCTCATGCAGGAGCGTATGGCCCAAAAAGCGATGCAGAAGGCGAGCGAGATGATGGACAAGCCGATGCCTAAGAATTTCGATCAGCAATCGACCGAGCAGCAAAAGCAGCAGGCAGCCGAGGCAACCTCGGAAGCGGTGCAACAGTCCATGCAAAAGCTCGAGTCGGAAATGCAGCAGCAGCAGGCGAGCATGAAGCAGCAAGCTGAGACCTTGAAGGAAATGCAGCAATCTCCCGAATTCAGCGAGATGGCGAAACAGGCGAATGAGACGCTGCAAGAGCAATCGCAGAAGATGGAAGAGCTTTCAGAGCAGGCTCAGGAGTTGCAGCAACAGATGTCTCAGACGCCAGCGAGCGCCGAGAATTTGTCGGAAATGGCGAAGCAAGCCGAGCAGGCCAGCGAAATTTCTGAGCAGGCGGAGCAAGCCCAGCAGCAAGTCCAGCAAGAGATGTCGCAGATGTCGCAGCAGATGGCTCAGCAAGCGCAGGAGCAGCTTGAGCAGATGGAGCAAAATCTGGCGGAGCAGGCTCAGGAAATAGAGAGTCGCCCCAACCCCACTTCTCAGGCGAAGGAGCAGAATGCCGAGCTGCGCGAGAAGGTGGAGCAAATGAAGCAGGAAGCGGCGGGGATGCAGCCTTCGTCGTCGAGTCTCAGCCAGGTGGCGCAGCATGCTCAAAAGGTGAGCCAGTTGGCCTTGCAGGTTCCCAACATGAGTTCGGCTCGTTTGAAGTCGGCGACTGTTTATCAGATCGAGGGAGAGAAAGCCAAAACGACGTCTCGGTCAGAAGTTTACCAAGGGAAGAAACGTGTGGATTTGGAGCGGTCTGATTCGGAGTTGCTGAACGAAGCTCCGAAAGGCGTGAAGGGCGAAGAGGTTGAGGAGTGGTAGGAGAATGGCTTTTTTGAGAACTGTAGTGAAATTGGAAATACGAACGGTCGCGGTAATTGGGTTAGCGTGTTTCGCTCTCCAGGGGTGGGCGGCTGTGGCTCAAGAGGATGTTGATTACAGTGTGCTGGCTAAGCGATTGAGTCTTGCGGAGACTGCGAGCGATGGAGCTTGGATGGAGGCGGCCGTTACGATCAGCGATACGCCGGAAGGTGCGAAGAGTTGGCGCGTCGGCGATATCGACAATTTCGGTCAGACGTGGCGAATTGCTCACAATCCTCTTAGTGGTGAGATCGCCTCGCGACTTAAAAAAAGAGATATTCCCGAAGAGGCAAAAGCCTCGTTGCCAAAGGGTGTGGACGAAGAGTCCTATATCCTAGGTCTATCCGTCAATGGGACGGAAGGTGAAGAGGTGACGGATACGGTTTTCAATCGGACCTTGGCTGAGTCTAGTCCGTCGAGCTTGGAGGCGGAGGTCTTTCTGGAAGGGCGTTCCGAAGGTGCTCAATCGTATACGCTGCAATTTTACCTTGTCACCTCGGGGCAACGTTCGGGGAGCAACGATTGGAAGGTCGCGTTGAATGGTAAGAGTCAGCCCGAACTTGGTCGTTTGATAAGTCTGACCGAAATGAAGCCACGGCAAGGTTACCTGTTTTCGTATCAGTTTTATAGTGACGTTCTTGATGCTGATGATTTGAGCTTAGGCGTTCGTATCGGATTGGGGGATACTGGATCGCAGACAGAGTTTGCCGTAGATTTTCTCAAAGTAATCGAGGACTGCGATACGCCCGACTTTGCAGGGACGGTCCATGGTATTGTTCGCTCTAGCGGTAGTGGTCGCCCTCTGCCGGACGTTCTGGTGAGTTGCCAAGGGAGTGAGACTCGAACCGGAAAGGATGGCACCTTTCGATTTGACGCGCGGCCAGCTGGACAAGCTTACGTGTGCATCGATGGGAGTTTGGAAAATTTCAAAACGATCAGATTGGCCGACGGTGAAACTTTAAAAACGTACTTCGCAAAATAACATCAATGACAGCAAAATCCTCTAGTAACAACGCCCGGAAGAAGTTCCCGCTTTCTTTCGAAAACTTCTTAACTTTGTTTGCGTTTATCGCCGCGTACGGATTTGTGGCGGCGGTCTACCAGTTTATCGTCAATCCGCGAGTCGAGCTGTTTTATGCAAAGGACAGCAGTCCAGGGGCAACCTCGATTTGGGTAGTGCTGGATGGATACGAGCAGCAGCTCACTCTCGTGCTCTTCCTTTTGTCGCTCTCGATCCTGCTCTATAAATACCTGCTCGTGTTTCGGGAGCGTCATATGTTGACGATTGATGTTATCGACTTGCCGAAGGGCCGTATCATACCGCGTGAAGAGGCGAGCGAGTTTGCTCTTGAGATGGAGGAGAATCTACCGGCTGACATGCCACGCCCTTTGTCGATGGCGTTGCCGAGTTTCAGGAATTCGCTGGTCGTTCGGGCGTTTCGCAGAGGATTGAACCGTTTTAACGAAGATCAAAGCGCGAAGGCCGAAGAGGTCTCGCACACGATTAGTACGGTGTGCGAGAGCGAACTCAGCAAGCTGGAGTCGGAGTTGGCCATGGTGAACTACATTGCGTGGGCGATCCCGTCTGTAGGGTTTATCGGAACGGTACGTGGTATTGGAGCAGCTCTCGCGAAGGCCGACTTAGTTGGGCAAGAGGGAGGTATGAGTCAGGTGACGGCGGCTCTTGGCTTGGCGTTTAATTCGACCTTGGTCTCTCTCCTGGTCAGCATGGTCCTGATGTTCTTCATCTATATCCTGAAGCGCATGCAGGAAGGCTTTGTGATGGAGTCCGAGGAATACTGTCAGGAACGCCTGCTTAGCCATATCTAAGGCTCGGAATGAAGTACTTAGGAATCGACCTTAGCGATGCTGATGTGTCGCTGACTTTATGGGATCGTGCGGCAGGGCAAGCTACTCAATACGGGAATTGCCCGATCGCCACTGCCGTTAAACGACGAAAGCAGGTGGCTGGTGAGGCTGCATTCGAGCTCTTGGCCAGTACGCCTAATTCTGTGTGTGTCCCTGTCCTAGCAGGGAGACCGACCGAGACGATTGAAGAGGGACGGGGAATCGTTGGGACGAGAGCAGAGCAACTCGTTTTTTTCTTGGAGAATTTGTTAAAGGAGGAGCGATTAGCTCTGGCGGAGATCTCGGCTGTTGGAATTTCTGTCGACGCCAGTCTGGATGAGGCTTGGCTTGAGGTAATTGCTGGCGTTTTTCAGAAATCGGGCGTTGAGAACGTCAGCTTCTTCTCGCGAGCTGCATTGGTTGCAGGCACGGCTTTGCGGGGTTCGGGGGATGCGAGTCAAAGTGTATCCGTTTTTCTAAACGATTTTTCTAGAGTCTCTTCTTCTTCTCGTTTTGAGAGGGATGGAGAGATGGTCGTTCCCTCTGGCGATGTGCAGGAGCGATCGCTGGATCTTGTATCCAAATATCCTGATTTTCTTAAGAGTGTCTTGTCGCACATCCGAGAGCAGTTTCGTTTGGATCTCCGTCGTGCAGATCCGGAAGCTATGCTCGCTCTATTCAAAGGGCTGTCGCAATCGCTCTTAAATCCCGATCAATCCTTCTCCGTTGGAGATTATGTTCCGGATGTGGAGGAGGAGCGATTCGATCTCGCTTCAATCCTTCGTCAGTCAGATCTCGGTAGCGAACTTCAACGCGGGTACGAATTGCTGGAGAAGCAAGCTACTACTGTGGTTTGCTCTGGTCTGAATGGCGCCGTTTCTATGCTGGCAAATGAAACAGACGGGGGACGGACTTACGTTTCGGGGAAGGACGTTTCCGAAGTTGCGGCCTACGCCATTTCGTGGGTGATCGATGAGGCTGTTTCAGGTGATGATATTATGAATACGGTATCTCTTGTGGCATTGGAACCTCGGCCAGAGCCTGCTCGTGCAGAGAGTGAGCCTGAAGTGGTCGCTGAACCCAAGTCGGTAGCTAATCCGAAAAAGGTGGTCAGTCCTAAATCGGAAGCTAAGGAGGTTTTTTCATCCGACTCTCGTTGGTTTGCACCGGCGACTCCGGAGAAGCTATTGTTTCAAGGTTGGCTTTTCGATTTTAGGGAGAAGGAGTTGCTTGTCAGCTCAGGTACGCGTTCCTCGAACGGGGGGCTGGTTGTAGGAACCGAGTATGTCGATTTTGAAGGTGAGTTGCTGCGCTTGGCCAATCGTTCGGGAAGAGCTTTCCTAACGCCTTTGACCAATCGTCTGCGGTTTTTGAGGAACTCGAAACGAGTAGAGTCAGAGGTGGAGGTGTTTGTCGGTGATATCATAGAGATCGAGAGTACGAACGTGTTGATGATGCTCTCTCGGGATTCGTGATGAAATTGAGGATACGTTAATCGATTAATGAAAGTTAGAAAAAAGGCTGAAAACGATATCTTCGGACTTTCCTTCATGGACTGCATTTGCTGCGGTTTTGGAGCGGTGATCCTAATGTTTATTTTGACCACTGGTGAGAACTCCAAAGAGGCTAGCGAGACGAAAGACAAGCTGACTGTCGCGATCCAGGGGACGAAGAATAAGCTCAAGAGCGAAGAGGAGTCTTTGGCTAAGATTGAAGCGGAGATTGCTTCGCTTGAAGGAGAGCTAGGAGAGATTCTCTCGGCTCTCGAGAATGCTGATAAAAAGAAGATCGAGGCAGAGGAGGAACTGACCGCTGCCATCGAAACTCAAAGCAAGCAGTCAAAAGAGTTGCAGGAGCTCATGAAGAAAGAGCAAGGCCTGGCGAAGGAGATTGCGGCGATCAAGCAAGAGATCGCTAGCGCTTCCGATGGGGAGACAGGCTCTACTGGGAAGGCGGTATCGCCATTCCAAGGAGATGGACGGCGGCACTACTTGACCGGTATGAAGGTTGACGGGGAGCGCGTCGCGATCCTAGTCGACACGTCTTCGAGTATGGTCAGCGAGACGGTTAGCGGGGTCGCCCAGTTTTATGGTGTGACGGATCCTAACAAATTGGCATCGAGAAAGTGGACCCGAATTTTGGATACTGTAGACTGGTTGATGGCGACCAATGAGTCGAAGTACTACCAAGTGGTAACCTACAACCAAAGCGCTCAGTACCTTCTGCCAAAGTCGGCTGGCGACTGGCTGCCGACCAATGATCCGCCGATTGCGAAGGAGGTTTCAGATGCGATGTGGAATACGTTGCCCAATGGTGGATCTAACCTGGAGGATGCTCTCGAGTTGGTATCAAGCCTGTCTCCCAAACCTGATAACGTATTTGTTATCACCGACAGCCTGCCGACTCACTCGGGTTTGATTACCGGGGCCACAGTGAATGAGGTGGAGAGGGTGAAGCATTTTCAAAACGCTTACCGTGTCGCGTTAAAGAATAGTTATCCGATGAATGTGATTTTGTTTCCGCTCGATGGGGACTTCAATGCGCCGGGTTTGTATTGGAAACTTGCGGACGCGACCCAGGGGTCGCTTTTTACTCCTTCTCCCAATTGGCCGAATTAAGTTTAGAAGATGAAAGCAAGAGCTAAGAAACCTCTTAATATCTTCAGTCTCTCTTTTATGGACTGTATTTGCTGCGGCTTTGGTGCGGTGATTCTTCTGTTTGTTCTCAATCGAGGTACCACGGTGGGAGCGATGGGGCAGATCTATGAGACTAGCCAGGAGGAGGAAGACGCAATGCACGAGATGCGAGCGGAGATCATGGTCAATACTCTGAAAGCGAAGGTGAAACGTGACTTGTTGAAGCAAGAGATCACGAAGACTCAGAAGAAGTTGCAGTCCGTAGATCAGGAAGTAGCGACTTTGTACAATAGCGTTTCGGAGGTGGTTAATCGAGTTCCCGACCTCTCGCAAGCGGCGACCTCAGTGGAGGGGTTGAGCAACCAGTTGCACGAAGCGAAGCAGGAGCTGGAAAAAAAGCGTAATACGCCTCAGCCATGGAATGCCGATCTTGTGGGAGGAATTCCGGCTGACAGTGAATATGTGATCTTTATCATCGATACCTCTGGGAGCATGACGGACAGGAAGTTCCGAATGTTGGATACGATTAAGGACAAGCTTCGGGACGTACTTGCCATGTATCCAGAAGCGAAAGGATTTCAGATCCTCAGTTCTGATGGAGCCTACATGCTTGATAAGGCGATGGCTTCGAGTCGCGTACAGGCATTCAATTCGCAATCGATTTTAAGTATGCTGACAGGGGGAGGACCGAGTATTCCGCCTGTGCGGGGAGGGAGTGCGCAAGCGGGGCGCTGGGTAAAGCCTGACCGGCAAGGACGGCAGCTCATCTTCGATGCCTTTGTTGAATACGTGAGAATGGGAGTTCCCTGCCAGAGTAGTCCTCGTCGTGGCTTGGAGGAAGCGTTCCAGTCTTACTCAGGCGGCAAGGAGGAGATCTCTATTTTCGTCTTCGGCGATGACTGGGGAGATAATTTGGACCGCATGGTTCAATTGACTCAACAGAAGAATGCGAACGGGCAATTCCGGATACACGGGGTTGGTTTCCCTTCGATTCTAAAGCGAAATAGCAATACGGACAGCGATGGGGCATTTAAGTTTGCGAATGCCTTGAGATGGCTTTCCAGCGAAAATGGAGGAGCCTTCATCGGTATTTCAAGATAGGGACGAGCTCTCGGTAAACATGGATCAGACAACGCACGACAAGGACTGGGGATTTTCGCAAGGCTATCAGGTTTCGTTCCGGCGCCTGCGTGCTCTTCACAAGGAGGTGTTGACTGAGGAGCAGCTGAGCCCGGGAAAAAGCAAGAGGAGTACGAGCGGCTCTGGCTTAGGCTTGGGGCGGTGGATTGTTTTTCTGGCACTCGTTACCCTCGTCTCTGGAGGGGGCTATTTTGCGTATACCCATTTCTTGGGAGGATCCAGAGGTGGGGATGTTCGACCGTCTCTACCAGCTTTCGAGGCAAACCTGTTGGACCTCGATGGAGGTTCGGGGACACGCTTCTATTCGTCGACTCTGGTCGGCAAGACGGTTACAGTGTTCTTCTGGCAGGAAGATGACCAATCGGCTGACTGGCTTCGAGCGTTGAGGGGACTTTCTGAGAGTGGTCCGTTTGCCACGGCGAATTCGGTCGTAGTGTGCTCCTTTGTCGGGAGCGACCGAAATCGCGGGATCGATCTGGCTCGGCGGTATGGATCCGATAAGCTTGTTTTTCTCGACGAGAGTGGCGTTTCGGAAAGCGGGGGCGGAGCTGGAGCTTGGAATGCTCTCGGCCAGACGGAGGCTCCGGCTCTCTACTTGTACGACGCTTTCGGGCGACTCGTTGCCGAAGAGATTGCCCCTGAGCAACTGGAGATGGCGTTGGCAGGCGGGAATCTTGATTAGACGAGCTCTGGTAAGCCAGATTCGTCCAATGCTAGAGAGAGGATCTACTTTTCCTCTTGGTTGAAGTACTGGGCGTGGAGACGGCGTGTCGTGTTTACGGTGGACTTGATCTGGTTGATCGCGTCGAGCAGCTCGTCCTGATCCGCCTTGATACGGTTGAGCGTTGGTTGCTCAGTTGGCTGGTGGATGCTGCGCTCTCCAAACTCGTTACGGAGCTTGAGCTTTGTTCTGAGCTTGAGGCCTTTCTTGAACGTTGGCTTCCCCCAGTTGGCAGTGGGAGAGACTACCTCTGGCGTTGGAATGTGATCGGTACTGTTTAATGCGGTTTCCATTAGCTGTTCTTGATGTTGCCTTAACTGTGCTAAAAAAACGTAAAGAACGGAACCTTAAAACAGCTTCTAGCCCTCCTAACACCTTGTCAGGCAGAGTCCTAGGTAACGTTCTTGCGGAAAGGGCTTAGGCTTTTGAAGGCTCGATGAGTGATGCTGCTCAGTGAGGCATGGGCGCTAGGGCTTGTTTCCGCGTACGGCAGATTTTTCCGGCGTTGTGATGTTCGCGTTTTGTGAACTCGATTTAGCGCTCGTTTACATTCGCTTTACATTTTGGAGGCCGAAACCGCCGTTTTTTGGTTTCGGCTAGTCCTTGTCGGACTTCACGTCGAGTGCGTCTCTCAGGCCGTCGCCGAGGAAATTCATGGCGAAGAGAGTGGCGGAGAAGAAGAGGGAAGGGGCGATGAGCTGCCATGGGGCTGAGCGCATGGACTCTTGCCCCTCTTTAATGAGGGTGCCCCAACTCGCCATATTGGCCTGCATGCCGAGCCCGAGAAAGCTGAGGGTAGACTCGAGCAGCATAACGGCGGGAATCAGGAGGGTTGAATAAACGATGACGGGGCCGAGTAGGTTGGGGGCGAGGTGTTTCGTAAGGATAGAGAAGGTCTTAACTCCGGTGGCGCGAGCGGCGGCGACAAAGTCTTGTTCCTTCAGGTGGAGGACTTGTCCTCGGACGATACGGGCCATGGTGAGCCATTCGACGGCACCGATCGCTATGAAGACGAGCAGGATCTTAAAGCGGAATCCGTCGAAGAGGATCATCAGCAGGATGACGAAAATGAGAAAGGGGAGAGCGTAGAGAATATCGACGACGCGCATCATGAGAGCGTCGACCCTGCCTCCGAAATAACCGGAGATGAGGCCGTAGTTAACGCCGATGACGAGTGCGGTGAGGGTCGCGAGGAAGGCGACTCCGAGGGAAATGCGTCCTCCGCGCATGATGCGGGCGAGGATGTCGCGTCCTTTGGAGTCCGTGCCGAGCAGATGGAACCGGGACAGGGTGCGAAAGTGGATGTCTCCGAGGACGAGGGTACCGGATTGTGCGAGAGCGGCTAAATCAGCTTCGGGATTTTTTGCGTAGACTTCGACGAAGTCGTCGAGGGTGGTCGTCTCGTCTGGGGTGGCTTTCTCGGCGTCGTAGCGAACTTCAACGAGCTGGACGTTGGCGAAGGGGAGCTGGCTATCGAGGGCGAGGACTTGTGAGTCTGGATTGAGCCGGTAGACGAAGGGGCCGAGGTAGCAGAGAGCCGAGATAAAGACGAAGAATCCGAGTCCGAAGAGAGCCAGCCGGTTGTCGAGGAGTCGCTGGAAGGCGTCAGCCCATAGGGAGCGTGGGGCTTCGGGATCGACGGAGATGTTTGGCGATAGTCGCATGTCAAGTAGCAGGTGTTGAAGTGTGAGTAGTGAGCGGGGCGACTACTTGTAGCGAAGTTTGGGGTTGAGGAGGACTTGCAGGACGTCGACGGCGAGGTTCGCCAGCATGATGAGCGAGGCGTAGAAGAGCACGGTGGAGAGGATGAGCGAGTGGTCGCGATTGACGGCGGCGAGTACGAAGTGGCGACCGAGTCCGGGAACTTGAAAGATGGTTTCCACCACGAAGGACCCGGTTACCAGTCCGGCGAGGGCTGGGCCGAGGAAGGAGATGACGGGTAGTATGCCGCCGCGTAGGGCGTGGACAACTACCGCTCGAAATTCGCTCGCCCCTTTGGCTCGGGCGGTCCGCACGAAGTCGGAGCTTAGAATTTCTAGCATACCGCCGCGGGTGAGGCGGGCGATGTAGGCGGCGTAGTAGAGGCCGAGGGTGAGGGAGGGCAACATCCGGTCGATCGGACCGGCCCAGCCGGCTACGCTAGTCCATCGTAGGTAGATACCAAATACGAGGGCGAGAACGGGGCCGACAACGAAGGTCGGGAGGCAGATGCCGGTCATGGCGAGCGACATGGGGGTGTAGTCGAGCCAGCTATTTTGGCGTGATGCGGCAACGACTCCAGCTGGAATGCCGAGCATGAGGGCGATGAACATGGCCCAGAGTCCGAGCTCAAGGGATACGGGGAATGATTCGGAGATGATGTCCGCGGCGGTGAGACCGATGTGGGAGGTAAGTGGGGGTAGGTCGAGTTTGACGTGCTGAACGAGGGTGTTGACGAATTGGACTGGGAGCGGCTCGTTGTATCCGTAGTACTCCATTTGCCGCTCGATGATGTGAGGGGCGACCTTGCGTTCGTCGGAGAAGGGACCGCCCGGGGCGAGGCGGATCATAAAGAACGTGATCGTATAGATCGCCAGGAGGACGGGGATGGCTTGACCGAGGCGTTTGAGGATGAAGGTGAGCATGGTTTGTCGCCCACGAAGGGCACTTAGTGTCACGAAGGGATTCTTGGGATTCTGAATCGGAGGATGAAGGTGGTGATTGGGGGATCCTGCAATGGTGACGCGGGCTAAAGCACCGCGCTACGGGGTCTTCTCTAGGCGGAGGTGCTTGTAGTTTCGGTTGTCGGTGAGTTTTGGATACCACCCTTTGACGGCGGGGTCGATGCGGTAATTGCGGGCGTAGTGGTAGATGGGGATGATGGGAAGTTCGTCCATGAGGAGGGCTTCGGCTTCGGCGAGCATGGAGAGGCGTTTTTGTGGGTCGGACTCTTGCATCGAGTCTGTTACGAGCCGGTCGTAGGTGGGGTTTGACCAGCCGGTGTTGTTGTTGCCGTCGCCTGTGCGGAACATAGTGAGAAAGGTGTCGGGGTAGACGTAGTCGCCGATCCAGGCAGCGCGCGCGACATCGTAGTCGAGGTTTATCACTGTCTCGAGGTAGGTCTTCCACTCTTGGTTGCGCAGTTCTACTTGGATGCCGAGGATGTTGAGCCACATCTGCTGTACGGCTTCGGCGATCTGCTTGTGTTGCTCGGAGGAGTTGAAGAGCAGCACGCTGGTAGGGAAGCCCTCTCCGTTGGGGTAGCCTGCTTCGGCTAGGAGTTGGCGGGCTTTCTTGGGATTGAAGTCGGCGGTTTGGGGTGGCTCGTACCCTTCGATGCCGTTGGGGGTGATGCTTCGTGAGGCGAAGTGGGCGCCTTTGAGAATTCGTTTGGTGATGGCTCTGCGGTTTATGGCGAGGGAGAGGGCTTGGCGTACGCGTTTGTCCGCCATGTGGGGTTCTGTGGTGTTGATTCGGTAGAAGTAAGAGCCGATCCAAGGTTCGACACGGAGATGCGGGTCGCCCTCTTTTTGGTAGATCGGGTACATGTGGGTGGGAATGGTGTTTTGGTAGTGGAGGCTCCCGGCGTTGTACATCTGGTCTTCCGTATTGATGTCGTCAATGGGGAGGAAGTGTACCTCTTGGATGGATACTTTTTCGGCGTCCCAGTAGGTCGGGCTTTTTTCGACTTTGATGATTTTGCTGATGACCCATTCCTTGAGTCGGTAGGGGCCATTGCCGACGTAGTTGTCTCGGGTCCAGGTGGAGTCGGGTTTCGTCATGCCGCCTGCTGCTTCGACTGTGGGGGGGTGGACGGGATGCCAGGAGTGGTGCTTTATGAGTCCGAGAAAGTAGGGGGTGGGACCTTCGAGCGTGATTTCGAGGGTATGGTCGTCGAGCGCCTTGGCACCAACTTGAGAGAAGTCGCTAAGGGTGCCTTCGTTGAACTGTCTGGCGTTTTTGAGGAGGTAGAGGAGTTGCGCGTATTTGGCTCCGAGATCCGGGTGGAGCATGCGCTCGTAGCCGTAGAGGAAGTCGTGAGCTGTGACGGGGTCGCCGTTGGACCAACGGGCGTTTTTGCGGAGGTTGAAGGTCCAGATGGTGTTGTCGACGTGTGTCCAGGATTCGGCTACGCCTGGTTCGGCGATGTTGTCGTTGCTGGGGTGGTAGGTGACGAGCCCCTCGATCAAGGTGGTGATGATGCGGTTGCCGTTGTTGGCGGTATTGATGTGGGGATCGAGACTGGGTGGCTCGCTTGAGTTTCCGAAGAGGAAAATGCTGTTGGCTGCGGCTTCGTCGCGTATGGCGGTGCCTTCTTCGTGATTGGAGCAGGCGGTTAGCAGCAAGACTGCTAGTGTGGCGAATGGGAAGTAGTGGGCGGTGAGGTTTCGCATGGTATGCGTTGAACGACTACTTTTTGAAGATAAGGGCGGAGGCGTGGGCGGCGATGCCTTCGGCTCGGCCGAGGGAGCCGATCTTTTCGTTGGTGGTCGCTTTGATGCCGATCTGGTCGGTGGTGATTCCAGCTGAGTCTGCGAGGCGAGCTTTCATGGGCTCGAGCTTGGGGTAGACTTTGGGTTTCTCGGCGATCATGGCGGTGTCGATATTGACGATTTCCCAGCCTTTTTCGCGGAGCGTTTTGGCGACTTCTTTGAGGAGCTCTTGAGAGTCGATGCCTTTGTACTTGGGATCTGTATTGGGAAAGTAGTGACCGATGTCCGGAAGACCGGCGGCTCCGAGGAGGGCGTCGCAAATGGCGTGGGTAAGGACGTCGGCGTCGGAATGCCCTTGCAGGCCGTAGGGAGTGTCGAAGGTGACTCCGCCGAGCACCATGGGGCGTCCGTCTTCGAACGGGTGGATGTCGTAGCCTTGGCCGATGCGGATGGGGGGGAGCATGGGTGGTGGATTATGATTAGGAGGAAGATTATGATTAAGATTGTAGGAGGTACTCGAGGTAGGGGAGGTCGGAGGGGGTGGTGAGCTTGGGGTTGGGGCGGGTGTTGTCGATGAAGGCGACGGGTTGGTCGATGTCTTCGATCGCGGAAAGGTCGTCGGTGATGGGGGTGCCTGACTCTATTATGTTTTTGTAGGCGTCTAGAATGATCGGGTACTGGAAGGTTTGTGGGGTTTCCATGGCCCAGAGTTTGGAGCGGTCTACGGTAGTAGGGAGGTAGGCTCCGTCGTAGGTGTCGGCAGATTTGATGGTGTCGGCGACGGGGCGGGCGAGGCAGGCGGCTCCGAACTCAGAGGCTTTCGCTATCGACTCTCGAATGGCTGCGGGGGTGACGCATGGGCGGGCGCAGTCGTGAATGAGGACGATTTGAGTTTCGCTGGGAGCAGCTTGCAGGCCGGCGTAGACGGAGTCTTGTCGTTGGGCTCCGCCGGTGGTGAAGGAGAGGGATATTTGCCTATTGGGGACGATGGACGCGATCTTTTCGAGTTCTGATCGTTGTTCGGCGTCGCGAGTGACGATGACGAGGTGCTGTACTTGGTCGCTGGATACGAAGGCTTCGATGGAATGGGCGATGACGGGCTTGCCGGCAAGGGGGGCGAGGATCTTGTCCTCGACCTTGCCTTGCATTCGGTTGCCGGAGCCTCCGGCGAGGAGGATGGCGGTGGCGATCGTCATGGTTGATGCGGCTGGCCCGGCGGTCCAGCCCTACCCTTTTAGTTCGGCGTTGATGGCGGCGACGGCGGCGGCGGGATCTTCTGCTCCGTATATGGGGCGGCCGACGACGATGTAGTTGGAGCCGACTTCTCGTGCTTGGGCGGGAGTCATGATGCGTTTTTGGTCGCCGGCTGCGGAACCGGCTGGGCGAACCCCGGGAGTGATGAGCTTGAAGTGGTCGCCGTGGGCTTCGCGGATGGTTTTGACTTCGTGGGTGGAGCAGACGAGGCCGGTCATGCCGGCGTCTTTGGCGAGGCTAGCGAGATGGGCGACGCGGTCGGCGGGCGTTTGTTGGATGCCGAGCAGGTCGAGGGAGGTCTGGTCCATGGAGGTGAGGACGGTTACTCCGAGGAGCTGTAGCTCTGGATTGACGGATTGTTGGGCTTTGATGGCCCATTCCATCATCTCTTTGCCTCCACAGGTGTGGATGGTGAGCATCTGGATTGGCAGCTGGCCGACTGACTCGATGGCTTTGGCGACGGTGTTGGGGATGTCGTGCAGCTTGAGGTCGAGGAATACGTTTTTGCCGAGATCGGCGATTTGGCGGACGTAGTCGGGGCCGTATTTGGTGAACATCTGCAGGCCGATTTTGGCCCATTTGAGCTCAGGGCCGGCTTTGGCGAGTAGGGCGAGGGCGTCCTCGCGGTCTTCGATGTCCAAGGCGAGAATGAGCTCGCAGGTATTTTTGCTTTGAAGCGTATCGGTCATACAGGTTTTGGTTTGGGCGACTATGGGGCAAATCGAGGTTTTCAGTCCAGCAAAGATCAACTTGTTTCTGTCGGTGCTCGGCAGGATGGAGAATGGGTTCCATGAGCTTGTGAGCTTGGTGGGGCAGGTGGACTTCGGCGATACGCTGAGGATCGAGGTGGAAGAGGCGAGCGCTGCGTCGGTGGAGCTGCGCTGCAGCGACGAGAGTTTGCCGACGGATCGGAGCAATTTGGCCTACGCGGCGGCGGAGGGATTTCTGTTGCGAAGCGGCTTGAACTGGCGGGTGAGGATCGAATTGGAGAAACGGATACCGCATGGGGCGGGGTTGGGCGGCGGGAGCAGCAATGCGTCTGCTGTATTGCGAGGCCTGTCGGAATTGGCGGAGGATGCGGGGGCTTTGGGGCTTTCGCGGGGGGAGCGCTTGGAGCTCGCGGCGGAGTTGGGATCGGACTGCCCTTTGTTTTTGGAGAAACGGCCTGTTGTCATGAGAGGGCGCGGGGAGCTGCTCTCCGCGGTGGATCGGAGTTTGGCGGGAGTGGAGATCGTGTTGTTCAAGCCGAGTTTCTCGATCAATACGGGTTGGGCTTACGGGAGCCTGATCAAGCGTGGCGATTGTTACGATGAAAGCGCCTGGGCGGAGGAGCGCCTGGCGGCGTGGCGTGACGGAGGGATGTCGACGGGTGAGCTGCTTCACAATAGCTTTGAGAAGGCGGCGTTTTCCAAATACGTGGCGTTTGATGCGCTCTTCGGGAAATTGAGAGAGAAAAAAGTAGCCTCTCTAATGTCTGGAAGTGGAAGCTGTTGTTTTTCCTTGGTGCGCTCGGATTCGGAGGCAAATGAGGTGGAGGGCTTGGTAGGAGAGTGCTGGGGCGAGCGGGCCTTTGTGCAGCGAGCCCGGGTTTTGGGATGAAGAATTTGCCCTATCCGATATTTCCTCTTGAGGCTTAGGCGTTTCCAGTTTGCTATGTCGCAGTTGCCCGCGAATACCCCTCTTGGCAGGCAACTTGTTGCTGCATGGAAAATAATGAAAGATCTGAACAGGTATTGTCGGGCATCGCTGCGTCACCAGGGATAGCAACTGGTCAGATTTACTTGCTTGCGGAGCGCGAGATCAAGGTTCCCAAGTACGCGATTTCCACTTCGAAGATGGCTGACGAGGAGATCCGTTTCGACAATGCGATCGTCGAGACCCGTCAGCAGATTCAGAATATACAGGATGAGATCCGCAACTCGATCGGCGAGGACGAGGCTCGGATTTTCGATGCCCACCTGCTGGTTCTAGAAGATCAGGCGTTGATCGGTGAGACGATTCGCGAAATGCAGACACATGGCTGCAATATTGAGAACGCTGTTTGGAGAGTGGGGACTCGTTATATTGAGGCGTTTGACCAGATCGACGACGAGTACTTGCGTGAGCGCGCGAGCGATATTCGCGACGTAATGCGTCGTTTGTTGTCCAATTTGACGGGCCAGCAGCTCGAGCATTTGGGCGAAATCGTGAAGAACCGTATTTTGGTGGCGAACGATGTTACGCCGTCTGACTCGGCATCGATGGACCAATCAGGTTTGCTAGCGATTGTTACGGATGCGGGCAGCAAGACCAGTCACGCGGTAATTGTGGCTCGGTCCATGGGAATCCCGGCGGTGGTAGGGCTTTCGGACGTCTCCGCTCGGGTCCATTCGGATTCTGTGGTTTTGGTTGATGGCTACGATGGGAAGGTGATCATCAATCCGAGCGAAGCGACGTTGTTCAAGTACGGTAAGCTCAAGGATGAGAAGCTTTCTTTAGAAAAGCGGATGATCGAGCTGGCCAAGGATGCCTCTTCGCGTACGCGAGATGGCGTGCCTGTAGATTTGCTGGCTAATATCGAGCGTGGCGATGAAGCGGAAAAAGCTCTCGAGTTGGGGGCGGATGGCGTGGGCTTGTTCCGCTCCGAGTATCTTTTTATGAATGCTGGCAGGCTGCCTTCGGAGGAGGAGCAGTTCGACGCTTTTAAATTGGCCGTCGAGAAAATGGAAGGCCGGCCTGTAACGATCCGCACTTTGGATTTGGGCGGAGACAAGGTTATGGATTCTACGGACATGCCGATGTATCGGGAGTCCAATCCATTTCTTGGATACAGAGCGATCCGTTTTTGTCTCGATCACGAAAAACTTTTCTTGGAGCAGTTGAGAGCGATCTTGCGGGCGAGCTCCTTTGGTAAGGCTCGAATCATGTATCCAATGATTAGTGGCGCCTTGGAGCTAAGTCGCTCTAATGAAATGTTGGAAAAGGCGAAGCAGGAGCTTCGCGATGCGGGAGTAGCCTTCGACGAAGAGATAGAGGCGGGAGCGATGATCGAAATCCCGAGCGCTGCGGTTGCAGCGGATACTCTACTGGAAGGCTCATCGTTTTTCAGTGTCGGAACCAACGATCTGATCCAGTATTTGCTGGCTGTTGACCGGCTCAATGACCGAGTTGCTCACCTCTACGAACCGACACACCCAGCGGTGGTGCGTACGCTAAAGATGATCATCGATGCAGCGAAGTCCGGCAACATCGGAGTCAGTATTTGCGGTGAAGTTGCGGGAGATCCAGTGATGGTGCCGCTTCTTATTGGTCTCGGGGTACAGCAGCTGAGCATGTCTCCTTCCTTACTGCCAAACGTGAAGTACGTGGTGCAGAATATGGATATGACCGAGGCTCAAGACATCGCCCAGATGGCCCTTGAAACAACTGATGGATCGCTGATCTTGGAACGTCTGCTCGACTTTTATACGTCGAAGATGGACGAGTTGTATTAGGACCTCTCGGGGCTTAGGTGCCAGGAACGTTTTCTTTACGCGGGACGTAGTCCGCTGGCCAATACGGTTTCGAACTGAGGTTCTTGTTCTTCCTGAGCAACAACGGTGACCTCTACGCTTTCGAAACCGGCGTCTTTAAGCCAGTGGTGGAGTTTGTTTTCAGAGAAGCCTAACCAACGGTCGGCATAGAGCTCATGGGCTTTCTCGAAGGTGTGTTCTTTGAGGTCGAGGATTACGAGGCGACCTCCCGGTTTTAGGAGGCGGAAGGCTTCCGCGATCGCTTTTTCCGGATGGAGAGCATGGTGCAAGGCTTGGCTGAGTAGAGCAAGGTGCACGCACTGGTCGGGGAGGGATGTTTCCTCGATATCGCCGTGTATGTACTCTAGGTTTTCGAGATTGTTCCGTTTCGCGAGGTCGGTGCCGACTTCGACCATGCGGGTTGAGCTATCGACACAGTAGACGTGTTCAGCTCGGCGGGCGAGTAGCTGGGAAATCAGACCTTCGCCTGCTCCAAGGTCGGCGACCCGAATATTGGGCACGAGGTAGAGTAGGAAGTGGCCGATGCCCTCCCAGGAGCGGCCGGGGCAGTAGTTTTTGCCTAGGCGTCCCGCGATGAGGTTGAAATATTCTTCTGCTTGTCGGCGGCGTTTGGCGATGACGCGGTTTAGATTGTCGTTGTCCTCCTGGATTTCAGGGGAGTCGCCGGCTGCATGGAGAGCTGCTTGCAGGAGTTGGGCTTCAGGCTCTGGGATCGACGGGGAGATGGAGTAGAAGGACTTTTTGCCTTCTCGGCGGTCGGCGACGAGTTCGGATTGGCGAAGGACAGAGAGTTGCGAGGAGATGCGCGACTGGGCCATGCCGAGAGCGTCTTGGAGCTCGGCAACTGAGAGCTCGTCTTTGACAAGCAGGTTCAGAATGCGAAGGCGTGTCGGGTCGGCGAGGGTTTTAAGTATGTCCCAGGCGGGTTTCATGGAGGAAGAGTGAAGGGGCTAAATTAAAAAGTGAAAGGTAAATGTTGTGAGAGAGGGCTTTGCATCGAAGCGAAGCTCCACAAGGAAGATTTCGTTGCGCAGTTTCATGTCGAACGTTC
>NZ_JAENIL010000024.1 GCF_016595505.1 Pelagicoccus mobilis | reverse complement strand
CCTTATGCTTCATGTAGAAGCCGGCAGCAGCTGAGACGCCCATCGTCAAAAGGTCTGGAGAAATATCGAATGCCATAACACGAACCAATACTGGCCGTCGCAGGCGACTGTTCGAGGCAACAAGTTCACTGCCTTCAACCAAGTTTCACTGTCGGCGATTTATAACCCTTCGGGCTGCGTTACAGCACAGGTTTTCGAGGTGGCACGTACAACGCCAACGGCCCACAGCGCAGGGTTTTTGAAAGGCGTTTTTTCTGGGGACCGTTTTTGCAACCTGCCAAGCGGCGAGCGTTTTTGGAGGGCGGCGGAGCGAGGCGGTCAAGGTGGAGGCGAGCCTTGGCGAGCACTACCTTGAGGGGCGAACGATAGCGGCCAGACTGGGAAGCGACCGTGGAGAGGTGACCTCCTACAACGGGCGGCATTGCCGCTCGGAGACTGGCAGCGTAGCTGCGGGCGAATCGACGCACGAGGGGTGCGTAAGCGCCGACGGCGGCGGGCGAAGCGAGGCCGCCAAGAGCGCGGGGCCACCGCGCCAGAATGGGTGGCGGGGGGAAGGCCCCTGCTTTACTCCTGTAGGCAGGGGCCGTCTGGAACTGCCAAGCGATCGTGCCCAACAAGCGTATACCGAAAAGGCGAACAAGCGACGACTCACCAAGCACCCCGGGCGGGGGCGGGGTAGCCCGCACTAATCAGGACTGAGCAAAGCGAAGGACGTCTCTTTCGGCTCGGCTGCACTCGACTCCCCTTCCCAGCCGGGACCCGGGTGGCTAGGAACAGCTACAAGCGATAAGAGCCGAAAAGCTAAAACGCAACTGACGCTATGCGGCCAGACTATCGACAGAAGCCGCGAATGCTGGCGTTAGCCAGCGGAGCAACGGAGCCGCCCACTCCTGGATGCGTACAATACGACATTATGTACCATCTCGTGACTGAGTGCAGGCATACATGGCCAAGCGAAGGTGAGCAACGCGTGAACGAAATGGACATAATGTCAGGTTGTACGGGCGAAGCCGTACAGGAAGGATGCAGCTTCGTGTGACAGCTTTGCTGGCACTCAAGATGCAAGGGAGGTGTAGTTGCGTTACGGTGACAACCGATGAGCGGCGATGTTTTGGGGTTACTCGGATTGAGTGAGCTTTGCGAACGATGGGGGTAACTTCGAGCCCGCCGAGCAGTGGTAGCGGCAGCTATAGTCGTAGCTGAGGAACGAAGCTTAGACGGTTGCTGCTAGCTCTGCGAACGGGCGACCTCGGAGGGCGTTGAACTCAAGTTGGGCGAGCAGTCGGTGACGGTCTCGAGATCGCAGCGGAGTGCAGCGTTCCGACAACTGAGCTGGATGAGCTTGCGAAGTCTGCGAAGGCGGAGGATAGCGGAATGCAGCGAAGAGATCGAACCGGCAGCGTCTGCGGGTGGACGGGAGTTGGGTGGAGGTTGCCGCGACAGCGTCGACGACCAACGGGAGAACTCAAGATGACAGGCCCATTCTAAAGTTCAGACTTCGCAACCTCAGTATGCTGATTGTCCAGATTCGCGTCGCCGTTGACGCACTTTGAGGTACGTACGGCTAAAATGCCGAAGCCTTAGGGGGCATTTTGTAAGAGCATTCACGTACCCCTCACCGCAAGCTCAGATTGACACAGTCCGAAATTATATTAAAAAACACTAATAGGGTTTATTAGAATCGACCCTTCCTCCAACTCAAATCCTCCATGCGATGCTGCCAAAACACATACTATTGTTTACTGCAACCGTAGTCGCCATCACTAGCTGCATTAAAATCTACGGTGAAGAATTATTTGGGATACCTGAGATACCGCATGCCGGTTTAAGCGATATAGCAATTGCATCATTCAACCAAAGCGGCCCAGTAATTTACTACAACCCGAACATTGTAGCCAATACACCAAGGGCAGTGGTAGACTTTATTCGAGCGCATGAATATGGCCATCATAGGCTTAACCATGTTCAACAGCAGATGTTTCAACAAAATCCATATGCTAGAGTAGACCTAGCGAGAAAAGGGGAAATTGAAGCAGATCGTTGGGCAACAGACTACTGGATGAGCAGGGATCCGGAAGTAGTTTGGCAAACCATCCGCGCTTTTCGCGACCCTCGATACGGCAATCTTGGCAGCCTTACTCATCTCCCAACTGCTGCACGAGCAAACCTGATAGAAGCACACGCTCAGGGCATATCACGAGGAGGTGCACCAACTCGTAGGAGAGTGCCCTGCACCCACAAACTTCACCCCAACGGAGACATTTCTCCATGTGTCCACAGAGCACACTACCGAGGGGATATCATACCTTGTAGACACCCTGTGATGACAGCCTGGGGACCCCGACCAGCCCATCCAGCGGGGGATCTCGTGCCCTGTACCCATCTGGCTCATCCCCGAGGGGATATATCGCCCTGCACACACGTTGCCCATCCTAATGGTCATTGATTCAGCAATCTAGAAAATATATTTCGATGAGACTCAAAGGCAGCTCCAATACATCCACGGAACCATCCGGATGGGAAAGCAGGGCTATCTTTATATTCGGCATCGTCTTCCTATCAACTATTCTGACCCTAGCAACAGCATTCCCTGACCCCACACCATTTCAGTACACGACTTTTCGAATAGTTTTAGCCCTATCAGTTGCCGGTATAGCAGCGTTTGTACCAGGCTTTCTTCATCTCAAAATTGGCAATATAATAAAGGCAGGCGGGGCATTATCCGTTTTTTGCGTCGTATATTTCTTTAGCCCAGCAGGCTTAGTAGCTTCACCCGAGCCACCACCCCCTCCGCCAAAGGAGAATGCTAAATTAGCCATATCTTCTTGGTTGGATAAAATAGACAATGGCGATTATGCGGATGCGTGGGGAGAAATTTCATCAGAAGGAAAGAAACGGTTCTACAAAAATCTCTTCATTGAAACTTTTGAGAACCAAAGAACACCACTGGGTATAGCTGTAGAGCGTGACATCTATGGACTCTCTCAAATAAACCAGCTCCCAGATGGGACCATAGGAAACTTTGCGATATACACCTACCGTACTTTGTTCAAAAACGTAGAAAATCATCTACTCGAACAAGTGACAGTTGTTGTTGAAGAAAACGAGTGGCGAGTTCTTTTTCATATGTTTTATCCAGATCCTACCACTAATTCATTTGGTCAAATTGAAGCAATGAAAGAGGTGCTTGAATCGCACGAATCAAACCACTAAAAACACTAGATTAGATCAACCTCCGCCATCTTGGATTTTCAGCCAACCAATCGACGGCGTCCTTCAAGGTCGTTCGGTTGCCTGGCATTGGGAAACCGGCTTTTCGCATGAGATAGACGTAATTGGGATGGCGGTTGAGTTGCCAGGCTAGTTCTTTGACGGAGAGCAATTGCTCCCTTTTTGCCGTATTCATTTTCTGGGTCTTTCTAAATTTTAGGCGGCCAGGCACCGACACCGACACCCCTATATAGGGGGTGTGTCGGTGCGTCGGTCTGACAGGGCTTTACGAAGTGTCGGTCCGACGTGTCGGCGGGTGTGTCGGTGGCCTAGCCGTATGTTCTTACTCTTCTGTGACTTGGGCTAAGACGTCCTTCCCTTTTTTGGTGAGGAAGTAGCCCTTCTTTCCGAAGCGAAAATATCCTTCGCTCTTTGCTTTGGCCAAGATTCGTTCCAACGAACGCTTCGAACCGGCTTCCGATCCACCTAGTTTCTGATGGATCTTTCGGACGTTTGAAGCTCCGGATTGGATGGCTTGCAGGGCTTCGGCGATGGTGAAGTTCGTCTGGTTTCGCTTCCCTTCAACATCTGCCTTCCAAGCTTGGAGATCGAAGGCGGCATCTATTCCGTAGAGCATGGTGGTGTCATCAAGTTTGAGGCCTACGGGGTCGAAGGGCTTGGCGTCGTTGCTCTTTCCGCAACTGAAGATGATGCGGGAGGCGTCGTCGGGATCTGCGGGGGCAATGTTGATCTGGGATCGGGCTCCTGAGTAGAGAGCTTTGGACCCGAGGGCGTAGTTTCCTTTGTCCCAACCGACTGCTTGGGCGATGTTCGCCCTACCTGTTCTGCCATGGTGAACAATGACAATGGATGTGCGGGGATTGAAGCGACGGCATACTTTCGTGATCTCTCGGAGGGTGTGGCGAACGTCGGCGTCCTTGTTGATGTCGCCCACGTGGACCTCTCCGTAGGGATCGATGTAGACGACATCGGGATTAACGATCTCAAATGTATCCACCCATTTCTTACGGATATCGTCTGAACCGAGATGAATGAAGGCGTCATCCATCTCCTGCACGACATGGAAGAACATGTGGGCATCTACCTGCTCCCGCTGTTCCGGGGAGAGCGACTGAGTCATCTTCTGATACTCGGACTTTTGGCGGTAGATGCTGTTCTCGGTGCCAATGAGGAGGTGCTTGAGTGGCTCGGGGTGCGTCTTGAGTCCCGCCATGCTCCATCCGAGGATTTGAGAGAGGGCAATCTGCATAGTGACGCGACTCTTACCGGTACCTCCCTGCCCTATGATCGTAGTCAGCTGACCGAGGGAGATAACTCCATCTCCGAGGATATCTATCTTCTCGGGGATGGGAACGGAGCGGAGTTTGGATCCATTGAGGACGGTGAAGGGCTTGGGAGATGGGTGTAGTTGGTTCTCGGCGACGTGGAAGTCGGGATCCTCTATCTCCTTCCAGATTTCTATTAGGTCTGTGGTCATGGGTGGCGGGGTGTGATGGGGTTGAAGTATAGGATGTCCTGCGTCTTACCGTTATCTCGGCGTCCTCCTGGCATACGTACTAGCTTGGAGGCGTCCCAGAGTGAGGCATCGGATCCTAGATGGACTGAGTGACGGAAGAATCTGAGTTTGGACGGTTCATCAAGGGTGCGAACATCATACCAACCGTGCAGGGACTTACCTCCCGAGTATACCACCATGACGAGGGGCGTGTATTCGGAGTGTAGTGACGAGAGGATAGCTGCCTGTTCCTTCAATGTGCCCCTATCGAACTCTACAACCTGATATACCTTGGATCTGGTGGCATTATCTAAGCATCGGGAGGAGTGGTGTCCTGATTGTGTGGTGCCTGTCTCACTGCTCATGGCATTGGGAACCAAGAACTGCATAGCAGCCTCGGTGCCTCGCCATGCTTCCCGGCGTTGGGTGACGGCGCTCTTGGTATCAAGAGCTAGACACAACAAGGCGTTTTCGGAGAAAAGGAGGTCTATGACCTCGCTGGCAGGCAACTGAGTGCCTTCGCTTCCAAAGAGTATCGGGTGGTCGATGCGACGGTCCCAGGCGTCTTGGCTGAACTCGGGCCAAGGCGGGAGGCGATCCTCCTCGGCCGGTGCCGTGCGATCGTAGAAAGCTCGAGCAATAGCTCGGTCGATCTCTGGAGTGAAGTCGCGGTCGTTCCATTGAGAAGCTACGCTTAGTAGGAAGGAGCGTATCTTTTCGCGTGAAGCGACGTTCTTCGCTCGCTTGGCGACTGTGTAGAGCCAGACGTTTCGTTGCCCGGGCTCGGGTGGATTCTTGAGGGAGTCCTCAAGGGCTTTGGTTGTATTCTTTAAGATGGCCATTGGTTATTTGGTGTAGGCTTGTGCCTCGATGCCTTCTGCCGCGACTGGCAGACCAGGCATCCAAGCTGGGGTTTGGGCTAAGAGTTCGGTGACGGTTTCGACGGTGATCTCGGAGTCTTCGGGGACTTCGCAGATGACTTCGTCGTGGACCGTCCAGAGGATGCGGATACCCGCTTTGTGGATACGCAGGAGACCTTCGGCGAAGACGTCTCTTGCAGTGCCTTGTACGAGGTTTTCGGTGAGTTTGCCGCCATACCAATGAAGACGTCGCCCTCCCCGTTCGGTCGCGGCTGTGAGTCCATCGTCTTCGCGGACGTCGAAATAGCGGATGGTCCGCAAGCTCGGCAGGTACATGAAGTAAGTGCTTTCGAGATGGTACCGCATGGAGTCTTCCACGGCTTGCCAAAGACTGACGATCTTCGGGTTCGCTTTACGGAAGTCGTCGACGGTGCGTTTCGCGTCACCGATAGACATATCGAGTCCGTATCCCTTCGCCAAGGACTGGAAGGTCTTACAACCGGCTCCGTAGCCGAGCCCGATCACGCGACACTTGGCGAGGAGGTAGAGGTTCGGATTCTTGGTTTTGAGATCGCCTCCATTCCAGCCCATAGACGTTTCCGCATGGGCTTGGTAGATTGGGAGGCCGTTTCGGATCTTGTCGAGCAGCTCGTAGTCGCCGGCGATCCAAGCGAGGACGCGGGGCTCTATCTGGGAGAGGTCGGCGATAATCAGCTTGTGACCTGGTCGAGCGACAAGGCACTTGCGGGGATCGACCCCGTAGTAGGCTTCACGATTGAAGTTCTGGAAGTTGAGACCGGCGTCACCTGCCCAGCGTCCGGTTGCGATGGCTCCGAAGTACTTGAGGCCGAATGGAAGGCTTCCGTCTCGGCGACAGCGGCTTTGCATGGTTTCGAGGACCTTAAGCATGCGGTTGGCTTTCCGCCACTCGCTCATGTGCTTGAGCCATGGATACCGTTCTCCATAGCGCTCGATCCATTCTTGGGTTTGAGGGTCGTCTTCGCTGGTTGAGTTCGGAATCGGGATGCGTGCTTGCTGGCAAGCCTCGGCGAATGCCTTGGGACTGCTCGGTTTGAGACGTGGGAACCAAGGGAGGTTCGTCGCTTCGTCGTCGCGGACTTGGGTGAGCGTCTCGATGCCTTCCCGGATTCGCTTCTGGTCGAGTTGGACGCCGTACTCGCCTTGCTCGATGGTGAGCTGCGAAAGGAGGCGTTCCTTCTTCGGCCATTTGTCGCAATGCGAGATCCAGAGTTCGCAAGCGAGTCGAGCATCGTCGAGGGCGTAGTCGAGCACTGCCTTGTCGTGGCAGAGCAGACCGCCTTGCATGCCTTTCATCGCGTCACGGATGGCCTTGTTCGGCTTTTCGCCGAGGAGCTTTTCTGCGGCTCCTGCGAGGTTACGTGGGGCTTGCAGATAGACAGCCAAAGCGGCGGAGTCGTGCCACTCGCGAGGCATTATATGGGCCGGAACGATTCCGAGCTCTTTCATTCGGAAGAAGACGGCACGGTCGAAGCGGGCGTTATGCGAGATCCAGACGCAGTCGTTGAACTCTTCCCAGGGACATTCGCTCGGATGACCGACGAAGTTGCCATGTGGTCCCCAGAAGGACGCGAGGTAGCAATCGAAGCGAGGATCGGCGACGTAGGCATCTACGCCGAGGGAGCGGACATCGTATCCTTTCGAGTAATACGTTTCGGTATCGAAGCCGTAGACGCGGCGTTGTGCCGCGGTGGTGCGGGAGCCGCCGTTGGCCCCGGCCAGAAGGCCTAAGCTCATCTGGTCGGGGTCGGTGGGTTCCGGCTTGGCGTTAGGTGGACTTAGACAAACCATGATCGTGCTAGCGGCGGCGTGGGTTGACGGTGCAGTTCTCGCTGAGGGCTTGCCTCACCTCGTCGACGTCGAAGCGGACCAGGTGGCCGATCTTGACGTATGGGATCTTGCGTTGGGCCTGCATCTGGCGGACCCAGCGAACAGAGGGGCGAGAGGACTTGTCGAATAGGACTTCGAGCAGTCCGTTTGCATCAACTAGTTTGGGTTTAGATTCGGTAGATAAACTGTTTTCCATTTAGATTTTCGGTTTTGTGCACACGTGGGTGCGTTGGATTGCGTAATTGGTTTTTGAAAAGGAGGCCCGCCCGACTGTGGACGGGCCATGGTTGGAGGGTGGAACTAGAGCTTCGATCCGCCTTCGCCCTTCCGGGCTACGGCGTGACAAGGAGGTCTAGAGTTTTGATAGGTCGTCCGAGTGGACGAGTATCCAGAATCCCTTACGGTTTTTCTCTGCTAAACAGACGACAGCAGTTTTCTCCTCCTTGTCTGCGAGTTGCTTGGTTTCGTCCCAGAGCGTGACGGCGGAGTGCTTCTGACGTTGCTTGCACTCGATGAAGAGATCGGGGTGCAGCGTGTCGGAACGGGTCACCTTGGAGTTGCCTCCAGAGAGAGCGTTACGTTCCGTGTTGAAGAAGGTGGCAACGCGTCTCTCGAGGGCTTTCCAAGCCTTGTCAGGCACTCTTAGACTCCTTCCGTGGGTCGAAGCCTTTGATGTGTCGCCACATCTTACAGGCGTTTTTGAATACGTCGTACTCTTCGATCAGAAGCTCGGGAGTGTAGGAGCAGACTTCAAGGCGTCCGGGCTCCGTGGTGGAGATATAGACGTTGGCTCCGTAGACATTCGGGAGATTCTCCTCGCCCCAGTAGGTCGCGGCGTAGGCTGCGATCTGCATGGCTTGGCCGTCGTATGGATACACGGGCTGGCCGGGAGTGGTCTTGCGAGTCTTGAAGTCAATGACGCCAATTCCGCTCGCCCCGTAGCGACACGCTACATCCATTGTTCCCGCGAATCCTTCCTTGTGATTTACAAGCGTCTTCTCGCGTTCAACGAACTCGATTTGCTTCTCCTGTTTCCAGTCAAGGACGGGCTGAGTGTAGACTTGGAGGTCGTCAGCGATGGGTACGCCTTCGAAGTGTTTTTCGAGAGCATCGTGGATACGGGATCCGAGTTCCGCGGCTTCGCCAACTTGAGCAAAGGCTTCCTCGATGATGCGATCCGCGAAGTACTCGTCACTTTCGTTCTTCGTACGGTCGAGTCGCATGGAAGCGAGGGCGACTTGCCGCATCTTCCAGCGGTCGAGTTGAGGCTTGGCGAAAATTCCGAGGATGGAAGTAACGCTTGGATACAAACGCAGACGGCGAGCGTCGCGGATCGTGGTGGGACGGAGCCCGTCACCGCTCGCTCGTGGCAAGCGATGACAGGGGCTACCGTCTTCTTTGTACCAGTGGGAGGAAGAGCCACTGTCTTTTTTGAGAACTGCCATTTCTAGGTTGTCGCGTTCTAGGTTATGGGTGCTAGGACTTGCGGGAGGCGTGGCCTAGAATGGGCAGTTGTTGCCATTGGGATCGGTGGATGGACCCCAGGAGCCGACTCCGCCTTGTTGGGGAACTTGCGGTTGCACTGGCTGAGGAGCAGCTCGGGTGGGAGCTGGTGCCTGCTGTGGGAACGGTACCGGAGCATTGGCCGGGATGTGGGCCGCAGGTACGTTCGCCGGTTGTGATTGAGGTGCGGATACGGGAGCTTGTTGAGCTTGCTCCGCAGGGAAGGACTCAAGCGGGAGCACTTGGTTCTTCAGCTGCTCGATTACTGGAGCGATGCGGTTGAGGCTAGCGAAGGTGCGAGTACCGTCGCGGCTTTGCTTGTGGGCAACAGTGATCATTGCCCCCTGCCCTTTCAGTTCGCAGTAGTCCCAACCGTAGGCAGGTGGCTGACCGAGCCATGCAGTGAGGAACTTGAAGAGGTTGCTCTTGGGAGAGCCGCTGATGCGGAACTCGTAGGATTGAACCTTGTAGACGTTACCGTCCTGGCCCTTCAGACCGAAGAGGAAACGAGTCACGTCGAGCTTCTCGTTCTCGTTAGGATTCTCGAACTTCGGGCGTTCGACCCCGAATTGATCGAGGACGTCGAGACAGGTCGCGACGAAGGTTCCAGCCGGTGCAAGCTCGCCTACTTCGAAGGTGCTAGCGGAGGGTTGTGCAAGTTTTGCCATAATGATTTTCGATTCATTAGGCAGCCCCTCCTTTACTAGGACACCGCGTCTTTGTTTCTCGGAGGAGCTGCTAACACCCCCTAGGCGCGACTTTCGGCGTCACATCTGTGACATCAGGTGTCACGGATGACGAAACCATCAAAAAAAATAGATACGTGATACGACGTAAATCCTGCCTCCACCAACCGAAGTGCCCAAGTTTCGGATTGGAATTCCTCAAGGAAATGGTATTAAAGAACCGGAGGGACTCATGTGGTTTACAAGCTCCATAACCAAGCTCATATTAGCCTTTGCAGCACTCAACTTCGGCATCACTAATCTACCGGGAAAGCTCTTCGAAGTCTCTACGGTTGTCGGTTTCAGAGAGGCCCTATTAGAAGCATCAAGCAACGCTGAGGCAAATTCGATACACTTAACCGCCGGCACATACTCGACTCAAGAAGATGGCCTTGGTTCGTTCGTCTATATCTCATCTACAGGCCACAAGCTTTCCATTTATGGAGAGAGCCACGAATCAACAATCATCGACGGCGACAACAAGGACACAGTGCTGAAGCTCTCCCAATCCCAGGTTCACCTTGAGAACATCTCAGTAACCAATGGATACACCACGGGTTCAGGAGGTGGGGTAAAAGCGACTTCCGCCTACCTTACAATTTCCGAAGTACGGGTGAGTGATTGCCACGCTGAAAATGGCGGAGGCGGAATTTTCGCGAATGGCGGGATAAGTGCCTCTAGATCCACGTTCTATTCAAACAATGCGAACGGATCAACAAGTCACTTTGATAGCGGAGGGGCTGTTTCAGCGAGCCACGACGCATCTTTCATTAACTGCCTTTTCGAGGGCAATAAATCCCCCGGTGGTAGCCCTACTAGGAATGGTGGTGCCGCGATTTATGTCGAACTCGGTACGCTCTCTTCTTGGGTACAACAATGTATCTTTGTGAGAAACACTGAATCCGCGTATACGGCGGATGTATCCGTTCATCGAGGCCAGACAAACGTTTACAACTCCCTATTCATCAATGGAACAACAGCCCTAGGTTCAAGCGAAGCAAATCTGACAGTTTGGAATTCCATCTTCACTGGTGGCTACAATAAACTAGTGAGCGGTGGAGACTCCACGAGCATCTCGCTCTACAACTGCTTCATCCCATCGTCTCATAGTTTTCCTGACAACATAACCTACCTGCTAATCGACTGCCTGATTAGCGACCAATCCCCACTATTTGTGGATATGGAAAATAGAGACTATCGACTACAAGAGAGCTCCCCACTCAAAGACCGTGGTCGGTCTACAAACACAAACGAAGAGCCTATCCTACAAGAACAGGATTACGCTGGATTGACTCGCAGTTTTGGAACGGCTTCCGACATCGGCCCTTTCGAGTATTGGCCAAACAACACCTACAACGTCACAATCTCACCCTCACCAATAGCGGGAGGGATTGTAGCGGGAGGGGAAACACTAGCAGCTCAAGGAGCTACGGTAAGCATCAAGGCGACACCAGCTCCTGGATACAGATTCATCTCATGGAACGAGCCATATCAAAGCTTCGATTCTACTTTCGAACTAGTCCTAAACTCAAACGTCTCACTAGTTGCACACTTCGAACGAGACCTAAGCGATGAAGACCAAGACGGATTAACCGCATATGATGAACTAGCCATTGTTGGCACGGATCCACTAAAGGCCGATACTGATGCCGATGGAATAGATGACAAAACAGAATTCGATAATGGACTAGATCCAACGCACAATGATTCACAGGCGTTCGAGTCAATAATTGCAACCCCATCAGTCCTTGGACTCTTCAGCTCTCAGGAAGCAACATATCTCAAGATCAACGGGCAATTCGAAGAGATTGAACAAAAACCAGTATACATGCTTTCCATCTCAAAGAGCAGTGATTTGGAAACTTGGATTGTGATTGGCTCAATCGAGTTAAATGCATCCCCTAGCTACGAACCCATCTTTTTTAAATACAAGTTGGAGTGAGACGCCCCGCAGCCAACAAGCGCTCGACGGGATTATTGCCTATCCAAAGTAGCCACATGTCGATCCAATCGACATGAAAACAAGACTTGTCGATATTTTCCGGTTTTTTCGACATGAGGAAACCGACAGGCCTTCAGCCAACCTCCCATACTTCCCCCGAATCAGGCGTATAGGTGCAAGTGTACCCAGTCTTCAATCGAGTTTCGATGTGCGAGCGACCAATTGGTAGCGAGGCGAGCATACGTTTGAAGGCTCGTTGCACCGATTGGCGGGCCTTCTCCTTCTCCCCTTGCAAACGACTTCTTCCGCCTGCTCCGGAAACTTCGGCGAGATGCTTCAGAATCGAGTCCTTCTCCTCTTCTAGGCGTTCGATTTCGTCCTCGCGATCGAAGGCGATGGCTTCTTCCAGGTCTTCGTCGATGTCGAGCAAACGCTCTTTGTAACGGCGAAGAGAAGCAGTGTCGGTTGTTTCCAAGTCGGACACTTCAAAGGATTCACTAGCGGCATCGGGATTGGCCAACGCGAACGCAGAGAACTCTTCTGAAGGCTTTGCGAGCAGCTTGGCCAGAAAACGGATACCCTTCGAGTCTCCAACGGTTGCCTCCTCCCCATCGAAGACTAAACGCCATGTGGCACCCTCGCAAATCAAGGCATGCTGAGGCTTTGATGGCTCGATGCCTAGTGACAGTGGCCAGTTGATTTCAAAGCTGGTCGTATCGAAGTCCGTGATGAAGAGATTCGAGGCTTCGAGCAGCTCTTCAGTTGCGGAATCGAGATCCGGATAAACGGGAAAGACTACTACGCGAGCGGATCGGCTTCGTTCCCTAGCAAGGGCCCTCAGTCGCAACTCAAGCGAATCGAGAAAACTACTGCCTATCGAGAGATAAACGCGAAGCGTATCCTTCGATGAAATACGCTTGTCTCCCAAACGAACAAACTTCTCAGACTCCTGAAGTCCTTTGCCAACGATGGCATTTGAAGCCCGCAAGGAATCGGCAAACTTCGACGGAGAGAAGCAATACTGCCGTACATCGTCTTCGCTCAAGACTTCGAAGCCGTTTGGTTCGTCGGAGTCTTCGACGCCGAAGAGATTCCCTCTTACCTGGCGAACGATCATCCAGCGGTTCTTCTCGTCCAAATAGCTCTCAGGGATTGGCGTCTCTTCGAGGAGGCCGTTTTGAATCAGTGGTTCCCAGAGATCGGGTTCGTAACGTTGCAGCTCTCGAAAGCGAAACAAGGGCTCGCGAAGGTTGCTAACTCTACGCCAGAGAAAGGAATTGTCGTCTGAAACTTTCACTACGCAGACAAGAGCCCCCAGCGTCGAAGATAACGAAAGACCTCCATGGATCGCGTCGAGCGATTGAAGGAGATCTTGTTGGTATCGGAAAGCGTAACCGTTTTTCCACGACGGCACTCGGGAAACACGATTTTAATCTTGGCTGAAGCCAAGCGAGCATCGCCGAGCGATGGCCGAAGGTTTAACCTCTCCAGAGTCTGGAAAACGTCCTTAGAATTGAAATCAACCCGATGGGCTTCCTTGCCGTCAAACTGGCAACGTACGTCGGTGAGGGATGCATAATGGCCAGACTCCAAATCAAAGGCGAAAGCCGGATCTTTCAGCCGATCCAAGTTGATGAGGGTCTCCGCTTCCTCGGAATCAAAGAATTCGGGATCATCCAAGAACACCTTACCAAACGTGGTTCGCAGAATTGAGGTGTCCCTCTTTGTCGTGGATTCGATCTCGATTTTTCCAAAACGAGGGAAGTAGGCGATGAAATCCTGCTTCACTGGCCGGAAGATGAGAGGCTGAATGTCGATGGTCTCGTCATTCTCCTTCATCTCCAGTACCGCTTGAATCCGTTCTTCGTGGTACACGATGAAGTTCTGAACATCTCCATCCGTGAAACGCTTCACAAGAACCTTCTCCGTGCCTTTCCGAACGGCGAAAGCCTTTCTCAATGCCTTCTCGAATCTCTCCGAGTTGGCATCAATCTCTCCCAGTTCCCAAGCTTTCTTTCCGCGAAACATCGTAAACTTATCCACCCGCGAAACAGTCAAAGTATCATAGGCCACCTCGAACACCTCCGGAAACTCCGACAACACTCGCAACGCCAAGACCTCCACGTGCAGCGAGTGCACGCCTGGAATCTCCACCCCGCACTGTTCAAGGGCATCCATTAGAATCTCATGCCCCTGCTTCGTCGACAGGTCGTAGGCACGGTAGATACCTTCAAGCATCCCCTTGTATGCCACTTCTCCCCTTTTCCTGGTTCTAGTCTCCGCCTCTTGTGCTCGATGTTTCGCTTCGCTCAAGTGTCGTCGCTTCGCTCCTCGATTCCCCGCCGAAGACCGAAGCCATTCCTTGAAGGTCTCCACCGTGAGCATCTCCGGAAAGCCGTCGAGGCCCTCCTTCCATTGGTCGCAATAGCGTCGAAGAACGCCTTCGAAACACTTAAACTTATCGAGAAACCTATCGGCGTTAAACTTACGTCGAGGGGATTTGGGCATAGGGATTCCTTATCTTTGGGAGTTGTGATTACGGGTTAATCGATCCGGCAACAGCTGACCGAACCGAAGAGGAAAAGGACACTACACCAGAGCCTAGGACATTCCCTGTCCGATGCATTTTGATAGATTAGATTTTCTACAGACCAAAGAAATCCCGCTTAAGTAAATACCTTTAGCTCGCCAATCCTACAAACTTCCCCAATTTGTAAAACTCTTCCCAGAAACCATCCCCCCTTGTATGTCCGTTCCACCTCCTACAGTTAATTTCCAATTCCTCCGGAAGTCTGAGCCTCACTTGCTCAAACTCGCTTCTGGAGCGGAATCTTACTGTTTCGTAGAGCCGGACCTCTCCCTCACCCGCTCCAGGCAATTCGCCGAAGCGATCGCAGCGCTCATCCTCCAATCCTCCTCCCAACACCGCGAAGAGATCCCCGACCTTCTCAAGTCGATCAACGCTCTCCGCGACGAAGGCTACCTCAGCCGCGAGCTATGCGACGCCTTCCACACCATCCGGAAACTCGGTAACAAAGCGGTTCACACGGGCAGCGCAAAAGAGTCCTCAGCTCTCCACGCTCTCAAGCTGACTCGGGCAATAGCCGTCTGGTACCACCGACTTTCCAAACCCAATTTCAAGCCCGGCGCCTTCATTCCTCCACCTCCTCCCGAGGATCCAACCGAGGAACTCGCCAACGAACTCGCTGAGCTCCGTGAAAAATTCGCTGAAGAGCACAAAGCCCTCGAGCAAGCCGAAGCGCAAATCGGCTCCCTAGAAGCCGCACGCGAAGCAGCTTTAGAGGAGGCCCGCAAAGCCTACGAGGAACAAGCCGCCGCCCTAGACCTCGCAGCCGAAACCGAGGAAAAGCTCCTCGCCGCCCAAGAAGCCTTCCTTTCCGAGGAAGCAAAAAAGCCCGCCCCTACCAAGAAGGAAGCCGAGGAGACAAAGTCCGCGGCCAACCAAGCCTCATCCCAATTCCTCTCCGACCTCGACGAAGCCGAAACACGCGAAATCATCGACGCGAAACTTCGCGAAGCAGGCTGGGAGGCCGACACGGTCAACATCCGCTACGCTCGTGGCACCCGCCCCGAAAAGGGCGTCAACAAGGCCATCGCCGAGTGGCCCACCACATCCGGCCCCGTCGACTACGCTCTATTCGTCGGTCTTCAGCTTATAGCAGTCGCAGAAGCCAAGAAATTTGAATACGACCTTCCGCCCGTCTTAGGCCAGGCCAGACGCTACGCAAAAGACATCGACTCCAAAGGCTTCGCCCTCCCCGAAGGAAGTCCATGGTTTGAATACAAGGTCCCCTTTGCCTTCGCCTCGAACGGACGCCCCTACCTCAAACAGATCGAAGAGAAGAGCGGCATCTACTTCCAAGACCTTCGCGACGAAACCTTCTCCCCCTGCGCTATAGACGGCTGGCGTAGTCCCGAAGGCCTAGTAGCCGACCTCAAGCAAGACATTGCCGAAGCCAACGAAGACCTCTCAAACTCACCCGTCGACGATCTCCCCGGACTCCGCGACTACCAGATCGAAGCCATTTCGGAGATCGAGAAATGCATCGCCCGCGGTCAACGAGAACTCCTCCTCGCCATGGCCACCGGAACCGGTAAGACACGCACTGCCGTTTCTCTCATCTACCGCCTCATTCGCTACAAACGCTTTCGCCGCATCCTCTTTCTTGTCGACCGCGAAAAGCTTGGCGAACAAGCCCACGACGACGGCTTCGCCAACATCAAGCTGGAGTCTCTCCAAACGTTCACCGACATGTACAACGTGGCCGAGCTCGGGGACCGCACCATCGAGCCCGAGACCAAGGTCCACATCGCCACCGTCCAGAGCATGGTGCAGCGCGTCACCCACCTCAGCGACGACCCGCCTCCCCCTGTCGATCAATACGACTGTATCATCATCGATGAATGCCATCGTGGATACAACCTCGACCGCGAGATGGACGAGCATGAAATGGCGTTCCGCTCGGAAGCCGATTTCATCTCCAAATACCGCCGCGTCATCGAGCACTTCCACGCCGTCAAGATCGGCCTCACCGCGACACCCGCCGCCCACACCACCGACATTTTTGGACGCCCCGTCTACACCTACTCCTATCGCGAAGCGGTCACCGACGGCCACCTCTGCGACCACGAGCCGCCCTACCGCTTCACCACCGCCCTCGCCAAGCACGGCATCAAATGGCGAAGGGGCGAAAAGATCCAGTTCTACGACCCCAAGACCGGAGAGATGGACCTCGTCACCGCCCCCGACGAAGTCCTCAAAGGCGTCGATGAGTTCAACAAGCAAGTCATCACCAGACCGTTCAACACGACCATCTGCGAGGAAATCGCTAGCCCTGAATACTTCGACCCGAGCGAGCCTGGCAAAACCCTCGTCTTCTGCGCCACCGATTCCCACGCAGACATTTTTGTCACCGAGCTCAAGAAAGCGATTCGCAAGCAATACGGCCCGCAGCCCGACAACCTTGTAGCCAAGATCACCGGCACCGCAGTCGCAGGGGACTCCACCGTCTACAAACGCTTCAAAAACGAGGTGTATCCAAAAATTGCGGTCACCGTAGACTTGCTCACCACTGGCGTCGATATCCCCGCCATCACCCGCCTCGTTTTCGTCCGCCGCGTCAAGAGCCGCATCCTTTACGAGCAGATGCTCGGCCGCGCAACCCGCCAATGCCGCGACCTCTTCGGCGAGGGCGAGCACAAGCAGTCCTTTGAAATCTTCGACGCAGTCGATATCTACGACGCCTTGGAAGACTTCAGCACGATGCGTCCCGTCGTCCAGCGTCCCAAGGCATCCATCCCGCAAATTGTCGGCTGGATGGACGAAGCCCTCGCTGCCGAAAACGCCACTTCAGCCGAAGCCTTCCACCGCGAGCTTGTCGTACGCATCCGCCGCCTCGGTTCGCGACTCGCTGGCCGCAACGAAGAGCTAGAGTCCCGCTTCCCTCCCTACAATGCGGATACCCTCACCTCCGCCATTGCCACTTCCCCCTCTGCCGCGAGCGCCATCTTCGACAAGCGCGAGGACCTCGCCGACTGGCTAGCCAAAGTCGCAAAGAAAGGCCCTCGCCCACCCCTCATGGTCTCCGAGCACACCGACGAGATCCTAAGCGTCGAGCGAGGCTACGGAGACGGACGCGAAAAGCCCGCCGACTACCTCGATCGCTTCAACCACTGGATCGACGAACACAAGACCACCAACGAAGCCCTACGCCTCGTCCTCACCGCTCCCGCCAGCCTCGACCGCAAAGCCCTCAAGCAGCTCCTCCTCGCCCTCGCCGACGAAGGCTTCAGCGAGACCCAGCTCCGCCCCGCCTGGCGCGAGGTCAAGCACCAGGACTGCGCCGCCACCCTCATCGGCTACATCCGCTCCCAAGCCCTCGGCTCCCCGCTCATCCCCTTCGAGGAGCGCGTCGAGCGGGCCGCCCAGCAGCTCCGCTCCTCTACCGAATTCCAGTGGACGCAAAATCAGAGACGTTGGCTTGATCGCATCGTCAATCAGATCAAGAAACAGACCCTCGTCGACCGAGACAGTCTCCAGTCTGGCGCTTTCGCCTCCGCTGGCGGCTTCAACGTCATCAACAAATCCTTTTCCGGCAAACTCGACCGACTCCTCTCAGACCTGCACTCCGCGATCTGGAGCGACGACGTCGCCTAGCTCCCTTTCTCTCAATACACCACTAAATGGCCTCCCTCAGCAACGCTCTCTCCAAGACCACATTCGACATCGTCCAGAAGCTCTGGAACCTCTGCAACATCCTCCGCGACGACGGCGTACAGTACTCCGCCTACGTCACCGAGCTCACCTACCTGCTCTTCCTCAAGATGGCAGAGGAGACGCCCAAAGGAAACACCCACATCCCCGCAGAATACCGCTGGCCCACTCTCGCCGAAAAGGACGGCAAGCCCCTCTTCGAACACTACCGCAAGCTCCTCCTCGAGCTGGGCAATTCGAAAAACACCCGCGTAGCCGCCATCTTCAACAACGCCCAAACCTCGCTCCGCCAGCCACGCCACCTGCACACCTTGGTAAGCGCCATCGACGGACTCGACTGGTACTCAGCCCGCCAAGAAGGTCTCGGCGACCTCTACGAAGGCCTCCTCCAGAAAAACGCGGAAGAGTCCAAGTCCGGAGCTGGCCAATACTTCACGCCCCGCTCCCTCATCGACTCCATGGTGCGGCTCATGCAGCCAGAGCCGGGCGAAGTCATCCACGACCCCGCTGCAGGCACCCTCGGCTTCCTCGTCGCCGCTGACCACTACATCAAGGAAAAGACCGACCAACTCTTCGAACTCTCCCCCGAGCTCCAAGAGTTCCAAAAGAAGCAAGCCTTCTACGGCATGGAGCTGGTTCCCAGCACTCATCGCCTCGCTCTCATGAATGCCCTCCTGCACGACATTCATAGCGACATCTTCTTGGGCGACACCCTATCCGAAGACGGTAAGAGCCTGACAAATGCAGACCTCGTCCTCACAAATCCACCGTTCGGCACCAAAAAAGGCGGAGGCACCCCCACCCGCGACGACTTCACCTTCGACACTGCCAACAAACAGCTCGCCTTCCTACAGCATATCTACCGCAGCCTGCGCCTCCCCTCCACCAACAAGCCCGGCGGGCGTGCCGCTGTCGTCCTGCCCGACAACGTCCTCTTCGAAGACAACACCGGAGCCAAGATCCGCCGCGACCTTATGGACAAGTGCAACCTGCACACCATCCTCCGCCTCCCCACCGGCATCTTCTACGCCCAAGGCGTCAAGACCAACGTCCTCTTCTTCCAGCGCCACAAGGAAGAAACCGGCGGCACCAAAAACGTTTGGGTCTACGACATGCGGAGCAACATGCCCAAGTTTGGCAAACGCACTCCGCTGACCGAACAACACTTCGCCGACTTCGAAAAAGCCTACGGTAAAAAGCCAAATGGCACCAGCAAGCGTATCGACCAAGGCGATACAGGCCGCTTCCGCAAGTTCACTCGAAAGGAAATCGCCGATCGTAACGAGAACCTAGACTTCTCCTGGCTCCGCGACGAAAGCTCCAGCAGCAGCGACGAACTTCCCGAGCCCGATGAACTTGCCACCGCCATCCTCGAGCGACTCCAAACCGCATCCTATGAAATCAAGGCCCTACAGAAGGAGCTAGGAGCATGAGCGAGTTGCCAAAGGGTTGGGTTGAAGCCGAACTAGACAATCTCGGAGTTTGGAAAGGCGGAGGAACCCCAAGCAAAGGAAACCGATCTTTTTGGATTGGAAACATCCCTTGGGTTTCTCCTAAGGACATGAAGGCTATCGAGATTTTCGATACGCTAGATCACATTTCACGAGAAGCAGTAGAAAACTCTACTACAAATCTTGTTCCTGAAGACAGTATCCTCGTTGTTAACCGAAGTGGTATCCTAGCCCACTCATTCCCAGTCGCGATAGCACGCAAAGAGGTTTCTCTGAATCAAGACCTCAAGGCCTTGATTCCAAATCCTGCAATACTGCCAGTCTTCATTCGCGATCTACTGAGAGCTCGAGCTCAGGATATACTGAACACGTGCAGAAAGACAGGCACAACAGTTGCGAGCGTAGAGTTCGATAAACTAAAAGCGTATAAAGTCGGACTTCCACCCGCCAACGAGCAAAAACGAATCGTCAAAAAGCTGGAAGCGTGCGAAGAGCGAATCAACACCGCCCGCGAAGCTTTGGACGAAGTACCGTCATTGCTCGACCAATACAGGCAAAGCGTCCTAGCCGCCGCCTTCCGAGGCGACCTCACCAAGAAGTGGCGCCAGCAAAACCCAGACGTCGAACCCGCCAGCGAACTCCTCTCCCGCCTCCGCCAAGAACGCCGCCAAAAATGGGAAGAAGCCGAACTTGCCAAATACCAAGCCAAAGACAAAACGCCCCCAAAAAACTGGAAAGAAAGATACAAGGAACCCAATCAAGCAGAAATTCCGGCAGAACAATCGATACCGCCCAATTGGACCTGGGTTACTCTAGAGCAAATCTCCACCGCCATAACCGACGGTGTGCACAAAAAACCGAAGTATGTTTCCGAAGGAATTCCCTTCGTAACAGTGAAAAACCTAACAGCCGGCAAGGGGATTAGTTTCGAGAATCTAAACTATGTCACACATGAAGATCACGTGGAGTTCTCAAAAAGAACGAAACCAGAAAGAGACGACATTCTGGTCAGCAAGGACGGAACTCTTGGCGTAATCAGAAGGATTGAAACCGACATCGAATTCTCAATTTTTGTTTCAGTTGCACTAATCAAACCGATTTCGCGTTTCCTCGGACCGTACCTAGAATGGGCATTAAACAGTCGGTTCAGCCAAAGCGAAATGAAAGCAACGGGCTCGGGCCTCCAGCACATTCATCTTGTGGACCTACGCAAGGTACGTGTGCCTTTCCCTCCCAAGGAAGAACAAATACAAATAGCGAAAACAGTCTCCACACTTATTGACAGAATTGAGACACTGGAAACGTACCAGGCAGAATCCGTTCTCGATTTAAACAAAACCAAGGAATCAATACTAGAAAGAGCATTCCGCGGTGATCTTGTCCCACAAGACCCAGACGACGAACCCGCAATTAAGCTACTCGAAAGAATCGAAGAACAACGAGCGAAAGCCCCTAAGAAAAAGCGAACCACGAAACGAACCGCGAAAACAACTCGAATGCAAAAGCTCACTCCTGAACTCATCAAAGCTAAGATCGAATCACTCCCAGACAAATCGTTCGATTTTTCGGATTTGAGAAACGTTTTGCCCGGCAACTACGACGACATTTCGTCGATGGTAATCCAACTACTTTCTGAATCGAATCCTGTCGTTAAGCAGGTTTTCGACAAAGAACAAAAGACTATGCGATTCGAACGCACAGCATAATGAGACTTCTTCGAGTAAACATCATTAACGCAGATACCTGCGGAGGCCTCCTTGACGGCCTTGATGTACAAGTTCGAACCCCATCAAAAACCTCGGAGTTTACCCCTCTTTGCCTCATTGGGCCGAACGGAGCTGGAAAATCCCAGTTTCTCCAGATCGTAGCAGAGATTTTTCAATCCATCTTCCACACGATATCGCCTGCAGAAGAACGCGAGGAAAGTAATCCTAGCCTCCAATTCGTCATAGAATATTTAATACATAAAAACAAAGAAGAACCAGCAGATCACGTTAAAGTTTCTAGGACCTCAAAAAACAAAAAAAAAGCCACGCTTATTATTGCCGTACTTCAGAGCGATGGAACATGGAAACCAATTGATATCGAGTCCCCTAAAGCTAAAGAATTGCTCCCCACTAAGGTTGTTGGGTACACTTCTGGCGACAACGAAACCTTAAGTCTCCCATTCCTACATAGCAGAAGCGGTTATGCTGAAGAGGTGGGTACTCAAGCACTGATCGCGACGAAGGAAACTACAGATCTTCCAGACACGAGGTTGATGCTCATAGACTATGGTACGAATCTTGAGGTTCTCGCCGCGAACCTGCTACTTGCCTCCTCTTCACGTAAACGAAAGATACTCGAACATAGCGGAGTCTCAACCCTTCACACGTTTCGATGTATCATCCAGCTAGCGCACACCGCTGTACCTAAAATCAAAAAGTCCGGCAGCAGTAGAAAAGGTATTCAACTAACTGACGAACTTGAGGAGATAATTGAGAGATTAGGAGAGTGCTCGACCTGTCAAAATTACGACGAGAAAGATGAATGTTACACTTTCGATTTCTTCGTAGATGACGAGATGTCGAAGGCATTCAGCGAATTTTGGAAAACCTCATTGGAGCTGTATGTGTCGTTGCACAAACTAGCGATGCTTAACGACCTTGCTATCCCCAAAAAGGCAAGAGTGAGGTTCAAAAAGCAGATAGAAGCTAGACGATTCGCCGCACGGCTTCCAGAGCCACAAGATGAGGATAAGGTATTTCGGTTTGAGCGCGTAAGTTTCAGAAAAAACGGAAGCGCTGAAACAGTTGATTATGTTTCACTCTCCGATGGGGAACATCAACTTGCACAGCTCTTGGGCACATTTAGCATGGTTTCGTCTCCAAACGTATTGTTTTTGCTCGATGAACCAGAATCACACTTCAATCCCAAATGGAGAGTTGAATTCGTTTCGCGGATACTGGATCTGCCAACCCCGAACGGCACTCGACGCAAAGATTCCGAGGCATCTAAACAAGATGCCCTCCTAACTACTCACGCTCCCTTCGTCCCTTCAGACCTCAAGAAAGAGCAAGTTCTGATTTTCAGCAAAGACGAAAAGAGCGGAGAAGTTGAAGTTCGCACTCCGCGTTATGAGACCTTTGGCACAACTTTCGATTCCATACTCGACGAGTGCTTTGACATTCGCCCTCCCATCTCACGAGAACCCCAAGATGAGATAGAACGGCTAAGGAAGAGCACGGACCCTGACGAGATTCGTTCAGCCATGGATCGATTGGGATATTCAGTAGAAAAGGCTTTCTTAGCAGACCGTCTCCGTCAGTTAAGCAACAAAGATTAGATTCGAAGATGCTGTTCGCTTACCCAATCGCAGCCACCGAAGAAAACTGGATACACGTTACCCTCGTTTCGCTACTGACCGATGTGCATACTAAACTAAACAGTGGAAACGAACCAACAAAATGGCCAGATTGCTTGCCAGAAGCACACCGAGATTCACTCAAGCTCAAAAGGTCCCTACGAAGTTCACTAAAGACCTACATCGAAGAAGTAGCGAAGTTAGATAATCCGGATCGCGATCGTATCCAAAACTGCTTACAACAGCAGAACGAAATAGAATCCCTACTTGCTGGTACTTCAAATTGCGAAACAATAGAAGACCTCCCTGAATCGATCCAAGGCCCTATCAAAGAACTATTCGATTGCGGCTTTAAGTTCGTCAAGGAACTCGGCATTAGAGACCGTCACTACTGCAGGATTTACGACGACCTGGCAGACAAAGATTGCCCATTTTGCGGAATCGAACCATTTGATGCCCCCGTTGGGAGCTCTCCGAAAATTAGGCCAAAGCTTAAGAAGGTAGCAGAGGATCTCGACCATTACCTCCCAAAAAGCAAATACCCATTTGCTGCCACGAACCTAAGAAATTTAGTTCCCTCGGGAAAGAAGTGCAACGGAATCAAGCACGATCAGGATACTCTTCACGATGAAGGTGGAAATCGATCGCAAGTTTTCGATCCTTATCAGAGCGAGCCAATTTCTATTTCACTAATTGAATCAGAGCCCTTTGAAGACGCTGAGAGTCAAACACCCGATTGGCGAATATCCTTCGAACCCCAATCGCCAAAATGCGAAACCTGGGATCGCTTATTTAATATCTGCGAGAGATGGATTGAGAACGACCTCCAGCCACACTACATGAAATGGTTGAAAGAGTTCGCTCTATGGTGCCGAAAACGTATTCCAGAAGAGGAGATAACGCGTGACTCCCTTCTCACAAAACTCGAGCAGTACTACACTGATGAGCGTGACTCTAATCGAGCTGGTAGAGAAAGGTTTAGAGCCTTAGTCATAGCCATGATTCTGCATCATTGCAACACAGGCAATGAGCGACTAATTGAATTTATTACAAACGCTATCCGATACTCTTTACCTCCCAACAGGATCCCAATTCGAGAATGAAGAAAAGCGGACTAAACCCAGCAGAAAAACTGCGAACTCTCGAATCGTTTGCATTCCCGGATCCACGTGAAGAAGGTTTTAAAAGAGGAATTTCCGATCAAAACTGCTTGAGTGCTGAGAATCAAAAGCTCCTCGGTAAACGTATCCAAATTATCGATCAATTCAAACTAATCGACACTGTCCCGGAAAAAGTCCAAGTCCAATTTGAAACCGCCAAGAATCTCTACCTCTACGCCTGGTTCGTCTATCGCTTTTATCCAGTCGCGGAACGACAAGCCCTTTCGACCTTGGAGATGGGATTACGCGAAAAGCTCGATCCACTGATTCCCACCTACGATAAAACCAAGAAACAAGCTAACTATCGCAATCGATTCGGAGACCTAACCTTGGCTCCCCTCCTCCGCTACGTACACGACGAGAAGCTTGTTGTTAACGAGGATTTCGAACTGTGGTGGCACCGAGTAAAGATGAACGCCAAAGCACGTCGCAATCGAATGCACACGGAAAAGCTCCTAAACGAAGAGGTCGATTCCATCGTTTTCGATGACGATGACTTCACCATCGAAGGACAAGACAAAGATTACGACTATTTCGGCCCTCTCACAAAGTCGCTTCCCAGATCCCGCAATACCCACTCCCACGGCACATCTTCGATTATGCCACCAGGAACGATCATCTTCGAAATCACCCAAACCATCCTAAACAAGATCTACTCCTAAGCCGCAGCCTCCAACTCATGACCGGCAAAACTCTCCAAATCTACCTCCCCGAAGGAACCCCTTCCGGCATCCGTATCGCCGAACTCACTACGCGAATCGTTCAGGCAATCGCTATACCGCGAACAAAGCTAGAACACTTCTTCACTCGCTCTGAGGCCGACCACATAGCCACTTACTTCCTCTTTGGAGGTGATGACAGCGACTCCAAGCAAATCGCTTACATCGGCCAGACAGAGGACCTCAAAGCTCGTCTCAAATCCCACGATGCAAAGAAGGACTTTTGGACTACCGCAGTCGTATTGATTTCACGGACACACTCTTTCACCCAAGCCCATATTAAGTGGCTGGAGTGGCACTCCATCGCACAAGCGACCGAAGCCAACCGCTACCGCCTCGACAACGGCAACGCCGGCAGCGAACCCTTCGCCACCGAGCCCATGAAGGCCGATCTCCAAGAGATCTTTGAAACCGGTTCTCTCCTCCTCGAAAGCCTCGGCTATCCCATCTTCAAACCCCTCGTCGAAAAACAAAGTGCCGGAGTCCCAGAAGAAGAAAAAGAGCTATGGTACCTTGAGGGCCCCGCAGTGAAAGCAACTGGCCTTTTTACTTCCGACGGTTTTATCGTGCTCAAAGGCTCTCTGGCCCGAGCCGAATTCACACCTAGCGCCGCCGCCTCCCCCTTCGCCAAAAAACGGGACCGCATGGTCGAAGAAGGAATACTCGCCGAAGCTGGCGAATCGTACGAGTACCAGGAAGACTTCAACTTCAATTCACCCAGCGGCGCCGCCGCCGTTACCCTCGCCCGCCACTCCAACGGCTGGGCCGACTGGAAAGATAAATCCGGCCGAACTCTCGACCAAGTGAAGCGCCAACCATCTCAATAAATGGATACCGCAGAATCTGATTACGCCGCGATTAACGACCTCGTCGTCAATTGTCCGGAACTCGCCCAACTTGAGGAGAAGCTTGGTGGGTTTAACGTTTTTCAAGTATTGAAATTCGAATACGGAGAGATTCGCCATTCGAATATGCTGGCGTGGCTACTCGATCCTAGCGAATCGCACGGGCTCGATGATCTCTTTCTAAAGAAATGGCTCATGCGGACTCTCCACGAGCTTCCTGAGTTCGGGATGAGCAGCCTCTCCCCTATCGATGTTGATTCCTGGACGCTTCTAAATGTGGAGGTGAGGCGTGAATGGTTCCATATCGACCTACTGCTCGTTCTAGAACATGCGAGTGGTGAGCAATGGGTCGTCGCCATCGAGAACAAGGTTAAGTCTACCCAGCACTCTAACCAACTCACTCGCTATCGGGAGATCGTCGAGAAGCATTTTCCCAGGGCATCGCAAAAGCTCTATCTGTTTCTGACCAAAGACCCCGAAACGCCAGAAGACAGCGCGTATCTGCCCTCTTCATACGACCAGGTGCATCGAGCACTGTCCGAAGCCATAAAGTCGAAGGGTTCCTCAATCGGTGAAGAGCCCGCAATGCTCATCCGCAACTACCTTACTCTCCTCGAAGAAAAATTCATGAACGATTCCGAAGTCGCCCGCATCGCCCAAAAGATTTACCAGCAACACAAACGCGCCCTCGACGTCATCTTCGAACACCGCCCGGACAATCTGAAACTCGTATCCGACGAGCTGCAAAGACTTCTGCGAGAGAACGCTAGCGAGCTTGGAATAATCCCAACTGCATCATCTAGGAGCTATTTGAGGTTTGTGCCTAGCTCTTGGGATGTACCGCAGAACACGAACGGGACCGCATGGGGTAATTGCGAAAGAACAGTACTTTTTGAGATCAACCTAAGAGGTAAATCACCTTACCTATTGGTGATTGCTGGCGATGCCCCCAAGTCTTGGGTCGAACCAATTTGGGAAAAGACTGCAAAGCCTCCATTCAATCCTGGTAGACGCAAAAAGGTAATGCCCAAGAGATGGGTTACACTTCACGTTCACACAAAGCGGTTGAAGCTGTCCGAGGAATCTCTCGAATCAACTCAAGATGCCGTCGAGCGAATCTACAAATGGATCAAAGACGCTTTGGTAGACAAAGGCATGAAGGAAGTGATCTCAATCCTAGCCGAAGAAATGAAGACACTGGAAGTGGGATCGGCGGTATAGGAGTAGACTAGAATGAACTGGCTCAAACGACTTCTCGGAAATAAAGCGTCCCAAGCGAGCGAATCCTTAACAGACGAAACAGCAATGAATGCTCCTCAACAGGCTTCACATTTGCGCGCAAAGCCTGCTGTTTTCCTAAGTCAGACGAGCAATAGTCGTTTTACGAAGCTAGGTGGCCTTCCGCTCATGCCTCCCGATCTAGAGTGGCCTACGTGGGAGGAAAAGCCCCAATCGTTCCTTGCACAGATAGACTTGAGCGAAATTAATCAAACGCAGGCGTCCTTCCTTCCTAGCTCGGGCTACCTCTACTTTTTCTACGACCAGGAGCAAGGCGTCTGGGGATTCGATCCCAAGGACCTAGGAGGTTGGCGAGTCCTCTACACGGAAGCGGCGATTGAAACATTCACTGAACGTCCAGCCCCAGCGGGGATGGAAGAAGAGTACATCTATAAAGCAAAAGCGATAGCACCGAAGCTTATCGAAACGCTGCCAGACGCCCAACTCCTCCCGAACTATCCGCAAGGAGATGACGAGGAGTGGGATGCATACGAAAACAAGCGGGCCGCCCTCTACGAAAACCAGCCTCGCCACCAGATGTTCGGCTACTGCTCACCTGCGCAAAACGCGGAAATGGACGTCGAGTGCCAACTCGCCTCCAACGGGCTCTACCTAGGAGACGCAACTGGGTACAACGATCCACGAGCAAGTGAGCTCAAGAAGAACGCCCACGGGTGGAAACTACTTCTTCAACTCGATACCGATGACGATACCGAGTGGATGTGGGGCGACGTCGGCATGTTGTATTTTTGGATACGAGAATCCGACGCACGATCTAAGGATTTCTCCAAAGTCTGGATGATCTTCCAATGCAGCTAATTCAAGGAATGAAATCAATCGTACAAATACTCACATCATTCATCGCTGCATCGGCGTTCGCTCTGGTCGGTTGCAGTAAGGCAACACCGGAAAAAGCTCTCGAAAACGAAGTTAGGTCACTCACGAACGCATGGAGAGGATTGGAAGCAATCGAGAAGTTCAATTCCAGGAGTAGCGACATCACTCCGACTCCAAGAACACTAAGCTATGTAAGCCTCGCCTACTACAATGAGGATGACATTGCGAACTGTCACAAGTTTGCCGATCAGGCGACCGATCTAAACGATGAAGACGAGCTTGCCGCAATGCTCTATATCTTGACTTCCGGAAAACTGAAGAAGTTCGAGAAGGCCCATTCCATAGCTCAGAAGTGGCTTAAAAAGCCTGAGGCGGAAGACATCATTCAACAGATCATAATCTTCTACAACGACACTGAGTCATATGAGCACGCACTCGAAGCCTCTTCAGTAGGCCTTAAACGACTACCAAAAGACGATACAATCGCCGGCACACACGCTCACACCCTAGCAATGATAAAAGGACGAGACGCGATGCTAGGTTTCGTCCAAACCTGGACTTCCAGAAACAGGCCTACTGCTTACTTTTGGGAGAACGTAGGACGAGGACTCTACAGGTTGGAGCAATACGACGAAGCAGTCACCTACTTCAACAAGTCCCTATCAATCGATCAGGAACAAGCTGATGTCGTTCAGCTAATTGCAGAATCGTTGCAACATGGCACTCATGACCTAGAACAACTAGCAAAGATCGCTGAATGGTCTAAAAATCGACCCGACTCGGCGAAGCTGCAAAATCAGATCGCTGTCGTGTACTACCTCGGTGGAGACAAAGAGAAGGCTCTCGAACACATCGAAAATGCGTACAAACTTGAACCGACAAACGCCCAGTACATCAAAAACCGAAACACCGTCTTGGGTTCGTTCAAGCAAGCGGATCAGAACTGAGCAGCCCATACTAAGCACCCATAAATGCGGCAACTCTTTCAGCGACATCTAGAATCGATCAATATACCTGGAAGCGGGAAAGCAAGTTCCTATCTTCGGGCGCTGGACTTGCTTAGCGAAATGCTAGCGCATGAGCCTCTAGGCTTTCCGGACTGCCAAGACATTTGGGCCGTCACGTCGATCAAGCGACTCGAGGAGCTCTACGAAACAACCAATGAGCAAAAGCACCTTGGACGGTCCAGCATTTGGATTATTCGGGGTATCCCTCGAAGTTATCTTCAAAACGGATACTGTACGGCCGCAATTCGTGCGTATCAGGAATTCTTGATACAACACGCCTACGAGAACGATCTACTCGAACGCTACGCGAACTTTGTTGGAGAAGCTCAAGCATTGCCTAAACACCTCGACCGGAAGCTCACCGTCCCTAAAAACCTCTTAGACGAATGGCAGGGACAGGAAGGCAAAGAAACACTCCGAACCATCAAAGCACGCTTCAATCAAAACGTCTTCCGAAAGATCACCCTCGAGAACTATCAGAACGCTTGCTGCATAACTGGCAATCCCCTTCCCCAACTCCTAACTGCCAGCCATATCAAGCCCTGGGCGGCCAGCAAGGCCAACGAGAAGCTCAATCCGGCAAACGGCCTTTGCCTTGCGAAAACCCAAGACGCAGCTTTCGACAAAGGTCTCATCACCCTGGACGAAAGGCTTAGGGTCGTTCTCTCAAAGAGTATCCGCGATCACATGACAGTCCAATCAATCAAGGAGAATTTCATTCGATTAGAAGGGAAAGAAATCACGCAGCCACTACGGTTCCCCCCATCCCAGACCTTTCTAGAATACCACCGCGAAACTATCTTCGTTGCATAACAGATCGTCAGCTCACAATGGAGCTCATGAAAGATCCCAGATTCCGAGATGAGCAACGAACACAGCAACAATAATAAACGGCGAATCATTCCCGAAACCATCCCTCTCGCGACCGAGGACGAAACGCTTCACCCAGAGGCGGAACGCATGGAGGAAGAAATCAAAGCGGACACCCCTTCCCCCGGTGGTTACTGCCGCACGGACGGCAACGATAAGTCTTTTCGGATTATCGTATCGCAACAGACTCGCAGCAAAGCGATCCGCTTTCTTCATCCCCTCATTTGCACACTGGAGGAATTTGGGATCGAAACTGGAAATATCGAAAAACACAAACGGTACGGATTCTCGAAACAAGGGGCCCTCGCCTGGATCGAAATCGAAGAGCAGTACGACAAGAAAATACCTGACCTAACCAAAAGCTACAATCTCACGTACTCCGGCAATCCCCGCTACGAACACATTTTGAACGGACGATTAAAGTTCCGACTCGATTCTGAGGAGGGTTTCCCCGGGCAACGCTCCTGGAATGAAACCGCGACTCAACCAATTGAATGGATCCTCGCACGCGTGATTGAAAACATAATACAATCATTTGACAAACTCATCCCCTGGGAGCGAGAAAGGGAGGCACAAAAGCGGCGATGGGCCGAAGAAGCCAAGGAGGAAGAACGACGACGCCTAGCCTACAAACTCGAAGAGGAGCACAAACGTACCCTACTCCAAGCGGTCGAACTAGACCGCCGATCCCAAGCTGTCGCCGATTTCGTCGCCAAATGCGAAAGACGCTGGAGAGATTCCCAGAGCCAAGCCCTGACACCCGAACAAGAGAAATGGCTCCTGTGGGCCTCTAAGCGAGCCACAAGGCTATCCCCCTTCACCTACGGCTATCCCAAACCCGAAAAGGACTTCCCAATCGATCTAGAAGAGTGGGACAAGAACACCCCACTCCCCGAACCAACACGACTCCCCAGCTGAGAAGAGGCTATGACTTGGCAGCATGAGCGGCAGCCCTTTCCGCTTCCTTCTCCTCCTCCCTCACGTTTTAGCAAACTCTGCATGTAATTGCTCTTGCAAGCCTCCTAGAGAGCAAACAGTTTGTCACAAATAAATACACTTTTTCGTGACACTATTTCCATCCTTAAAGTGACGTTATCCATTGATAAAAAGCTAATTAGCCAAATAAGAGGCAAAGGGAGAGGTTCCGTATGGACTTCCGCCGATTTCGCCGACCTCGGAGAACGGACGGCGATAGCCAAGGCCTTGTCCCGTCACGCGGCGGCGGGGGATATCAAACGGATCGGGCGAGGACTTTACGCCTTCCCTCAGACGCACCCCGTCCTCGGGGAACTGACGCCCTCCATCGAAACCATTGTCGAGGCCTTGAAAGGGCGAGACCAGGTACGGCTCCTTCCCACCGGAGCCTATGCCGCCAATCTACTCCACCTGTCCGAGCAAGTGCCGGCTCGTGTCGTATTCCTATCGGATGGCCCCAACCGAAAAGTCGAAGTGGGCAAGCTTGCAATCGAACTCAAGCACGTAACCCCCAAGCGCGTGGCCGCTGCCGACCGCGTTTCAGGTCTGATCATCGAAGCGCTCCGCTACATCGGCGAAGACAACGTAAGCGATCAAAGCGTGGCCACCATCGCCAAAGCGATCGACGCGCGACAAGCCAAACAACTCATCGGCGACCTGCGACTCGCGCCGGCATGGATGCGTCCGCACCTTCGTGCGATCGCAGAGAAGAAAGGGGCTGCAACATGAACACATTCGCCACCCTACCGGCCAGCGAACGGCAGCTCTATTTCCAGCAATACCAAGGTACCCAAGGAATCGATACAACGATAGTAGAGAAAGATTTCTGGGTATGCTGGCTGCTTGGCATCCTGTTTCGAACGGAACCCCTTTCGCAAAACTGCGTTTTCAAAGGAGGTACCTCTCTTTCGAAAGTCTACAACGCCATCCATCGGTTCTCGGAAGACATCGACCTCTCCGTCGACCCCGGCTTTCTGGGCTGCGAAGAGAGCGTCCTCGAGGACGCGGAGCTATCCAACACAAAGCGGAATCGATTGAGCGAAGCGCTGCAAAAAGCCTGTGCCGACGCGGTCGAAAGCCAACTCCAGCCGCTCTTGGAAACCGAGATCTCCAACATCCTAGGCGAAGTCGAAGGCAACGAGCCTTGGCTAAGCTACGAGCTAGACGGAGGCACGAACTCGCCCGTCCTGCTCTTCCACTATCCATCCGACCGAAAAGCGAAAGAAGGCAGCTACATACCGCCCTGGGTGAAGCTCGAATTTGGCTCGCTCACCGACCAACGCCCCACCGGTTCATGCGAAGTGACCGCCATGATCGACGAACTCGCCCCCGGGCACTTCGCCGACAGCAAAGCTCAAGTCGTGGCCCTCGAGATCGAGCGAACCTTCTGGGAGAAAGCGACCATCCTCCACGCCGAACACCATCGCCCGAACCTCAGAAACCGCGACCGCTTCTCGCGCCACTACGCCGACTTCGCAGCCCTCTGGGACAATCCCGTCCGCCAAAAAGCGATCCAGAGCGACGAACTCCTAAACCGCGTCGTACAGCACAAATCACGTTTCTTCCGTTCCTCTTGGGCGAACTACGATACCGCCAAACGAGGCACCTTCAAGCTCCTCCCCAAGCCGGAAGCCATCGAGAACCTCAAAAAGGACTACAAGGCGATGGAGCAGATGTTTTTCCGCACGCCGTCACCCTTCGAGGAGATTTTGGATACGCTACGAGAGGCAGAGAAGACGCTAAACGAATAGACGAAACCAAGCGCGAAGGGAGATCATACCTTCGCTGCAGCTTCCTTTCGAGCCTCTTCTTCTTTCAACGCCCCAACCTCCTCCTGGGTAGGCTGCTTAATCGCCCAGAACCGTTTCGACTCGTTTTCCGCCACCATCTTGAGGTAGTGACGGCGAACGATAGCTTCAGAGTTACCGGACTGTAGCGCTGTATTCCCTACGCTTTTAAACTTGGCCACATGCATCGAAATGAAGGTGTGGCGAAGCACATCGTGACCGAGCTTTTTCTCTGCTCGAATCCTCTTCAAACGACGCTCGAAGTTAGTGACGGCGATTGACGCCTTCTCCTTGGCAAAAGGCTTTAGCCATTCCGCTAGGTTAGGTTGAATGTTGATCGTACGATATTCTCCGGTCTTCGAAATATTCGGCGGGATGCGAATGACCTTGTTACGGAAATCGATCAAATCCCAAGCCTCAGCCCCCATCTGAGCGATCTTGCCAAGCTCGCCGGTTGGATACTGTGGACGGATACCCGCAAACAGCGCCAAGGCGAAATAAGGCACCATCTCAGCATCCTTCCACGCCACATAGTGCATGAGGTCTTTCGATTGTTTGAAATCGAGAATGTGCGGAATCCCCCGCTCGATCTTGAACTTCGGCAAATCGGAAGCAGGGTTGTCCTTTATCCATTCCCGAGGCTTGGCCTTGCACCACTCGAAGAAGGAATGAATGTCAGCTCGAAAATTATTCTGAGTCTTCGGCTTCCAGCTCTGTCGATCGATGTAGTCCTGCAAATGCTGAAGCTTAATTTCATGGATGAGAAGGTCCTTGGTCACATCCGCAAAGCGGCTCAGAGAACTCCTAAGCTGCTTGATGGACCTTTCCCTGACCCCAGTCGACCGCTTCCAGTCATAGAACTCATCTAGCACGTCCGAAACTAGGTTGTAGGAGACTGGAGCCCGATAGTGCTTCAGGTAGTAGTCGACCGCCTTCAAAATCGAATGAGTCGCACCAAGGCGGGCATAGGCCGCCTGAGCGTCGGACAATTGACGATCCGTCAGAGTAGTAATCGCAGCTCGAAACGTCTCATTCTTTATAGAGTCCAACTCCTCCTCTTGCTTGTACCCCTCAGCCAGAGGCCGCGTCTTGAAGTTCTTGCGAACCCGCACTCCATTAACGGTACCCGAAACACGCCATGACAATTTGCCAGAGGGATTTTTAAACTTCGCGACACTAAGCTTAACAGGGGTATTCATAGGCTCAAATTTGCCCGAAATTTTGTCAAATTCAACGCAAATCATTGACTATCAATGCAACTGTCAGGCTCATAACCTGAAGGTCGCTGGTTCAAATCCAGCCCCTGCACCCATGAAGGCCGATCTCCGAGAGGAGGTCGGCCTTCTCTTTTGACTCTCTTCCAATACCTTAGACAGGATCGGACTCAGACGGGGAGCCCCGTAAACGAACTAAACACTCCCCACCGGCGACGTCTATCAGCCCGCCGGTTGCCCAATAATGAGGCGAGTGAGCTCTCCACGAGACCAGGGGCCAGAAAATCGGACGCATGAACAACACAGCGAGGAACCGAAAACAATTTCAACTCAGTCCGATGGTACTTTCACTAGCCAGACTTGGTCGATACTGTACACATCGCCAGCACGAGCGCTGTCAGCGAACCAGAAAAACAGACGGGCATCATTTAAGAAACTAGCAAACCCAGTAGTAGTGAAGCGGATTTTGTGCATCTGCCACTCCGTGCTTAATTCAACCAACTCCCGATTTAGTCCATAACCCGTGTATGGAGAGCCGTGCTTGGAGAGCGAGACCTTCAGGTTTCGCTCGGAACTGCACTTCGCAGCAAAGCTAAGCTCGTACTCTGCATAGGGATCAAGCGGAACTCCCTGCTGCCACAGCTGAACGTTATCGGCATCGGAATCGACGGTAACTCGTGCGTATCCACTCGAACCATCGTATCCTGAACTCGAGTACTCTGCCCTTCCCGAACCTGAGGTATAAAAATACCAATTAGCGAGATCAGGTTCATACTCCCCGTTTTTCAATACATTCTCCCCATCTGGCTTGGGCCCAGTACTGGGCTGAGACTCGACTATCGCTAGACAAACATCGTCAATGCAATAGACATCTCCCGCTAGAGCATCATCAGCCAACCAGAAATAGAGCCGGCCATCGGAAACAGCACGATTAAAGCCGCTCGTTCTAAATCTGACTTTATGCAAGGTCCACTCGTCCGACAAATCGACACGTACCCGATTTAGTCCATACAAGGTGTAAGGACTCGTGTGCTTAGAAAGGGAAACCCTCACAGCTCGTCGCGAGTTGGACTTAGCAGCAAACCGTAACACGTACTCGGTATCGGGCTCTAACACAACCCCCTCTTGCCACAATTGAATGTTCGAGGCTTTTTCGTCGATTTCCAGTCGAGCGTATCCAAGAGACCCGTCGTATCCACCATCTCCCCACAGAGAGCGTCCATCTCCTGAAGTATAGAATTTCCAAGCGGAAAGGTTTTCCTCGAAATCACCATTCCCAAGAAAATTGATTTTCACTTCCGGCTCTGGATCAGGTTCTTGAATCTCGTCCGCCCTAAGCAGACATACATTGTCGATGCAATATTGATCCCACGGCTCTACATCGTCAGCGAACCAAAAGTAGAGCCGAGCATCTGAAACGCTTGAGCCGAACCCTTTTGTAGTGAAAGGGATTTCGAACTCCTTCCAACCAGTCGAAAGATCAATGTGGCGACGATTCAACCCGTAATTCGTGTAGGGCGTCGTATGCTTAGATAGCGAAACGCGCATATCGTTTCCCGTATTCGATTTAGCAGCAAACCGCAGTACGTATTCAGTATCAGGATCCAATGACAATCCATACTGGAAAAGCTGGGCATTCGTCATTTTATACTGATCAAAATACAAATGAGCATAGCCGCTAGACCCTAGATATCCGGGACTCCTAATTCGAGCACTTCCCCCTCCATCGACAACGAAGCTCCATTTACCAAGGATAATATCAAAATCACCATCTTCAACGATATTATTCTTCTCATCATCACTGGGCTCAGGTTCGGTTTCGCCTTTCTCACCTAGTTTATGCAGACTGACAGAATCAATTTCGTAAAAGGCGTCACCAACAATTTCAGAAGAAAAGGAAAACCAAAGACGCGCGTCTACAACACGGGAGGAAAAGCCTCTCGTCTCAAAATCCACCGTATACAATCGCAGGCCGTCTTCCTCTTCATCGACAAGATCCACCTTCACGTTTCTTAATCCGTAGTTGGTGTAGGGACTAAAGTGCTTAGTCAGATTTACACGAACATCCTGCCCTGCCCGAGAGCGAGCGGCAAACGACAAACGGTACTTACAATAGGGTTCCAACGAGATTCCGTACTGATAGAGCTGCATGTTCTCCCTCGCAGTGCTGGAGTCCATTTTGAAGGTCAATCGTCCATGAGGATCCACTCCCGTATACACTCCCGCCGGATAGCTGCTCCCATTGTGACCAGGAAACTGGTAGTAGCCCCAAAAGGACATTCCGTATTCGAAGCCTCCATTCGAAACAAGATTCGGACCAATTGGCATTAAATCTTCCTGCGGCTCCGGCTCACTATCGACTGGAGTCACTTCGAAGAGTCCCACCTCATCCAGGAGATAAAGCACATGGTCAGGTACGCCAGAGGCGAAGGAAAACTGCAGACAAGCGTCATCAACTTCTTCCGTAAATCCGCTCGAAGTAAACTCGACCGTGAAGACTCTCATTCCTTGCACAATCGCCATATTTGCCCCAGTCAACGAAACCTGATGTTCATCAAGCCCATAGTTAACGCCTGGTGCCGACTCCTTGAATACAGAGACTCGCATATCACTCAAATCCCCAATACTCGGATTGGGTGACCAATCAGTCGCATCCGCCATAAAGACCAAGCGGTAGTCAGTATTTGGCTTCAAGCTAATTCCTGATTGCGATACGTAGTACAGCAGATCAGGATCCCAGGCGTTGACAAGAAGCCCAAGCCAGTCAGTGCCGAAACCAGAGAACAGCTCAAAGTATCCACCAATTGGATCGAGAATTCCAGCCACCGATGTAATCCAGTTCTCCCTACCAACACTGAAGTCTCCATTTCTGATCAAATTTGGACCAAGCGCAAGCTGAGGAATCTCGCTGGAATCAGGTTCCTCCTCTTCCTCGTCACTCTCAGGCAGCGGAGTACCCTTGGGAACAATCTGAATGTTGTCTAAGTAGGTTAATTCCAAATATCGAAGGGCTGGAGGATCATCGATCCCGAAGCATAGAACCGCATCGTCAATCACCTGACCGCTCCCACCTGTTTTGAATGCGATACGATACGTCTTCCATCTATCCTTTAGACTGAACAATTGCCTTTCGATGCCATAGGAGACATCAGGCTTTCCATCTTGGTATAAGGAAATCCACATTCCCCTCCCCTTGTAGGAATAAGCGGCAAACCGAAGTTCGTATTCAGTATTTGGTTCCAAGCTAATGTCCCTCTGCCACAATTTTGCTCCTTCTGTATACGGAGGCTTCCACAAGACCATCGCACCCTTAGATTCAATTCCCGGACAAGCCAGCATCGAAATCGCATTTCCAGCAGAGCTCGGATCGCGTTCATCCACACCTGAATCAAATTCCCACGATGAATCGTTCGATTCAAAACCGCCATTTTTGATAATCGAATTCCCATCCTCATTAGAAGTCTTCGTAACAATCGGAGGAAATGAACCTCGGGGCTCGCCAAACTGTATCCAAATTTCACCTTCTGCACTTACTTTCAATGGATCATTGCTTCGCACAATAGCCGCCAGTCTGAGTCGATATTTGGTTCCAGCTTTTAAGACGCCGTAAGTCAGTCCGCCACCAGAGTGAGGACCATAGGCAATACGTTGAGTAATTTCAGTGCTACCGGTGTAGCGGACTCGACTTCGCCGGGAGGAATCACCGTGGTACTCGTTGTACAACAAGTATTCTGGAAACAGATAATCAATAAACTCTCCAAAAGTCCCTCCGATCGCCCAATCCGAAGGGGTTACCTCTGCGAGGATCTCCGCCTCTACTTCATCTCGGTCAAGCATAGTAGTACTCAGATGTCCAACGACGGAAAACGATACATCCCGATCGACCATAAACTCAATAAATCCGTCGCCACCCACTGAACTACGATTCTCCTCTCGAAGGTACCCCTGAGCCATCTTCAAATCAATGTTGCACAATCCTAGAACAGCCCCCCCTTCGTAACTATCAAAGAATAGCTCTGCAACCGCGCTCGAGCTAGTCACGGCCCTATCCGAAGCGTAAGCGATAAATGACCGAGACTCTATCCACTCAGGGTCCTCAACCGTTAATCGGTCTTCGTGCCGCAACAAGCCAGGCAAACCCGGCCTAACGCGTTCTTCGGCGAAAGTGCCGATAGATCCCCCTTGATCATCTACAGTAGAGAGGAGATCGCCTGTGTCGCTGTAGAATGTGAATTCGATAGATGAGCCTGAATTTGCAAAGATCCCAAACGCAAACACACCGGTGAGAGTTAGATTTCGTATTTTAATCATAGTAACAGTTGGATTAATGGATACAACGAGATGGTTAGACTGAGAATTAATATATTACATAATAGGTATACATAGGGTTATAGTTTCACCTGTTTTGAACACAGAATGCCTGCACAGATCTCTTCATACGAACGCACCCACTAGCGTCCGAAAAATACGCACAGTGCTTCGTCAGCACATAGCTAATACAATGACGTTTTAGGCTTTGACCTAACAGGCCGCTCTAACGAAAACCTACGACAACTGGCGTTCCGCCATTTTTGCGATCGAGGCTCCGATCGAAATCGAGGCGGTCGCCGCGGGGGATGGCGAGTTGCATACGTGAATCACACCTTTGGACTCCATGATGCTGAAGTCGTCTATCAACTGCCCTTCAACACTGCAGGCTTGGGCTCTCACGCCTGCGCCGCCGGGCTCGAGGCAATCTTCCGTGATCTCCGGCACCAAACGCTGGAGAGCATGCACAAAGGCGGATTTGCTAAATGACCGGTAAAACTCGCCGAGGCCCGTTCTCCAGTACTTACCAGCGACCTTCCTGAAACCAGGCCAGCTGAGAGCACTCCAAGTATCTCGCAAGCTAATGTCGGTTTTGCGATAACCTTCCCTGGCAAAGGCAAACACTGCATTTGGCCCACACTCGACGCCTCCATGAATCATACGTGTGAAGTGTACACCGAGAAACGGGAACGCCGGATCAGGCACCGGATAGATAAGGTTGTTCACCAAACTATAAGCTGATTTTTTGAGAGTATAGTACTCCCCTCGAAACGGGGTAATGCGAAGAGGCAAATCGCGCTCTGTCAGCATCGCGAGCCGGTCCGCATGGAGTCCGCCACAAGCCACCAGCAGTTTCGAACTGAAGGTCTCGTTTTCCGAAGCAATTTCAATCAGCCCGTTCGAGGAGCGCTCGATTGCAACCACTCGGGTATCAAGCCTTATCTCACCACCGGCCGATCGTACGCGTTCCGCGTATTTACGAGAAACCTCCTTGTAGTCGACAATGCCGGTTTGCGGAACAAAGAGTCCCTTGATCCCCGCGCAATGAGGCTCGATTTCCCGAATACCATCCGCATCCAACTTACGGATACCGTCGAGGCCATTGGCCTGCCCCCGGCTTAACAGCTCGTCCAACCACGGAAGCTGCGACTCCTCAGTCGCCACCACGACTTTGCCGCAAATGTCATGCTTGATCCCCTCTTCACGGCAAAATGAAATCAAGGACTCATAGCCTTCGCGACAGTGTTGAGCTTTAAGCGAACCCGGTTTGTAATAGAGTCCGGAGTGAATCACGCCGCTATTGTTCCCGGTCTGATGACTCGCCAGACTCGACTCCTTCTCGAGCAGCGCGACGCGTGCCTGAGGCATATCCTCCAATACCTTCATAGCAGTGGCCAATCCCACGATTCCGCCACCCACCACAATTAAGTCATAGGTTCTAGTCCCTCTCGTTCTCGTCTGTTGCTCGACAGTATTTGACTCAGGCTTTTGACACACGGTCTGCGTTTGCATGATCTTATTTTATTATAGGCTCGGCGTTGAAGCAAACACCCCATCGCATTTATTCATATCTTCTTGAAGTCCCAGTACCGAGTAGGAACGCAGCTAAAAAGAGCATTCCCTGGAACCATCGGTTTCAGGTACGAAAAAACCGCCCGGAGGCGGTTCATTGTATTTTCAGTTGGTTCTAAAACGAGAACTGGTAACGGCTCATGAATACAAATATGAACCGCCCGAAACGATGGGTTCTAATCTCAAAAACGCTCAGCTGCGACCATACGCCTTAGCCGATTGGGCAGAGACCGTTTGATCCGGTTCGCTATCCAATTCACTCGATTGAACTTTGTCCGCAATGAAAGCAGTTTCGAGTTATTAACCGTTTGCTCCCGTACGAGCAAGTCGTGCTGATTCGCCCACGAGAGCAAATCCTGCCTGTATTCCCCCGCCTGCTGGAGGCCCAAAGTCGCATACAGCTTAGACGGCGTCGCCGCAAACGGAGCGATATCGCTCTCGGCCAGAGCGGGCCAAAGCGCCGCGGCCACCCCAAGGTGGTCGGTATTGGAATAATCGTCGAACACGATGATGCCACCTTCCTTCAAAAGCTCACGTGCGAGTTTGATGTCGTGCGCCACGGCCTCCTGGGTGTGGCTTCCGTCAATGTGAATGAACCGGTAGGTCCCCTTCGCAAGATCGTCCCTAACCTCCGTAGACGGGCCACGATGAATCACAGGGTTTGAGTCGTGATACCTCAGGTAGTGGCCAAGAAAGTCATCCGTTGTCGGCAATTTAATTGGCCCCGCTTGCTCGAGTTCGCTTCGCCCCGTTTCCGTCTTCGGAAGCTGCCCGAACAAGTCGTTTACATGCAATTGCTCAGAACCAAATTTGAGAAAACCTAGCAAAACTGCAGAGCGACCGTACCACACGCCTATCTCCAAGAGATCGCCCTCAACCCCCAAATCATGCTGCTCCCTGCAGCAATGAGCGAACAGCTCAGCGTCGAGCCGGGAGAAATATCCGGGCACCTCAAAAAGATGCTCCATGTAGGACTCCGCCGTGTCTCGCGCCACCGCAACCTCGCGGGTGTTAGTCGATAGGTTGAGGTAATCTTGAGAATTCTCTGTCTTATTGCTCATGGAACATAGGAGGGTTGGATTCAACCACGGCACAGTTCGTCGCCATCATCGAGATAGCCAAAGGTATCCGTGGAAAGAGTTGCGGGTTTCGTACAGAATAAGGTCAAACAGTAGTGACGTTTAGAGCCCTGTACAGCGGCTCGGAGAGGTTTTAGGGGAAAATAGTGGATTCACTGACTAATCGTGCAGTTTTACGGGATTACAGCTCGGTCAACACGACATCATCGATGAAGTACCGGTCGCCCGCCCTTGCATCGTTTGCAAACCAGAAGGATAGCCTTCCATCCGTGACTGGAGAGCTGAAGTTCCGAGTATTGAACTCGATGGTGAAACTTTGCCATCCGGAGGTGAGATAGGCTCTCACCCTGTTGAGACCGTAGTTCGTATAAGGAGACGAATCCTTCTGAAGCGACACTCTAAAGTCGCGTCCAGAATTCGAATACGCATTGAACGTCAGGCGATAATTCGTGTTTGGCTGAAGCGGCAAGTCATTCTGGAAAAGCTGAATATTCGATGCCGCGTTGTTCACTGCAACCTGCACGGCGTTGGCGCTAGAGAATCCCGGACTGACGACTGATGCTCCACCCGATCCACTTGTGTAGAATCGCCATGGGGTGACGGCTCCAGATTCAAAGTCTGGATTTTGCAGAGCATTTGGCTCAGGATCGCCGCTCGGAGCGGGCAAAGTCGTTCCGGTTTCCGCATCCGACAAACCAGAAGCGTTAGACTCGTCGTCAACTGCCAAAACTTGATATTGATACGATGTATCCGCCGTTAAGCCAGAGTCGTTGTAACTTGTCGAAGAGCTCGTACCAATGAGGGCTGAGTCCCGGTAAACTCGATATTCCACAACTGATCCATCATCTGTAGATGCATCCCATGTCACGCTAATCTCGGTTTGCGAAGTCCCCAAAGCAGCGAGGTTTTGCGGGATCGACGGCGGTTGACTCGGTGCTGGAATGACAACCGTCTCTCCACTAGATGGAGCCGATTGGTTACCCGCCAGATCATAAGCCGCTACAGTGTAATTGTGGCTATTTCCAGGCACCGGACCCGAGTCAACAAAGCTGGTTGTAGACGTATTACCGATCAGTCCTCCATCGCGATAGATATTATACCCAACCACGCCTACGTTATCGGTAGAACCGCTCCAGTTGAGTTGAACCTGAGAATCCGACAGCAACGTCGCGGAAAGTCCAGCGGGCACGCTCGGAGCTTGGGAGTCAGGAGCGACTGCCGAATCCACGGGAGCCAAAACGATATCGTCGATGTAATATCGATCCCCTGCCCTAGCGTCGTCGCCTAACCAGAAATAGAGGCGGCCATCGGACACAGGTGAACTAAAGTTCTTAGTCGTGAACTCGATCGTAAACACCTGCCAATCCATAGTTAGATAACTCCGGACACGATTGATTCCGTAATTGGAATACGGCGACGAGTGCTTGGTCAGCGAAACCCTAAAATCTCTTCCCGAAGTCGAATACGCAGCAAACGTCAGTCGGTAATCCGTGTTGGGCTCGAGAGGGACATCGTTCTGGTATAGCTGGATATTCGATGCATTCGAGTTGATCGTCAGCTTTACGGCATTGGAACCCGTGTATCCAGGACTAACAACTGAAGCTCCGCCTGAACCGCTCGTGTAGAATCTCCAAGTCGGCAGAGATCCCGATTCAAAACCAGGATTCTGCAAAACGTTTGGCCCAGGTCCTGGAGCTGGCTCAGGTTCTGGTAGAGTCGTTCCACGAGCGACCCCAGAGAGTCCCGAAACGATCGAAGTATCGTCTACCGCCTGAACCTGATAGTCATAGCTCGAGTCCGCGACGAGACCGGAGTCCGTGTAGCTGGCATTCGAACTTGTTCCTACTTGTACTGTGTCACGGAAAATCCGGTACTCTGAAACACTGCCATCATCAGTGGATGGATCCCACGTTAGGTTGATCTCCGTCTGAGAAGCCCCAGTAGCTTGCAAGTTCTGAGGAACCGATGGAGGCTGGTTATCAGTCGGGACTTCAACATTAGCTACATTTGAAGGCAGGGACTTGTTTCCAGCGAAGTCGAACGCAACCACCGTGAAATCGTGATCTGCCCCAGGGGTCAGGTTCGAATTGGTGAAACTATTTCCGACTGTATTGGATAGTTGTATACCATCACGTAGAATACTGTATCCGATAACTCCGATGTTATCGGTAGAGGCGTCCCACGACAATTGGGCTCGTGTATCGGAAATCAAGGAAGCGGTCAGAGAGCCCGGAGACGTTGGCGGTTCGGTGTCGTTCGGATTAACAGGCGTTACTGAAGCGCTCTGCAACGCCACGATCTCCGCATCACTTAGTCTCCTCAAGTGAATCTGAACATCGTCAATCAAACCGTCGAAACCTTTGCCACCGTGCGGCTGGTTGCCAATCGCAGCAGGAACCGAAACATCCTGCACAAGATCGCCCGACATGGCGATCGCTGAGTCGAACGCTCCATTCACATACAAGCGAATCCAATTACCATCGTAGCTGGCAGCCAAATGCGTCCATTCGCCTGCGATCAGGTTCGTATTTCCTACCAAGGTCTGGGTACCGATGATGTCTGTTTTAATCCGTACGCGGGCTTTAACGCCGCCACTTCCTAAAAAGGTGCTCAGCATCCACAAGTGATCCTCTTCGCTATCACTAGAAGCCTTTGATAGTATCCGGGCATCCAGCACGTTAAACGAGTCAGGCTTAATCCACGCGGACATAGTGAACGCAGTACTCGGAATATCCATGGTTCCTAGGTCGACCTGACCAGAGCCCACGCCGAGCTCGATTCCTCGGCCAAATTTTCCAGCAGTAGAACGCAACACTCCACTAGAGAGCACCCCATCATTTCCATTTTCCGAACGATCATAAGCGAGAGCGCCACCGGTTTCTTCGAATCCCAAGCCTAGCCAAAGGTCCGTATCCACAATTGGAGGACTACCAAACCCGTAGACTACTTCATTGGAGGAGTCCGAGAAATTGCCATCCAAGTCGACAGCCAAAACTCGGTAGCGGAAGCTATTCCCTGGAATCACTGTATCGTCAGTGAAATTTGTAGTAGAACTTTGGGCGAACGGTATCGCGTTTCGGACAATCTGATAATAGGCGATCCCCGTATTATCCGTCGACTCTGGCCAGGAGAGGTAGACTTCGCCTCCGCTCAGAATGCTTCCCTGCAAGTTGTGCGGAGCAGTTGGGGCGTCAGTATCTTCGCTCAACTTGTTGACAATCACATTACCGAAAGTTGCTTCGACATAGTGAGCTACCAACATCATCGAGCCCTTGCTAAGGCCTTCCTCAGCTTGCCGTGTTATCCCCCACTCGCTCGGTTCCGCCTGTCCCAGCGGCCAGACCTTATAATGATACAGGCCGGGCCCATCCGCAGACGTCGTCTCCACTCGCATCTTGAAAATGTAGGTGGTTTCCAAGGGTAGAGTCATTCCGGGGTATCCAGGGAACTTATCAGTGCCTGTCTCGAAAATCTGGAAATGATGCCCGCCTCTTGCACCTTCCTCGTACCAACCGTGAACTCCCATGGCGCCTATCGGCCTCCACTCAGTTCCAGGTTGCTCTGTACCCACTTGGCCATGACCATCCCATCTCAACATGATACCGACCAAGGGTTCTAGCGGAGCATCTTGCGGATCGTAACCATGAACAGTGATGGGTACGGTCACCTCGTAGTCCGTCCAATCGATATCTCCTATCGCGATCAGTCGATCGTAATGCGATTCAACGACCTTCACACCACTAGGAACCAGCTCCCACTTGCCGTCTACTACTTGGGCGACATCATCAATCGTCGACGCCTGAGACCAATTCACCGTGTAAGGCAACGGCCATACATTGTTGATCAAAACGTTAACGCTTATGTCTTTGGAATACTGAGCCCCGCCGATTCCAGTCGCGGTGACAGTCACTACGTTTAAGCCATCCTGCAAGTCAGGGAACGGAATCTCGACATTGAAATCACCCGGACGAGCCAAGCGGATATTTTCATCCGGCCCCATAGACAGAGCCCCCTTTGGCACACCGTTGAGAGCGTAGCTCAGCGATTCGATTTGATCCGGGATAACAACGCTTCCGAGAATGTTGATCTGCGCTTGAGGAATACCCCTTATCCCGAACTTCTGCGAGTCGCCGTACCAGATATCGAATACAGCTGATCCATCAACCGGAGTGAACACCGCAGTTGCGGAAAGATCTCCCGCGACCGTAACAGAGAGCGGATTATCCGTACTGTCCAAATCACCACTCCACCGATCGAATACCCAACCGGAATTCGGAGTCGCCGTGAGCGTTACCTGTTGTCCGGCCTGATAAGCCAGTTGATCAGGGCTTTTGGCGACCGAGCCGAGCCCCGATACGTTGACATCAATCGCTCCATTCGAAGCCGTTAGCGGGCTCAACACAACATCATCAATGAAATAACGGTCCCCTCCTTTCGCATCACTGCCGAGCCAAAAGTAGAAACGCCCATCCTCAACCGGCGAGTAGAAGTTCTTCGTCGTGAAATCGATCGTAAACGTCTGCCATTCCTGAGTCAGGTACGCTCGTGCCCGATTGAGTCCGTAGTTGGTATAGGGCGACTTATTTTTCTGCAAAGAAACTCTCAAGTCACGCCCAGAGCTCGAATAGGCCGCAAAGGTCAATCGATACTCCGTGTTTGGTTCGAGCGGAACATCATTTTGATAGAACTGGATGTTCGAGGCTGTCGTATTAATCGTTAGCTTCGCCGCATTGTTCCCAGAGTAGCCGGGGCTCGTAAGAGACGCGTTCCCAGACCCACTGGTATAGAACCTCCATGGAAGCATCGTGCTGGTCTCGAATCCCGGCTCCTGAAGCGCGTTCGGTGGCGGAGCGAAAGTCATTCCAGTCACTGCAGCGGACAACGTTGAAAACAACACATCATCATCAACCGCTTGCACTTGGTATTGGTAGCTTGAGTTACCAGCCAATCCAGAGTCGGTGTAGCTAGTAGTCGCAGCCGTACCAATAAGCAGCGAATCCCTGAAAATCCGATAGCCAGTCACAGCACCGTCATCAACTGAAGGATCCCAGGAAAGCCCAATTTCCGTTTGCGAGACTCCTGCAACAACCAGGTTCTGCGGAGTCGTCGGCGGTTGATTGGAAGAGCTCGTATCAATTACCGCCAGATTTGATCCAAGCGATTGATTACCGGAACTGTCGAAGGCCACAATCGAGTATTCGTGAATCGAGAATGGCTCCAAGCCATGATCTACAAAGCTTGTGCCCGCTGTGCTACCGATCTCCACTCCATCCCGCGTAACGATATACCCGAGCACTCCCACATTATCCGTCGCCGCACTCCAACTCAGCTGAGCTTGCGTCTCCGATAGCCGGATCGCAGTCAAGGAACTCGGGACACTCGGATTCTCGGAATCCGTTGTACCCGTAGAATTGACCGATTCATTCAATGCCGCGAGCACGTCCGCCCCACTCAATGCGCGACGGTAGATCCTAACATCGTCTATAAGCCCATCGAACGCCTTACCCCCAAACGGATGATTGCCAATCGTAGCAGATACCGTTGTATCCTCAAATACATTACCGACTCGAGGCATCGAACCATCCAAGACGCCATTGATGTAGATACGCATCGTCGCCCCATCGTAAGTAGCCGCAACATGCGTCCACCCCCCGACAGGAATAGAAGTCGAGCCGACCAGGGTACTCGTCGCGAAGGAACCGAAGGTCTTCAGGCGAAAACGTAGTTTTGTCCCACCACTACTGATCGTGCTTAGCATCCAGATATGGTCATCCTCCGCCGTCCCCGTCGCTTTGGAAATTATCCGGGCATCGCTAATGCCAAAGTCATCGGGCCTGATCCATGCAGCGATACTCATCGCCGTAGACGGAATATCGAGATTGCCTAAATCCACATGCCCACTCACACCGTTAAACTCCAAGGCTCGACCAAACCTGCCGTTGGCAACTCTCATCGCGTTGCCAACAAGCAAACCATCGTTGTTGTTGTCGGTGACATCCAAAACCGAATCTCCCGTTTCCTGTTCAAAGGGCATACCCAGCCACAGGAACGGATCGTATCCAGCCGAAGGAGTCGTCACAAGGATCATGGGCGACATCGCGGAAGGATTGCCCGCCAAATCAACTGCCCGCACGGCATAGAAATAGGTTACCCCCGCGCTCAAACCAGAGTCGGAGAAACTCGTTCCACCCGTAGAACCGATTTGTACCCCATTTCTGTATACGCGATAAAACGCGAGTCCGAAATCGTCTCCGCTCAAAGGCCAGGTCAAATCGACCGAAAAAGCGGAGCTAGGAGTCGCGGTCGGCCGTTGCGGCGTTTCTGGAGCCGTATAATCCGCGGGGGTAGTGAGCGTCTTGCCTCCAGACAGCCCCGAAACATTGCCAGCGTGATCTACCGCAGCGATTGAATAAATGTATGTTGTCTCCGGAACTAAATCGCCATCCACATACGTTGTGTTCAAAGTCGTATTGATCGCGATTCCATCTCGATAGATCCGATAAAAAACAACGTCCGACTCACCTGAAATAGCATCCCAGCTCAGTGTAATCGTTCCATCAGGAGTATTACCTCCATCCAGATTTCCCGGTACCGCTGGAGCTGTGGTATCACTCGAAGCCGCCGCTCGCTCTGCTATTTGCGCCTCATACAGTGAACGTGGCCAGGTCACCACATCCGAAACCAGTTTCACCAGACCTATCGTTCCCGGGAAGTTATAGCTCCCCGAGATGCTTCCGAGGCAACCGATCGCGTAGTTTTGCGCTGAACCTGGCGGATCCTGTAGGACAATCCGATTTCCGTTCGCAGTCGCATCACAACGCCAAGCGACACAATTGGCGGCCGCCCATCCCTGAGCATTCCCCGCATCCCCTCTATTGCCAAGCAAGAGAACGGTTCCGTTCTGGGTTGGAGTAATCGCTTCTCCAGTGAAAGCGATGCTATCGAACAGTACCCCTGTAGTCCATCTTTGGTGACACTCACTTGAAGTGATGTTATTCTCCGCTTCGCAGTCGAGGAAGACAATCCCGGAGTCGTTCGCGTGCCCGTTGGTCACAAAGGCATGCCTCGCGTTATTCGCGTAGCAATTTTTGAATAGGATAAGCTGGGCCGAATTCGAATGGAAATTGTACCGCCTAGCCCCGCCGACCAAAGAATGAGGTTCAACGGCGCTACAATCTTCCACCGTACAGTGAACCGCTCCAGAGAAACGGAAACCGGCATCCCAAAAGTGTCTGGTCGTCACTCTACGCGCCCAGCAATCATCGGCACCCCGCCAATGAACTGCGATTCTCGCCTGCGTTTCGTCGGACTCACTTTCGGTAACGATGTTTATGGTGAAGTCCTCAATCCCTATGTTCTCGTTTATCGCAGGCCGGTCGTACTTATAAACCCACAGTGAGGCGAGCGACCAATCCAAATCCATGAAGACCGGAGCATCGACCGTCAATACATGCCCGTCGATATTCGTAATGATCCTCCGGTACCGAACATCCTCCCAATTGTCCTGAAACTCCCACGGCGTTTCGTTGATCACTCCCCCTTGATCCACCGACTCAAACCAAGCGCTTTTCGCTTCGTGCCAAATCACAATTTCATCTCCAACGCTGTAATCAGAAGCATCTTCGATTGCGAAGCTATAGGACCCTATAGGAATGAACGAAGTCGTGATCGGTTGAATCGTGTCGGGCACTTGAGTCTTCCAATCATCATAGCTCCCCCCTCCGATCAGCAACGCATATCCAAAGGGATCAGAACCATCAAAATCGATAACAGAAACATCCTGCCCTTCCCCCCTCAATACGACTCCATCGCTCGCAATTCGCAGCTCGGTTGTCACCTCATACGTTCCCGCAGTCAGAAGAACGGCTCCTCGATACCCGTTGGCCTGAATCGGCATCGCTGAAACCTGATCTATAGCATTCTGAATACGCTCAGTGTCATCGCCCACCTCCGGATTAACCGTTAAAACCGTCGGGACATCGTTAGGTAACGGCACTCCTCCACCTTTGTAGCCAGCATGGCTAAAGTTAGGTAGAGATTGCCAATGAAATTGGCCGCTTACAGACGCAGTAAAGCTAACAGCAGCGGCTCCAAGGGCGAGAATGGAGGTCCAGCATTGTCTTAGCATTGGAGTAATCCAATCCCCTGAGGAATCGGTTATGTGGTTTAGGATTTACTATCAATGAATGCCGCAAACGCGGCGACATTCACACTTCGATGAGATCGGCCTGGATGCCCATATCGATCAACTGCGCTTCCACTTCGGAGCGATAGATCGGATTCATGAGGATCACGACATCAGGCTTCTCGGTTATCAGGAACTCCGGTGATACAATCAGCTGTCCCGTTCCAGCCAAATGGAGCCCCTGTTTGTGCGGGTTTATGTCGACAACATGCGAAATCAAACTGTCGATATTGAGCATGTTGAGAAAGCTAACGGTCTTGGCCCCACCACCCCAGATCACGACACGCTTTTCCTTAGCGCGGTACTCTGCAAGACGTTTGCTCCACTTCGAAATTCGAGCTTCGAGTTTCGCCGAAAACGAACGAATCAATTGAGCGAGGTCATTTAAATCGTTTCTCACAGCAATATCAGTCGTGGCGCTAGATTTCGCCACCCGCGTCTCTAGGCTCAGGAACTGTTCCTGGTACGTCTCTTCTGCATTGAGAATTTCAAACCCTTTCCTTCGAAACAGAGTAGTCAAAGATTCGATACTGAAGTAATTGCAGTGCTCATAAATGATGTCCCAAACGGACAGTTGCTTCAGTATCAGGCGTATGTTTGGAACTTCGAAATACACGATCGTATCGTGCCTATCTCCAATCGTATGGCGAACGGACGTGATAAAAGAATCAGGATCCTTGATGTGTTCCAACACATGCCTGCAACAAACCAGATCCCCCTGTTCATCCGTGTATTTCTCGCCGTAAAAATCTTGCACGTAATTGATTCTTGAAGACGCAGAACTCTCGAACCGTTCGCCTTCATAGCTCGGATCAAACCCGATACCTCCGTTATTACCTTGCTCACAAAGCAGTGACAGAAAATGCCCCTTTCCACAGCCTAGCTCGACCACCTGCTTGTTTCGAATCTCGTACTTATCAACGAGCCTCTTAGCCAGATCATTGGCATAGCCTTGAAAGACAGTCGAAAAATCCAACGAATTGTCGTATCGCTGCGAGTACTCTAGAAGACTCTCGTCAAACGCCCGGTTCCACACGAATCCGCAAGAACCACAAAAAGCCAATTGAAAGTCCCCACGCTCGCACGAGCACGCTTCAGCTTTCGACGGCCATTGCACTCCGATCGAAACCGGCATGGAAGGTAGGGTAAGAAATTCCTCACACTCTTCTGAGTGGCAAATAGGACAGGTCGCGCTCATAGCAATCGTTCGCTCCAAAATTGGTTATTTCTAGGTTTTGAGGTATAGCAAACACGAGAACTCATTCTCCCATCACGGAGAATGAGGTTCACGTATCCACACGAGTTGTGATTTAAAGCAGGTACTCCTTATGCGGCGTTTCGCGCTTCGGTGAGCGTCTGCGGTTCAGAGGAGTTTAGACAGGAATAATATCGGGGCTCAGCCCCATGCCGCTCAGTTGGGCTCCAACTTCCTTGAGGTAGATCGGGTTCATCAGAACAACACAGTCCGGCTTTTCCGTTCTTAATGCCTCCGGACTCTTAACAGCGTGCCCGGTGCCCGGAACGAACTTCCCATGCTTGTGCGGATTGATATCCACAACAAAATCGATCTGCTCGGTAAGTCCAAGCGTGGTCAGGAAGGAAACCGCCTTGGAACCGCCGCCCCAGAGGACGGTTCTCTTACCGTCCGCACGTAGCTCGTTCAAGCGACCGAGCCAACTCTCCTTCTGGATTCGAAAACGCTCCGCAAAGCGCCTCATCTCCAAGCGAACGGACTCCAGATCATCTTCGCCTGCCAGCTTAGGACTCGGTTTCCCAGAGTTAGGTCTACCGGCTATGACGATGTACTGATCATCGTATTCAAGTTCCAACTCCAACGGATCGAACCCATGCTTACGGAAGAGACGAGCAAGAGAACCGGTAGTGAAATAGGAACAGTGCTCGTAATAGATGTCCCAGAAAGCCGCCTCCTTCAATACGCGGTACACGTCTGGCAGCTCAAAGAGCAATACCGTATCAGGCCGGTCGCCGATCGTCTTGCGAACCATCCGCATAAAGGAACTGGTAGGCGATATGTGCTCCAAGGTATGGCGACAACATATCGCATCCGCCGACAAATGCGTGTAGCGTTCATCATAGAGATCCTGGATGAACGCCAGATGAGACGAAACTGGCGTATCCAATCTTTCGGGAACAAAGGCCGGGTCCATGCCAATGCCTTCGCCAGCGCCTTCCTCAACCATCATCGCCAGAAACTCCCCTTTGCCACAGCCAATCTCAAGTACCGTCTTCCCATGAAGATCATAGTCCTCCACCCAACGCCGAGCGAGCTTGCGGGCGAACGAGCTAAAGGTCGGAGAAAAGCCCTGCGATTCCTCGCAGGAAGTCGAGTATTCATGGACTTTCGGATCAAAGACCATGTTGGAAACAAACCCGCAGCATGGGCAGAAACCGAGTTTCAGGTCACCCTTCGGATAGTTCGCTGCATGATCCCGCGTCGGCATCAACAGTACCGAGTGAACAGGAATTCCCTTCACTTCATAGAACGGTTCCATCTTCGCCGATTCGCAATTTGGGCAAACCGACTTCGTATTCCCCGGATTCTCCAGCAAGGCAGACTGTGACCCAGCTTCGAGTTTCTCTGTTATAACTGTCATCGGACTCTGGAGTTAGACGATGTGGACTTCGGGCACGGGAATGATAAACTTCCCGCCACGCTTTCTGTATTCAGATTGCTGATCCAGAATCTCCTTGGAGAAATTCCAAGGGAGCAAAACCACATAGTCAGGCTGGTCTTCCAGCAGTTTTTCTACCGGGAGGATTTCAACATGGACTCCCGGCATGAGCCAACCGTGTTTATGCGTGTTTCGGTCCACTACATAATCGATCGTCGAAACATCCAAACCGGCAGAGTTCAACATGATGGTGCCCTTTGCCGCCGCACCGTAGGCCGCCACTCGCTTTCCTTCCTCACGAAGTTCCGTCACCGTTCGATACAGGTCTTCGCGAATGGACTGAACCCGTCGAGCGAAGTCCCGGTAGTAGTCGATCTGAGTCATGCCCAAATCCTGCTCCTCCTTTAGGAGCCGCTTGAGATCACTCGATGGATTCTCGACCTTCTCGATATAATAACGGACCGAACCTCCATGCGTCGGCAAGCGCTTCGCATGATTCAGATAGAGACCGTGACGGCGCATCAATTGATCGACCGAAGTTAAAGAGAAGTAGCATAGATGCTCATGATAGATCGTATCAAACTCACAATGATCGACCAAGTCTCGAGCGTAAGGGGCTTCGATAGCGACCACACCGTCCGGCTTCAAAAGCGTGTGAATTCCTTCCACAAAGCCGTGGGTGTCCGCCACGTGAGCAAGCACGTTGTTGCCAATGATGACATCCGCTTGTTTGCCTTCGGACTTCAGCTTCTCTGCAACCTCCGAGGAAAAGAATGTATTCAAAGTAGGAACACCGATTTTCTCCGCAGCGGCGGCTTGCCTTGGAGCGGGGTCGATACCAAGTACGGGCACCCCTTTCTCGACGAAATTCTTAAGCAAATATCCGTCATTGCTCGCAAGCTCCACGACCAAACTCGATTCATCAAGTTTACGGGACTCAATCAGATCCAACGCATTTCCACGACAGTGTTCGAGCCAAGCCGGCGAGAACGATGAAAAGTACATATAGTCCGGACCGAATAGAAACTCGGGCGAAACAGTCTCCAAGATCTGCATCAGCGAACACTCAGGACAGAATCCAACATCGAGAGGGAATCTACGTTCTTCCTCATCAAGTTGATCCTTGCGGAGAATCCTATCTGAGGGCGGCATCATCCCTAGATCCAAAACCGGCAACAAGCCAACGTGACCGCATCCGCGACACTGAGCATCGTTGCAACGTTCTTGGAAAATCGATGATTCGGTCGTCCCCTCCAATGGCGTGATCGTATTTAGCGTCAGACCCTTCATCGTGCGCTCCCTCCTGCAAGTTCAACTTCAACTTGGAAGCGTAGATTTTTGTCTATGTCACCACGCTCTATCAGCGAACGAATGTGAGCGAGCCTCTGATACTTAGGACCTTCGAATTCTTCGAGGGTCACATCGTGTTTGCAGTACGCTTCGTAGCACTGCTCCACGCCCTTCTTAACCGTCCACTGCGGTTTATAGTGAGTAAGCGTCTTGATCGCTTTTTCGAAACTCACCCGATAGCAACGCGTATCCGCCGAGGCTCCAGATGCGAAACGCAAGGTGGAGTTAGGAACTACGTCACGCACGATCTCCGCGATCTCTCTGACGCGGTAGTTCTCATCTGGAACTCCGATGTTGAATGCTTGATTGAATACAGCATCCTGCTCTTCCTGCAACACGGCAACGAAGGCTCTCGAAATGTCCTCGATGTGAACCAAAGGCCGCCATGCGCTACCATCACTCTTGAGGTGCACCTTTCCAGTAGTGTAAGCCCAAGCCGTCAGATTGTTTACGACCAAGTCGAACCGCAGACGAGGCGACACACCATAGGCGGTCGCATTGCGCAAGTAAGTCGGACAGAAGTTGTCGTCCGCAAGCTCGGCAATGTCAGCCTCCGCCAGGACTTTCGAGTTCCCATAAGGCGTGACCGGATTGAATTCCGAAGACTCATCGATCAAGCCCTCCCCTCCCGCGCCATAGGTACTACAAGAGGACGAGAAGACAAACCGCTTCACTCCAGCCTCCTTCGAAAGCTGAGCGAGTCTCACTGAGCCTAGATGGTTGATGCTGTAGGTGAGATCTGGATCAATATCGCCAAGCGGATCATTGGAAAGCCCCGCCAGGTGCAGAACTGCGTCGAATCCCTTCAGGTCGTCAACTGTGACATCACGGATGTCCTTTCGAATATGAGGGATGTCTGGCACATTCTCTCCAAAGGTGCTCGCTCGAAAAAGGTCACTGTCTAGCCCGACAATATCAAAGCCCTTTTCTTGGAGCATGGGTGATAGAACGGTGCCAATATAGCCTAGATGGCCGGTAACAAGTACATGCATAATATATATAGGGTAACTGGTTATTATTTCTAAAAGAGTTGACGCTGCCCTCAAGGGGCGGCGGAGGACGAGGCTCTACCTCGCTGCAGTGGCTATCTTCGACTTCTCCCAAGTGTTCCAAGGCGCATCGCCCTTTTGCCACATGGTCTCCAGGTAGTTCTTATCTCTCAATGTATCCATACATTGCCAAAAGCCTTCATGCCGATAGGCCATCAATTCCCCATCTCGGGCCAGTCGCTCCATCGGCTCCTTTTCCCATTGGGTTTCATCTCCCTCGATATAATCGAAAATCTCTGGCTCGAGTACGAAGAAGGCTCCATTAATCCAACCTTCAGCGGCTTGAGGCTTCTCGGAAAACTCGCTCACCGCATCGCCATCAAACTTCATATGGCCAAAACGGGCCGTTGGTCGCACAGCGGTAACTGTGGCCAGCTTTCCATGCGATCGATGAAAATCTAGAAGCCTGTCGAAGTTGACATCTGAAACGCCATCACCCCAGGTCAGCATGAAGCGTTCGTTTCCGATGTAAGGTTGCAGTCTCTTGATACGGCCACCAGTGAGCGTGGAAATCCCGGTGTCGATCAACTCGACATTCCAGTTCGGAGCATTGTTCTTGTGACGAACTACAGTTCCCTCGCTCAACTGCACCGTCAGGTTGCTTTCGAGCGAACAATAATCGAAGAAGTACTTTTTGATGCACTTCCCCTTGTATCCTAATGCGACTACGAAATCGTTGTAGTCGAATTCTGAATAGAGCTTCATGATATGCCAGAGAATCGGCATCCCGCCAATCTCTACCATAGGTTTAGGTTTCACAGTGGTTTCTTCGGAAAGCCGACTTCCGACTCCCCCAGCTAGGATGGCTACTTTCATAATGTACTATATTTTTGAATTCAGTGAGGAGGTTAGAACGATACACTGTAGAACCGTCAGTCTACATGCATACCGACCAATATTCAAACGGCCTCTCAACTGTTAGTATTAGACACGTGCACTAAGGCGCATTAACCGTAACGGTTATTGAGGCATTCCCCGATAGAGTCCCAGAATCAGTCGCCGAAGCAGTGACTTCGTGGACTCCAATCGAGAGAGTTGAAACCGAAATGGAACCGCCCGTCCCGGGCAGAGCACCGTTAAGATCCGTGCTCCAGGTCAACGAAGAGGTCAGGTCTCCATCCTCCAGGTCGTCCGCCATTCCAGTAAAGTCAATCGTATCGCCTTGCACCAAGGTTGAGCCGTGCAACGGAGTCGTAATCGTCACCAAGGGCGGCGTATTCGAAACTCCATCATCTTCAGGATTGATTGGCGAATCCGTGTTAAAGACGTAGTCCACGATTGCGGTAAATTCCGGCGAGTCGCTGCCCGACGCATTCCCCGCGAATACGCCCACTTTGTTCACTGACATCACACGATTAACAACCGCCCGCGTAGTCCAGTTCGTACCGTTGGACGAGTGTTGCAGCGTAAAGTCATCCCCCGAACGGGATACGCGCAAGAAGTGTGCTGGAGAGCTCGATACCACTCTATTGAACAACACGTTCGGCGCGCCATCGATGAAGTTCGCTGCAAAAACGTAGAGCGTCGTTCCATCGGAATAGTAGTCGAAACGTATGAAGTTGGATCCGTTCGCTTCGATCAGCAGACCTTGGCTTTGGAAGGCTGTATCCGGCTCTGATTCAAACTTCACATGGAGATCGAAGTCTTCGTCCGCGATTTCCTGCATTACGCGAGCGGATCGGTTACCACCCGTCCAAACATCATGATCAACACCTCCGGGAACGGTAATCCTCAGCAATCCGCCGCTCACGGTAAAGGTGCCGTCACCGACTGGATTCACGAAGCCCCATTCGAGCGTATCCAGTTCTTCAGAACTAAAGTCGTCAGAAACGACTGGTCCTTCCGGATCATGCACGGTGATCGTAATCGCATCCGATCCCACCAGCAAGCCTGGGTCTATCGCAGTCGCCACCGTAGTGTGCGATCCAGCCGAAAGCGTTGACGTGGAGATCGAGCCTCCCGTTCCGATCACTCCGTCAAGATCTGTACTCCATTCAAGAGTAGAATCCAAGTTGCCGTGTTCGGTATCATTCGCTGTAGCAGTGAAGTTGATACTTTCTCCAAGCAGGTACAAGGCGCCATCAACTGGAGATGTAATGGATACCACCGGAGCTGTATTCGGAATCACCGTGACCGTGATAAACTCTGATCCAGTCAACGATCCCAGATCGGTCGCGGAAGCGGTGATGAGATGCGTACCAATCGATAGCGAAGAAACGGAATTCAAAGCTCCACTACCCAATCCTCCATCAAGATTCGAGCTCCACACAACCGAAGTACTCAAATCGCCATCTTCTGTATCGATCGCCGTTGCGGTTAGATCGACTGGTTCGCCCTCTGCAAAGATGGAACTATCTGCAGGACCGGTGATCGTCACAGTTGGAGGCGTATTTGGCGTCTCGGCATCCTCAGGTACGATCGGCGAATCCATATTGAAGACATAGTCAACAACCGCAGTGAACTCTGGCGATGTATCGCCCGCAGCATTACTAGCGAAAACACCGAACGTATTAACATCCATCACCCGAGTATGGATTGCCTTGGTAGTCCAGTTCGTACCGTCGTGCGAGTAACTCAAGGCGAACGAATCGCCCGACCTTACGATCCTCAAGAAGTAGGCAGCTGTCTGCGTCACCGTCTGGCTAAACAGTACCGTTGGTTCTCCGCTCACAAAGTCTGCAGCGAACACCTTCAGTGAGGTTCCGTTGGAATTGAAATCGAAGCGGAAGAAGTTACCGGCGTCTTGCTCAATTATCACGCCTTGGCTTTGGAACGCGGAATCGGGTCGAGATTCAAACTTCACTTCAAGGCCGAAATCCGAATTCGCAATCGACTGAACCATACGGGCCGAACGATTGCCACCTGTCCAGAGGTCATGATCAGTGCCAGCAGGGACAGTGATGCTCAAACCTCCATCAGCGACCGTGTAAGTGCTATCGCCCACTGGATCGATAAAGCTCCACTCGAGTCCATTCAATCCGCCGGTGTAGAAGTCGTCCGAAACGATCGGTCCTTCAACGTCGTGCACCGTGATGGATATCGAATCCAAACCGACAGACAATGCAGAATCAATCGCAGCCGCTACGATGATGTGAGTACCACCAGACAAACCAGCCGTCGAGAACGAGCCACCTGTCGCAAAGACCCCATCGATATCCGAGCTCCATTCAATCGTATCAGTTAGATCACCGTGCTCTGCGTCAATCGCCGTGCCAGTAAAGTCAATCGTATCACCGACCGAGTAGAAAGCACCTTCGGCAGGTTCTACTATCGTTACGACCGGAGCTGTATTCGGAATCACTGTCACAGAAATCGAGTCTGAACCTGCGAATAGTCCCGAATCCGTGGCTGACGCGGTAATGATGTGCGTGCCGATCGACAAATTGGATACAGAGAAGACCGCTCCGCTTCCAATTGGCCCATCGAGATCGGAGATCCACACCAACGCATCCGAAAGATCGCCATCCTCCACATCGATCGAAACGCCCGCAAAGTCGATCCAATCGCCTTCCGGATAGATATCTCCATTTGTCGGTCCTGTAATCGCGGTGACCGGTACGGCATTATTGGAAATCGTAACCGTTATGGAATCACTCGCAAAATCAAATCCGGAGTCAATCACAGTGGCCGTGATCGTATGCGTGCCGATCGAGAGTGAGGAAGTGGATACAAATCCACCCGATCCAGGGATCGCACCGTCTATATCAGAACTCCAACTTAGCGAGCTTGTCAGATCGCCGTCTTCGAAGTCAGAGGCTGTACCGGTGAAATCAATCGTGTCGATTTGTGAATAGATAGAACCATCAGCTGGACCAGTCACGGTGACTGTAGGTGGAATGTTGTCCGTGATTGTGATCGTGACTGAATCGGTACCTGAAACGAGTCCGGTATCGGTTGAAGTCGCGGTTATCACATGAGTCCCAAGCGTGAGTCCACTCGTCGAAATCGAGCCGCCAATTCCCGCAATCAGTCCATCGAGGTCCGAACTCCAGACCAGCGAATCCGTTAGGTTACCGTCTTCGATATCGCTCGAGGTCGCTGAAAGATCAACACTGGATCCCAGCAAGAAGAGCGAGCCGTCGAGCGGTTGCGAGATCGATACGACAGGAGCGAAGTTCTCTACTACGATTACCGTTATCGAGGCAGAACCAACCAGCAGCCCTGAATCAACCGTTTCCGCAGTGATCACATGGGTGCCAATCGACAGATTCGAAGTAGAAATCGAACCGCCAGATCCTGAAATAGGTCCATCAAGATCCGAACTCCAGGACAGCGTATTTGTCAGATCGCCTTCCTGAGCGTCAATCGCGCTCGCGGTAAAGAGTATCAAATCCGTATCAAGATAGGTACTACCATCCTCGGGATCCGAAATCGTAACGTCAGGGGCCGTATTTGGTTCGACCGTGATCGAGATAGAAGCACTTCCTGTGTACGACTCAAAGTCAGTAGCCGAAGCCGTAATCACGTGCGTGCCAATCGAGAGAGTCGACGTGGATAGCGAACCGCCTACTCCGGCGAGCTCACCATCAAGGTTAGACCGCCAAGTCAGCGATGCGGTCAAGTCACCATCTTCAATATCGGAGGCCAATCCAGTGAAGGTGACAGTGTCTCCTTCTGTAAAGGTCGAGCCATGGATTGGAGCGGTCACAAGTACGCTCGGCGGCGTATTCGTTCCTCCTCCGTCTTCTGGAACAATTGGCGACGCCATATTGAAGAAGTAGTCAACTACAGCGGTAAACTCAGGAGAAGTCTCTCCCGATGCGTTACTCGCAAAGGCGCCCACATGATTGACAGTCATCACCCGATTATGAACCGCCTTGGTCGTCCAGTTCGTACCGTCGTGAGAATAACGAAGCGTGAATGAATCGCCTGACCTTACCACACGCAGGAAGTAGGCCGGCGTTTGCGTCACTGTCTGGCTAAACAAAGCGGTTGGAGTGCCATCAACGAAGTCAGCGGCAAACACCTTGAGGGAAGTGCCATTGGAGTTGAAGTCGAAGCGGAAGAAGTTATCGGCATCCTGTTCGATGACAATTCCCTGGCTCTGGAATGCGGAGTCAGGCCGTGACTCGAATTTAACTTCAAGACCGAAGTCTGCGTCATCAACTTCCTGCATAACACGAGCCGATTGGTTGCCTTCTGCCCAGAGGTCGTGGTCGCTGCCGGCCGGCACCGTAATTCTCAAGACGCCGTTGACGACGCTGTAAGCGCTATCGCCCACAGGATCCACCTGGTTCCATTCGAGAGCGTTGAGACTACCGGAACTGAAGTCGTCCGAAACGATTGGTCCCTTCGGATCGTGAATTCTAATCGTCACAGTATCCGTACCCGATACCGAAACCCCATCGGTGGCGGTTGCAGTGATTTCATGGATACCAGCTGATAGGACCGAGGTGAAGATCGATGCTCCAGTATCAATCACACCATCGATATTCGAACTCCATTCAATCGAATCAGAAAGTTCGCCATGCTCCGCATCCGTCGCGGTGCCGGTGAAATTAACCGAATCGCCAATAGAGAACGTCGAGCCCCCTACAGGACCAGTTATCGTAACAACTGGAGCTGTATTCGGAATCACAGTGACTGAGATAGAGTCGAGATCCGTGAGCAATCCAGCATCGGCTATAGTAGCCGTAACGACATGAGTACCCACCGACAAACTCGAAACAGGAAGCAATCCGCCGGTACCCGCAAGCGGACCATCCAAATCGGACTCCCACTCAATGGACGCTGAGATGTCTCCGTCCTCCGTATCGATTGCCAGAGCATTTAGCGGAATTTCTTCACCCGCGACAAAAGTCGTTCCAACCACCGGTCCGGTAATGACGATTTCTGGTTCCGTATTCGGACCGCCACTATCTTCAGGAACAATCGGCGAAGCAGTGTTGAAGAGATAATCCACTTCGGCGGTGTAAGCAGGTGAGCTAGCTCCAGAGGCGTTCGCCGCAAACACGCCAATGTGCTGCACTGCAAGCGCTCGGTTAAGCGTTCCTGCCCAGGTCCAATCTTTCGCATTGAGCGAGTGTTCCATTACAAACTGATCCCCCTGACGGGTGAGGCGCAGGTAACGAGCAGGAGCATCGCCAATCGGTTTGTTGAACAAGAAGGTGGGCGATCCGTCGACGAAGTGCGCGCCGAATACAGACAGAGCTGATCCATCGGAGAGAATGTCGAATCGAATGAAATTGTCAGCGTCCTGCTCAACGAGGATACCCTGGCTTTGGTACTGTTGGGTCGGAGTCGAAGCAAATTTGGCCTGCAATCCGAAGTCAGTGTCATCGATTCTCTGGACTACGCGAGCCGAACGGTTGCCCGCCGCCCAAATATCATGATCGCTGCCTTCTGGTACTGAGATGCTCAATACGCCATCGCTAACCGAGTAGCTTCCATCTCCAACAGGGTTCACGAACATCCACTGGTCCGTATCGAGCCCCTCACCTGAGAAGTCGGACGAAACGAGCGGTCCTGCGGTTGTGTAAACCGCAACCGTGATAGTCTGTGACGATGGCATCGAGAGCGAGTCTATCGCAGTCGCCGTGATCTCATGAATTCCGGCCGACAAACTCGAGGTTGAGAATGATCCTCCGGTACCTGAGAGAACGCCATCAATACTCGAACTCCAGACGAGAGACGGCGTCACGTCGCCATCTTCGTCATCGATCGCTGTCGCGGTGAATTCGATCGTATCGCCAATCGTGTAAATAGCCCCATCGCTTGGAGAGCTGATTGTGACAACTGGTAGTTGATTATCCGTTACCACGATCGTTACCGAATCGGTTCCCGTATCCAGTACTGAATCAGTTGCGGAAGCGGTGATCACGTGCGTTCCAATCGAGAGAACAGAAGTTGAAACTGTGCCGCCTGATCCCGCTATCGGTCCGTCCAGATCCGAACTCCAGAGAATCGAAGCAGTCAGGTCGCCTTGCTCGAAATCATTCGCTGCCCCCACCAAGTCAACCGGATCATCTTGCAGGAAGATCGCGTTATCTGCAGGAGCGAGTATTGAAACAACCGGTATTTGGTTATCGAGCACGGTCACTGTGATCGAATCGGAACCTGATGCCGTTCCGGAATCCGTTGTCGAAGCGGTGATGACGTGTACACCAACGGACAATTGTGAGGTGGATACAGACCCGCCAGTTCCGGCGATCGGACCATCGAGATCTGAACTCCAAGAAAGTGCTGCTGTCAGGTCTCCATCTTCAAAGTCATTGGCGCTCGCGGTTAGCCCAATCAAATCGCCCTCTGTGAATACGGAAGCATCGGCCGGAGTCGCTATCGCAACGACCGGAGAGAGATTGGCGACAATTGTGATCGCAACCGACGCATCACCAACGACTAATCCAGAGTCTGTTGAAGTCGCTGTAATAACATGCGCCCCTAGCGAAAGCGATGAGGTCGAGACAGTACCACCAACACCAGGAATCGCTCCATCAATGTCCGAACTCCAGACCAAGGAAGCAGTGATATCGCCGTCTTCCAAGTCGTTCGACGTACCGGTGAAATCGACCTCCGCGCCAAACAAGAACTCGTCCCCATCCTCTGGCGACGCGATCGTCACGACTGGCGCTTGGTTTTCGACTACGTTAAGAGTAATAGAATCGGAACCGGCAAGCAGTCCTGCATCAATCGACTCGGCTGTTATCACGTGCGTTCCGACGGTGAGCTGCGATGCGGATATCGAACTTCCTGTTCCCAGAATCACTCCTTCTAGATCGGAACTCCATGAAATCGAACTGGAGATATCCCCTTGTTGAGCATCTATCGATGTTCCGGTAAAGAGAACTGTATCGGTATCAAGAACGGTCGCGCCATCCGCAGGTGAAGAGATCGCGACAACCGGCGCCGTATTGACAACTACGTTGATGCTTATCGATGCGGTTTCCGTGTATCCATCAAAGTCCGTCACCGAAGCGCTAATCAAATGCGTACCAGCTGAGAGAGAATCAGTAGAGATCGCACCACCTATTCCCTCAATAGTACCATCAAGGCTCGAAGTCCAATTGATAGATGGAGTCAATTCGCCGTCTTCAGCATCATCCGCTAGACCACTGAGGTTGATAGTCTCCCCTTCCGAGAAGGTATCACCTTCGAGAGGAGCCACGATGCTTACGCTAGGAGGCGTATTCGAACCGCCACCATCTTCCGGATCGATCGGCGATGCCATGTTGAATACATAGTCCACGATCGCACTAAACTCAGGCGAATCGCTTCCAGAAGCATTACTCGCAAAGACGCCAACGTTGGTTACCAACATCGCACGAGTATGAGTCGCCATCGTGTTCCAGTTCGTGCCATCGTGCGAATAGCGCAAGGTGAAGTCGTTACCTGAGCGAATCACCTGGAGGAAGTAAGCAGAGGTTTGAGTGACTGTTCGGCTAAACAGCACGGTCGGCGTGTCATTCACGAAATCAGCTGCGAACACCCGTAGCGAGGTACCATTTGTCGTGAAGTCGAAGCGGAAGAAGTTCGAGGCATCCTGCTCGACAATGACCCCCTGACTTTGGAAGGCCGAATCTGGGAGGGACTGGAGTTTGACCTCCAATCCAAAGTTATCGTCGTCGATGGCCTGCATCATGCGAGCGGAGCGGTTGCCACCTGCCCAAATGTCATGATCGCTTCCGGCTAGTACCGTAATCGTCATTACATTGTTCTCTACGGTGTAGCTACTGTTTCCAACCGGATCCACAAAGTCCCATTCGAGCGTATTCAAACTTCCCGAACTAAAGTCATCGGAAACAATCGGCCCCTTAGGATCATGAACTCTGATCGATACTGAATCGGAACCAGTCAAGGTCGCCGAATCCGTCGCACTTGCCGTAATAGCATGGATGCCTGCCGAGAGGCCCGAAGTGGAGATCGAAGCCCCAGTACCGATCACACCATCGACATTTGAGGTCCATTCCAAGGAAGAGGAGAGATCACCGTGCTCGGTATCGTTCGCGGTACCAATAAGATCGACTGTGTCTCCTACCGTGTAGAATGCCCCATTGTCTGGAGACTCGATCGTAACGACCGGAGGCGTATTCGGAATCACCGTGACTGTTATCGTTTTGGAGTCCGAGAAGGATTCCACATCAGTGATCGTGGCTGTGATGACGTGCGTTCCAACCGAGAGCGTTGTGATCGGAAGCGATCCGCCCTCTCCTATCGGTCCATCTAGGTCGGAGCTCCACGCCAAGGAATCGGAAATATCGCCTTCATCCGCGTCGATCCCCGTACCTGCAAAGTCGATTACGTCGCCCTCTGGGATGATCAATCCATCGATTGGTCCATTGATTGTCGCCACGGGCGGGATATTGTCAGTGATCGCGATTGCAATCGTGCTCGTGCCTTGCACCAGTCCGGAGTCTGTCGCCGTCGCGGTGATCACGTGAGGTCCGACAGAAAGATCAGAGGTCGATACCGTTCCTCCCGTTCCAGGGATGATTCCATCCACATCAGAACTCCAAACGAGCGAGTCCGTTATTTCACCATCCTCGAAGTCAATTGAGCTACCTACGAATTCGACTGTATCCGTTTCGAGGAATACAGTTCCTTCGATCGGCGAATTGATCTGAACCAGTGGCATTCCATTGAGAAGTACCGTGATCGTAATCGAATCAGAATTGGACAAGGATCCTGAGTCAGTCGCGGTGGCGGTAATCAAGTGCGTGCCGAGCGACAAGTCACCGGTCGAGATAGTACCTCCCGTGCTTGGGATCGTACCATCAAGATCTGAACTCCAAACCACCGAGTCACCAATATCTCCATCTTGCGGGTCAATCGCGCTCGCGGTGAATTCGATATCATCCGTATCCACAAATATATCACCGGTAATCGGGCTGGTAATAAGCACGAGTGGCTCGGTGTTCGGATCGACAGTTATGGTAATCGAGTCCGATTGCTCAGCTAAAGCCGAATCCACGATCGACGCGGTTATCACGTGAGTTCCGATTGACAATGTCGAAATCGACACTGAACCACCTGTTCCTGCGATCGGACCATCCAAATCCGAACTCCAGACGATTGAATCCGTTAGATCGCCGTCCTCCGTATCCGAAGCCGAACCGGTCAACAAGACTTCCTTGTCTTCAATGAACACCGCTCCATCAACAGGCGCTGTAATGGCAATCTGAGGAGCCGTATTCGTTCCGCCCTCATCTTCTGGGAAGATTGGCGACGCGGTATTGAAGAAGTAATCAACCTCTGCCGTATAGGCTGGCGAATCCGCTCCTGAGGCATTCGCGGCGAATACACCGACGTGCTGCACCGTGAAGGCCTGGTTAAGCGTGTACGCCCAGATCCATTCAATCGCATCAAGCGAATGCTGCAGAACAAACTGATCCCCCTGACGCGTAACACGCAGGTATCGAGCAGTAGCGTCCCCGATCGGTTTCTTGAACAAGAAGTTCGGCGTTCCATCGACAAACACCGCACCAAACACGCTCAGGCTTATGCCATCGGAGAGGATGTCAAACCGGAGGAAGTTGTCCGCATCCTGCTCTATCAAGATGCCCTGACTTTGGTACTCTTGAGTTGGAGTCGAGCCAAACTTAGCGGACACACCGAAGTCGGTATCGCTGATCCGCTGTATAATTCTAGCGGAACGGTTGCCATCCGCCCAGATATCGTGATCCACTCCACCGGGTACTGAAATCGTCAATACACCATTATTAACGGAGTAACTGCCATCGCCAACAGGGTTAACGAATATCCAGCGCTCCAAATCGAGGCTGTATCCGGGGAAGTCGTCAGAGGTCAATGTGCCTACCACATTGTAAACGAGAATGATGATTGAGGACGAGGATTCCAGTCCGAGCGAATCAGTCGCCGTTGCTGTTATCACGTGCATGCCCGCCGATAGGGTCGAAGTGGAGACCGCGGCGCCAGATCCCGCGAGCGGACCATCGATACTCGAATTCCAAACAAGTGAGTCCGTGACATCGCCATCCTCAGGATCATCCGCCGAACCAGTAAGGTTAACAGTGTCTCCTATCGTGTAGGTCGCTCCATCCGCGGGAGACGTTATCGAAACATCCGCTCCAACATTCGGATTTATGATGATCGAGATCGAGTTCACGCCATCGATGAAGCCAGAGTCAGTGGCAGTCGCAGTAATCACATGCGTACCAACCGAAAGACCGGGTACCGAAATAGCGCCTCCCGTGCTAGGGAGAACTCCATCGAGATCGGAAGTCCAGACGAGCGAGGCTGAAACATCGCCATCTTCTACATCACTAGCTGTACCAGTGAAATCAACTGTGCTGCCCTCATCGAAGTCCGCACCATCTGCAGGCGCAGTAATCGCAACGACCGGAGGCGTACTCGGTGTCGTCACTCTAATCGTGATCGCGTCGAGACCGACTCCTGAATGCGAGTCCGTTACACTCGCGGTGATCACATGTATTCCCGTCGACAGAGACGTCGTTGATACCGCTCCACCAATCGTCGCGAGCTGTCCATCGAGATCAGAGGTCCAGACGATAGAAGCGGTTAGCTCGCCATCTTCAATATCTGTCGCAGTCGCGGTGAAGTCGATAGTGTCCCCATCAGAGTAGATCGTTCCATCGTCTGGAGTCGCTATTGTGACAACTGGAATATTGTTGGCAAATACTCGAAGATCAATCGATGCGGAGCCGGTCAGAGCCCCTGCATCCATCGCCGAAGCAGTGATCAGGTGTCGCCCAACTGAGAGTGAGTTTGTGGATACCGTTCCTCCACTGCCTGGGATTTGGCCATCGAGATCCGAAGTCCAAACAATCAGTGGCGTCATATCGCCTTGTTGTACGTCATCCGCGGTGGCCGAGAAGTTGATAGGATCTCCTTCCGTGTACGCGGAATCATGAGCTGGAGCCAGAATCGTCACGAGCGGTGCCGTATTCGGGCCGCCTGTATCCTCTGGGAATATCGGAGAGTCTGTATTGAACGCATAGTCGATCAAAGCAGTGAATGCAGGCGAGCTGGAACCAGTCGCATTGCCCACATGGAGCCCCACTTGGTTCACCGAGAACGCGCGGTTGATCGCGCCACCTTCGAGCCATTCCGTACCATCAAATGAATACAAGAGAGTGAAGTCGTCACCCACGCGCGTTGCCCGCAAGTAGTAGGTTGGCGAAACGTTGATCTTCTTGTTGAACAGAACCGCCGGTGCGCCATCGATGAAGTTCGCGCCAAATACGTACAAGAACGTTCCAGTCGAGTAGAAGTCGAAACGAATGAAGTTTGTCGCGTCCTCTTCGATCAACAAGCCCTGCACTTGGAAGGCTTGGGCTGGAGTAGACAGGAATTTGGCCTGCAAGCTAAAATCACTATCATCTAGCTGTTGGACCAATCGAGCGGAGCGGTTACCATCTGCCCAGATGTCGTGATCGCTGCCCGCCGGCACGCTCAATCTCAATGCCCCATCGCCTACCGAATAATTGCTATCGGCAACCGGATCAACAAAGGTCCAGAGACTCGTATTCAAACCGCCAGTACTGAAGTCGTCAGATATGATCGGTCCAGCCGCATCCACGACAACGGTGATCGAATTCGTGCCTACCAATCCATTCGAATCGGTAGTCGAAGCCGTAATGACATGCGTTCCTGCGGAGAGGTCGTAAGTCGAGAGGTTGCTACCCGTTCCAGCAATCGCACCATCAAGGTTTGAGCTCCAGGAGATCGTCGCTGAAAGATCGCCTTCTTCAACGTCGTTAGCGACCGCTGAGAAATCGATCTGTTCACCCCTCTTGTAGCTCGAACCATCTGCCGGGCTCGCAATCGCCACCAACGGAGGCGTATTAGGACCGCCTGAATCCTCAGGGAAGATCGGCGATGCCGTATTGAAGACATAGTCAATCGTCGCCGTGAATGCAGGCGAAAGATCACCCGAAGCATTACCTGCATGGGTACCGACTTGCGTAATATTGAGAGCACGATTGAGGTTTCCTACCGCATTCCAATTCGATCCATCGTATGAATACAGCAACGTGAACTGATCGCCAGATCGCATAATTCGGAGGAAGTAAGCCGTCGAAACATAGATCGATTGACTGAGCAGAACAGTCGGATTGCCATTATTGAAGTCCGCCGCAAAAACGAGAAGATCTTTTCCGTCCGAGATAATATCAAAGCGGATGAAATTGTTCGCATCCTGCTCGACAACCAGACCTTGAGTCTGGAACTCAAGCGACGGAGTAGAACCAAACTTCACCTGCAAACCAAAGTCCGTATCGAAAATACGCTGCATTACTCGGGCCGAGCGATTTCCTTGCGTCCAGATGTCATGATCAACTCCCTCAGGTACAGTAATACTCAGAGCGCCATCGGAAACCGTGTAGCTACCATCGCCCACCGGATTGACGAACTCCCACAGGGTCGTATCCAAACTGTCCGTCGAAAAGTCGTCCGATGTGAGCGATCCAACCGGAGTTTGAACGTGAATGATGATCGACTCGGATGCCTGCAACGCCTTTGCATCTGTCGCCGTCGCAGTGATCACGTGAGTTCCCACGGACAAACTAGAGCTAGCGACCGAACCGCCGGAACCGCTGATCGGTCCGTCTAGGTCTGAACTCCAGGCGAGCGATGACGTGACGTCGCCATCCTCTAAGTCAGCCGCAGTGGCAGCAAAGACGACCAGCTCGCCCACGATGAAAGTAGAATCCTCAGCGGGCACCACCATCGTAACTACCGGAGCGGTATTTTCATCGATCATGACCGCGATCGTTGTAGATCCAGTGAATTGACCTGAATCCGTAACGGAAGCGGAAATCAAGTGAGATCCGATCGAGAGCGATGAGGTAGACATCGAGCCACCAACTCCAGGAATCGGTCCATCCAGATTCGAGCTCCAGGTCAATCCGCTCGTGAGATCGCCATCTTCGGGATCGATCGCAGTCGCGGTGAAATCGATTGGATCCCCTTCCACATAGGTTGAGCCGTTAGCCGGAGCTGTAATAGTAACTAGAGGCTCAACATTCGGATTCGGTTCGATCGTAATGGTAATACTGTGACTGCTAGCCAGTCCGCCCGAGTCCGTAGCCGTCGCTGTGATGATATGCGTCCCCACCGAGAACAAGGTCGCAGTAACCGATCCTCCCGTTTCCTCGAATGGACCATCGAGATTCGAATTCCAGGTAATCGTATCGGAGATATCCCCGTCGATCGGGTCGGTTCCCACCGCGGTGAACGCGACAGGAAGACCAGCCATGGACGTAAAGCCCTGATCTGGAGAGGTGATACTGGCGGACGGTTCCGAGTTTGGACCGACGAAGATCGTAGTCGTATCCAAAGCTGGTGACGAATCGGAATCCACAACCATCGCTGTCAACTGGTGTTCGCCCTCGGTCAGTGAAGTCGTGATTAGCGATCCGCCTGAGCCCTCGATTGGACCGTAGAGGCTCGAGCTCCATTGGATGGCGTGGGAGATGTCTCCGTCTTCGGAATCTGTGGCTGTCGCTCTCAGTTCGATCGGCGAACCTGCAATGAGCGTATCGCCAACCTCTGGGCCGGTAATCGTAAGCGAAGGCCGCGTACCCGATTCAAGCGAGGTCACTACAATGTTTCCGAAAGTAGCTTCCACATAGTGAGCAACAAGCAGGAACGATCCTTCGAGCAGTCCGACCTCTGCCTGACGCGTGATTCCCCACCCTCCAGGTTCGGGCTGCCCAGCAGGCCATACTTTATAGCTGTAGAAACCAGGTACCCCTTCTTCGCCCGACTGAACCCGAACCTTAAAGTAATACGTCGTCTCCAACGGCATTGTCATACCGGTGTATCCAGCAAACTTTACAGAACCCGTTTCGAAGATCTGGAAGTGATGGCCACCTCTGGAACCTTCAGCATACCAACCATGCACCCCCATCGCTCCGATAGGTCGCCATTCGGTTCCTGGTTGCTCGAAACCGATCTTGTCATGCCCATCCCAACGAAGCATGACGCCTACCAGCGGTTCGCTTGGTGGAGGCTGGTGATCAACCGCATGCACGGTAATTGGGACCGTCACTTCATAATCGGTCCAATCGATGTCTCCAATCGCGAGCAATCGATCGTAGTGAGATTCCACTACCCTGACTCCGCCTGCCACGAGATCCCACTTGCCGTCTACGACCTGAGCGACCTCATCGATTCGAGATACCTGCGACCAATCGACCGCATACGGACGCTTCCATTGGTTTAGAACGCTCGAGTTCACCGTAACGTCACGAATGTACTCAACGCCATCAAAAGTCGTCGCCCTTATCGAGACGATGTTCTCGCCTTCCAACAGATCCGTAAACGGAATCTCAACATTGAAGTCTCCTTTACGGGCCAACCGGATATTATCTTCCGGCCCCATCGAGATCGGTATGTGCAAGCCGCCATTCAATGCGAAGGTCAAGGAGCTGATCTGCTCGGAAATGATAATATTGCCGAGGATATTGATTTGAGTCTGAGGATTGCCGAGGTTTCCGAAGTTCTGGTTATCTCCATACCAGACATCAATGATCGGACGACCGTCGGATGGGAGGAACAATGCGAATATATCAAGATCGTCATTGATCGTCACCGTCAGCGGATTCTCCTCCGCTGAAAGGTCACCGCTCCAACCATCGAACTCCCAACCCTCGGCCGCGACCGCGGTAAGCTCTACCTGCTGGCCGGCCTGATAATATTCCTGATCAGGATTCTCCGTGACCGATCCCTCTCCGGAAACGATCACCTTGATCTGAGCATCTTCGGCATAGACCGGCACCGCCGTGTTGTACACATAGTCCGCGATCAGAGTAAACGGAGGAGACTTCTCGAGGCTGGCGTTACCAGCGTACACGCCGGCCTTATTCACCTCTAACGGATAGAAGTAACTGCCACCCGCGGCCCAAGTATCACCATCGAGCGAGTAGCTTACAGACCATACATCGCCAGATCTCGTCACGCGAATGTAGTAGCTGTCGCTAAACGCTATGTTCGTGTCGATATACGTCGTCGGCTCTGTTCCGATGAAACTCGCTGAGAACAGCTTGACGGTGGATGGGAAGCGTACGAAGTCGAAACGCAGGAAGTTGTCCGGATCTTGCTCGATCAAGAATCCCTGCATTTGGAATTGAGCATCCATGTCGGATACGAACTTAGCCTCGAGCTCGAAGTCAGTATCGTGGACATCCTGCATGAGACGAACCGAACGATTGCCGCCTGTCCAAACGTCGTGGTCCTCTTCTCCCGGCAAGGAGATTACCAGAGCCCCCTCATTTACAGAAACGGAACCATCTCCAACAGGATCGATAATCGTCCAGGTTTCAGTATCCAAAGTTCCTGTACTGAAATCGTCAGAAACAAACTGCCCGACCAGCGGATTCACGTTCACCGTAATGGAGCTCGAACCGTGAAGCAGCCCAGAGTCCATCGCGGTCGCAGTGATGGTATGTGCCCCTAGCGAAAGCCCCGGCGTGGACACGGAAGCCCCACTCGTGCCGATCGTTCCATCGATGCTGGAAGTCCAAACGATGGTACTTGAGACATTGCCGTCTTCGGGGTCCAAAGCAGTACCCGTGAACGTTATCAAGGTTCCCTGACCAAATGTTTCATCATTGGCAGGGCTATTGATAGTGACAACTGGCGGAGCGCTCACGCCCCTCACCGTGATATTGACCAGATCAAAGCCAGGCAAGAATCCTGAATCATAGGCCGTCGCAGTGATGGTATGGATACCGACCGAGAGAGTGGATACATCAATCGATCCGCCTGTTCCTGCTAGTTCGCCATCGAGATTCGAACTCCAAACGATTGAAGGAGTAATGTCGCCATCGTCCGCATCACCAGCGGTACCGGTGAAGTTGATAGTCTCGCCCTCGTTATAGACAGCTCCTTCTGCCGGACCGGTTATTGAAACCACAGGAGCGTTGCTCTCAGAGCTCACCGCGATCGTGGTCGTCGCTGAACCGGTCAAGAAGCCGGAGTCAGTCGCCGTTGCCGTGATGGTGTGGATACCCGTCGAAAGCGAAGTGCTGGAGTTCGCACCTCCGGTTCCAGCGATGACTCCATCGATATCCGAACTCCAAACGATCGTTCCTGTAATATTGCCATCCTCCGCGTCGGTAGCCGTCGCGTTGAAACTAATCGAATCGCCTTGAGTAAAGAACGAGCCGGCGCTCGGAGTTGTGATCGAAACGATCGGCATCGAACTGAGCGCTCTTACGGTTATGAAAACCGTATCTGAAGTTGGCAAGAATCCTGAGTCGGTGGCCGTTGCTGTTAAGGTATGCTCTCCAACGGAAAGACTCGTAATTGAAACCGGACTACCGTTAGCGATCACTCCGTCGAGATCGGATTCCCAGACGATCGATGCAGAGATATCCCCATCTTCCAAATCGCTAGCGGTCGCAGAAAGCGGTACCGAGTCTCCTTCGTCGTAGATAGTGCCTTCGATGGGCTCGACAATCGCCACTTGTGGCGGAGCGCTTATGGCTCGAATCGTTACTTCAATCGAAGCGAAGCCAGGCAAGTAACCTGAATCAACAACCAAGGCGGATAGAGTATGAACTCCCACCGACAAACGCGAAGTGGATACAGTTGCTCCAGAGCCCGGAATAGGTCCGTCAATATTTGAGCTCCACCTTATCGATGAAGAGATATCGCCATCTTCCGCGTCAAGAGCCGTACTGATCAATACAACCGTACTTCCTTCATCGTAGAACGCTCCCGTAGATGGACTCGAAACGAGAAGCACTGGAGCAGCGCTCACTTCGCTCACAAATACAGTTATTGAGTCAGAACTTGGTAATAGACCCGAATCCGATACGGAGGCTGTTACCGTGTGCACGCCGTATGAAAGCGTGGAAGTGGAGATCGATCCACCCGTTCCTGCAATCGATCCATCGATGCTGGAACTCCAGGTGATACCAGAGGTGATGTCGCCGTCTTCGGCGTCAAACGCTACCGCAGTCAGATTAACCGTATCTCCATAGCTGTACACAGAGAGATCACTTGGAGATCCGATGGTGACAACTGCCGGAGTCGAAGGAATTCCCACCGTGACATTGAGTATTGCCGTACCCGATACAAAACCGGAATCCAAAGCAGTGGCAGTCAAGACGTGCTCCCCAACCGAAAGCGTCGATACCGATACAGAACTACCAGAACCAGCGATGATGCCGTCCAAGTTCGAACGCCAGGTCAACGAGCTGGAAATATCACCATCTTCAGCATCAAACGCAGTCGCAATGAGATTGATGGTATCTCCATCCAAATAGTGAGAACCATCCGATGGCTGATTTACCGTTACCACTGGAGCATCGCTCAAGATGCCTACCGTAGTAGTGACAAAGGCCGAACCTGGAAGGAAACCTGAATCAGAGGCCGTTGCAGTGATCGTATGGACTCCCGTCGACAAACTAGAGGTTGAAGCGGATCCGCCAGAGCTAGGGATAACACCATCGATGCTGGAGGTCCAAATGATCTCTGACGTGAGATCGCCATCCTCGGCATCCACAGCCGTAGCCGTAAAGTCGATCAAGCTTCCTTGGCTATAAAAGGCTCCATCGTTAGGCGAAGTAATCGTAACCACAGGAGCACTACTCGCAGAACTGACAACAACCCTAATCGATGCCGCTCCAGCGAGCAACTTCGAGTCGGTCGCCGTAGCTGTAATCGTATGGACGCCCACCGAGAGATTCGAAGTAGATACAGCCCCTCCCGAGCCAGGGATCGCTCCATCGCGATCGGAGCTCCATCCAATCGACGCAGTCACATTTCCTTCCTCAGCGTCTGTCGCGGAAGCAGTCAGATCGATCGAACTACCGAAGGTAAAGACAGCCCCATCGTCCGGAGCGCTTATGGATACGACCGGAGCTACATTCGGTATGATCGTTACAGATACATCATCCGAGCCTTCGAGCAATCCGGAGTCGGACGAAGTCGCTGTAATCACATGCGTGCCAACCGAGAGTGAAGACGTCGTAATTTGACCGCCCACTCCAGGAATCGGACCATCAAGATCCGAAGACCAAACAATCGTGGAACGAGTGTCACCATCCTCAACGTCGGTTGCCAGAGCATTGAGAATAAGTGGATCACCTTCTGGCACCGTAGATCCGTCGACAGGAGCGACGATCGTAACGACCGGAGCATTATTGAAATTGCTCTGCAAGTCCGCTCCAGTGACCGTAGTGATCGCATCATGATACGCCGAGTAAATCGCAGTCGCCACAGGAGCGTAGTCGATCTGATCGACAAACCCGAGGGTGAAGTGCTTAGGCGTACCGGTGAGGTAACGGTTGATTTGCACACCATTGCGGCCAAACGCGAGGATCGTCATCTGCCCGTCTAGGTCGACGTAAGAGTCAATCGCGGCATCGTTCTCATGCAGTGCGAAGAAGAGAGAACGCCCGACATCCGGATCCGCGAAGTAGGCCCACTCGTCACCGACGATATCCCCCGACCAGCTTTCCGATGCAGCCGTCACCGAACCGTCGGAACGTACAAGAAAATCTGTATTCAAATCGAGAACACCGCCCGGCGTACCTTCATACATGAACCAATACGGATGGTCCGCCGCCAGCACCGTCATGCGAGCGAAGCTTCCGTAAATCTCCCAAGTACACTCCCAGAGTCCATCGTTCGTTTGCGAATGGATCGTCGCTTTAAGAGGGCCCACCGACATCAACGAGCTGGTCGCGGTCGTTTTCCCTGGATGGAAATGCCCTTCTGGGTAAACCATGTTAGGGATACCTCTGTAGTTCCCTGCTGCGTTTCCGGTAGGATGGTAATCGATCCAGTCATTCCCCGCCGTATCCAACATACTCGAGAATCCGGCACCTAGTTTGTGGTAGAACATAGTGCCGGTAGGAGTTTCAATGCGATAGGACAACTGCCCTTCGTCCATCACATCATCAGTCACCGTCAGTTCGTCAGGAACGGAAAGCGGCGTTGCTCCGGTGCTGCTCGTGGTGAAGTAAACCTGGTAATACCTTGAGGCAGAGCCCGGTGTAGACCCAGTGAGCTTCACCACTAAGGTACCCGCCGCATTCAAACTGGCTGAGAATGTCGGACTTGGATCGAACTGGAACGGCACCGAATCATCGATGAAATTTCCTCCAGCATCAACTTCCACGACTCTGAGTGTGGATACATCGACGATCACGCTTTGCCCCGCATTGCTGAGCATCGTCGTAAAGTTAACTGGCACGTCGATCACCGTGTCCGTTCTCCGCGCTCCATTCGCATCGATCTCTATCTCTGCCCTGAAGTCCCAGGCCGGATTCCACCACCCTGTTCCACCAAGCGTCTCCTTGACCGTAATGGCAAAGGTCGCATTGGCGATGCTTTCGCCATCGTCAACTGTGAGGGTAATGAGAGCAGAGCCATGCTCTCCTGCCGCTGGATTGACCGTAACAGTCCGCTGTGAACCACTACCGCCAAAGGTAAGTGCGCTCAGAGGAACCAAGGTCGGATTACTCGAACTTGCCGACACTGTTAGCAAAGCCGGATCGGTTTCCGCATCACCAATCGTGAAGTTGATCGCTCCAGTCGAATGTCCCGCAAAGACGCTCTGGTCATCAACCGAATTGATTGTTGGAGGAATATTGATACTAGCGACCTCCACCAGCGGCTCATTCATGATGGCCTGCAAATTCGTTTGTCCGAGCGCCTGCGTGTAAATTCTCAGATCATCGATCAAACCGTCGAAGTTCTTACCTCCTTGCGGTTGATCTCCCACCACAGCGGCAACACCAGCGTTTGTTGAGACTGCTCCACTCAACGACATGGAAGCATCCACTTGTCCGTTCACGAAGAGGTTTAGCGATGCTCCATCGTAGGTCATCGCGATATGCGTCCATTCGCCCGCAATAAGCGTAGTGCTTCCCACGAGCGTACTCGTTCCGTTGCCCGAAGTCCTGAGACGAGCCCGCAACTTATGCTGCCCGTCAATCGATACGGTACTTAGCATCCAATAATGGTCATCCACCGACGAGCCATTCGCCTTGGAGATTATTCTAGCATCCCCGATACCAAAGTCATCCGGATTGATCCAGCCAGCGATGGTCATCGTCGATCCCGGAATATCGAGATTGTACAAATCGACGTGCCCGCCGTTCCCCGAGAGTTCCAGAGCACGACCGTATTTGCCAACAAAAGTACGAGTTGCCCCCGCAACAAGCCCACCGTCATTCAAATTTGGCGAGATGTCGTAAGCCACCGGTCCACTTTCTTCCTCGAACGGATATCCGAGCAACAGGCTAGAACCGAACTGCGGATTGACCGTTACCGTAAACACGCGATCCGTAAACAACTCACCGTCCCCTACCGTGACCGTGATATTCGCAGTGCCGCTCTGAATCGTAGAGGGCGTGACCGATATGGTTCGGTTCACTCCGCCTCCGCCGAGAGCGATGCCGCTCGCGGGCACTAAGACCGGATTATCAGATACTGCAGTTAGCGTGAGCAAACTTGGATCCGTCTCAGTATCATCAACCGAAAACTGCATCGCGCCCGTTGACGTGCCAAAGTTCAGCACTCGATCAGGGATGGGGCCAATTGTCGGCGGAACATTGCCAGGCGTGACCACTCTCAGCTCGAACGATTCGCTCGTCGAGAGAATGCCATCACTAACGGTCACGGTTATAATCGCCAAACCAGTGGCTCCTCCCACAGGACTCGCCACCAGATTTCGGACAGAACCTGTTCCGCTCAGGATCAGACCACTATCAGGAATCAAAGCTTGATTGTCTGAAGTCGCTGTTACTGTGAGCAAGTACCCAGTTGATTCGACATCACTCACGTACAAAGGAATCGGACCGGCGCTCGTATCCATAAATACATACTGATCCGCAACGGGATCAATACTCGGATAATAGTTCGGTACCTCAAGCCCATCGTTCATGATCGCTTGAATATCAAACTGCCCAAAAGCTTTTGTATAGATCCGTACGTCGTCGATGCGTCCATCGAAGCTGTCTCCGCCCTGCGGTTGATCACCGATCGCGCTCGGCACGCTTGGGTCTTGAACGATGTTGCCCGACCACGGCAATGAAGCATCGAGAGAGCCATTTACGTAGAGCCGGATTTCCGTTCCATCATAAACGCCTGCCAAGTGCGTCCAGGTTCCTGCAGAGAGATTGGACGCCCCAACCACCGTTTGCGTATCTCCTCCGGTAGTCTTCAAACGCATACGCAGCTTTATGCCGCCACCGCTATTCACGGTACTGAGCATCCAGAAGTGTTCGTTGTCGCTGGAGCCAGAGGCTTTAGAGATGATGCGAGCGTCTTGCACGCCGAAGTCGTCAGCCCTCACCCACGCGGAGATCGTGAGCGCTGATCCTGGGATATCCAAGTTACCAAGATCTACCCTGCCCCCATTACCAGAGAACACCAGAGCACGGCCATCGTAGCCCGCCGAAGTCCGGGAAACTCCCGGAGTCAGAAGACCATGGTTGGCGTTTGCTGACTCATCGAATACGTCGCTTCCAGACGTCTCTTCGAAAGGCATTCCCAGCAACAAGTCCGGATGGACTGCTGGCACGACCATCAAGGTGAACGACTCTTCGAAGAAGGACTCACCATCCGTGGCAGTTAAAGTGATAACCGCATTGCCTTTGCGGTCGCTCGCGGGCGTCACCGTAATCGTACGATTGGCTCCACTGCCGTTTATCACGATTCCACTTTGCGGAACCAAGGACGGATTATCGGATACCGCTGAGACATCAATCGAACTCGCGCTACTTTCAAGGTCATTGACCGCAAAGGGTATCGGTCCTGTCGATACGTTTGGAACGATTTCCAGATCTGCGATTGCGCTTATAGACGGCGGAGTGTTACCAGGAGTCACCACCGTCAGGACAAACGACTCGTCTACAAAATACGCTCCATCACTAACAGTCAGGGTGATTGTAGCGACACCGGTTTGACCCAACTCCGGAGTGATATTGATGCTGCGATCGCTTCCCGCACCACTGATGTCGATTGCCGAAATCGGAATCAAAGAGGTGTTGTCCGAAGCGGCCGTAACAGTGAGCAAATACGGCGAAGTCTGAGTATCGCTTACAGTAAAGGGAACAGGCCCAGTGCTTGTATCCAACAAGGCGTTTAAGTCGTCGATCGCGCTAATGCTCGGAGGAGTGTTTGGTACACTCAGCTCTCCGCTCATGATCGTCTGGAGCTCGGTCTGATCGAGAGAGCGACGATAAATGCGCACATCGTCGATCAATCCATCAAAGTTCTTGCCGCCTTGCGGTTGATCCCCGATAGCGACAGGAGCATTCGAGTTTTGGGCAACATTTCCGGTACAAGGTAAAGTCGCATCCAAGACGCCATTCACATACATGCGAATATTCGCGCCGTCGTAGGTCACCGCCACGTGAGTCCAATCCCCCGCGGAGAGCGTCGTATCGCCAATCAAAGTATTGAGATCGCCATCCGCTGTTTGCAGTCGCATGCGAAGCTTCGATCCACCCTCGCCATCGATCGTACTGAGCATCCAGTAGTGCTGATTATCGGTAAGGCCTGTAGCCTTAGAAATGATACGTCCATCTTGCACCCCGAAGTCGTCCGGCTTGATCCATGCAGCGATCGTCAGCAGCGATCCAGGAATGTCCAAAGTCCCCACGCTCACCTGACCGCCCGTTCCTGAAAATTCAACAGTGCCGCCGTGCCCTACCGTGAAGGCCCGAGAGACGCCACCAGAGATGATTCCATCATGTCCGAACAGCGAATGGTCGAATACATCGTTTCCGGTCGCCTCTTCAAAAGCCAAGCCCAACCACAAGTCAGGGTGAACCGGTGCGGCAACCGTAACCGTAAAGCTCTCCTCAACGAAGAACTCACCATCATCAACCTTCACGGTAATCAAAGCGGAACCGGTTCGTCCGGAGATAGGAGCGATGTCGATCGCACGATCTGGGCCCGTACCGGAAAGCGTAATACCGTTTGAAAGAACGAGAGAATCGTTGTCCGAGGTCGCTGTAACGATCAGCTCCTCGGCAGGAGTAACGGAGTCGCCAATGACAAACGGAATCGGCCCAGTCGTTCCGTCCGTAGCGATCTGGACGTCATCAATGAAACTAACCAGCGGGGCCATATTGCCGGGAGTGATCACTGAAACCGAGAATGTTTCATCGGTCGTGGCTTCTCCGTCATCGACGGTCACCGTGATCAAGGCATTACCCGTAGCGTTGATCGTTGGGGTAACGCTTATCGTCCGATTGTTACCCGCACCTCCAAACACGATACCACTCAAAGGAACGAGATCAGTATTGTCCGAGGTGGCAGAGACGTTCAAAAGGAATGGTGCCGTCTCTGCATCGGAAACGGTGAACGCCAGCTCTCCCGTATCCGTGCTGGCAAATATGCTTTGGTCAGGGATCTCTGAGATACTTGGTTCCCCGTTTGGCGGGTCGAGAGCCTCGACCATGAGGGACTGGATATCGTTTACGTTGAGAGCCAGAGTGTAGATTTGCACCTCGTCAATCAGACCAGAGAAGCTCCGTCCGCCTTGAGGTTGGTCTCCTACCGCCACTGGAACCGTTTCGTTCTGAGCGATGATTCCACCCGCGGAGAGCGAACCGTCTTCCACACCATTGATGAAGATCTTCATATCCGACCCGTCATAGGTGCCAGCTACATGTGTCCACGCGCCCACCGGGATATTGGTTGAGCCAATCAAAGTACGTGTTCCGCCAGCGTTGGTCTTTAGGCGCATTCTCAACTTAGTGCCACCATCGCTGATCGTGCTGAGCATCCAGAAGTGCTCGTTGCCAGAAAGGCCTGTCGCCTTAGAAATGATACGACCATCCGAAACCGAGAAATTGTCAGGTCGGATCCACGCCGCGATCGTCATCTCAGCGCCTGGAATGTCCAGCGTACCCAGATTTACCCTACTGTCCGTACCAGAGAAATCGAGAGCCCGCCCCAGCTGTCCGGATGCCGTACGCGAAACGCCTGAGGCGATTGACCCGTCAAAGCCGTTTGGCGATACGTCCAAAACAGTGTCGCCAAACTCTTCTTCGAACGGCAACCCGAGCCATAAGCTATCGCTAAACGGTGGCGAAACCGTAACCGTAAAGGTCTCCACCGAGAAGAATTCCCCGTCATCCACCGTCACCGAAATAACGGCGGTACCGGACTGAGTCGAAGACGGCGTCACACTGATCGTACGATCCGCTCCAGATCCAAGCACGACGATTCCAGTCTGAGGAATCAAAATAGTGTTGTCCGACTTTGCGGTGACTCCTAGCAGCGACACATCAGTTTCAGCATCCCCGATCGTGAACGACAGTTCTCCAGTCGTGCCGCCCTGAGGGAAATTCTGATCTGCGATCGAGGTCACCGTTGGCGCTGTATTCCCGGGCGTTACGACCATCAGCGTGAAGGATTCCGAGGTGCTGGTTTCACCATCGTTTACGAGAATCGTAACCAATGCCGCCCCTGTTTGACCGACAGTTGGCGTGAGGCGCACTGTCCTATTATTTCCACTACCGCCAATTTCGATTCCATTTAGCGGCAGCAAGGTGGGATTGCTCGAGAGACCTGTAACCTGAAGTTCATCGGGTGCCGTACCAATGTCATCGACAGTGAAGCCGATGGCCCCCGTGCTGGTATCGCCAAAGATTACTTGATCATCGATCTCTGAAATAGTTGGGGGAATGTTCGCCCCACCAGGACCCGGTAGCTGTTCGGTCATGATCGTCTGGATCTCAGACTCGCTCATAGCGATGGTCTGGATACGCACCTCATCAATCAATCCATCAAAGCTCTTACCTCCTTGAGGCTGATCCCCGACCACTGCTGGCGCGCTGGAATTCTGAGCAATCGCTCCCGCCTTCTCAACGGAAACATCGAGAACACCATTGACGTAAGTCCTTATGAACGACCCGTCATAGGTCATGGCAATGTGAGTCCATTGACCTGCGGGAATGTTCGCTTCTCCCACCAGTGTACTGGTGCTTCCGCTACTGGTCTTGAGTCGAGCTCGAAGCTTGGTGAAACCATCGACCCTCAAAGTACTGAGCATCCAGTAATGCTGATTCTCCAGCGCGCCACTGGCCTTGGAAATGATACGAGCATCCCCCACTCCGAAGTCGTCCGGCTTAATCCACGCCGAAATCGTAAGGTTGGAGCCCGGAATATTCAAAGTGTGCAGATCAACAACTCCACCTATGCCCGAGAACCTTAGCGACCGACCTATTCTACCTTCAGAGGAACGATCCACACCTGCTGAGATAATTCCGTCGAGCCGGTAGCCAGAACTATCAAGTGCCAAGCTTCCATATTCTTCATCGAACGGCAGTCCTAGCAGAAGGTCTGGGTTTGCAGGAGCCGAAAGAGTTCGACTGATCACAGAATTCGAGAGTCCTGAAAAGTTTCCGATGAAGTCCACTGCCATCACCTGATAGACATAAGTGGTCTCAACCTCCAAACCGGTGTCATTGAATGTTGGAGTCGTTGACGATCCGATTTCTTGGCCGTTACGGAAAATCCGATACGACGCGATCCCTGTGTCGTCGACTGACGCGGTCCAGCTCAGATTGATGGAGAACGCTGACGATGACGCTGTTAGATTCTGCGGAGTCGTTGGAGCCTGAAGGTCAGGAGGAGTCGTAATGCTGAAAACTGCGGACTGGGCCGATTCGTTCCCCTTAACGTCCAAAGCGGCAACCGTGTAATCGTAAGTTCGGTTCGGGAACAAAAGCTCATCGACATATGAGTTTTCGTTTACAAACGCGACTTGTATTCCATCTCTAAATACACGGTACCCTTCCACCCCAGTTTCGTCGGTAGACTCACTCCATGTCAGCGTAGCGGACGTTTTGGAATCGAGCTCTCCGGTTAGATTTAAGGGGACGGTTGGCGCTGTTAAGTCGGAATCGATAATGGCGACTCCCATGTCGTCCAAGATCTGCGTAGGAGACTGAGCGAGCGAAAAGACGCGAAGCTCATCGATACGGCCTTTGAACGGACGACGTTGATGTCCAGGATTGTCGCCAATCCAAACCGGAACGTTATGGCCGTTGTCAATGTTTCCTGAGGTAATTCCAATACGACGTTGAACACCGTTTACATACAAACGCATAACTGCCCCGTCATAAGTGGCGGTTACGTGATTCCAGGCGTTCAAGGTCAACGAACGATGCGCAACCACGTCGGTAATTCCATTCGAGGTCGCCAGTCGGAAACGAAGTCCATCGAGCGAATTCAATGATACGATAACCTGCCCTTCCGGGAATCCGGTACCAATCGCTTTGGCAAAAAGGCGAGCAAACGGATCAGACGTCGAGTCAACGTATGCCCACATGGATACAGTCAACTCGTTACCTGGAAAATCAAGCACTCCCATGTCGACGTGACCAGAAGTTCCATCAAACTCCAAACCACCGTTATAACGACCGTTTGTGGTACGGCTTACATTCCCAACAAGTGTCCCGTCGTTACCGTTATTAGTAAGGTCTACCGCAGTCGGTCCACTGGCTTCATCAAATGACAGAAGCCCCGGGAATGCCCGAGCTTCACGTGGAGCCGTGTTGTATCGCACCAACAATGCTGGTCCCGGCCATAGAACCTCCGTACCATGGTCAAGCACCTCATCAGAAGTGATCGAGAAGACGTTCAGCCCATTAACAAGCGCCGCCCCATTCTCCATTCCGATTTTATCGAAATCGTAGCGGTGGTCTTTTCCGTATATAGGAGAAGTCCAGGAGTTGACTTTGGTCGTCGTCGCAGCCTGCAGGCCATTCCACGTCCGCAAGAACAAGAAGGCAGTATCGATTTTGCTTAGATCATCTTCTTCGGGAATCGTGAAATAGACACTCTGCTCCTTGCCTGCACGCACCCAAAACGCTTCAGGAGTTCCACCACTGCGATACAAGCGCACCGAAAGATCGGTACGCTCCAGAGTGAGATCCTGCACTTCGTCCGTAACGAAGGTATACCCATCGCTATCCCGAATATGGGCGATGAGCTTGACCGCTCCAGGAGGCTGGTCCGGCACAAAAGTGGTGTTCCATCCCTTGTTGAACGGTTCGAGGGAATCCGTGCCAACGTGATCCTGCATGTTCGCACCCGCAGTGTAGCTGACCTGCCAATCAACAAACCGTCCGTCTCCATCTGGATCGTATCCGTTAAAGTAGGCAAAGTAGTCAACCTCCGCGACTCCAATATTGCTGGAAGCGCTAACCGAGATCAGAGGATTGTCGGTAATCGTGTCGCCAGATACTGGTGACGTGATTGCACCCGTTGGATGGTCTCTGACTTCCGGATCATAGTAGATACGCAAGACAACCCCGTACAAGCCCCACATTCCCCAGCTGACCTTGTAACAAACCTGGCCACCGGACATTCCTTCCATGTTGTTGGTACCTTGCACCAGGTGCGACAGCGGGATGTCCACCACGAAATTAACCGCTTGCGTATAGCAATTCGGATTACCCGTGCCGGTGACCAGTTTAGGAAGCTCGATCCAGTCGTTACCATTGAAACGAATATGGCGGTCGTCCGTTCCTACGTGGCCACTCCAATAATCGACAATCAACTCCGCCCGCACAGCCCCTTCGAGATCAGCGACTGGCAGGTTATATACCGTGTTTGGATAGGAAGCGAACGACTCCGAACTGGTGTTGTTCGGATCCGTCACACGGAACGTATTTCCAGAGCTAAAGATTCTCTGGTCGCGGAAGACCTCTCCTGGTTGAGGATGCCGCAGATATTGCCCATGCAACACCCCTGCAAACCCAATCAAGAGTACGCAATATACGATTGCTTTTTGAATACTAAACAAGATGTGACGATTCATTTTCGAATGTCTCATGTCATTTTCCGATTAGCCCACGCATCCGAGTCATAGCCGAGCGACTACCCGCTCCTCCTCAAAACACGCCCATGTGCGTCACTCTAAGATCAAAAATGCGTGGGGGACTCCTAAAGGTTTGTCGTAGAAGGTCTCTGACCGTTGCGAGTGGGATCCCGAACACCAATGCGGCGCCAAACTAATTAGCAGGCTCACCAACTGGCGGAATAATGCCGCGATCGGAAGACTTCCGAGCGTACCAAGCGAGCACACGCTTGTGCCACCCAAAGCCGATACACATCACCAGTCCATAAACGAGGCCGAAGACTCCAACAGAAACGAAAGCAGTCGCGAATTGAGACTGCTGAAAAGGGACAAAAGCTTTAACGATCAAGCCGGCCCCTGCACCAGCCGCCGCCGAGATCAAGGGGTGACGCCAAGTGCGAAAAACATCCATCATACTGATGCCCGTCCCGTTCAGCGCATAACGTAGTATCGGCAGGAAAAGCAGGCACGAGCTTATGGTGTACCCCAAGGCGACTCCCTCCGGACCGAAGGGCAACCCAATGCAAAACGCTACCACGTTAACAGGCGCCATCACCAAACCGACATTACGCAAAAGATTCGTCCGATCTAAAACGATGTAGATCCACGTAACAGGAACGGACGCACCGATCAAAAGCGCAGGCATCGCTAGCAGTTGAAACAACTTCGCGGTTTCCATCCATTGCTCTCCCAGCCAAATCCTAACCAGATCCTCTGCAAACACTGCGGTGTACACGACAATCGGAATAACAATGGCCGAGACCATCGATACCGCTTCACAAAAGTACCGCCGCAGCTTCTTTGGATCATTCGCCGCTCTGGAAAGAATCGCGACCGCGACATTGGAAAAGGGAGCGTTAATCCGTTCGATCGGCATCATCAACAAGCTATAAGCTCTCGAATAGAGCCCGAGCGAAGCGGCTCCCCAAAACCATCCGATGAGGGCCTTGTCAGCATTGCGCGCGAAGAAATTAACGACATTAAACGCCACCACGTTACCGCCGAACTTTAAAGTAGTCAGAAGCCCATCCACACGATTTGGCCGAGAAGGAATCCAAGGCAACAGCCACCAAGCAAGCAGCATAGCGGAAACGGAAATCGCGACCTCCATAAAGGCCAAAGACCAAAAACCATATCCCAAGTAGGCCATGATGATCCCTACAGTAATTCCGCAAACAAGCGACCCGATCTCAAGAACAGCGATCTTCCCGAACTGGAAATTTCGCCGCATCAGAGCCTTATGCTGTACCGTGCACCCTCCAAAAAGAAATGGAATGGCCAAGACACAGAGCAGCGGCGTAAGACGCGGTTCACTGAATACAAGCGAGACGAGCGGTGATAGACAGACCAGCGTAATCGCGATGAAAATGCCAAGCGCGACATTGATCCAGAAAAGAGCTGAAACCTCTTTGTGAGAAATCGACTCCTTTTGCACAGTCGCGTAAATAAGCCCGCCATCTCGAATAATCCCAACAAAGCCCGAAACGACCAAGGTCATTCCGATCAGTCCATAGTCCTCTGGCGACAACAGTCGGGCGAGAATAGCAGTCGAAATCAAGCGTAGCCCTAAGCGTATCCCTTGGGAAACTACAGTAAGCGAACCACCACGCACTGCGCTCTTCTTGAGATTACGCTCGAGGTGGGATGTCTGGAATATCTTTTCCGAGCTCACACTTTTTTTACCCGACAGTTCCAACTCTTCAACACAAACAATAGATGTTCACCACGCGGCTACGAATGCCGCACCTGTTTCCGTGATGAAAAAGCCAGCGTGAAATGCTGCATCTGATTATACAGATCGCGAGCGAGCGAACGGCGCCTTGTACAGACCCAACGCATAATCACACCAAAGCATCCAATCTTGTCACGAAACGAAATCGGAGCTTTCACAACGCAGCGAATAAGCTCTCTTAAGCTTATCCACCAAGGCAGAACGATCTTGTTCCGCCACTTAGGATCAAACCAAACACTGTAAGCAACGAGGTCAGCCTTTTTCTTTTTCTTCTTGTCGGCCAGCATAGCCATAGATTGCTCCTCGTGCTTCCTAGGAAAAAATAGATGCTCGTCTATACGGGCGAAGCGTCCACGCAGTCCCAACCAGCAAAGCAAAATCTCGTCACCCCGAGCATACAAGCCGATCATCGGCGTGTCCTTCAAAACATCCAGGCGCATCAAGCCAAAAACCTGGAAACATATGTGCGGGCGTACCAACTCACGAAATCGCTGCACCGGATTCAAGAGAGCAGTGTTATCAGAACCTGAATACGAATCGCCATAGTTTGTATTCTCATCAATCTGACGCGCTTTCGAATAGACGAGCACAACATCAGGTTCCGCATCCAGCCGCTCCACACTCTTTTCCAGAAGCTCGGGGTGGCAAATGTCGTCGTGCGCCGCCCACTTGAAGAACTCGCCGCGCGCATACTCTACGACCAAGTTGTAGTTTCGCCCTGCTCCAATATTGCTGCTGTTACGGTGGTAGACGACCCTCTTGTCTCTCTTAACATACTCTTCGCAGATCGCCTGCGTATCGTCCGTAGATGCGTTATCGCAAATGATGATTTCGAAGTCGCGATAGGTTTGCTCCAGAATCGAGTCTATCGCCTGGCGAATGTAGTTAGAACCATTATAGACAGGCAGACCAATACTGACACGTGGAGTTCGTTCTGTATATTCCGTATTCTTCATTCTGATACTAGCTGAAACTTAACAATCCCAATTGCTAATGTTGCACGCTCTTGGGGCTATGCGAGGATGGGAGCGGCGCGCGTTTCTCATCTATCCCAAGCTTCATCCCCTCAAGCTTGCCTTCGAGCCAATTGATTTTGAATTCGCAATGAAACCGAGTCCTATAGCGAACCGCAAAAGGTAGAGCCAATTTGTAAGCAACCAGCTTGAGACGACAGCCAATCTGCTGCTTCCAAAAAAGCTTTCGATCGCCCTCCGCATAAGCGATACCTTTCCCCGCGCCGCCCTTTCGAATGTATTGCAGCAACCACGCTTCCGAACAGCGTTCCGGCGGAACGTAGTGCCATGCGATCGCATCCGGCAGATAGTAGCCCCGAACCCCATTTTCCAAAAGCTTCTGCTGAACATTCATCTCGTCGGCATTCGCTAAAGTCCCGGGTCCACAACGTTCATCGTATCCGCCGATTTCTCTCAAGTCTTCCGCAAACGCCGCCCAATTGAAGCCCAACGCCCCAGGCTTGACCAACTCGCTCGACTCCTTGCTGGGAGCCCACCCTTTCGCGGCGGCAGGGAGATACTTACCTAACCAACCCTCCGGCTCTTCTTCGTAGTCGACCTTGCAACGCCCCCCAAAAAACGCGCCTCGAGTCGCCCCCTTCGCCGCCTCCGCGTAGGCCAGCAACGTTTCAGGATGAATACGAACATCATCGTCGAAGTAGACAATCAGCTCGTCGTCAAGTTCAGCGAGCGCTCGATTAAGCGCTCCACACTTTTTGGCATTCGGATAAAAATGGTGCTCGATTGGCAATGCCGCCTTGTATCCATCAACCAATTCGGCGGCTGTTGAAACCGGACCGTTCTCCGCGATTATGATACGACGAAGCGTCGGCGGATCAACGCACTGCACGAGGGACTTAATTGTTCGCTCAAGCAAGCCTGTGGGTTTGCAGGTCGCGATTACAATAGCGATGTCGGGGTAGTTTTTCATTTTGGAGAAAACAAGAGTCAGTACTCCTCAAATTTAGGTCTCACGTTCGCAAAGCTAGTCCGCTACCGATGAGGTAGTATGACTGTCCGCTTTCGCCTGTTTTGTAGTCACCTTTCCTTCACCACTGTATTCAGAACTGAGTTTCAATGGCTTGCCGACATGCGTCACCATGACCGCCAGGGAGGTACCCTTAACCCAGCCGAAATCCACCTCGCTCTGGACGTGCGGCATCACTTCCTCGACCGCTTGCGTAACGCCGGGCATCACCGCATAATCGTGCCAAACGATCACTCCCTCTCTCCCCTCCAGCAAGCGTAAGGCCGTCTGGGAATCCGCAAGAGCGTTGCGGTAACTGTGTCCCGCGTCGATGAATACAAAATCCTGACTACCGAACCATGGCGAAAAGTCGAACTCCAGAGAGTTCCCTTGAAGCTGCGTTATGCGGTCGTCCTTAACAGCATCATGGAACAGGTAACCAGGCGTATTCCCCCCCGGTGAGCCGGGCTTTCCGCCGGGCAAGTCTATTGTGTGAATTCGCGCGTCGGTCGTATTGAGATGGAGTGCCAAAGTTGTGCGTCCATCAAAAGTGCCAATCTCGAAGATGTTCGCAGCCTTACGCTCACGAGCAATCCCCACGATCACCGCGAGTTCCACCAGCGTCGTCTGCCACTCATTACGCACGCATCGCGTCAGACGGATAGTCGCGGAGTCATCGATCAAACTACCGGTGGGAATCTCCGGCAAGTGCGGCTTGCGCAAGTAGACGCGACTAAATTCGCGCGAGGCAGCGAGAAACGAAACTCTCGTCGGGCGATGAAACAAGCTTACGATTGCGGAGGCAGCCATGTGTCCGATTCCTCGAATGATGGCGCTGGTCGACTGGAAGTTGGATTTTAGGGACATAATATATGTAGGAATTTATGATTGCGGATTAACCAACCGTCTCGCCACTGACTCAGCCAAGTCGACTGTCTCAACGACGTGGGGTTATATTGTTTTGTATTGTTAAAACGATTACAGCTCTACGTGAGCGAAAGTCCACCAACCGCCCTAGCGATTGGACTATCGAGATCCCCAAGGGACTCGCCGGGCCATCGACTAATCGAGTCGCTTGGCCTCCAAACCTGAAGGAGCGATAGGTGGCGGATTCTCGTATTCAACAAGCGTTATGGAAATCGCCCTCAACTGCGTCCCCGCTTCGCGGCCACGTATCATCAAATAGTGGACTCCTGAAGAAAGGAACCAAGTCGCTGGGGAGTATTGCGGATCCTCGAAAGTGCCGGTCGGGCCCCGAGCGGTGATCTCACGGGACTCAAATCCATTCGTTAGCGGCAAGACATCCCAAATGTCTTCATTGCTGCTAGGGAACGCATCAAAGGATACAAAGAACGAATTCGATCCCGATATCGGAGCATTCACGCTTACATCGACCTTGTACGTTCCCGGAATCTCGATGTTGACCGCGTAAATCGCTTCGCCTTCGTCACGGACCGTAGTCTCGATGTGAGAACCACCATCGATCATTGGATCGACCAAGTGCCCAACGTCCGCAGGGAAGGACAACGCCTCTTGCAGCTTGTAAGCGAAGCCCGTTACGGGGATGGTCAAACCGTCGCCTCCTGTAACAGTCACGATTGCGTCATGCTGCTCAGCTGTGGTTGGCGCGTACTCTAATGTGACCGTATGAGTTTCGCCATCGGGCAGACCGGAGATGATAGCACCCGACTCAATCGAATAGTGGTCTGAATCTTCAACGACTTCCCCGCTTATCACATCCCCCGAGGTGTTCGTCAAAACGATCTCAGCTGAAACATAGTTTCCCGTGACCTGCTTTCCAAAGTCGATCAGCTCATGATTGGACTCCCAGTCTGGCACCGGCCATCCCCCGTCCTTGCCGCGTTGCAGGTATTGAGCCTCGAACAGGCTATCGGGAAGTCTTCCCGAGGTCGAAATATCAATTGCGCCTGGGAAGTCTCCATGAGCAAAGTGCGAACTTCTCCAATCGCCCACACAATCAATCTCGTAGCTCATTGCCGTAGGAGGTTTCGCGACGATGCCGTATCCAGGAGGAATCACCGTAGACTTGTAAGCCACCGCGGTAGCGGACGCCCAACCGTGGCCATTGGAATTGTCTCCATGATTCCCAAGCCAGAGCATCTTATCATCAAAGATATAGGGAGATTCCGGCTTTCCCACAATTTGGAAAGTGCAATTCTCCCACAAGGAGCCGTGAGACCAGCGTTGATGACCGTGCTCGCTCGCATTGTATGGATCCTCGGATACACAGTTAATATAAACATTACCCGAATCCATTCCATGCCCATTAGTCACGTAACTGTGACGTCCACGACGCGCGTAGCAATCCCTGTACAATCCGTTCTGCCCCCCACGGATATTAAAATTGTAGCGGCGAGCTGAGTCCACAATCGAGTGCGGATCGATGGACTCACAAGCGCTCACCGTGAAGTTCCTCGATTCATTAAACGCGATTCCCGACGCCCTAAAATTTAAAGCCCGTACCCCACGTATCCAGCAGTTCTTAGTATTGTTGAACTGAATGCCATTAAAGGGAGCTATATCCAAAGTACTGATACCGTTGTGATCGACATCCACAGTCAGATTCTCCATTCCGCAGTTCTCGACGTACGTCCCCGTGTATTTATACACAAAACATTGAGAGATGGATCTCACTAGGGAATAAAACACCGGAACATCGACCGTGATCCGATCTCCCGTCACAGCCATCACAGTACGCCAATAACGAATCGGCACCCCGCCCACGGACCAAGGAGCGTCCTCTGTCACACCTCCATTACTCACAGCCTTGATCCACTCTGCGGTACATGGGTGCTCTATGATGATCTCATCGCCGACTCGAAGACCATGCCCCGATTCCACAACAAAACTCATATCCCCCACATGCACGACGTCTGACACGATATCCCACTTCGTACCATCACGCCCCTCGTCAAACATCTCTTTAGGAGTATTCGTCGGATGGGGACCGATTTGGATAACCGTCGGCGTGTTGTTGTCGTAATCCTGGATAATCGTAGCGTCCATTCCAGCGCCACGCAAAACGACGCCACTCTCTTCGACTCTCAACGCGTAACCTGAATCGACGACGTTCCAGGTTCCTGCTCCAAACACGACCGCTCCTCGATAGCCATACTCGTTGAGCGGCAGAGCCTCTACCGCATCAATCGCGTTTTGGATGTTCGTTTGGTTCACAACCTTGTTCCCCACCGGAGCTGCCACGTTAACAACAGAACTGTAGTGAACCCCAAACGTGGGAAGGCTCTCATTGCTGTTCTTGTATCCCGCGTACGAAAAGTCCGGGATCTTGTATCCATTCTCATCTGCTGGAAACGTAATGCCGTCGCTCGAGACGACTATGTAGTCATGAGCAAGCGCCACCGATCCCAAAAATGAAATCGAAAGAATGCCGAAGATCACCTTCGACAAAGACGAAACACAACGAAAGTGACTCATTCGCGAATGCCCTTCATTGTGTATCATACCCGCTATAGAAGTCTATCGACATTAGACCTTAATCCGAACCCCGTACATATTAGCCGTGCTACGGCCGCCCGGGGCATTCGCCTACATCGAAACCTTGTTGGCGATTCCCACACCCGCCCCTGACGAACGGCGAGACTCCAGAATACCGACTGTATTTGCCCGCGACATTCCTTCCCAGCGCGCCACGTCAATGATTGGGCATTCCAAGTTTCGAGTCACCAACTCATATCGCTTGTCGGTGTGCATTATCAAAATCGTGTCCGCTCCTTCGAGCACCTCGCCAACACGATTGCTAAACGAAATTTTCGGCAGCGAAATCAGCTTATCGAGCAATCGTTGATTCACGCCAAACGCGGTTTCAGGGCGCACCAAGTAATCGTGAACACTGAACTCGATGCCGCCATAGGCCGCGAGGCGATAGAGAATCTCTACCGTAGGACTCTCGCGAATGTCGTCCGTGTCCTTCTTGAACGCCAATCCCAAGATCGCCAAACGCTTCGGGTTAAGGGCGAGAATGCAATCGATCACATACGAGAAATGGGACTGGTTACTCTCCTCACAGGAGCAGATAGTCGGAGTCTGCAAGCCACGGCTGGCGCTAAGATTGCGCAACGATCGCGTCTCCTTGGGCAGGCACGACCCCCCAAACGGAGCGCCAGGAAGCAGATAGCGAGGCGAGATATTGAGCTGCGTATCCTTCACAAACAACTCCATGACTTCCCGCGGATTTCCTCCAAAGGAGGATACGATTCGGCCCAATTCGTTAGCAAAACAGATCTTCAACGCATGAAATCCGTTACACGCAAACTTGAGAGTCTCCGCCGAAACTGCATCTACAACTCGATACTCGAAGTCGAGGTGCTCGAAGATCGATATCAGTTTTGTCGGATTGGGCGAGTTCGCCAGCTTTCCCACCACTGTCTGCGGGGGATTCTCGAAATCCTTGATCGCGGTTCCCTCCCTCAAAAACTCAGGATAGAACGCCACAGGGACCACGCGAAACAAAGCCTCAAACTTCCGCGCAAAAACCTCCAGGGTGCCAGGGGGCACCGTGCTTCGGAGCACGATCTCCGATCCCTTTAGAGCCAGATCCGACCTCATGTCCGCCAGGGTCGAGAACACGCTGTTAACCGCCTTCAGATTAGTACCGCCTCGATCGTCGCTGGGCGTCCCCACGGAAATGAAGAACACATCTGGCAGATCATCCTTGCTTGGGTGATCCGCCACCCGAAACCTGCCTTCTGAGATTCCAGCAATGACAACAGGACCTACCCCTGGTTCACAAAGCGGCACTCGACCGCTAGCAAGCTCTTTGCGCTTGATGTCAGAAATCTCATATCCAATCACGTCAAAGCCACTTCGCAACATGCAAGCGCCCGTGGTAAGCCCTACATACCCCAGTCCAAATATCCCGATTTTCATAGTAGTTCTCTTGGCAGTTATCTTAATAAAGCGTTAGTCCGAATACGTATCCCAATAGTCGATACCATTTACCCGACCAATAGCCGCTTCAGTCTAGTGCGTCTAGTCGACGCCTCGAATCATCGTAAAAACTTGAGCCATCTCATCTCGCACGTTCCCCGTGACGATCGTCTCCACGCCCGAAAGCTTTTTTCCGAACTCGTCGGAAAAGAAGGATTCCTGAACCCCCAATCGAGGGTCCGATACGCCCGACACCCTCACCTCTAGCTCAAATTGCTTGCCTCCTTCTGGCGGGCTAAACCGTAACACGATCCGATTCGCTTCGACCCGGCAATCCTCGACATCAGAGAGTACGGCATTCCAAAGGAAACGAGACCATATCGCGGGCTTTTCCTCCCCGTTCGACCGCCACGTATCCGTAATTTTGGCACGTTCGTACCGAAACATGACATCACGCCGCACATTCACTTCACGATATCCATCCAAGGTCGCGCTCGCTCGTTGTTCATCTCCCTCGAAAGACATCTCCTCGAACTTCGCCTTCCCTGAACTTCCCACACGAAAAGTCCCGATAAACTCGGTATGATCGGAATACCGAGTGCAAGGCCCATTGTGGGCGTGACAGGATTTTAGGAACTGACGCTCGTCGTTTGGTGAATAGTGCAAAACCCCCGGATCCACAATCACCGGTGTTCCACCGTGATAAAGCACAATCGAAAGAGCATCCGAATGACTATGACCCGGATTGAATGACGGGCTTACACCTCCTACATCGAACAGCCAATTCCAATCGCTCATCGTTCCTCGGACAAATCCAGAATTTTCCAAATGCTTGAGGCCTGACACTGGCTTCCATGTATCATCATTCCATATACGCTTCGCTAGTTCCGGCACTGTCCAAGAGTCATTCACATTCGCCCAAGCGTCCTCGGACATACGGAAGCTCTCGAGCCACGAAGCCGCCTTCCCAGCTATCTTTCGGAGGGAACGAGCCGACTCGTCTGACTCATCGAGCAAGGTTTCGATCGAACGCGCATCCAACAGCAACTTGGCGTGGTACATTGGTGAAAGCTCATAGTGTCCGCCATCGGGAAGCACCTGTCGCTCTAGCTCAGCGACATAAGCCCTAACCGAACTTTCGATACGCTTTTCGTCCGGACTGAGCAGAAGGTCGCACAACGCGATACTCCACAGATTCTTCAATAGGTGATTCGCCTCGATATCTCGCTCTAGAAGCCAGGTCACAAAGTCCGCCAACAAAAGGCATTCGTTCGCCAAAGTTTCTCGAAGCTCAGCTTCATCCGGCGAAGGCGCATGGGCCAGAAACTCTAGCCACGATGCCAAGCGATTGGATACCGAGTACGGATGCCATTCGTTCGTTGAGTCCGCCGCGCGATTCCGATGCTCACTTAGGTATCCGCTGAGAAACTCCCATGCTTCGCTTGGCTCCATGATGCCTTGCTTCATGAAGTCATGATAATGAAGCTCCAACCGGGCTAAATCTCGCTTGTGCTGCATCGTTCGTCCCGAATTTCCAGCGAGCCAAGCAGCATTCCCTCGAAACCTCAGGCCTGCCACATCGCCCCATGGCCGAAGCGGTGGGCTTACCCGATTCGCTGAAAACCGATCGATGCGTTGCTCCCAGTCAGAGGCAAGCTCATGGCGAGACCTTGGAAGCACTCGATCCACTCCCAGAAGGCCGATCCGCACCTGTCGGGAACGCATCAACAAGCGGCCAACCAGCTGGCTCCGCTTCAATCTACGAACCGAACGCAAGTGCGGCCCTATCTGTTCCAAAGATGAAATCACTACGCCATCGCCTTTTCGTTCACAAGCCCGGTCCAGCGCTCCTCTAGCTGCTGAAAATGATACTCCCACGTCCACAACTTCTCGATGAAATCGCGAGCCTTCACCCCAAGCTCAGCATTACGTTCACGATCATTAATCAAACAGATAACCTCGTCCGCAAACGAGCGGGGATCCGACTCGATTATAATCTCTCTTCTATCCCTCGCGCCGATTCCTCCATTAGCCAGTGGCGTGGCAACCACAGGAAGACCGCAAGCCATCGCTTCAAGAATCTTATTCTGAAGCCCCGCTCCGACCCGCAAAGGGTCAACAGCGACATCCCCCGATTGGATCACTTCTACCATATCTTCCGGAGACGCCACCAAAGTCCCATTGCGAACAGCCCCCACAGCCGCTCGAACCGTTGCGGTCGGACGAGCGCCAGCCACCAGCAACTCGGCATTGGGACACTCCCTCTCGATGTGAGGCCAAATCTCCTCTGTCAGCATTACCACCGCATCTTCATTTGCCTGAAACCCAAGGTTGCCCGTAAACACGACTCGCCCCTCGACCCGCGACTCCGGAGATGGAACAAACTTCTTTTCGTCCACCCCGTGAGGGTTGAAGAATACGCGAGAGCTCCACGCATCATTGTTATCGATCCCCTCCAAGTCTCTTTGCGATATCAAATGAATGAGATCGTTATAACCCGCGATTCGACTTTCCCAAACCTTGAGCCTCTCGGTCTCCTTGGCGTACAACCAGCGGCGGATGGCATTGCTTTCATTCTTAGCCGCCTTCTCAAAGTGAGCTTGATGCGACAACTGCAGACCGATCACCTTGCGGGCTCCATGACTGTCAAAGTCCTCATGCCCAAAGGACCGGATATAGTGCGAGTAAACAAGATCGTAATTCCCAGTATCCAACAATCTCTGACGCTCCTCGATAAAAGAACCGCTCATGAACGCATCGACCTGCAAGCATCTGTCTGTAAATAAGGACCGAGCAGAGCGCGGGATACGCGACACCATCGAGTCACTCACCATATGCACTTCGCCGAGTCGCTCGGGTAGATACTCCAAATAGCTTTCATCCAGCGGCTTGGCCGTTAACAAATCGACCTCATGATTGCCGGAGAGAAACTCCAACAATTTATACACAGTCAACATGTCCCCTTTGTTGAGGGGCCATGGAAAACGAGTGTAGCAAACAAGAATTTTCATCGTGTAACACTAGCTCCCAAAGCCGTATCCAATGTATCGAACATCACTCGGTGCACATTCACGATCGAGCTCCAAGAGGGAGCGAGATCCGGTCTTTCCTCGATCCCTAGAAAGTGCTCCAGTTCCTCACGCCACCCTTTCTCCTGTTTTCCCGAGTAGATCTTGGACCGAGCCCCATTGCTGAACTTCCAGAGCTTCGCCCAGTCATCCAAGATCCAGCTTGTCCCGGCTTGATAGACTTCGATGCGTTCTTTCGACAAAGATCTGTCTCCTTGCCCTGAATACACGATTACCCCTTGAGATCCGTCTTCGAACACCAACGTGATCACAAAACTGTCAAACGCACGACCAGACTGCCCCTGCTGAGCGCAGGAAACAGAAAGCACAGGACGGTTCACGAGAAACATGCAATAGTCGATGAAGTGACATCCCTCTGCCGTAAGCCGACCTCCAGGATCCTGATAAAACCAGTGGTCGGGATCCAAGCTTCCCGCGTTTACTCTGAAGGTAACAGTCATCGGACTGTCAGCATTGGCCCGAAGTTCCTTTACCATCAGATTCCCGACTGGAGAAAATCTTCGATTAAACCCAACGTTGATACGGCCTTCAGCTCTAAGTTCGGCAACCGTTTCCTTCAGCATTCCAAGCTGTTCGCGGCTCGTGCACAACGGCTTCTCCACATGTACGAGCTTGCCCGCCCTCAAAGCCTGCTCTGCGAGCGACGCATGAGCCTCATGGCGAGTCGCGATAAGCACATGAGTCACCGAAGCATCGGAAATCGCTGTTTCTACATCTGTCGTTGCGAACTCAGCGTTCAGATGCTCTGCACTATTTTTAGCCGAAGCCCCACGAGTCGTAGCAACAGCGTGCACAGGAACCTTCAAACGCTTAAGTAGCGGAGCAATAATGCCCTTGGCGAAATTCCCGGCTCCAATCAACGCCAAGCAAGGATCCCCCTGATTCGCATCGTTTTTCAAGCCGGTCTCCGTAGTCGAATGATCACGCTCGCCCCCCTCAACCGAAGAGCTAGGATAGTCCAGCACGATGCCCATAAACTGAGTTTTGCTTTCCAATAACTCATAAGCATCAAGAGCGTTTTCAAAACTAAAGCGATGCGTAACAAGCTTGCTCACATCTATCCTCCCCTGGGCGACCAAGTGAAGAAACGACTCGATGTTTCGCTGCTCCGTCCACCGAACGTAAGAGTAAGGATAGTCATGCCCCCGTTCCTCGTATTCAGGATCGTATCGACCCGGTCCATACGACATCGACATGCGCAACTCGATCTCCTTGTCATAGAAATCCTGATGCGGACAATCCATGCCGACAAAGCCCAAAACGATAATGCGTCCACGGTGTCGCAACGCCGCAGGACAAGCCCGAATAAGAGCGGAGCTTTGCGTGCCAGCCGCAATAATGATCTTGTCGAGTCCCCGCTCGAGAGCGAGACGCAACGCCACTTCGCGGATGTCCAGCCCGACCTGCTCTACCCCCAACTCCGAAGCTAGATCGCGCTTAACCGAGTCCAAGTCAGTCGCCGCCACTCGAGCTCCCGCAGCCACACAGATCTGAGCCACCAAGTTTCCAATCAGTCCGAGCCCAATCACCCCAACATACTCGCCAACCGCCACCTCGGCCTGACGTACCGCTTGCATCGCAATCGCACCAACCGTTCCAAACGCCCCCTCTTCGGTCGTGAGACCCGTGGGAAGCTTAGCAACCAGATTTCTGGGAACCGTCACAAACTGGGCGTGCGACGCAAACCCGGCTCCGGCTGCGGCAACCCTTTTCCCCACCACGAAGTCCGAAGCGCCCACGCCCGTTTCAACCACCGTCCCGCAAAGCGAGTAGCCCAAAGGCACTGGGGCATCCAACCTCGCATTCACTTGTTCCCAAGTCGCAGCCAGACCCTCCGCCCGAATTTTCTGGATGATCCGTTGCACCTGATCCGGACGCTTCATCGCCTTTTGCAACAGGCTCGACTTCGCGAGATCTACCATCCGCTTTTCCGTACCCGCCGATACCACGGAGGACTCAACTCTTATCTTAACGTCACACTCGCCGCACTTAGGGCCAGGCACATCTGCCAGCCAAAGCCGACCGTTTCTATATGACTGCAATATTTGCTTCATTCGCTATTTCAATTGGGTCTATTGTTTCGAAATCCCTACTCCTACTTCCTCGGACGCTCGTATCCAAAAAGATGAGCCAACTCGCCACAGCTTCGCTCAACAGCATCCAACTGAGCCTCGGTTTGAGCGTCGTAGTACACCTGGTTCACCTCTGGTCTCAACGGGTACCAACGCTGATTAAACTTCGTCGCGAAGGGCACTTTTTGATGGGCCGCAGGTATCATCTCCTCTTCGTAATCAAGTCCTAGAAACTCGCACATCTCTCGCGTCTTTGACTCTGGCTCCAGCAGGAAGTCCTCGTACTGGAACACCTTAAAACGACGGAGACTCTTCGAGTCTTCCAACACCGTTGACATGCAGTTTTTCCAATGTTGCTGGCAAAGCTCAAAGCGCTCGTCGAAAGAGAGAAACTTCGAATACCACCGCATATCGCGCGCTTTGCCTTTAGCGGCCCGGTAGCACGCAGCATAAGGATCACGCGTGATCAAGGCAAAGTGCGGATCAACATCGCTCAACAAAGCTTGGATGTAGCGCGTCTTCAAGGTGTAGACCTGGCTCTTGTCCAAGAACCGCGCCGTCTCACTCGACGAAAACCGAACGATACACTCCCGAATTGTCTTCTTCAGATCGCTACTATCCTCCAGCGAAGCTTCCCGCTCGATATCGTGATACCGCTCATACAGCTCGTCGCACCCGTAAGACCAACTCCGTGGCTGATAGTACTTTTCGTGCGGGGGATCCGTCCGAGTCAACTTACCTGCCAGCCGCAGCTTCCTCGGCAGCCGATACTCCATGACTCTCTGCATCTCGTCGGCTCCCGACCAATACTTCCAGTTTCCCGTCACCGAAACAACGTCAGTGTGACGACGCAAAAAGCGAGAAATGAGCGTCACTCCATCGCCTTGATTTCCAAGCAGAAAAATCGGCCGATCAATCTTCACGTCTTCGTAGTCGCTCCACAATGACGGCAGATAAAACATCCAATTGTTTCGCTTCCAGTAATAGGCTAGCCGACGGAGATTCCTCCACTGAGGGGCGAACTGCTTTGGCATAGAAACATGACGATCAGTAGATGCGCCTCCCTGTTTCTCCGAAAGGGTAGTGCTATTTTTCATGATTCAAATCCAATCTCCAAACCAAGTTCGTATCGACAAATTGGACACTCTTAAGTGTGCCCGATCGGCAACGCCACGGCGATATCCCGCCGCATTCCAGCAGGTTAATCTTCGGCCGAATTCGCAGCTTGGGAGATCAACTCCACAAGATCTTCGTATTCGTGTTCGTAGAAAATGAGGCTACGTGGCAGATTGTCGAAATTGTTAAACCACCTACGCAGGCAGCTGTCGTCGATTGACAGCACATCTTGCACGCACTTTTCCGGATCTTCGAAGGACATAGACAACCCCAGCCCAAATCGCTCGGCTATTTTCCCATCAGATGTCTCCGACTCGAAAATCACCGGGCGCCGGAAAAAACAGGATTCGCTAAACCGAGTCGTTCTCTGCCACTGAGCATTGTCTCCTTCGCAGTAAGCGTCCCAAACAACATCCACTCCCCGGTAGACAGTCTCGAGGTCTTGAGGAGAGCGGTAAGGGCCGCAATATTCTGCGTTGGGCAATTCGGAGATTCGCCGGATGCACTCTTCCACATCCAACGGCCGCACAAACAATCCGTGGAACTGAATCTCGACGCGTCCCTGCCCCGCCTCTGCGATCTTCATGAGAAGCTCGAAAGACTCCACGGACTTCATAAAACCAAAGTATCCAAGGACCAGTACGTCGCCCCGCACCCGCTCGAAGAGAATTTGCTCTCTCTTTTCAGCAGCGAGCTCGACCTTGTGCTCGATCACCACCGAAGGAAAGTCGACGAACTTCTGCACCTTCTGAAAATACCCCGACTTGAATTCGGGAGAAGTCAACACCACCGCGCAAGAGCGCTTGATTAGGTTCCTCTCGACAAACCGAAGCAGACGCCCCCTTAGCGAATAGGAGCTCAACTTGGGGTGAACATCAGCCACTTCATAGACAAGCTGCGTCGTCGATCCAGTGATACGCTTCAGCACGTAAAGCATAATGAGCGTGTCCAAACTGAAAGCATAGCATACATCCGACGTCCCCACGTTCTTCATACACCTGCGAGCGGACTTGAACATAACGGGCAACCGTCCCCAGAACTTTCGATGGGCAAATTTACCAAGGCACTCGTAGGTGTGCTTGTGCAGAACAGGAACGCCTACACGCTCAAATCCAGCAACGTGCGCCGATTCGAAAAACGCGCGCAAACGCAAGACTCTCCTCCACATGCGAGCATGTTCAGCGCGAGAGAGCACAAAAAAGATCTTCCCCAAATGCAGCCCCGTATCCGCACCACCGTCACGAACTCTCAAATCTTCTGCTACAACACTCATTGCGACCGATATTTACCGTTGAAACCACTGAATACCAAATCCGACCGATTCCCTCAAACTTCGTATTCTACACTTTCCTTTTCCTCGGCGGATTTCTTTCGCAGCCAAGCGTCACACGAGAGTGTCGCAGCCAATGCCAACCACAACTCAACGTTCGAATAGATAGCGCCCGAAAACATCGATCCAGTCAGGAAATGAACATACAAAAGCGGGATCCATGACATCTCAGGGTCCCGGGTCAGGATTCGCCAAGAAGCGGCAAAACCCATGAAGATTAGAATCATCAGCGGAACGGTCCCGAGCAAGCCAGTCGCCATAAGGGACTCCAGTATCAGATTGTGTGGATACATATCCGTTCCTTCAACCGAACGAAGCGTGAAGCCCGACCCGATCACCGGAGATTCAACGAAACGGTCCAGAGCTTGCTGGAAAAGATTGAGTCGCGTTGCTCCACCCGACCCAGGCGAGAGCAAATGCCCCGTGTAAAGAAGTCGATCGAGCACCGTACTACCGGTAAACCTCACAAGCATGACAACGCCTACCGCCAATACCACAAAGAGCATTCCCAGAAAAAACACGCGGCCGAAATCAAGCCGACGCGTCTTACTGATCAGCAACACGAAATAGACGACGGCCAACGCCACGACCGGTCCGCGGGAGGCACTACCGACCAACAAGAAAACACCCACCGCAGCCAGCGCCACTCCAATGCACGAACGTAGAAGCAAGGAAGCGTTCCGACACGCGAAGGTGTACAGAGCGAAAAGACATAGCACCGAGCCGAGATACCCAAGAGCCAAAGGATGGATCGTAGTGACTTCGCCCACCACTTGCCCTGAGGACATACGGTTTTGGAAGTTCAGCAAATGCCCTCCATAGAAATAGATCATCGCCGCTCCCGTGCCCCCCGTGAGCAAAATAGCAAGGTTTCGGGTCAATCCTCTCAGCCTCCACGAACCATTAACCAGAATGGCCAGCCCCGGAAGGAAGCAGGCTCCAAACGCCATCGTCGCGATGTATCCACCGGTAAACCGGCCCGCCTCCTGCACCACATCGACACGCGAGCTCAATTCCAATGCGACTCGAAGTCCGTAAGCGCCCCAAAAAAGAGTAAACGACAGAAAAGACAGATTAAGTACCGATCGCTTCGACTTCAGTATTAAATAGACCAATACAGTCAACGCGACGACCGAAAGAAGCCCACGAGCAGGCACTGTAAACACTCTTGTATCAATCCCCAGTCCAGTAGCGGCAATCACCATAGCCTGCTGCCCAAAAAGACCGAAGCAGATGAGATAACACTGCAGAATGTCCGAAAACTCGAACCTCCCCTTTGCGAGACTCTCGCCCTCACGAGGCTGGACATGTCCCACCCCTTGAATGCCTGTCAATTCTACCGCCATCTACGCTCCTAAAGTCGAGGGCACCTTAGCGCCCACAATATCGAGATAACTCTCCGTTGTCGCCTGCAGAGAGAATCGTTGGCTTGCGACTCGCCGCGCAGCCTTACCCATCGAATTCCAAGATTCGCGATCTTCAAGAACACGAATAAGCCCTTTGCGATACCCTTCCACCGACGGCGTATCAATTAGCCAACCCGTCTCGCCGTCCAACACCGTTTCCGAAGGACCTCCCAATTCGAAGGCCAGCACCGGCCTCTCCATCAGCATCGCCTCAACCACCGACAAGCCAAACGGCTCCGCATCGACCCGGCTATTGATGACCACATCGGCGAACTCGATGTACGGACGGGTGTCCTTCACAGAGCCCAACACCTTGATTAGGTGATCGACTTTAGCGTTGAGGACACGAGCCTGCACTCGCTTTGCATAACGGGAATCCAAAGGACCTCCCACCAGAATGAGCGAAAATTTCTTGCCCGCTTCATACAGCTCGATCGCCGCTTCCACCAATCGGTCCTGGGCCTTCTCGGGAACCATGCGAGCCGCGATCAGAAAACTCGGCAAAGTCGGGTTCACGTCCAAATCGATATACGAAACCTTCTTAAACTCAGCCTCCAAGGAATACACATCCTCATCCGACCCCGGATAACAAACGCCAGCAGGACACAGGGAGCCGCCCAGAGAATCAGCCGTATGGCGGCTGTTTGCGATCGGATTGACACGCAACATGCGGCACAAGGCCTGATACCCCAAGGCCTGCATTTCAAACGGAAGCTTGGAGCTGATCGTATTGTGGATATGCCAATAGCCTGGCACCTTCCACCACCGAGCGCCAAGCCCGCACATAACAAGTAACCCGTTTATGGATACATGAAGCCAATCTGGCTGAAATGAGCGGATGGCCTCACGAAGCGCGTGTCGATTCACGAAAGCGGAGGAGAACAAACGCAAGCTGCCCAATAAAAACCGCCAGCCTCGCTTAGTAATTTCCTTGTCGCCCTCAAAACGCTCGAGATACCAAAGCGGGTACCCCGCAGCCGCCACTTCCTCAGCAAAAACACCAGGCCTAATGGCCACAAAACCGATATCGACGGATCTCTCACGCAGCTGCTGGATGAGCCCGAGATTCGCCTTGCGAAACCCATACCCTTCATCCCCGCGAATCAGCCACAAGAAGCGGGGCGAGCGTTGAGGTTCTGCAACGTCCTCCGCCAAGCCGGCCTTATCGGAGGATTCCTTTAGCTGAACATCTGACTTCATGCTAAACTTCGTATCCAAATTTCAAAACAGAAAACAAAGGGCGAGCAATTCACCCCTTGTCTTCCTCCATGAGTTTTCCAACCAGCGATTTGCTGGCAGGAGCCGGTTTCGCATCCTTCTTCCGCTTCACCACTCTTTGTCCGTAGTTCTGGACCATGTCGCAGTACACCAAGCGCGGATTGACGCTGCTGCGAGAGTAGTCGTTGAGGACCACGCCAAGAACAGGAGCCGGCGTATTGTCGACGTCCGCAATCACTCGACGAATCTGATCGATGGGAGCCCTCGACTCGCGAGCGATCAGTATCGTTTCACCCAAACACTGGGCCAGAGCCAAAGCATCGGAGAAGAGCCCAACCGGCGGCGAGTCCACCAAGATCACATCAAAGCGTTGCTGCAACGCTTCGAACAGCTTCTTGATGTTGGGAGAGGTGAGGAACTGAGTCGGCTGGCGATGCACGCCGCTCGCCGGCAAGAGATAGACCCCCGAATCATGCCGCTCGATTCCCAAAGGCGAATCCTCGGCGAGGATGTCATCCATATTGCAACCGGCTTCTGCCCAGCTCAGAATCCCGCTGTTGCTCTTAACCTTGTTCCACTGGTGCTGCGAAGGCCTTCTCATGTCCGCGTCCACCAGCAAGGTCTTACGGCCAATCTGTGCGTATCCAGCGGCTAGATTCGAAATGATGGTCGACTTGCCCTCCCTCGGAGCCGTACTGGTCACCAAAAACGACTGAGGCCCGACCTGGCTCGTGAGCAACTCGATCTGGGCAATGATCGACATAAACGGTTCCACCTTCTCGGGAGCCGAATTCTGCCCGACCACATGCGGACGATCCGCCGCGCGGACACGACCCATACGAGGCACCCCGCCGATCAGTCCCTTGCCCAGCTCCCTCTCGACATCCGTCTCACCCTTCAAGCGTTGGTCAAAGAGATGGCGAACCACCGGCACTCCGAAGAACGCCGTTCCGATCAACATACTGCCGAGCAGGAACGACAACTTGCGTCGAGACAATCGCGGACGGGCGATATAGGCCGGGTCCACCAGCCTCATCACATCCGTCGGAAGCTTGCTTATCATGGCGGCTCCGCTCACCCGACGCAGCAGGCCGTTCAACGCCTCTCTTTTCGCATCAACTTCGCTTTCGACAACTAGGAACTGGTTCGCGGAACGCCCGAACTCGATTCCCTGGGCAAAAGTCTCCTCGTACTCCTCGTCCAACTCCTGCTCCATCGTCAGGGAGCTCTGGTACTGATTCTCGAGATCTCGGTACGCGAGCTCGAAGTTGCGTTTAAGAAGCTCATCCGTGCTGGCGATCTGTCCCTCCAAGTTCCTCATTTTGGGATGGTTGCGGCCATAGCGCAAAGAGAAGACCCGCTTCTGCGCCTCGAGGCGCCCCGCCTCTTCCCTCAACTCCGGCGTATTCGCGAAACTTGCCAGCAAGGGATTCTGGAAAGGCATTTCGTCCTTCTCCAAATCCTCTTTCGCCTCCCGCACCTCTGCCTCCAAGCGCATTCGCGTGATCTTGAGCTCGGAACGCGTCTGGTCGATGCGACGCAAACGATTCCCAAAAAGACTGTTTCCTTCCTCCAACGAAATGATCCCATGCTCCAAGCGAAAGGCGCGCTGCTTCTCCTCGAGCTCGCTGATCTCCGACTGCAATTGCTCGGCCTGCACGCGCAACATCTCGGCAGCCCGCTCGTTCGCTTCCTTCACCTCCTCCTGCACAAGCTTGAGGTAAGTGGCAGACATCCGATTCGCCACCATCACAGCGATGTCAGGTTTCGGATGGCGAAAGCTCAGCGTGAAAAACTCGCGATTCTTTTGCCGAGTCGCGTCCGTACGCTTGGCCAACATCCCTTCGAAAGACGCCATCGAAGGCTGCTGCCCGGGAAGCATGAAATGCGCGGTTATGGCAGCCCGCTCCTCCCTGGTAAACTCCTTAGCCAAGGCCACGCTGAACCGTCGACTCTTCATCACCGACAAGTGGTTCTGCAAGAAATTCTCCTGCGAGTCCTTCTTCTTCCCCGGCACAAGGCTCGAAAGCAAAAGCTCGTCCATTGTGCTCTGCGCCAGCATCGTTGTCACCGCAGTCTGATCCGGAGTGTAACGAGATTCGAAATACACGAAGGCGACTCCTACCAGCACCGCGACAACAGCTCCCGAAATCCAGCGACTCCGGATTATCGAGAGAAACGCGCGCACACGGGATACCAATTCGCTCGCAGGCCTTTCCTCCGTCTGCGAACCACTCTTCGAAGACGAGCCAGGCTTTGCCGGCGCCCCTCCCCTGGAGGTCCGCCATTCGGGCTGAAGAGAAGAAGAGCCCTCACCGTTCCGTTCGTGCTTACCATTGTTCGATGAACGCGGATTTTCTGGAGTTTCGGATTCTGACATGTTCGTTCGTGAGTTTCAAGAAGTTGGCCCTAGCGCGAAAGCACGATCCGACTAGAGCTCCGGGTCTTAAACAGAGGATCCACCCTCTACCCCGAGCTCCGCGATCAACTTCGCGGCGTTTAGTATTCAATATATTATTACAAACCCCAAGCCGATGCGTTTGAGGTAATTACCGCTGCAATGACAGCGATAGCGATAGTGAAGAGAATGATTATCCTTAGCTTCATTGGATGTAACAGGATTCCTAGCGTTAACGTAACTTCCCGAGCCCCCTCGCGAGACTCCGGAAAACTCTAATCAAATGAAAACGGAACGGCTCGCCCTCCGAGCGCCTTGGTTAGTTCAGTACGCGTTCTTGTACTGAAACAAAGTGCGTACCTGGATCGTGATATCCAGACTGAGAGACCAATTCTCGATGTACTGAAGATCATGCTGTATCCGATCTTCCAGACTCGTGTCTCCCCTCAAGCCATTCACTTGAGCCCAGCCTGTCATCCCAGGCCTTACAGAGTGGCGACTTTGGTAGTGAGGGATCTTATCGAGAAAATCCACAATTAGCTCCGGACGTTCCGGACGGGGTCCGACCAAGCTCATATCCCCCTTCAAAACATTCCAAAACTGCGGAAGCTCGTCGATGTTCCACTTCCTCAGAAATGCCCCGCACTTCAGGCGCCTCGGGTCGTCGCGCTTACACCAGCGTGCCTTGCCGTCCGATTCCGACGCGAGCTTCATCGATCGGAACTTATAAATCGTAAACAGCTTCCCGCCCTTCCCCATGCGAGTCTGGCGATAAATGATAGGCCCCGGACTTTCCTTCCAAATGAAGAAAGCCACGATCGGTGTAATCGGGGCCGTAATCAGCAGACCAACCATAGAACCCACCAGATCCACCACGCGCTTCACGATGCGGCTGAAGATTCGGTTCTGCGGCAACTCCGCAATCCCCAACACCGGCTGACTTCCAATCATCCGAAGCCCCAAACACTGCGAAAAGACCTCGAACTCGCCCGGCACCAAAGTGAACTCCACAAACCGGCGTTCACACACCTTCGCAATTCCAAGAATCGCATCATAAGAAAGCTCCAAATCGGCGACCGTTATCGCGTCGACTTCCAACTCCGCCAGCGTCTCGTCAAGACGATCAAGGCTTCCCACGATCGGCAAGTCCCGGCACGACGCCTCCGCACATTCCGTGGTAGTGACAACGCCAACCACTTCATAAGTCCCGCTCGCGTTCGAAGTGAGGCGTTCAACCAGCTCCGTATGCTCTGGCGAGCACCCGACCAGCAGGACTCGCTTCACCAAGTTCTTATCGAAGCCAACTCGCTTCGCCGCCCTCAAGTAAGCGATACGCCAAGCTGGCAGAAGTCCACACATCAACGCGCACGAATAGCCAACGAACAAACGTGAAATCGGCGGACTCAACTTAAGGATCAACGACGAACCGAGAAACATGATCGCCCAAAACAACGACACATTTACCAGCCGCATCGTCGAACGCTCCACTGAAGCCGTCACATTCGAATCATAGAGCTTCAGGTTCATCGCCAGCAGGAAGAACAACACGAACCCAGCTGAGTAGTGTATAAAATATTCAATTACACCCGGACGAGGCGGCACATCGTTCACCACTCCGATGTTCAGCACGTAGCGAAGCACGTACGCGATCACCATACACAAAGCGACCACCAGACAATCACCCACTAAGACAAGCGGGGACGAGGTGGACCGATGTTGAGCCGAAGAGGCTGGAACTTGCGACAAAGTAGTGGCCGAGTTCATACAATAATGTCAGAGCTGATACTCCCTCAACGCGAGGGGGCAGCAAATACAAGTTGGCAAGAGGCAGTGAAAAAGAAGGCTTCTGAAAGCCGCGTCAGAACGTACGTTCCGGAATGAAAACGATGTCGCCCGGCAGCAATTCGAACTGTTCTTCAGGTTCGGCCTTGCGACGCTTATCCGCGAGATAGGCCTCGACATTCACGATCGTGCGTTTCTCCAAGCCGTTAACCCCAATTCGCGTCACCTGCACCGAATCCGCGCGAGCGAGCCGAGTCAAACCGCCCGCGATCGTGATCGCTTGCACGATGTTCAGCCGACTCGCCTCCACAGGAAACACGATACGCATCGGCTTATTGACCTGACCCAACACCGAGACCGTCTGTTCCGAATATTGCTCGAGCACCAGGATCACTTGAGGATCCACAAAGAATTCACCTTCGATGTACAGATCTCTCAGCTTCGCCTCGGCCTCTCGCAAACTCAATCCAGACACGCTCACCACCCCAATCATCGGAAGCGGCAACTCGCCCTTGGCCGAAACCCTCTGCACCATCAACGTATCCGGCTCCTCGTAAATCTGAAACTGTATCAAGTCCCGAGGATTGATCCGATAATCATCCGTATCCACTACCTCCGCGCTGCACACGCTACTCAAAGCCAGCCACAGAGAAACGCACAGAAGCGCCGGGATAGATCCTAGAAAGCCCCGCATGCCGGCTTCCGTTCTTCGAGAAACAAGAGTTGTTTGCATAGTTATTGTCGTTCTGGATTCCTACCTAGTATCTCCAACCGCTGCGTAGACTCACCACAGTTCGCCCTACATCCAAAGCAGGCTCGCTTGATTCGCTATCGACCCAGTCAGCCGCCAGACGCAGAAAGTAGCGTTGCGTAAAGGAATACTCGACCTGCCCGCCAATATCCCAGTAATCATCCGTCCGCTCGATCTCATCCAACTGGCTCTCGAAGGACGAACGCCCTCCACCAATCCTTAGCTCTACCTTGAGCCCGCGGCCTAAGTCCCTCCTCAGACGCAGCCTAGCTGAAGTTCGCAATGTGACGTCCCCATTAGCCGAAAAGTCGTAGTCGTTGAGCAAGCCCAAGGTCGCGTTGAATTGAGGCGAAGCCACCCAGGTCAGATCTGCCGTCACAATTGGGCCCGTATCCGAAAAGTCATACAATCCATCGAAAGAAGAATTCCGGACACCCACCAGGGCGTCCCCCGTTATCTTCGAGGACAGCCTCCCGTGAGAACGCAAACCAAAGATGTGATGCACCGCATCCGTTCCACTTCCGCCATCCGACTCGGAAAGCTTGAGGGCATACTCCCCGCTCCAACGCCCCTCAGGACGCCACGCGTGACTGAACCCAGTCCTCATCGTCAACGACCTTGTAGTGCTAAAGCCATCGCGCGACCGGTCCGCCACCCTGCCATGAATGGATCCCCTGAACCCCGCCTTAGGCGAATGAAACCATTCTCCTCCCACACGAGCTCCGTAGCTTTCGACTCCGATTCGCAAGCCTTCATCCAAATCGACATCCGAATCATCCTTCCAATAAGTCTTCGCATCCCAATGAATCACGTCCCCTCCCTCTCTAGGATAGCTCGCGCTCAACTCCACCCCACCATCAAGGAAGTCCGCATCGCTCTCGGAAAAGAAAAGCGTCTGCTCGATGTCTCCCACCAACTCCACCGAGGTCAGGGTGTTCACGCGGGACACAGTCACCGATTGATAAAGCGACCCATACCCGTCAGAGATCTCACCAACCCGCACCCCATTCACATTCGAGTCATAGCCACCGCTAACGATCGTCTCATACTGCGTAGCCCAGTTTCTCCCTAAAACACCCGCCCAAGAGCTCGCTCCGGCTAACGCCACGAGGATCAAAGACATCCTCCACAAACGCGTTTCGAAAAGTGATGATCTTCTCATACAAACCCCTTCTTTAAAGATAGCAGAAGCTAGCGCAGCCCCTCCGCTAAAACTCAGCCAAATCCACTCTGGACGTCGCTATATTTACCCGCGTGTCGCAGTTCAAGAAATCGAGCAATACCTCCACGCGCTCACCCGCGCCCAAGTTCTTCAGCACCGTTCCGGTCACGCCCTGCATCGGCCCATCCAAAATTCGGATACAGTCTCCGCTGCAAAATCCAGTGTCCGTCGGGGATTCCGACAACACCTCGCCAAACTCCTCCTTCATCCGCTCGATCGTCGCCGAGCAAACAGCGACCGGCGAATTACCGCAATGAACCGGACCAAGAGAGTTTCGAGCGAACTGCACAGAGCGAAAATGCTCCGCCAAATTGAAACGACAAAAGAGATACCTCGGAAACAGCGGCTGGACGACCATGCGCTTCACCCGACGCGTCACCTTCTTGGTCCTAAAACGCGGATAATAGACTTCCAAGCCGAGCACGTCACCAAGATAGGAAGCCAACGAAAGCTCCTTCTGCGGCTTAGTGTGAATACAGTACCATTCCATATTCATATTGGGTTTAGTTGGTTAACTTAGGCTACAAAACGCACAGACGAGAAATGTGCGACCGCTGGAACGGAGGGCAGTGCTCCCACAAGTTGGATCAAGAGAAAGTCCAGCGGATTTAGAAGTGAAGAAAAGAGCGGACAGTTCGCCAATCGCCAGGAACGACTCGCTATCTACCCCGAGGAAAATCAAACGCTATAATAAAGCGTTATGTAAGTATCACGTAATTCGATACATCGTGAAAGAGCCGATCGAGTGACTCAAAGCTACCGCCATATCGGGGACTTTCATGGGGTGAAATTCGCCGACAAACGCCAAGCGTCCAAAGCTCAAGAGGAGTCTAAAGCGGGTAACAGGACACTATCCGATTGATGTTCCGATTACCTCTTTTTTCAACCCGATTTTACAATTTTTTCTCAAGTAAGAGAAAGCCTGAGGCAACGATCCGACTAAAACTGAAGATTATATACGGATCGCTTAACACCCCTATTTCCCCGCATTGTCAACGGGCACAAACAGGTTTTTCACAGTTTTACACAAACACCTAAAACAGGTAATACAATGTAATAAAACCGAATATATTTACATTTTATACAACAAACTACATTCCGCGTTAAAACACTATTTTCAACCCAAAACTCCACATATATACAATTTTATACAATCTAATGGTTTTCAACCAATCCGCACCCTAACAGCCCCCAAAATCGCCCTCCCTCTCAGGGCCGCCCCTAGCCAGCGAGCCGCAGCTCCCTGAACCCCTGGAACCCGCCCCCCCGAACAACCTCCCCCTGCACATTGGCGTCAACTTATCTGAAGAACCGCCTTCGATATCATCTTCTTCTGCTTCTCCTTCTTCATCTTCTCCTAAAAACACAGACTCCAAGCCTGGAACATCGCTCTCCCAGCGAGAAGTAGAAGCGGATGAAGAAGAAGATGAAGAGCCCTTGAGCGCTTAAGTTGACGCCGACGCCCCCTGCAGGATCCCTTCGTGCCCTTCGTGGTCAAAAACACATCAACCCAATCAGTCCCTCAACACAAAGCCCCCCTCCCCCTCCTCCCTCCACAAAATCATGCAAAAACTTGCCTAAGCCAGAAGCGGGTATTTACTGAGTTTTTAAAGATCTGAACCATCCATCACCCTTGCCCGCCCTATGAAATCCCTGATCGCCGTCGTCGATGATGACCCGACCGTAAGCCGCAGCCTGCAACGCCTGCTGAGAGCTCACGGCTTCGAAGTCGAATGCTTCGAATCCGCCCACCATTTCCTGAAGTGCGAACGCAAGCCCGACTGCATTCTCCTCGATATAAACATGCCAGAGATGTCCGGCCTCGAGCTGCAAAACGAGCTCAACATCGGCAAGATCAACACCCCCATCATTTTCCTCACCGGTAGCGGCCAGATTCCCGAAAGCGTGCAAGCCATCAAGGCAGGCGCCATCGACTTCCTCCCCAAACCCTTCGAAGAAGCGGCCCTGCTCGACGCGATCGGGCGCGCCCTCGAAGCCGGCCGCAAACTCACCGAGTCCGAAGAGCAAACCTCCCGCACCCGACGCAAGCTCCACGAACTCACCGAAAAAGAGTACGAAGTGTTCACCTACGTCATCACCGGCATCCCAAACAAAGCCATCGCCGAAGCCCTCGGCTCCTCCGAAAAGACCATCAAAGTCCACCGCGGACGCATCATGGCCAAGCTCGGAGCCAGCTCCATCGTCGAGCTCGTCCGCTTCGCCGACAACGCCGGCGTTCGCCCCGCCGAAGTGACCGCATAACCCCACGGGGCAAACCCGCCCCGCCCCCGAAACCACCTACCGCGACGAGCCCATGCCCACCAATCAATCCGAAACGGCGGATACAAACTCACTGCAAGGGCAGCCAGACCACACCGAGGTCGCCAAAGCGATCCTCGCCGTGCTCGAAAACTCAAACGACCTCGTCTACCAACTCTCCTTCGATCCCCCCATTTCGCTCGACGACCCCATCGACGACCAAGTCGCCGCCATCGCCGAGCGAGCCCGCTTCACCTACGCAAACGAAGCGATCGCCAAAGCCTACGGATTCGAGAGCCCCGAAGAACTCCTCGGACGCAAGCAGATCGAGCTCATGCCGCTCGAGAACCCCAGCACCCTGCCGACCTTCCGCAAAGCAGTCGAAGCCAAGTTCAAGCTCCCCAACCTCGAGTCCATCGAGCAAGGCCCCAACGGCAAGCTCGTCGTATTCGACAACTGCTTCGTCGGCATCATCCAGTCCCGTCTCGTCTACTCCATGGTAGGCATCGCCCACGACGTCACAAGCTACCACCACAACCAGTCCAAGGAAAAGCTCCGCCTCGCCGCCCTCGACGCCACTAGCGAGGCCTGCATCATCGTCGACGCCCAGCAACCAGACCTCCCCGTCATCTACGTAAACGACAGCTACCTGAAAATGACAGGCTACAGCTCGGAAGAAGTGATCGGGAAAAACCCACGCATCATGCAAGGCTCCGGAACAGATCCCGACACCGTCGCTCAAATACGCGACGCCATAAAAAGCCACCGGAAGCTAAAAACCGAAATTCTCAACTACCGCAAAGACGGCACTCCCTTCTGGAACGCCCTCTCCATCTCCCCTGTACAAGACGACAACGGCACAACCAGCCACTACGTCGGCATCATGACAGACGCCACGGCGCAAAAGTCCGTGCAACGCGCCCTCCAGCAAAAAGCGAAAATCCTCGAAGCCTCGCACGACTGTATCATATCCACCGATACACACTGGAGAATCAACAGCTGGAACGCCCAAGCCGAAGAAGTCTACGGCTTCAAAGAAGAGGAAGCCACCGGAGCCAACATCGAAATCATCTTCCCACGCGAAGAGCTCCAGATGATCAAAGTCTCCCTCGCCAGAAAGGCTGCTCCCCAAGACTCCTTCCACTGCTCCATCCCCAACCGCAGAAAATCCGGCGAAGACCTCTACGTCGACGCCCGCATCAACCGCGAAACCGACCCCCACGGCAAACCGCTCGGCTACATCATCTGCACTCGCGATATCACCGAAAGAATCAAATCGGAATCCAGCATCAACACCCTCAAGTCCGAGCTCGCCCACATCGCCCGCATCTCCATCTTCAACGAACTCTCCAGCTCCCTCGCCCACGAGCTCAACCAACCCCTCGCCGCAAACATGGGCAACGCCCAAGCCGCCCTGCGCATGCTCGAGTTCGACAATCCCGACCTCGACGAGATCAAAGAGATCCTCACCGATATCGTGAGCGACAACCGACGAGCCGGCGCCATTGTCAGCCGCCTGCGCTCCATGATGAAAAAGAACGTCTCCGAACAAGAAAACTTCTCCCTCAACGACCTCATCCACGATACCCTCACCCTCCTCCGTAGCGACCTCATCATCAAACAGACCCACCTACAGCTAGACCTCCAAAACGAAATCCCAAACGTATTCGGCGACAGGATACAAATCCAACAAACCATAATCAACCTCGTCAAAAACGCCACCGAAGCCATCTTACAGGCGAGCGAAGCCGACGCCCTGATCCGCATCTCCACCCGCGTCCAAGACGACAATATCGTTTGCGAAGTCGCCGATTCCGGACCTGGCATCCCCGAAGAAAAGCTCGAGCAAATATTCGCCCCCTTCTTCACCACCAAAGAAGACGGCATGGGCATGGGGCTACGCATCTGCCGATCCATCATCGAAGACCACGGAGGCACCATCACCGCCACCAGCAACCCCAGAAGCGGCAGCACCTTCACCTTCACCCTCCCCATCGACCGAACCACCAAATCCTAGCCCCCTCCCCTTTGTAGGGCCGCCGCTCGCGGCGAGCCGCAAAGCCCAAAGGGGAAAGGCGAACTAAGATATAGGTATTCAACCACCGATGACACCGATATTCACCGATAACACTCCCAAAACGAGCCAATCCCCTCCACAAACATCGGTGCAAATCGGTGCTATCGGTGGTCCCCAACAACGCTGCAGAATCCCTTCGCGTCCTTCGTGCACTTCGTGGTTAAAAAAACACACCCCAATCACACAATATCCCCCCAATAACCCGGCACCCTTTCCGTAAGCCCAAAGTCCTATATCCAGATCCTCCACCTCATGATACAGTGTATCCAGATTCAGAAACGCACCGGCGAACAACGCCACGATCCGAATCGCACAATTTCAAGTTTGATAGTTTAGGGTAATATATAGGGGTAGTAAAAACGGCGGTCTCACAGAGACCGCCGTTTGTTTTTGGTTCATCGCCCTTTTACGGGGAGGGTTTCCTCCTTACGAAACCTCCAGTGGGAGCGGCCTTGTGCCGCGAT